>CACGAU010000004.1 GCA_902571135.1 uncultured Pelagibacteraceae bacterium | reverse complement strand
TATTTAAATTAGGAATTACCGCTAACAACAATCAACCAATCAAGGAAGTAAATTCAATTGAGGTTTTAGCTAATAAAGGAATAGTAGGTGATCGACATTTTCATGATTTTAATGATCCTTACAATCAATTATCTTTAATAGAGGCTGAAAATATTGATGAATATAATATTAAATTTGGGCTCGATATACCTTACATCAATTTTAGACGGAACGTTGTTACAAAAGGCATTCAGTTAAATGATTTAATTGGAAAAAAATTGAAAGTAGGAAATGTTGAATTAGAGGGAATTGAATTATGTAGACCGTGTCGACATTTGACTGAAATGCTTGATCAAAAAAATATTCTTAAAGAATTTATGAGAAAAGGAGGCCTTAGATGCCAAATTCTTTCATCCTCCAAAATTAATGTCGGTGATAAAATAGAAATAATTAATTAAGGTTTTGCAGTTTCATTAACTGGATTTTCATCAAGTGTTGCAGGTGTATCGGGGTCTAGTTCCAGTCCAGCTGGTGTAATGGTTGCTGGAACAGGTGTAAAAGTAGAGTCTGGATTGTCTACAGTTTCTCTAATTCTCATTCTGTATAAACCAAATGCACCAATTAAAGCGTGAGCTAAAATTAAAAAAACAAAAAATCCATTTAATCCAAACCATTCCATAAACAATGAACATAAAATTGGACCACTGATAGCTCCAACACCAAATATTAATTGCAATCCACCTCCAGCTGCAACAAATTTTGATTTAGGAACAAAATCATTTGTATGTGCAAGATTAAGTGAAAATAAAGGTAAACATAAACTTGAATATAGTCCTACTGCAATGAAGAATACTATTTTTTTAAATGCAAGTTCATCCATGTAGTAAATATTTTGAATAGGATCATTTGAAGTTAAAATTGACAGTAATGCTAAAGCAGAACTTCCGAAAGTAGTTACAACGATTACTCTTCTTCTATCGTATTGATCTGAAAAATATCCAATGGGTCCTTGACCAAGTACACCAGCAATTGTTGCTATAAATAATAAAATTGAAGTTTCAAATAGAGTAAATTTAGCAAGTGTTGCATAAACAGATATTAAAGAAAAAAATGCAGCATGAATAACTCCAGTAAAAAAAGAACTAAACGTTCCAAGAGGAGATATTTCATACAATTCTTTAATACTTATTGTTTCTATTTTTTTAAATTTAGGAGCTGGTCTTTTGGTTAATAAAATTGGAACAAGTGCTAAAGATAAAAGAATAGATACTAAAATAAAAGGCTCATATGCTTTTGGTTCACTTAAGTTAAGAAGTAACATTCCTACTGCTAGTCCAAAATAAATTACCATCATGTAAGCAGATAATAATTGACCTCTATTTTTATTTGTTGCTCTATCATTCAACCAACTTTCTGTTACGACATAACAACTAACCAAACTAATCCCAGTTATAAATCTACTGATAGTCCACATAAATGGATTTACATAAACTACTGCAAGCAGAGCACTTAATGATGCAAGCGATGCAAAAGCTGCAAATACTCTAATGTGACCTACTTTAGATACAAAGTTTGGAGTAGTTCTAGACCCAATAAAGTAACCAATGTAATAACCTGACATAAATATACCAGTTGTAAAAACACTAAAATCTTCAAGCACTGATCGAATACCCATAATTTGCATTTGCAATCCATGAGCAATCATCATTACCCCTATCCCTATAAATAGAGCCCAAGACTTTTTTACTTCTTTTTGCATATTTAGTTTTTAAGTTTAATATTTTCTGGCTACGTAGTTTTGGTTTGTGTTTTTTTTATGGCCAGTAAAGAATGAATTGCTATCGTAATAATGATAACGATACCTCCATAGATAGTCTCGTTAGAGGGCTGTTCTTTAATAACCATCCAAACCCATATCGGTCCAAGGATAGTTTCTAATAGGAAAAATAGATTAACTTCAGCTGCAGTTATAAATCTTGGTGCTATGGTGACTAAAACAAATGGTATGGCTACACACATTACACACATCAAAGGTATATAAAAAAGATCATTTCCAACTAATGCAAAGTCTTTAACAAAGAAAAAAGCAAATATAGCAACGCACGATTTTCCAATTACAGCAGCAGGAACTAAATCAATAGTTTTAGCGTATCTCGCAATGTTAGCATTACAAGCTAATCCAAAAGAAGTGATTAAACCAAACATATCTCCATAAAAATTGCCAAGACTTAAAGAGTCGTAAAAAATATAAACACAAGCAATGAAGGTAATTATTATAGCGACCCAAGTTTTATTATCTGGTTTTTCTTTTAAGAAAATAGCCCCTAAGATTGCTGAGAGCATTGGTGCAAGAGCTACCATCAATAAAGTGTTTGCTACATTAGTATTTTGAATTGAAATAATAAAAGTAATATTACAAATAGAAAAACTAATTACATAAAAAATCCCTGGGTAACCAATTTTAAACAAAGCTTTTAAGAAATTATTTTTATAAAATAAAAGAAGACCAACTAAAACCACCACAAATGGTATTGCTCCTCGGTAAAAAAGCATCCCCCAAGTATCAATATTTGATAATCTAATTAGTAAAGAATCTGGAGTTATAAACATAACTCCTATAAAAGCCATCAATGAACCTTTTTGCTGATTGGTTAAATTGTTCATGCTTTAAGCTCTTTCCAAAAAGTTTTAGCTAAATTTCTTCCTGATAGATCATAAAGTGTTTTAAGTCCAGTTGGAGAGGTAACATTAATATCTCCATTGAGTTTTTGATCAATAAAATCAATGCCTGCAAAAAAAATATTTTCTTTTTTTAAATCTTTTGCAATTAATTTTGAAATTTTAATTTCTTTACTTGTTAATTTTATATTAGTTGGTTTTGCTCCTTTACTCAAATTACTTAAAATTGAACCTTTCTTTGGAACTCTTGAAATTGCACCACATACTTTCCCATTAATAATAAAAACTCTTTTGTCTCCTTTACTTATTTTAGGAAGAAATTTTTGGCACATAATATGATCGTGTTTTTTTATAAATTTATTAACTAATTTTGAATTAAATTTAGTTAGTAAATGAATATCATTTCCACTGAAACTATGGATGGGTTTTAAAATGACTTTTTTGTTCTTTTTGAAAAATTTTTTTATTTCATCCATATTTTGAGTAAAAATAGTAGCCGGCATGTATTTTTGATATTTAGATGAATACAATTTTTCAGAAATATTCCTTACAGAGGTAGGGTTGTTAATTATTTTAACTTTAGTCTTTATTGCATCCAAAATGTATGTTGTTGAAATATACTCAAGATTAAAGGGTGGATCTTGGCGGATAAGAATAAATTTACATTTTGTTAAGTCTAGATTTTGCTTTTTTATGATTTTATAAAATTTTTTATTGCTATAGTTAAATTTAATAAAAAAACCTTTAGCTATAACTTTCGAATTAACAACCGATAAGTCTTTTGGATTGTAATAGAAAATTTTATATTTTTTGTTCTGAATTTCGTTTGCTAAAAAAACACTTGTATCCGTTAAAGGATTTAGTTTAGAAGGATGGTTTCCTTGAACAGCAACAATTTTATTTATCATACAATTCGTCTAAATTTTCGTTTTTTGAAAATTTACTAATCATATGATCTGCGTTTGTTGTCTTATTATCAATTACTTTTTGTAGATGGTTTAGGAATACAGTCTCGTTATTACCTTTTTTACTTAAAACATCTCTTTTCTCTAAACCTTTTCTTGAAAGATCTAAAAGTGTAGATGACCAATAAAGAAGATCTTTACCCATTAATTGAGTATTAAATCCCTTTTGTGGCGCCTCTAGATAAGCGTTAATTATCTTATCGATCTCCCATGTTGAAATTAGTTCATAAACTTCATCTAAATTTCCATAAAGCATGCCTATATTGAAAGCTGGTCCTGCACATAAACAATCCCAACCACAAGTATCCATCGATCTTAATTCAATATATTTCTTAACTCTATTTTCAGTAAATATTGTACTTAAGTGAGTTGTTAAATCTGCTTCAGTTGGAAGTCTATTTCCAATTTCTTGGATTTTTCCTTCCATAAAATCTTTAAAAGTATATTTCCTTCCTGAAATATACTGATCTTTATTTTGTATAAATAATATAGGAAAATTAATTACAAAATCTGCATATTTTTCAAAATTCATATTTTTAAAAAATAATTTGGGCAATCCACCTCTGGAAGTACTTTGCCATACTTTAGATCTATAAGATAAATAGTTGCTATTTTTTTTCTCCACAATTGAGGAATTCGCAAACAAAGCAATTGCAATGGGTACTATTGAGTTTGCTACCCTAAACTTTTTAATAAAATCTTCTTCTGAACTATAATCTATATTTAATTGTGTGCCACATGTTCGATACATCATATCTAAACTAAGTTCACCACCTAAAGGCATATCCTTAGTCATCAATTCATATCTTTGTTTAGGATTATTTGGGATTTCATTTAATTTAGATATTGGATCGAATCCTGCACTAACAATTTTTATATCTAATTTTTTTGTAACTTGTTTTAATTCAAACAAATAGTCTTGTGACTCCGCACAAGCTTCGTGCATATGATTTAATTTATCTCCTGATAATTCTATTTGATTGCCTGGTTCAAGAGTTATATTTTTACCACCTTTATTAAGAGCAATGATATTTTCCTTTTCAAAAACTGGATTCCAGCCAAATTCAAGCAAGGCTGTAAACATTTCTTTTATTTTTGAATAATTAATCCTTTTATTGTTCGAATTATTAAATAAAAACTTTTCATGCTCGATCCCAATTTTGAAATTTTTGGGTTCTTTAATACCTGATTTAAAATAATTTATAATTTTCTCTTTTGAATCAATCATGCGCTGTAAGTAGTGATTTATACCTAAATTTAAAGATAATAATAAGGCTCTTTTGCGAATATTTTTTTAACTAATGGCTTAAAATCATCCAAAGTCATACTTTTGTAATCAGGGTCAAAAGAGCATTGGTCATATTTTTCACAAAAATCTATAGTGTCTTGATAATACTTGTGATCTTTAAATTTATCTCTTGCATTTCTGTCACCACCTAAATGATGAGCGCTGTAGTAAGTTTGAAAAAGGCCATGGTGTAGAACAATCCAATAAGTTCTTTCTGAAACATAAGGTCTTAATATAGATGCGGCATATTGAGAATGATTCATTGGTGCTAGATCATCCCCAATGTCATGTAGTAAAGTTGCAACAACCATTTCATCACTTTCTTTATTTTTAAAAGCTCTTGTTGCAGCTTGTAATGAATGCTCTAGTCTAGTGATTTTGTAACCCTCTAAAGTAGTAGTTTGTTTAGATAAATAATTTAAAACTCTTTCAGCTGTTTGTCTTTCAAAGTTTTTCTCAAATTTTTCAAGAAGCTCATAATCTTCCTTAGTTCCATTTTTCATTTCAGTAAAATTAACTGTTTTCATAACTTAATTATTTGATCCAGTACTTAGTAAAGATAACTGAGTTATTTTATTATCGCCTAATTCATCTACTAATTTAACAGGATATTCGCCTGTGAAATAATGATCTGTTAATTGTGGATATGTTTCGTTTCTTTTTTCAAAACCAATTGCTCTATACAATCCTTCTATTGATAAAAATCTTAAAGATTTAGCTCCAATATATTCACAAATTTCATCATTTGTTTTATTTGCTGCTAACAATTCTTTTTTTGTAGGTGTATCTACACCGTAGAAATCTGGGTATCTTATTTCAGGGCACGCAATTTTAACATGAACTTCTTTTGCACCAGCGTCATAAAGCATTTTAACAATTTTATAAGATGTTGTTCCCCGAACAAGAGAGTCATCAATTAGAATAATTTTTTTATTTTTTATTGTTGTTTGATTAGCATTTAATTTTAATTTAACACCCAAGCTTCTAATTTTTTGGCTTGGTTCAATGAAGGTTCTTCCAACATAATGATTTCTAATTAATCCATGTTCAAAGTTCATTTTTAATTCTTGAGCAAAACCCATAGCAGCAGCATTTCCAGAGTCTGGTACTGGAACCACTATATCGGCATCAGTATCATTTTCTTTTGCAAGCTCTCTGCCGATGTTTTTTCTATGCTCATATGCTGTTTTTCCTCCAATCAGACTGTCTGGTCTTGAAAAATAAATATACTCAAAAACACAAGGCCTAACTTTTTTAGCAGGGAAAGGCTTTATACTTTTCAATTCATTGTTCTCAATTAAAACTATCTCGCCATTTTCAACTTCTCTTACAAACTTTGCACCAATTATATCAAAGGCACAAGTTTCAGATGCTAAGACATAACTATTGCCAAGCTTACCAATTACCAGTGGTCTAATTCCGTAAGGATCTCTAACTCCAATTAAAGAGTTTTGAGTTAACATCACTAATGCATAGCCACCTTGAATTTGAAAAATTGCGTCAATTACTTTATCAATTGTTTTCGGTCTCTTTGATTTAGCAATTAATTGAACAATCGTTTCAGTGTCTGAGGTAGTGTAAAATATAGCTCCATCTTCAACTAGTTTTTTTCTCAAAGCTATTGAATTAGTAAGATTTCCATTATGTGCAACTCCAATTCCACCTGCATTGGTATCAGCAAAAAAAGGCTGTATGTTTCTTAATATATTGTTTCCAGTCGTACTGTATCTGTTATGTCCAATTGCATAATTTCCCTTAAGATTGTTAAGCACTTTTTCTTTGTTGAAATTATCTCCAACTAAGCCAAATCTTTTTTCCGAATAATACTTTTTTCCATCAAAAGTAACTATTCCACAACCTTCCTGACCTCTATGTTGAAGAGCATGAAGCCCTAGAGCAGTTAAAGCTGAGGCATCTTTTGCATTGCTAATACCAAAAACTCCACATTCCTCCTTAAGTCTTGGATTATAGTTCTTTAATTTTTTTTTTAGAATCTTGATATGTTTTTTCATTAGGAAATTCTTTTATCAGATAACTACTACCTTTTTCTAAATATGGAAAGACGTATGATTTGCCAAAATTTATTGGCCATTTATCATAATTATAAACGATATGAACACCTGAAAAAATACAAACTGATATAATGTAAGCTCTTATAAAGCCAAAAAAGAATCCTAAAGTTACATCTAAGCCACCCATACCTGCATAAACAAAAACTTTACTAATTATTTTATTGATAAAATTTACTAAAAATAAAATAATTATAAATATTATTATCCCCAAACTTACATCAAGCACAAACTGATTATCAATTATATGTTGAACTAATGGTTTGATTTTTGGAAATACAATTAATGTAATTATGTATGTAATTAACCATTTAGCCATTGAAAGAACACTTAAAATAAAACCCTTTTTATAACAATTAATCAAAGAAAGGATTGTTAAAATTAGATAAATTAAATCAATTATCGATATGGCTTTATATAAATCTTTTATGATTTCTAACATTAAGATGATTTGCCAAAAGGTTTAATTATTAAGATTAATGCAGGAAGCAGAGTCAGTACTGAAATCATAGCCAACAACATAGCCAGTCCAGTAAATATCCCAAAATAAATTGTTGGTATAAATTTTGATAACACCAAAATTGAAAATCCAAAAACAATCGTAATTGAAGTGTTTAGTATAGCAACACCAACAGTTGAATGACACGTTTTTAATGTTTTGTTGTAATCCTTTATTTTATTAAACTCTTCTTTAAATCTATAAATATAGTGAATGCTATTATCTACAGCAATTCCAATTGTAATTGCTGCAATTGTTATCGTCATCATGTCCAAAGGTATTCCTAACAATCCAATTATTCCTAGTATAAAAAAAGCAGCAATAAAGTTTGGAACAACACCAATCAATGAAAGTTTGATATTTCTAAATAAGATTATAAACATTGAAAATATTCCAATCATAACCAATCCTAATGTTAAAATTTGAGATTTAAACAGGCTTTGTAATAAGTTATTAAATAATATTAATACACCTGCTAATTTGTAATCTTTCTCTTCTAAACCAAATTTATCTTTTAGATCAAAATTGATTTTGTTAATTAAATCATTTCTTCTTAAATCTTCCTGCGAGTCTATAATTCTTAAACTAATTCGAGCTTCATTATCTTTAATTGAAAGATAGGGATCAATTATTTCAGTTTTAATACTCTCAGGAATTTTAGAGTAAAGCACGCCCATTTCTAAAGTTCCTAAAGGTTTATTGTTGTTTAATTGAGTAGCAACTTCAATAATTGATGAAAAAGATAAAACTTTACCAATTTCAGGTAAACTATCTAAGTAATTATGAACAGATGTGATTAAATCAATTTTATCTTTGGTAAACCAGTATTTTTCATCATTAGTATCTTCTTCATCGCCCCAATCATCAAATTCATCATCTTCTTCAGATTTTTTGACCTTTTCTTTCGTAGGAAATTTTATAATAATTTCTAAAGGAGTGGTTCCACCTAGTTCTTCATCTATAAGTTTCATACCTTTATAAATTTCAGTATTCTTATCAAAGTAATTTATAAAACTATTTTCAACTTCAAGCTTACTTATTCCAATAATACTGAATATTATAACTATTCCACTTACCAAGAAGATTGAGTTTTTATTATTTATAGAAATTAAACTAAGTAAATTTGTTATTTTAGATTTCTGTTCTTTTTTAACCGAAATATTGTTTGTGGGAGCAAAGTTTAAAAGGGTAGGTAGAAGAGTAAATGTAATTATAAATGATGTAATTAAACCAAAAGTCATCATCCAACCAAAATCAATAATAGGTTTTATTTCACTAAAAATTAAAGATAAGAATGCGAAAATTGTTGTGAGAACAGTATAAAGAATCGGCCAAAACATTTTTGAAGTTGTTAAGGAAATAATTTCAAAATTATTTTTTGATGGAAAATCTTTTTTAAGCTGAAGAAATCTAGTACTCATATGAATATTCATTGCCATTGTTAAAATTAACATCAGTGCAATGAAATTTGATGAGATGACTGTAACTTTCCACCCTAACAATCCAAGTAATCCCATCATAATTATCACAGAAAAAAAACAACTACTTATAGGAACTATAATCCAAAGAAGATTTCTAAAAACAATCCATAAAGTAGCAATTATAAATAACAAAACTCCTAAACCAAAAACTATTATATCGCTTTTGATAAAAGTCATCATATCATCAGCAATCATTGGTATTCCTCCTAGATAAATCTTTCCAACATCACTATAACTTTCAATAACTTGTCTAATTTCTAAAATATTCTTATGGTTTTGTTTTTTGATTTGATCTTTAATAAGCTCAACTTCTTCTTTTGATATATTTTCTAATTTTTGAGACTGTTTAATATTAACAATAATCCCACTAGTTTTACCGTCTTCACTAATGACAAAATTCCTAAAAACAGGACTATTTAAAATTTCCTTAAAACCTCGATCTCTATCAACATCTTCATCTTTTAAGGTTTTGAAGCTTTCAAGTCTTTCTTGAAGAGGAGCATCCGAATTATTTAAAAGTGGTATGTCTAATAATGTAATCACACTATGGACCCAGCTGAGACTTTGAATTTTATATTTTAAACTTAATAAATTGTTAATTGAAGAGTCAGTTACCATTCCCTCATTAGGTGTATAAGTAAGTATTAAAAATTCTTTAGATCCATATCTTTCAGAGACTTCTTTCAAGTAAGCTAAATCTGGATCACCTTCTATTAATAGGGTTTCTGATGAAGCATCTAGCCTAAAATTTTTTGAATAGTATCCAAAACTTAAAATAGCAATAATTAACAATACAAATATTGCTTTTGGATTTTTGAGGATAACGTTTTGATAAAAATGAGCTAACATTCAAGCTCTTTATATTGGAATTTAACTTAATTGAGTATCCTTAAATTTTGTAAATCTTTCTTCAAATTCAAGAGTTACATTACCAATAGGACCATGTCTTTGTTTTCCGATAATAATTTGCGCCAAATGAGCAACCTCATTCATTTTTGCTTGCCATTCAGCGTGCTCAACTGTTGCTTCTCTTGGCTCTTTTCTTTGCAAATAATATCCTTCTCTATAAACAAACATTACAACATCGGCATCTTGTTCAATAGATCCAGATTCTCTTAGGTCTGCTAATTGTGGTTTATGATCATCTCTTTGTTCTACTTGTCGAGACAGCTGCGAAAGAGCAACCACAGGAACAGAGAGTTCTTTGGCTATTGCCTTAAGTCCTTGAGTAATTTGTGAAATTTCTTGAACCCTTCCATCTTTATTGAATGTAGTTCCTCTCATCAGCTGGATATAATCAACCACTATCATATCAAGACCAAAAAGTCTTTTAATTCGTCTTGCTCTATTACTCAAAGCAGCAATACTTATTGCTGGAGTTTCGTCAATATAAAGAGGTAGCTCAGAGATATTTTTTGATGTTTCTAAAAACTTATCAAACTGATCGTCAGATATTCTTCCTCTTCTAATATCATTAGAGCTAATTCTAGCTTGTTCAGATATAATTCTTGTAGATAATTGTTCTGAAGACATTTCAAGTGAAAAGAAAGCTACAGATGATTTCTTACCACTCTCTTGTAGTTTTTGAGCAGCATTAAATGCAATATTTGTTGCAAGTGAGGTTTTACCCATTGATGGTCGACCAGCAATAATAATTAAATCTGATTGATGTAAACCACCAAGCTTATCATCCAAATCTCTTAAACCAGTTGGAACACCAACGATTCCCTCCTCATTCTTATAGGCAGCCGAAGCCATTTCAATTGTTTGTTTCATTGCTTCATCAAATTTTACTAAAGAAGAATTGAAAGAACCTTTTTCAGCTAAATCAAATAATAATCTCTCAGAACTTTCGATTATAGATTGTCCGTTAGTATCTAGATCATTTAATTTTGCACTATCAATAGTTTGTTCAGAAATCTTTATTAATTCTCTTCTTACAAACATATCGTAAATTATTTTTGAGTATTCTATTGCTTGTCTAACTGATGTAGAAAACTTCGTGATTTTTACCAAATATTCTGGAACATTTAGATCATCTTTTTCATCTTCAAAATAATTTTTTAAAGTTATTGGGTTAGCTAACATTCCTTTGTAGATAAGACTTTCTATAGCTTCAAATATTTTTTGATGCATTGGATCATAAAAATTAATACTAGAAATTATTGTATTTATTTCATCAAAAATATCATTACTCACAAGAATAGATCCTATAACAGCTTGTTCTGCTTCGATGTTATTTGGTAATTCTTTAAATTGATCTTTAACTACACTTAAGTTGTTTTCCATGAAATTAACTTACATGAAAATCGATTAAATCAAATTATAAATTATTACTGGGGAAAAGAATGTATAATTATTGAATTGTATCAGCTGAAGAAACATTAATTGTAATTTCAGCATCAACTTCTGAGTGTAAAGAAATTTTAACTTTAAATTTTCCTAAAGCTTTTATTTCTTCAACTGGTTGTATCATTGAAGGCTTAATATCAATTTTGTTTTCTTCATGAATAAGTTTTGAAATTTCAGTTGGTTTAACTGAACCATAAAGTTCATTGTTTTCTGTACTTAGTTTTTTGACAGAATACTCTTTACCATTAATTTGTTCTGCAATTTGAGAAGCCTCTTTTTTCTTTTCATTATCTTTTTTAGATAACTCAGCTTTAATCTTCTCAACTTCTTTTATATTTTCTTTAGATGCATAAAGAGCTTTTTTATTAGCAATTAAAAAGTTTCTAGCAAAACCTCTTTTTACATCTATTACTTCACCAATAGATCCAATTCTTTTAACATTTTCTAATAAAATTACTTTCATATTATATAAGTGCTAGGTTTCTAGCTCTTTTAATTGATAGAGAAAGTTCTCTTTGTTTCTTCTGAGATACATTTGTAATTCTTGAAGGTAAAATTTTACCATTTTCTGATACATATTTTTTTAAAAGTTTAATGTTTTTATAATCAACTTCAGGGGCACCTTTAACCGACAATGGACAAGTCTTTTTGAATTTATATTTATTTGGTTGAAAAATACTTAATTTTGCAAAGTTACTTTGTTTACCTTTTTTGTTTCCACTTTGTTTTTTTGGCATTAGTTTTTAATACTTTCTTTTTTTTCACTATCTTCTTTTTTTCCAAAATAGTTTGTTTCTAAATCAAATTTTTTTACTCTAACCGTCAGATATCTTAGTAATTTTTTATCAATAGCTTCATTTTTCTCTAACTCATCAATTACAGTCCCTTTACCTTTAATTTTAAAGTGTATGTAACTTCCTTTTTTATTTTTTTTGATAAGATAAGATAAATTTAGCAACCCCCAGTTTTCTGTTTTAACAACCTCACCTTCATTTTTTTCAACAATTTTAGAATACTTTTCTGTCAGTTGCTTTAATTCGCTTGGTGAAGTATCTTGCCTAGCAATAATAGTATGTTCGTATAAATTCATTTAAGTTCTTTAATAAAAAGTGAGGATATACTATTATAAAAGTTCAATTACAATAGTTAAAAAGGCAAAAATATTGGTTTTTTTTATATGTTTTCAGTAATTTTTCCAGGTCAGGGATCTCAAATGGTGGGAATGGGAAAAGAGCTTTATGATAAATTTAATATAGTAAAAGATTTGTTTAAACAAGCAGATGATACAATAAATTTTTCTATTTCTAAGCTAATTTTAGAAGGACCAAAAGAAGAGTTAGACTTAACAGTTAATACACAACCAGCAATATTTTTAATAAGTTATTCAATATTTAAGGTAGTAAAGAATGAATTCAACTTAGATTTAAATAAAGCAAAATACTTTGCCGGGCACTCTTTAGGTGAATATTCAGCTTTATCTTGTGCAGGATATCTAAATTTTTCAGATACTTTAAAAATATTAAGAATCAGAGGAGATGCTATGCAAAACTCTGTGCCTAAAGGACAGGGAGGGATGGTTGCGGTATTAGGCTCAACCGTTGATTTAATTGAAAAAATTTTGATAGATAATAAAGAAAATTTAAAAGCGCAAATTGCAAACGATAATTCCGAAGGTCAAATTGTTTTAAGTGGAAAAACAGAGGATTTAGAAAAATTAATTCAAATTTTAAAAGATAATTCAATAAAAAACATCAAACTTCCAGTAAGTGCTCCTTTTCATTGTGATATGATGAATAATGCTACAAAAATTATGACAGAGGAGTTAAATAAACTTAACTTTAAAAATGGGCAAAATAAATTAATTTCAAACGTTACTGCCAATGAAATTAAAGATCCAGATGAGCTTAAAAATCTCTTAATAAAGCAAATAGAGAATAGAGTTAGATGGAGAGAAAGCGTAATAAATATGATAGAAAATGATGTGGATCATTTTATAGAAATCGGACCTGGGAAAGTTTTGTCAGGTTTAGTAAAAAGAATTAATAGGAATGTAAAAATTGATACAATTAATAGTCAAAGTGATATTGAAGTTCTAAAAATATGATAGATTTAAAAGGTAAAAATATTATTGTCACTGGTGCTTCTGGTGGAATTGGAAATTCAATTATTGAAAAATTAAATCAAGCAGGGGCAAATATTTTAGCCTCAGGTACAAGAATAGAAAAACTTGAGGAGCTAAAAGACAAATTCGGCAATATTAAAATATTAAAGTTTGATATTTCTCAAAGTGATAAAATTGAAGAATTTGTTGAAAATGCAACCAAAGAACTTGGCGGTAGTTTAGATTGTGTAGTTAATAATGCAGGAATTACCCAAGATAACTTAGCAATAAGGATGACTTTAAATGAATGGCAAAAAGTAATTGATATTAATTTGACATCAACCTTTTTAATAAGCAAGTCAGCAATAAAAAAAATGCTAAAAAATAAATCTGGAAAGATTGTTAACATTACATCTGTTGTTGGTCATACAGGGAATCTAGGACAGGTAAATTACACAGCATCTAAAGCTGGTATAATTGCGATGTCAAAGAGTTTGGCGATAGAATATGCTAAAAAAAACATAAATATAAATTGTATTTCACCTGGTTTTATAAAAACAGCAATGACTGATAAATTAGATGATAAATTTAAAGAGGCTATAATAACAAAAATTCCATCTGCTCGACTGGGTGAGCCAGATGATATTGCAAATGCAGTGCTTTTTTTATGCTCAAGTCAATCAAGTTACATAAATGGAGAGACCTTACATGTTAATGGGGGCATGTATATGGCTTGACAAAATAGGTTTTTAAACTATTAAGAATTTATAACAAAAAGGATCAATATGTCAGAAGACGTTTCAAGCAAAGTAAAAAAAATTGTAGCAGATCATTTAGGTATCGATGAAGCTAAAGTAACTGAAGAGTCAAGTTTTATAGATGATTTAGGTGCTGATAGTTTAGATACAGTTGAATTAGTGATGGCTTTTGAAGAAGAATTTGGATCTGAAATTTCA
Source organism: uncultured Pelagibacteraceae bacterium (assembly GCA_902571135.1). Classification (GTDB taxonomy): domain Bacteria; phylum Pseudomonadota; class Alphaproteobacteria; order Pelagibacterales; family Pelagibacteraceae; genus Pelagibacter. The sequence goes on along the minus strand of CACGAU010000004.1, from coordinate 109,530 downwards.
GATAGTGAAGCCGAGAAAATTTTGACTGTAGGTGACGCAGTTAAGTTTATCGAAGGAAAAGCTAACTAGAAATTTTAATGCCATCAGAAAAAGATGGAGTAATGATAATATTATCTTCTCCTTCTGGAGCAGGTAAAACTACGTTAGTTAAAAAGTTATCTGAAAAAGATAATTTTGAAATTTCAATATCACATACTACCAGACAACCAAGGCCTAACGAAAACCAAAACGAAGATTATTATTTCGTAGACGAGGAAAAATTTAAAAGATTAATCCAAAATGAAGAATTCCTTGAATACGCAAAAGTTTTTAATAATTTTTATGGCACAACAAGAACACCAGTTATAGATAAACTAAATAAAAGTAAAAATGTCCTTTTTGACATTGACTGGCAAGGAGCAGATCAAATTAAGAATAAAAAATTAGATTATAAATTGATTACTTTTTTTATACTCCCCCCAAGTAAGAAAGTTCTATTTGAAAGATTATCTAAAAGACATTCAAATGATAAATTAATTGCAGAAGAAAGAATGAAACAATTTGAAAGAGACGTCTTGCATTGGATAAATTATGATTATGTAGTTATTAATAATGATTTAAATGAATGTTATTTAAAAATATCAAATTTGATAGATGCAGTTATAACTGATGGATCTAAAGATTATGATCCTGATTATATAAGAAGTCATGTTGAGAAGTTAACTTCTTAATTTTTCATATTCAAAAGCTAGCTTGTAATAAGTTTCTACATTTAGGTTTTGAGGTCTTAAATTTAAATTTATTTTTAGCTTATTTAAAACTTTTTGATCTCCGTTGAAAAGTTGATTAAAAGGTTTTTTTAACATTTTTCTTCTTTGATTAAAAAAAACTCTTGTTATTTTTTCCAAATTATTTGGATCATTAATTTTAACAAAACTTTTTTTTGGATAGAAAAATAGCAAGGAGCTATCTACTTTAGGTTTTGGAGAAAATGACTCTGGTTTAATATCACATATCTTTTTTATATTAAGCTTCCAATTACAAATTATAGATAGCCTTCCATAATTTGAAGTATTAACTTGCGCAATTATTCTATCGGCAACTTCTTTTTGAAACATTAAAACTAAACATTCAAACCAAAAGTCTTCTTTTAAATTTACTATCCATTTACTTAAAATTTCTGTTGAAATATTATAAGGCAAATTACCAAAAACTATTACTTTTTCATTAAAAAGTTTAGTTTCATCTATTTTTAAAACATCATCATTAATAATTGTAATTTGATTGTTAAATTTATTTTCAAGATTATTTGAAAGTTCATTATCTTTTTCAATTACGTAAATTTTTTTTGGATTTTTTTTAAGAATATAGTTTGTTAAATTTCCAGTTCCAGGACCAATTTCAAAAACTAGTTTATTTTTAATTTCTGTTGTATTTGTAATTTTTTGTAAAATATTACTATCAATTAAAAAATTTTGACCTAAACTTTTTTTTGCTTTAATCAAATTTTATCCAAAAAGGTTATAGCTTTCTGTAAACTAGTTGGATTTGAGATATTTTTACCCAGCATCTTTTCATTAGGTCCATGATCTGGAGATATACGTATAAAGGGTAATCCCAATGTAATATTTATAGCATCATATTCATAAATTGTTTTTATGGGCGTTAAAACTTGATCATGGTACATGCCAATCAACACATCAAATTTATTTCTATTATTTTTTAAAAAAATTGTATCAGCAGGATAGGGACCTGAAATTTTATATTTTTTTTTCAGATATTTTATAATTGGTTTTAATATTTTTTGATCTTCATCAAATTTATGAAAACTTTCACAATGTGGATTAAGTCCTAAAACACCGATTCTGGGTTTCTTATTAAACATTTTTTTATAGAAACTATTGATTAAAAATGTTTTATCAGAAATTAATTTCTTTGTAATTTTCTTTGATACAAGTTTAATAGGTAAATGAGTTGTTAAGGGACAGACAGCAATTTTTTTATTATAAATCAACATACAGCTGTTTTTTACAGAATGATGACTAGAAATATATTCTGTCATGCCTAAAAATTTAGAATTTAAAAAATTTTTTTTTGATATTGGACCATTAATAAATTTTTTTAATTTATATTTTTTGATAATTTTAAAAGCTAAATCAAAAGAATTTTTAATAAATTTATTTGATTTTTTACTTATTTTTTCGAAAGCTTTTTTTGTTTCATATTTTACGTCAATTAAATTTATAAATTTATTATCTAATTTATATTTTTCTAGATGATTATAATTAATTAACCTAATTTTTTTTTTTACTTTAAGTAATTTCATTTGTAATTTAACTAGTCTTTCTGATGATATAAGAATTAATGGATTCTTTATTTTGGTTGATTTTAAAACCTTAAAATATATTTCTAAAAATATACTATTAGGCTCTCCTGATACAACTAAAATTGGCTTATAATTCATTTATCTGAATATTTTTCTTTATCTTATTAAAATAAACATTTGAAAATTGATTTAGTTGTTTATTTCGTTTTTGTTTAATTATTGCTTGAATTTCTTTTTCCACATTTATTTCGTTTTCAACTAGTTTAATATTTTCTACTTTTAAAATCAAAAATCCTCCTGGAACAACCAATGGATTTGTAAAATTTCCAATCGTGGTTAATTCCAATTGATTTTTAATTTGTTTACTTAAGACAGATTCTTTAACCCATCCAATCTTACCCCCATTTTTAGAAGAGTCTGAAATGCTATAAGACAAAGCAGCTTTTGAAAAACCTTTTTCTTTAATTTCTTTATTTATTAATTTAAATTTTTTATTTAAATTTTCATCATTTTTAAGGTTGAAAAAAATTTCTGATAATTGAAAAATTTTTTGTTTGCTTTTTTGTTTGAGTTCTTTTTTAATTTCTTCCTCATTAATTTTTACACTTTGGTTAAATTTTGAATAAATTAGTTGATTCCATAAGGCTTCAATTGTAATTTTATTTTCTACTAATTTGGGGTTTATATTTTTATCATGAAAATAATTATTTAAATCATTTTTTGAATTAATTCCAAATTTATTAAAATAAGAAATTAATAGATCATCTAAAATTTCATTCTCTATTTTTACCTCTTTTAAAATTTTTACTAATTCAATTTCTTTTATTTTCTCTCTAATTAAAGATTGTTTTGCAATTTCAAATATTTCATTTTTTTCTAGATTTTTGAATTCTTTATTTATCGAACGCAAATAATTAATCTCATCTAAAAGATCTATAGAAGTTATTATTTGATTATTAATCTTAAATAATATTTTATTCTCACTAGAAAAAGTTTTAAAAGAAATTAATAAAATAATTAAGTTTAATAATAAAAAAGAAAATATTCTGTACATTTAGACTTAATTACCTAAAATTTCGTTTGCTTTATATTCATACGTAGTTAAAGGGAATAGTGTTAAAGTAAAAAATAAATTTTCTGTAGGTTTTAAATCACCGTCAGAATAATAGGTTTTATTATACTTAATTCCAGCTGTAAGACAGTCATTTTTATATTCATATACTAAATCGTAATATTCTGTCAGACTAATTTTTCTGTTTCTTCTTGTATTAAATTTTAAGGAATTCTGGTCATCAATTGTATAACTTATAGAACTTTCTAAAACATTAGAGTCTCCTATTTCTCCAGGACCAGATTCTTTAATGAAGTTAAACTTAGTGACCACATTATTTAATGAAAATGTTGCATTAACATCGTTATACTCAATGTTATTAAGTTCACTATCTATTGAGAAATTATATCCAATATTAATTTTTTCAGATATTTTACTATCAAGTGAACCAAATATATTTGAAGTTTTTTTATTTAATGTACTTTTTTTAGAGATAAATTTTTCCTCTTTATCTCTTAAGACAGTTGCTATTTTAAATTCAAAATATTTATTTATATCCTCCAATGAGCTTTTTTCTCTTTTAAAATCTAATCCAATTGTTAGAGATCTTCCAGCTTCAAGGGTATCTGTTAGACCAAGTCTATTTGTTGAAAATATATTTCCAACATCAATTTTGTTTAAAGAGCTTGAATAATTTTTCATATCACCTGGATTAATCCTCAAAGACATTTTTGGTGTAAGTAAGTTTGTGTAGTCACCAGTATTTTTAATCATCGGCAAGCTTAATTCAGCATTTAAAAGACTCACCAGCTCTATTTGAGGAGTAGATTTGTAATTAGAGCTATTTTTTCCAATAGAATTTATGTTTTTTAGATTAATACTATACTCTGATTTAAATCCATTATCAGATATAAAGCTTTTACTATTATAAACTAAATCATTAATAATACTCGTTTTAAGTTCATTGGTATTATTTAAATCATTGCTGCCAATTGAAGAAAAATTTAAATAACCACCATAATAATTTTTTGATAAGGACTTATCAAAATTGTAATAAGGAAATATATACTGAAATCTATCATTTTTACTTGTATTTAAATCTTCATAAACTTCAATACCACCTTCAAAATTATAATCTTCATGGTTTAAATATATCTTAACGTTACTGTTTAATTTATCCAAATTTTCAGGTCTTACTTCTGATTTTGTAATATAAGAATTAAAAATTTTTAGGTAGGAATCATTAGTTACTTTCTCAATTTTTGCATGCAAGTCGCTAGAAATAAAATTTTTAAAATTAAGGTCAAAATCAAATTCTGCAAACAGGTGAGATAAATCTTTTCTTTTATTAAATGTTGTAGATTTATAATTTTTAACATATCCAAAATCAGCTATAAAATTTGAAAATTCATTTGCCTGCCTATATTCAGTATTTGCCATAAAAACATTGCTATCAAATATTACAGGTTTAATAGTAAAATCTTTATTCTCTGAAATGATATTAAAGTACGGTATTGAAATTGAACTTCCTAGAACACTAGAATTGTTTAGCTCAGGTTTTAAAAAACCTGTCTGACGCTCGACAGTTGGGTCTGGGTGAAAAAATTTTGGGAAATATAGAACTGGAAAATCATAAATTTTTAAAATTGCACTATCATACATCAATTGTTTTTTTGTTTTATCATGGGTAATTTTTTCAGCCATTAAAGACCACGGAGGACAGTTATCATTTTCCTTACAACTTGTAAAAATTCCTTTATTTATTATAGATATGTCAGATTCTATCTTTGCTGAAACTCCTTTTAATCTTGGATCATTTTCAGAATTGTCAAAAATACTTTTATGAATTCTTATATCAGTATCTTTTCCTACAAATTTTTTATTTTTAAGGTCAATAATTGCATTATCAAAAAAAAATTTATCACTTTTTGGTAAATTATAATTTGTAACAATTAAAATTTTTTCTCCTTTAATCACCTCGTCGTCAATCAAAAAATTAAATTTATTTAAATAAAAAACTTGAGAATTTTTATCTTTTATTTCAGTTTTCTTATTAGAACTTAACTCATTTTTTATTGGAAAAAAAACTACATCTTTACTTTTAATTTCATATTTTGAATTGATTTTAGAATTTGTAACACCTTTTGTAATTATTTTTTCTTCATTTTTAAAATAAGTAAGTTCATCTGTTTTTATGAAATACTTGTTTGATATATCTTCAGCCCTAACATTACCTTCTGCATTAAGAATATTTTCTTTTTTAATAAATTTAAATTTATCTGCGTAAAGAATTTTTGACATATCATATATGGCTTTGGAGTTTTTGTTAGTAAGAATAATTTCGTCATTTTTGTTATAAATTATAGTATCAGCAAAAATTTTTATATTTTGTTTGTTATCTTCAATTTTTACATTGCCTTGTGCTTCTAAAATATTTGAAATTTTGTTATAAACGAAAATGTTTGCGTTTAAAATTAAACCATCATCTGTAGTGATGGTGCCTCTGTTTGATCCTTTAACTAAATTACCGTTTTCTAATATTTCAATTTCGGTTACATTAAAATTAAATTGATCTGAGCTTAACGAAATAGAGCATATAATAAAATTTAAAAAAAAAATAACAAAGTATAAGTAAATTTTATTTTTCATTTATTTTTCTTAGCATCACACTGTTTGTTAAACTTAGTATTATTAATGGAATACAAACAGAAAAAAACAATGATATTTTCTCAGTGCTTCCCATTACATTAAAAAAGTTATTTATATAGTATATTATTACAGAAAGAAAAAGACCTAATGAAATACTAAAAGTTTTACTGTCCATTCTTTTTATTCTAAACATGATCAATGATGAAAATATTGTCATTAAAAATAAATAAATTGGATATGTTGCTAGTTTGAATAGTTGAAGATCAACTTCAACTAAAGAGTAATTTAGCCTTATATAATTCTCCCTTAAATTCATTAGTTCCAAAATACTTAAAGATGATAAATTTGAATAAAGACTTTGAATTGTTATAAAATCAAAATTTGTTTTAATTTTGTAAATTTTTTTTAGTTCGTAGTTATTTTTTTCATAAATTTTTGCATCATAAATCAGCCATTCTTTTTCGGTTATATCAATTTTTTCACTTTTGATATTTCTTATTACATTATAATTTTCATCAAATTCAGTTATAAAGTTGTTAACTAAAAAGTTATCTTTTATTGAAGAGGAATTTATAATATATGTTTTTGTTATTACTTTATCTTTAATCCAAAGACCATTTTTAGTCACAACAGCTAGATATTTACCGTCAGTGTTATATTTTGATTTGATTTCCAGATAAATATTTTTGAAATTTGAAGACAAATTATAAAATAAAACTGTGATTAAAATTCCTGTGATTATTGAAACTGAGCTAAGAAAAATTAAGATATTTGAATTTTTAAGACCTGAATATTTAAATATTTCAATTTCATTATTATTAAATAATTTTATAAAAAATAATTGGGTAGTTATCAAAAAAATAAAAGGAAAAATTTCAAAAATCATTGTCGGAGAGTTTAAAAAAGCTAAAAAGAGCGCAATATTAGCATCAACATTTTTTTCTCTAAAAAATTCTAACTCAGATATTAAATTTAAAATAAAAATTAAACTCAACATTACTCCTACAACATAAAAAAAGGATTTAAAAAAAGTATAGGTTAAAAATCTGATATATATTTTCATTTAGATATAATTTTAAAACTAAGTTTTTTTATAAAAGTTAAATAGAGCAGAATAAAAACACTGTAGGGTATTATAACAATTAATAAATTTGAATAAAATGTTTCAGAAATTAATCTTATTGTTGTTTCTGAAAAAATAATAAAAAATAAACCTAAAATAAACGTATATAATTTAAATTTAGAGTAATTTGTATTTTCTTTTGAAGAAAGAAAAAGTAAAAAAGTTATTGCAGCCAAAACGGGAATATAAAATGGGATAATTAATCTTTTATAAATTTCTTTAAAAATATTTTTTAAATTACTTTTTTTACAATTTTCAATGTAATTATTATTACTTAAATTTTTACCATAAATTAACATTAAACATTTAAATAAATTAATAGACGATAATTCCTGTGTTTTTTTAAAGGTAATTGTATTAGTCTCAAAATTATTTAAAGGAAAATCTGATTTAGAAAAACTAAAATTAGTTATTTCATTATTTTTTTTTGTAATAGTTTCTCCTTCATACAAAACTAAAACGGGAATTTTGTTAAATTCTTCAAACTTACCTTTTTTTGCATATGTTAATTGAAAAGCATTTTCCCCTGTTTCTTTTTTTAAATATAAATTATACATATTTCCATTTGCATCTTTACTTTCACTGTAAATCGTTACACCTCTAATTGTATCGTTAAATCTTTGCGATTTAATAAAATTTTCAAAAAAATTAATATCAGATGTTCTTAAAAAAGATCTCGCTAAATCTTGAGATTTGGGAACAATAAATGATGATAGAATAATTTGAATAATCATTAATATGAATGCAAATTTCAATATAAAATTTATTAATTGGATTTTACTCACCCCAAAATTCCAAAAAATAATTAGCTCATTATTTGTTTCATATCTTATAGTTACGTAATAAAGACTAAAAAAGAGAACAAATGGATACAGTTTACTTATTATTTTTGGAAAATTTAATAAGGTATAATTTATATAAACAAGATAGTCACGACCATCCTCGATCATAATATCTAAATAATTCACAGCTTGAAAAACCCAAATAATTATACTCGAACTGAATAAAGCAATTAAAAAAAAGCTGATATAATCTATGAGTAGTTTTTGAAATAAAATTTTTTTCATTGAAATATGACTATTTAATTACTATATAGCATCCATCACACTTAGATTGAATTTAAAATTTATGCCAGTAACAATTAACTATAATAGCGTATCTTCTAAAAAAACTTCCTCTAATTTAATAATATTTACTGATGAAAAATTCGATAATTCTGGTTTAAAAAAATATGTGTCGAATACCGAATATTCATTTATTACAGATTTAATTAAAACAAAAGACCTAAAGAAAAAAATAATATATTTTGATATCAACTCAAAAAGAAAAATAATTTTAATTTCATTAAAAAAACAAATCACGAGTTCGGATTTAGAAAATTTAGGTGCAAAATTTTATGACTTGTTCAAAGAAAATAGTCAAAATGAATTTGTTTTAAATTCAGACACAATACCTAATAGATTAAAAAATTCTATTGGATACTTTTTGCATGGAATGAGATTGAAATCTTATAAGTTTGAAAAATATAAATCTAAAAAAAATAAAAAAAATTTTTTAGTAAATGTTATTGGTAAAAATAAAACTTCTACTAAGGATCAAGTTAAATTCAATTCTATAGAAGAAGGCACTTTTTTCACTAGAGACTTGGTGTCTGAGCCTGGAAATGTTCTGCATCCCGATGAATATGCACGAAGATTAAAATCTCTAAAAAAATATGGCCTAAAGATAGTCATTTATGATGAAAAAAAATTAAAAAAACTTGGAATGAATACATTATTAGGTGTGGGCCAAGGAAGTATCAGAGGATCTTATTTAGTAACTATGGAATGGAATGGTTTAAAAGATAGATCTAAACCTCTGGCTTTTGTTGGAAAAGGAGTTTGTTTTGATACAGGAGGTATTTCTTTAAAACCTGCTAAGTTCATGGAGGACATGACATATGATATGGCGGGATCTGCTGTTGTTGTTGGTTTAATGAAAAGTTTAGCCTTAAGAAAAGCAAAAGTAAATGCAGTAGGTGTTGTTGGTTTAGTTGAGAATATGCCAGGAGGAAACGCACAAAGACCAGGAGATATTGTAAAGTCTTATAGCGGAAAAACTGTTGAAATATTAAATACAGATGCAGAAGGAAGATTGGTGTTAGCAGACGCATTAACTTACACAGAGGAAAAATTTAAACCAAAATTTATAGTAGATCTTGCAACTTTAACTGGAGCAATCATTGTTTCTCTTGGTTCTGAATATGCAGGTTTGTTTTCAAATGATGACAAATTAAGTAAACAATTAATTGATGCAGGAGAGGGTGTAGAAGAAAAAGTTTGGAGAATGCCATTAAATAAAAATTTTGATAAATTAATTGACTCTAAAAATGCAGATATGCAAAATATAAATTATGTTGGAGGAGCAGGATCAACAACCGCTGCACAATTTTTGCAAAGATTTATTTTAAATAAAACACCTTGGGCACATTTGGACATAGCTGGAATGGCTTTTTCAAAATATGGTGGAGCATTAAATTCTGGAGGTGCAACAGGTTATGGAGTGAGATTATTAAACAAACTAATAGAGGATCATTATGAGTAATTTAGAACAAACCTTATCAATTATAAAACCAGATGCAGTTGAGAGAAATCTAGAAAATGAAATCAAAGAAATGTTTAAAAATAATGGTTTTACAATTTTAAAAGAAAAAAAAATCCAAATTGAAAAATCAGAAGCTGAAAAATTTTATAAAGTACATGAAACCAAGCCATTTTATAACGATTTATGTGCCTATCTATCATCAGGCCCAATTGTTGTAATGGTTCTTGAAAAAGATAATGCAGTTTTAGGAAATAGAGAATTAATGGGTTCTACAAACCCAGAAGATGCAGAAGAGGGTACCATTAGAAAAAAATATGGGATTTCAATAGACAAAAACTCTGTGCATGGATCAGATAGTGTTGAAAATGCTAAAATTGAAATAGATTTTTTCTTTAAAGATTAAAAACTTTTAATATAGCTTTTGGGTACAGTTTATGCTCTTGAACTAAAATTTTTTTAGCAAGTGAGATCTCTGTATCTTTTTTTGAAATTTTTACTTTCTTTTGTAGAATAATTTTCCCCGAGTCTAATCTAGCATTTACAAAATGAACAGTGCATCCTGAGTATTTTTCTTTATTATTTAATACTCTTTGATGAGTATTTAATCCTTTATATTTAGGTAGTAAAGAGGGGTGTATATTTAAAATTTTTCCTTTAAATTTTTTTATAAAATTTTTTGACAAAATTTTCATAAATCCAGCTAGACAAATCATTTCAATATTATTTTTTTTCAAGATAGAAAGTAGATTATTCTCGCTTAATTTTTTGTTTTTAAAATTTAAAACTTTTTTTTTAATTTTAAATTTTTTGGCATAATTTAAACCTTTTGCCTTAAAGTTATTTGAAACAATAAATTCAATTGATATAGGAGATAATTTAGTTTTAGAAAATTTAACTAAAGATTTTAAATTACTGCCCGTCCCTGAAATAAATACAGCTGTTCTAATTCTATTGATACCAGTTGATAGAACCATTTAACTTAACTTTGTTTTTATTACTTAAAATTCTTCCAATTACATATGGTTTGTATTCTTTTGAAAAAAATTTACTTATTTTTTTTAAATTTTTACTTTCAACAATAAGACAAAAACCAACTCCACAATTAAATGTTTTCAGCATTTCTTTATCAGAAATTCCATTATTTTTAAGCCAATTAAATATTTTAGAAATTTTAATTTTATCTAAACTTATATGTGCAGAGAGTTTATCTGGTATTATTCTTTTAATATTATCAGACAAACCTCCCCCAGTTATATTTGCACAGCCATTGATTAAGTTATTATTTATCAAATTCATTATTTCTTTAACATATATTTTAGTTGGTTTTAGAAGTTCAGATTTTAAAAATTTATTTTTTTTAATATTTATTTTTTTTTGTTTTAATAAATATCTTACAAGAGAATACCCATTAGAATGTAAACCGCTGGAGGGAATTGCAACTATAAGATTATTTTTTTTTATTTTATTTTTATTTAAAATTCTATTCTTTCCTACAACTCCTACAGCAAAACCTGCGATATCAAATTTACCTTTTTCATAAGTACCTGGCATTTCAGCAGTTTCTCCACCGACGAGCTCACATTCTGATTGATTACAGCCTTTGTTAATTCCTTTTATAATTGATTTAAGTTTTTTAAGATCAATTTTATTTATTGAAATATAATCTAAAAAAAGTAAAGGTTTAGCTCCTTGAACAATCAAATCATTTACACTCATAGCAACCAGATCAATACCAATAGTATCAAATTTATTTAATGTATTAGCAATTTCAATTTTAGTTCCCACACCATCAGTACAAGCAACGATTCTAGGTTGTTTAATATTACTTGGTATATTTGTGATTGAACCAAACCCTCCTATATTAGAGAACTTTTTTTTGCCTCTTTTTTTTGCTGAAACTGTGGAAATGAAATCAACAAACTTGTCTGCAGCTTTAATATTAACTCCACTTTTTTTATAGGTAAATTTTTTTTTATTCATTAATATGTTTTATGAAATTTATTTCTCTACTTAGTAATTTAAAGCCTTTATATAATTTTTTTTTATTTCTTGCTTTAATAAATATTTTCTTTTCCACAGGAAAAAGTCATTCGAAGACATTTTCCATAAATGATATTGAAATATCAACACCTTTTGAAATAAATTTTAATAAAAATGAAATTATCGATGAAGGATTTGTAAAGGCATTTAATGAACTTATTTTGTCAATTGTCCAAAGTAAAGATCAGGTAAAATTAAAAAATACATCAATTAATCAAATAAAAGGAATGATAGAAACTTTCTCAATTAAGGAAGAAAAGTTTATTGATGAAATTTATTATCTTACCCTAAATGTTTCATTTAATAAAAAAAATATATTTGATTTATTAGAAACGAAAAATGTTTTTCCATCTTTACCTGTGAAAAAAGATTTTTTATTCATCCCTGTAATTGTTGATCAAAATAAAAATCAAGTTTTAATGTTCTCTGAGAATAAATTATTTTCTACATGGAATTTAAATAATAAAAAATACAGTCTTTTAAATTATATTTTACCTACTGAAGATTTAGATGATTTTAGATTGATAAAACAAAACATTAATATTTTAGAAACTTATGACTTCAAAGAAATTATAAATAAATACAATATAAATGACCACATTATTATGATTGTTTTTATGGATAATAATAAAATAAGAGTATTTAACAAAATTTTTTTTAATAAAAATAACAATTTAAAAAATTTAAATTACACTGAGGTTAATTTTGATAATGAAGAAGAGTTATTTGAATTTATTGATAATTTAAAATTAGTCTACGAAGATTTTTGGAAATCACAAAATCAAATCAATACTTCAGTAAAGTTATCTTTAAATATTTCTATTGATAATTCTAATAATATAAAAATTAATAAATTTGAAAAAATTTTATCTGATATGGACTTGATATATAATTTTTCAATTTATAAGTTCGATAATAGAAATAATTTTTATAAAGTTATTTTTAATGGAACACCTGATAAGTTTTTAGAAGTTATGAGTGATCGAAATTATGATTTTGAAATTAAAAATAAAATTTGGGTTTTAAATGACAAATCTTAATCAGCAAATACTTAAATTTGATTATGATCAAAATTTTAAAGATCAGGATTTTTATGTTTCAAGTAGCAACGAATACTCTTTTAGTCTTTTAAATAGTTGGCCAAAATGGGATAAAAATTTTATAAACGTAATAGGTGAAAAGTTTTCAGGAAAAAGTCATTTAATAAATATATTTTTAGAAAAGCATAAAGGAATCAAAATTAATGCAGAAGATATTAATAATGACTTTCTTCAACAAATTAAAATATATGAAAATATTATTGTTGAGGATTTAACTGAAAAAATAAATGAAAACTTGTTATTTACACTTATAAATATAATAGATCAGGATAATAAGTACTTAATAGTAACCTCAAAAATACCAATAGTTGACTTTAAATTTAAATTAAATGATCTTAATTCAAGATCTACTAATTTTATATTATCTCAAATTGAAAAACCTGGTGATGATTTAATTTATGCACTAATATTAAAAAATCTTTCTGATCGTCAAATATCAATAGACGAAAAACTTATTGAATTTATAATTAAGAGAATTGATAGAACTTATGGCAAAATTTCCGATTTCATATATAAAATCGACGAAATTAGTTTAAAAAGAAAGAAACCGATCGATTTTAAAATTATAAAAGAAGCATTAGAGGTTTAATTGAATAAATACAGAACACACAGGTGTAATGAATTAAGAAAAGAGGATGTAGATAAAAAAATTTCTCTTTCAGGCTGGATAAATAAAAAAAGAGATCATGGGAATTTATTATTTATTGATTTGAGAGATAATTATGGAATTACCCAATGTATAATTGATAAAGATAATAAATATTTTTCTGATTTAGAAAAAATGCAATTAGAAACAGTAATTAAAGTTGAGGGAAAAGTCGTTAACAGATCTAAAGAAACAATTAATTCTGAAATTGACACTGGTGAAATTGAGGTTGTTATTGAGCAGCATGAAGTTTTAGGCACTTGTAAAGAGCTCCCTATGCCAATTTTTAGTGATCAAGAATATGCAGAGGAAATAAGATTGAAATATAGATTCTTAGATTTAAGAAGAAAAAAAATTCATGAAAATATTATTTTAAGATCTAAGGTTATTTCATACATCCGAAATGAAATGACTAAATTAGGTTTTTTAGAGTTTCAAACACCAATTTTAACCTCGTCTAGTCCAGAGGGAGCTAGAGATTTTTTAGTACCTAGTCGTTTAAATCCAGGAAAATTTTATGCACTACCACAAGCTCCTCAGCAATTTAAACAATTAATAATGGTTTCGGGCTTTGATAGATACTTTCAAATTGCACCTTGTTTCAGAGATGAAGATGCAAGAGCAGACAGAAGTCCAGGGGAGTTTTATCAATTAGATTTGGAAATGTCATTTGTTGAACAAGAGGATGTATTTAATGTTGTTGAAAAGTTAATGGTTAATACATTTAAAAATTTTTCAACTAAAAAACTGATGTTTGATAAATTTCCTAAGATTTCATACAAGGAAGCAATGCTTAAATATGGTACTGATAAACCAGATTTAAGAAACCCACTCATTATAAATGATATAACTGAAATTTTTACAAGAGAAGATGTATCATTTGAAATATTTAAAAAATTAGTAAAATCTGGATCTAAAGTAAGATGTATTGTTACAAAAAATACAAAAGATAAGCCTAGAAGTTTTTTTGATAATATTGATAAATGGGCTAAAGAAGAAGGTGCTTCTGGTTTAGCTTACTTTACTTTTGAAAAAGATAAAGATATTTCAGCAAAAGGCCCTATAGGAAAATTCTTTTCTCAAGACGCATTGGTTGAAATCATGAAAAAAACAAACTGTGAAATAGGGGATAGTATTTTCATGGCTTGTGGAAAACAGGATGAATTAGAAAAAATTACTGCACTAGCAAGAGATAAAATTGCGAAAGATCTTGATTTAATTGATGAAAATATTTTCGCATTTTGTTGGATTGTAGATTATCCAATGTTCGAAAAAGATGAATCAACAAACAAGATTGAATTTAGTCATAATCCATTTTCAATGCCTCAAGGTGATTTAAGTGATAAAGATTTTGAAAACCCATTAGATATACTTGCTTATCAATACGACATAGTTTGTAATGGTATAGAATTATCTTCAGGAGCAATTAGAAATCATAAACCAGAACTTATGTATAAACTTTTTTCAATTGCAGGATATGATAAAAAGCAAGTAGATGAAAAATTTAGTGGTATGATTAATGCTCTTAGTTATGGTGCACCACCACATGGAGGAATAGCACCTGGTATTGATAGAATAGTAATGTTACTTGCTAATGAGAAAAATATTAGGGAAGTTACTATGTTTCCAATGAACCAAAACGCACAAGATTTGATGATGAATGCACCATCTGAGGTAAATCCAGATCAATTGAAAGAATTAAATTTAGCTTTAAAAACTAAAAAATAATCTATTTCTTACCTTTTAGACTTATTTTTACATCTGAAAGATCAACTAGATTTTTTTTATAATTATTTCTAACAAAACCTTTACTTGTAATATCTTTTACAATTTTCAATAATTGATTTTGATCCTCAGAGCTTTGTTCCTCTGCATTGATGGAATCATTTCCTCCAATAGCTGGAGTATGGGCTAGATCTTCCCTGTTTTGATATGAAATAGCTAATTCTCTGAAAATATAATCCAAAATTGATGTAGCACTTAAAATTCTATCATTACCATGGACTTTGCCAGATGGCTCAAATTTTGTACCTACAAATGCGCTTATAAACTCATCTAACGGAACACCATATTGAAGGCCTAGAGAAACGGCAATTGCAAAATTATTCATTAAAGCTTTAACTAGCTCACCTTCTTTACTGGTATCAATGAATATTTCTCCAATTTTTCCGTCTTCATATTCTCCAGTATGTAGGTAAACTTTGTGGTCACCAATAGTAGCTTTTTGAATATATCCTTTTCTTCTGTCAGGCATGCTAAATCTTTTACCTGACTTTTCGTTAGTAGTGTTTAAATTTGTTATTACACTCTCTTTATTTATTGCGCTTTTTTTATCTGTTTCAGTAACTACTTCTACTTTTTTGTTTTCAAGGACTTTATTATTTTTAGGGTCTAGACTTTTTGTTTTTCTGTTATCAAGTTTTACGTCTAAAACCTCAAATTTACCATCATCTCTTTTTTCTAAATTTTTTAACTCTGCCTCGTTAATATCATCTAAATAATGATTTACTTTAAAGGTACAGGTATAATAAGTTTCAACTAAATACTTTGCCATTTGACCTCAATTTAAATTTTAATTTGAATAATGAATCAATTAATTTATATACATATTCATATTTTAGTCTAATTTAAATTTTACAATTTTTAATTGAATAAATAATAAAATATTATGTTGACACTTTTAAAAAAAATTTTCATTTGGTGGAATCAAGATACTTTTGGAACAAGACTAAAAACTATTTTTTTTGGAAAATTAGTTGGTACTGATGAGCTAGGAAATAAATACTATGAAAGTAAAAACGGAAAAAGATGGGTTATCTATTCAAACACAATTGACGCATCAAAAATACCTGTTGAATGGTATTCTTGGATACATTTTACACCAAATAAAATTGAGAAAAAACATACCTTAGAAAAATATGAGTGGCAAAAACCACATCAAGAAAATTTAACTGGAACTGACGAAGCATATTATCCAAATAAAAATCAAGATGGTATTAAAAAGAAATACTCAAGTTGGAAAGAATAATTTTAAATTAATCTATTTAGTTTTTTTATTTTATTTTTGTTTAGTTTTAAACTCAAACGCAAAAAGTAATTTAGAAGGAACTTTTACTGATATAAAAATTTTAGATAAAATAAGTTCTAAGAATACCTTGCTTAAACTTAAAAATGGAGAATTGATAAAGTTTAAAGATCTATCAATTAAAAGTTTGAAATGTAAAAATTCAGAATTTGATGATAATCCAGAAATAACAGCTTATATTCAAGTTCGAGATTTGACTAATAAAAATAATGATGAGGTTTTTGTTTTTAATGGTTGGATGTTTTCATCAAGTCCATCAATCGCACCTTTTGATCATCCTGTTTATGATGTTTGGCTTGTAAACTGTTATTAAACAATTGAATCTTTATCTAGCCAACTAACGTTAAAATCTGAATTGATAAATTTTTTATGGTTTAGTAATTTTTTATGTAGAGGTATTGTTGTAGTTATTCCTTCAATAACAAATTCATCTAAGGATCTATTCATTCTTTGAATTGCTTCTGTTCTGTTTCTTCCATGACAAATTAATTTACAAACCATACTGTCGTAATAGGGTGTTACCTTATATCCTTGAAATATTGCGCCATCTACTCGTGTTCTAAAACCAGATGGTTGATGACACATAGTAATAACTCCAGGCGAAGGCTGAAAGTTTTTACTGGCATCCTCAGCATTTATTCTACATTCAATTGCATGTCCTCTAGGATTTATATCGCTTTGTTTCAAAGCTGTTTCTCCTGAAAAAGCAATCCAAATTTGTTCTTTAATAATATCAACACCAGTAACCATCTCAGTTACAGGATGTTCAACTTGAACTCTTGTATTCATTTCAAGGAAATAAAATTTTCCATCTTCATAAATAAACTCAACAGTACCAGCCCCCATATAACCTATTTTAGTTACCATTTTTACTGTTCTTTCAAATAAATCTTTTCTTATTTCATCATTTAAAACTGGACTTGGTGTTTCTTCTATAAGTTTTTGATGCCTTCTTTGAACCGAACAGTCTCTCTCATGTAGGTGAACTGCTCTATTTTTTCCAGCTAATATTTGAACCTCAATATGTCTTGGATTTTGAAAAAATTTTTCAATATAAACCTCGTCATTACCAAAGTATTTTTGCGCTTCTGATTTTGCAGTCGAAAATAACGTTTCAAATTCCTCTTCCTTATAAACTATTTTCATACCTTTACCTCCACCTCCACCCGAGGCTTTTATTAAGACAGGAAAACCAATTTTTTTACAAAGTTTTTTTGCTTCAGATACATCTTTTACTCCTCCTTCAGAACCCTCAATAACAGGCAATCCATTTTCTTTAGCTATTCTTTTTGCCTGGATTTTATCACCCATCATTTCAATATGTTTTGATGAAGCTCCAATAAAATTAATTTTGTTTTCTTCTAAAATTCTTGCAAAATTTGCATTTTCGGAAAGAAAACCATAGCCAGGATGAACAGCGTCAGCATTTGTAAGTTCTATTGCTGACATTAATGCTGGAATATTTAAATAACTATTTGCAGGTTGATGTGAACCAATACATACACTTTCATCAGCCATTCTTACATGCATGCTTTCTTTATCTACATCGGAATGAACAGCTACAGTAGGAATTCCCCATTCTTTACATGCTCTAATAATTCTAACTGCAATTTCCCCACGGTTTGCAATTAAAATTTTTTTAAACATTATTTATTCTAGGACAATAATAGTTTGACCAAATTCTACTGGTTGACCATCTTCAACACAAATTTCTTTTACTACACCATCTGCTGTTGAAGGAACATGATTCATTGTTTTCATTGCCTCAACAATCATTATTGTATCACCTTTTTTAATTTTTTTTCCAATCTCAACAAACTTTTTAGCACCGGGTTCTGGAGCATGATAGGCAGTTCCAATTATAGGGGAAGTAATTTCAGTTCCTGATTTAATATTTTGAGTTTGAGTAGGTGTTGAACTTGATGCAGGTGATGAAGACGAAATAACTTGAGGTTGATTACTTATTGAAACATTATTTTTTGATACTTTAATTTTTGTATCCTTTTCAGTTATCTCTATTTCAGTAAGATTAAATTCTTTTAAATAATCACTTAGTTCTTGAATTATTTTTTTATCTATTTTCATTTTGCAAAGACTTTTGTAATGAAATTATGGCCAAAATATATCCTTCAGCACCTAATCCAAAAATTCCTCCACTCACTACAGCACTTATAAGTGATTTATGTCTAAATTCCTCTCTTTTATAAATATTAGATAAATGTAGCTCAATAATTGGTTTTTTGAATAAATCTAGAGCATCTCTTATGGCAACAGAGGTATGAGTAAATGCAGCAGCATTTATAATCATACCATCAAATTTTTTCCTAGCATCTTGAATTATATTAACAAGCTCTCCTTCAATATTAGATTGAGCAAATTCAATATCAAGACCAATTTCTTGTCCTTTTTTAGAACAATTTTCTTTAAGTTGGTCAAATGTGGTTGATCCATATTGTGATTGTTCTCTTTCTCCTAATAGATTAAGATTTGGACCATTAATAATAATTATTTTATTATTCATTCAGCACTTATATACGATGAAAAAAATAAAAAAAATAAAAATTAAAATAAATGGTAAAATCAAATCTATAAATCAAGATTCTACCCTTTCTGAAGTGTTAAAAAATCTAAAAATTCCATTAAATAAAGTAGCTATTGAGCTTAATGAAGAAATAATAGATAAAAAAAAAATTAATAAAATAAAATTAAATAAAAATGATAAAATCGAAATAGTTCATTTTATTGGAGGTGGTTAATTTGAAAAAGGATAGTCTAATTATTGCGAATAAAAAATTTAATTCCAGATTAATCGTTGGAACTGGAAAATATAAAAGTATGTCTGAGTGCGCAAAAGCAATTAAACTCTCAGGAGCAGAAATCGTAACAGTTGCCGTAAGAAGGGTTAATATTTCAGATAAAAATAAGCCTTTGCTTATGGATTATATTGATCCAAAAAAAATAACATATTTACCCAATACTGCTGGATGTTTTAATTCAAAAGAGGCTTTGAGAACTCTGAGATTAGCAAGAGAAATAGGTGGTTGGAAGTTGGTTAAATTAGAAGTTTTAGGAGATAAAAAGAATTTATTTCCAGACATGATTGAAACTTTAAAATCTACAGAAGTTCTCGCTAAAGAAGGTTTTAAGGTTATGGTTTATTGTAATGATGATCCTTTAATGGCTAAGCGTTTAGAGAATTCAGGTGCTGACGCAATTATGCCCCTAGCTGCCCCAATTGGATCAGGACTAGGCATACAAAACAAAATTAATATTCAAATAATTAGAAAACAAACCAAACTTCCATTGATTATTGATGCTGGTTTGGGTCAAGCTTCAGACGCTACAATTGCAATGGAATTAGGATGTGACGGAGTTCTTGTTAACACCGCTATAGCAAAAGCAAAAAAACCATTTGAAATGGCTCTAGCTTTTAAAAATGCAGTTATTGCAGGAAGACAATCTTACAAATCTGGAAGAATAGATAAAATTTTAATGGGCAATCCATCCTCACCATCAAAAGGAATTATTTAGTCTTTTTATAATACCTTTTTTTATTATATTTTTTTTTATTAATTTTTTTATTTTCTATTTTTTCAGAAAACTTTTCTTCTTTATTTTGTATTTCTAAATTCTTCAATTTTTCGTAATATTCTATTAGCTCAAGCGTTTTTTTTGATTTATTTCTAATGTCTATAATATACTCAGGTATAATTAATGAATTGTCACTTATAATATCTATTTTAATTTTATTTTTTTTTTCAAAATAAGTTAAGTCATTAACAAAATTTTCTTTAAGGAAATCTGAAATTTTTTCACAAACTTTTAATTCAACAAATTTAGCTTTATTAATTACAGCTTTTAATTCTACAATTTTTAAAAGTTTTTGAGCAAAAGACTCATCTGTTAATGTAACTTTCCATTTAATCGCACTTTCTCTTAGTCTTTGTCTTGACATCTCTAATAGACCAAAATTACTTATTCTTCCAATTTGAATTCTTGCTCTATCTGACCTGCATTTCTCTTTTAGTTTTCTTTCTACCAACCTCCTATTTCCATAACTTAGCATATCAATAAAATCTATAATGATTAAACCAGATAAATCTCTTATCTTTATTTGTCTTGCAATTTCTTCTGCAGCTTCAATATTAGTATCTAAAGCAGTGCTTTCAACATTTTTTCCTTTTATTGAACTTCCGGAATTTATATCAATAGAAACTAAAGCCTCTGTTGGGTTAATAACTAAATATCCCCCTGACTTAAGTTTAATTTCAGAGTCGAATATTTGATTTAACTTTTGTTCAATATTTTCTTGAATAAATAGTGGAATTTTTCCTCTATATTTTTTTACTTTTTTCACATTTGATGGCATCATAGTTTTCATGAATGATTGAGCTTTTTTATAACCCTCATTACCTTCTACAATTATATTTTGAGTATTTTCGTCAAACATATCTCTTAAAGTTCTTTTAATTATTTCACTTTCTTGATGAATTAAAGAGGGAGCAATAGAGTTTATTGCATTTTCTTTTATTTGACTCCAAGAATTAATCAAAGTTGTTAAATCACTGTTTATTTCATTTTTTGTTTTATTGCTTCCAGCAGTTCTGACAATTAATCCCATCTCTTTAGGTATTTCAATTTCATTTAAAATTGTTCTTATTTTTTTTCTATCAGAAGGATTAAATATTTTTCTTGATATACCTCCTCCTTTAGGAGTGTTTGGCATTAAAACTATATATTTTCCAGCAATTGAAATGAAAGTACTTAATGCAGCACCTTTTTGCCCTCTTTCGTCTTTAATGACTTGAACTAGAATTACTTGATTGGGTTTAATTACTTCCTGAATTTTATATCTTTTAAATTTAAATCTATGCTCCTTTTTTTTTTCTTTTCCATCACCTAAATTTTCTTTTTCAGAAATATTTTCTTTATTATTTGAGTCTTCTTCTGTCTGCTCTTCTGATGTTTTTTCTATAGGGTCATCAATTTCTAGTTTTCCTTCAGCAATATTTTCTTCTTCTTTAGCCTGAACTTCTCTTGAAAGCTCTTCTCTAGCTTTTTCTTCTTCTTCTTTAATTCTCTCTAAATCAGCTTTTGGAATTTGATAATAGTCTGATTGAATGTCATTAAAGGATAAAAATCCATGTCTTTCTCTTCCAAAATCAACAAAAGCAGCTTGTAATGATGGTTCAATTCTACTTACTTTTCCTAAATAAATATTATTTTTAATTAAGTTATTTTTTAAACCCTCGTACTCGTAATCTTCAATATTTTCGCCTGATTTAAGAACAACTCTAGTTTCGTTAGGATGCGAAGCATCAATATATAAATTTTTTTCCATAATTTAGTAAATGTTAATTTCATTAGTAATTTAATTTTTAAAATTTTGTTTAATTTTCTTGCCATATCTTTAACAAATTCCAAGATATAATGAAATTAAAATGAATAAATTTTTAAGAAATATCTTTATTTTAATTACGTCTTTTATTCTTTTATCAGCAATTTTGATAATAAGTATCTTATGGACGTATTCTAATGATTTACCAGATTATAAATTTCTTAAAAATTACAAACCTCCCGTTTCTAGCAAAGTTTACTCTGGTAATGGTGATTTAGTGGCAGATTTTTCACAGGAAAAAAGAGTATTTATTCCATTTAATTCAATTCCAAAAAATGTAATTAACGCATTTTTATCTGCTGAAGATAAAAATTTTTTCAAACATCCAGGTGTTGATGCTAAAGGTGTTATTAGAGCTGTAATAAACAATATTTCAAATATTTTATCGTCTAAAAGGTTGGAGGGAGCATCTACAATTACTCAACAGGTAGCAAAAAACTTTTTACTAACAAATGAAGTAAGTTTGAATAGGAAAATTAAGGAAGCAATTCTAGCTTTTAGAATAGAGAGGGCTTTATCTAAAGAAAGAATTCTAGAACTTTATCTAAACCAAATTTATCTTGGAAGTGGAGCATACGGAGTGGCCGCTGCAAGCTTAGAATATTTTGATAAATCAATTAAAGATTTAAATTACTCAGAAGCTGCATTATTAGCGGCTTTGCCAAAAGCTCCTAGCAGATATAATCCGTATAGAAATCCAGATGTTGCAAAATTTAGAAGAAATTTAGTTTTAAAAAATTTATTAGAAAACAATTATTTGCCATTAGAATGGTATGAAAAACTTACGAACGAGGAAATAATTTTAAAAAAAAATAAAAAAATTTACTTAGAAGATGCTCAATATTTTATTGAAGATGTGAGAAAGAGTGTAATTGAAACTTTGAGCTATGATAAAGTTTACAAACAAGGTTTTACTATCAATACTCCAATAGATTTAAATTTACAAACAATTGCAACAAATTCTCTTAGAGATGGATTGATAGCATATGATAAAAGAAAGGGATGGAGAGGACCACTTACTAATAAGATTTATAACTCAGGATGGAAAACAGATTTAGAAAAGTATAAATTAGAAAATTCAATTAATTGGAGATTAGCAATAGTCAAAAAGATAAATAAATTTTCCGCAGAAATAGAAACAGAAGACGATATCAAAGGTATTATTGAATATCAGAGTATTTCTTGGACAAAGAAAGAATTTAATAAATTATTAAAGCCTGGTGATGTTATTTATGTAAAAAATATTAAAGAAAATATTTTCAATTTACAGCAATTACCAAAAGTAAATGGTGGAATTATTGTGATGGATCCATATACAGGAAGAGTATTAGCACTAAGTGGTGGTTTTAGTTTTAAACAAAGTGAATTTAACAGAGCAACTCAAGCTAAAAGACAGCCTGGATCAGCTTTTAAACCATTTGTTTATGCATTAGCTTTAGAAAATAATTTTACACCAACATCATTAGTTTTAGATGCACCACTTGTTTTAGACCAAGGAGATGATTTAAAAATGTGGAAACCAGAAAATTATGGAAAAAAATTTTATGGGCCATCGACTTTAAGAATTGGTTTAGAGAAATCTAGAAATTTAATGACAGTAAGAATAGCCCAAAATCTTGGTGTAGAGAAAATAGTTGATTTTTCAAAAGCATTAAAAATTTATGATAATCCAGAAGAACTTTTATCTATATCTTTGGGATCTGCTGAAACAACTTTATTAAAACTTACATCTGCTTATTCAGTTTTTGTTAATGGAGGAAAACTTGTTGAACCAATACTGATAGATAGAATTCAAGACAGTGAGGGAAATACTATTTTTAACAATGATAAAAGAAATTGTATTAATTGCGATCAAATTTCTTATTTAACAAACGATTATCCAGACATTAAAAGTAACTATATGCAAATTTTTTCTCCAGAAACAGCTTTTCAAATGACATCAATTTTAGAAGGAGTTGTTCAAAGAGGTACTGCTAAAAAACTAAAAGAATTAAATTTAAATATTGCAGGTAAAACTGGAACAACAAATAAAAACACTGATACTTGGTTTATAGGTTTTACTTCAAATATATTAGTTGGTGTTTATGTTGGCTCAGATAACCCAACCCCACTGGGAAAACATGAAACAGGTTCCAAAACTGCTTTGCCAATATTCAAAAGTTTTATAAGTGATTCTGTTAACAAATATGATGCAAGACCATTTAAGGCTGCAAAAGGAACAGTAATGATGGTTGTTGACCCTTTAACAGGACAAAAAGCAAAATTTAACTCAAAGAATACTATTATTGAGGTTTTTAAAAAAGAAAATGTGGTTGATGGAAATGTACTTTATACAAATTCAGATAGATTAGATTCAAATAATATATTAAAGTTTTACTAATGGATAATAATTATCAAAATTTTAAAGAAGAAGTTGAAAAGATAAATAAAAAAATACAGGAGTATCTTTGAAAAAAACAATATCCTTTCAAAACTGCAATCTTTAAATTCACAAATACTGAGTGCCAATTTTTGGCAAGATAAAAATAACTCTCAAAAAGTAATTAAGGAAAAGAAATTTTATGAAGATTTAACTAATTCCTACAATAGTAATGCTGAAAAACTGAAAGATTTAGATGATTTGAATCAACTTGCACTTGAAGAAGAAAATTTACAAGTTCAGAAAGAAATTTTGCAAAATGTAAAAGATTTAAGAAGTGAAGTTAAGAAAAATGAAATTAAGTGTTTTTTATCTAATGAAGCCGATCCTTTAAATTGTTATATAGAAATACATGCTGGTGCTGGAGGTACAGAAAGTCAAGATTGGGCTGATATGCTTAGAAGAATGTACTTAAAGTGGTCTGATAAGAAAAATTTTAAATCAAGTTTAATTAGTGAACATAGAGGTGACGAGGCTGGAATAAAGTCTGCAACAATTAAAATAGATGGTGACTATGTTTTTGGATGGTTAAAAAAAGAGTCGGGAATACATAGATTAGTTAGAATATCTCCATTTGACTCAGGAGCAAGAAGACACACAAGTTTTGCAAGTGTTTGGATTTATCCAGTTGTGGATGAAAATATTAATATAGAAATTTTAGAAAAAGATTTAAGAATAGACACTTATCGGTCCAGTGGAGCAGGTGGCCAACATGTTAACACTACTGATAGCGCAGTTAGAATAACACACATTCCATCAAAAATTGTTGTTCAATGTCAAAATGAAAGATCTCAACACAAAAATAAAGAAACATGCATGAATATGTTGAAAGCAAGATTATATGATTATGAAATTAAAAAAAGAGAGGAAGAAAGTCAAAATGTTGAAAGCTCTAAATCTGAAATAGGGTGGGGACATCAAATTAGATCATATGTTCTTCAACCTTACAGACTTGTAAAAGATAATAGAACTAATTTTGAAAGCACTAGTCCTGATAAAGTATTAGATGGTGATATCGATGAATTTTTGGAACAATCGCTTTATAAATTAAATGAAAAGTAATATTTTAAAATATTTTATACTAATTCTCTCAGTATTAGTTGTTTTGACAGTTTACTTTAGCACTATAGGTATAGAGACAGATAAATTTAACGATCAAATTAAAAAAAAAATTTCACTAATAAATAATAAGATAGATATAGATTTAAAAAAAATTAAATTAACTTTAGATCCTTTTAAACTAAAAATTTATGCTAAAACAGTTGGTACCACGGTATATTTTTCAAAAAGACCATTAGCATTAGAGAGCATTAAAACGCAAGTTTCGTTCAGTTCTTTAATTAAAAATAAGATTTCATCATCAAAAATAGAAGCAAAAACAAAGTCTATATCATTAAATGATTTAATTAAATTTATTCGGACCACAAATAATAGACCTGAATTATTTATATTAGAAAAAATTGTAAAAAAAGGTCATGTAATTATAGATCTGAGTTTGAACATTGATGAAAATGGTAAAGTTCAAAATGATTATAAAATTACAGGCTTGATAAAAGATGCGAGTATTAATTTTTTAGACAAGGCTAATTTTAAAAATATAAATTTTAAGTTTAATTTTCAAAAAGATAATTATCATTTTGATGAAATAAATTTTAAAGCAGAAGAAGTAAATTTTATTTCAAAAAAAATAAATGTAAAAAAGAAAAAAAATATTTTTTTAATTGATGCCATCGTAGCAAACGATCATTCAAGTTTAAATTCAAATATATTAAAATTATTAAATTTAAGTTTTGAAAATATAATTATTGATGATGCTAAATTTAAAACAAATAATGAATTTTCTTTGGAAATAGATGAAAAATTCAAAGTTAAAAATATTATTTTAAATTCGGATATAAATTTTACTCAACTAAAATATAAAAAATTAAAAATAATAAATAAATATTTTTCAGAAGTTGATGATTTTATTTTACTAAATAATCATAATTTAAATTTAAATTATAAGGACAATAATTTATCAATTAACGGTGAGGGACAAATTAAGTTAAATACTGATGAAATAAATGAAATTAAATATTTTATAAATAAAAAAGATAAGGACTTAATTGTAGATTCAGAATTATCTTTAAAAAATATAGTTTTAGAGCAACAAGATTTTTTAAAAATTTTCTTTCCTCAAATAAATAAAAAAATTAATTTTAATAATCACAAATTAAAAATTAATTTTAAAAACAATAATCTAACTTTTTCAGGTTCTGGAAAATTTAAAATTAATAAAGATTTTGAAGAAATTGATTATTTTATTGAAAAAAAAG
The DNA here is from genome assembly GCA_902571135.1 of uncultured Pelagibacteraceae bacterium. Classification (GTDB taxonomy): domain Bacteria; phylum Pseudomonadota; class Alphaproteobacteria; order Pelagibacterales; family Pelagibacteraceae; genus Pelagibacter. Next base: position 82,816 of record CACGAU010000004.1, on the reverse strand, counting down.
AAAATGAAATAAGTTTTTATACTAACTTAAATATAAAAAATTCAAAATTTAAAATTGATAATATTAATTATAAAAAAAAAGATAAAAGTAAAATGTATCTTCAAATTAATGGAGAAATAAAAAATAATAAAAATCTTAACATAAATACCCTTATTATTAATGAAGAAAATAATTACATTAAAATTAAGGATTTATCTCTCAACGATTTTAATCAAATAATAAAAATTGACCAGGCCAATTTTAATTATTTAGATACAGAAAATAAAAAAAATAATTACAATATAAAAAAGCTAGATGGCCAAAATTATTTAATTGATGGAAATTCATTTAATGCAAATTCTTTAATTTCAAATTTACTTGATGCCGATGATCAAAATGAAAACAATCTTTTTGAAAATAATTTAAGTATAGACCTAAATTTTGATGAAGTTTACTTTGATAAAATATACTTTGTAAAGAATTTAAAAGGAAAGATTAATATTATTAATAATAAAGTAGAAGAAGCAGATATTTTAGCCTTTTATAACAATTCACAAAATATAAAATTTACAATTAGAACAAATGATCAAGGTGAAAAAATTACCACTCTTTTTTCATCTAAGGCAAAACCTCTTGTGGATAGATATAAATTTATCAAAGGATTTAAAGATGATAGAGAAGGATATTTAGATTTTTATTCTTTGAATAAAGGTGGAATTTCAACTTCTAAATTAGTAATTGATAATTTTAAAGTAAAAGAAATTCCAGCGCTAGCCAAGCTGTTGGCTCTTGCATCTCTTCAAGGAATAGCAGATTTACTTACAGGTGAAGGGATTAGATTTACAGATTTTGAAATGAATTTTACTAATCAAAATAAAATTATGAAAATTCAAGAGTTATACGCAATAGGACCTGCGATATCTATATTATTAGAAGGATACATTGAGCATGATAAGTTAATTAGTTTAAGAGGAACATTAGTTCCAGCAACGACAATTAACAGGTCTATTGGCTCAATACCTTATATAGGAGATTTATTGATTGGAAAGAAAGTGGGTGATGGCGTTTTTGGAGTCAGTTTTAAAATTAAAGGTCCCCCAAAATATTTAGAAACTACTGTAAATCCTATCAAAACTTTAACACCAAGATTTATCACTAGAACATTAGAGAAAATTAAAAAAAATTAATTTAATTCTATTTTAATATGTCTTTTCTTTCCAAGGGAAAGTTTAAGATAGTTACTTTTAAATAAATTTTTATTGATTTCGAATTTTTCATCAGAAACAACACTATCATTTATCTTTACAGCATTCCCTTTAACAAGTCTTCTGATTTCGCTTTTCGAGGTTTCTAGTTTAGATAATAAAACGAGGTCTACAATATTTATTTTTTCTTCTATTTTGCTTAATTTAATATTAACTTTAGGTAGGTTTGAGCCTAGAGTATTTCCAGAAAAAGCTTCTTTTGCTGCTTTCTCAGAATTTTTAGCAGCTTCCTTTCCATGCAACATTTCTGTGGTTTTATTTGCAAGTAGTATTTTTAATTCATTTATATCTTTATCTTTAATTGTTTCTATTTCCTTAATTTCAATTTCAGTAAACATTTTTAAAAATTTTATTACATCTCTATCATCTACATTTCTCCAAAACTGCCAATAATCATAAGCTGACAAATATTTTTCATCCAACCAAATAGCCCCATTTTCAGTTTTTCCCATTTTTGCACCAGTTGCCAGTGTAATTAAGGGAGTTGTTAAACCAAAGGTTTGATTATTAGAAAATCTTTTAATTAGCTCAACACCATTAACAATATTTCCCCATTGATCCGAGCCTCCGATTTGTAAGACGCAATTTTCTTTTTTATTTAACTCAAGAAAGTCATACGCTTGTAAAATCATATAATTAAACTCCATATAGCTAAGAGATTGTTCTCTATCTAATCTGAGCTTTACACTATCAAAGGTTAGCATTCTATTTATAGTGAAATGTTTTCCAATATCTCTTAAAAATGAAATATAATTTAATTCTTTAAGCCAAGTATAATTATTTACAAATATTGGTTTTGTATTTGGGTCATCATTATCTAAAAATTTTATTAAAATATTTTTTATATTTTTAATATTTTTTTCAATTTCCTCTTCACTTAAAATTTTTCTAGTTTTATCTTTACCAGATGGATCTCCAATTCTTGTGGTTCCTCCACCAAGTAAAACTATTGGTCGATGTCCATTTTTTTGGAGTAGCCGCAAACACATTATTTGCAACAAGCTGCCTACATGCAAGCTTTCAGCTGTACAATCAAAACCTATGTAACCTTTAATCTTTTCTTCATCTAATTGTTTAGATAGTTCATTTTCACTTGTGCACTGATAGAAAAAACCTCTATCTTTAAATTCTTTTAAAAATTTATTCATAAGTTTATAGTTACAATATACAAATTTTTTTTAAAAAACATATCAATGAAAAAAAAATTATATACTGCAATTGGACTAATGAGCGGAACATCTATGGATGGTATTGATTTGTCTATAATTAGTTCAGATGGATACGATGAATTTTCAAACATTTTAGATGATTATTATGAGTATGATGAAAATCTTCAGGATCAGTTAGTTCGATTAAGAGATTTGGTTTTAACAAAGAAAGACCTTTTACAAAATTCAGAAAAATTAAGAGAATTAGAGCGTAATTTAACTCTTTTTCATGCCGATGCAGTTAATCAATCATTAAAAAAATATAGAGATCCCGTTGATTTGATAGGTTTTCATGGTCAAACAATTTTTCATAACCCAAATGAGAAAATTACCAATCAATTAGGAGATGGGAAATTGTTATCACAAATGGTCCAAAAAAAAGTCATATATGATTTTAGACAAGCAGATATTCAAAATAATGGCCAAGGCGCACCTTTAACACCAATTTTTCATTATATTTTATCAAAAAAAATTAATCAAAATTTTAGTATTAAATTTCCAATAGGTTTTTTGAATATTGGTGGTATCGCAAATATTACAAAAGTTATTAATGACTCTGATAATTTTCAAAATAACCTTTCTGCTTTTGATATAGGCCCTGGTAATTGTTTAATTGATGAATGGGTAAGAAATAATTCTAATAAAAAATTTGATAAAAATGGTGAACTAGCTAATGCAGGGAAAGTTGATCAATTAATTCTAAATCAGGCAATAGATAATTTTAAAATAAATTCTTACTCGCAATCATTGGATATTAAAAATTTCGATGTATCTTTTGCAAGAGGTTTATCGCTAGAGGATGGTTGTGCTACTATAACAGATTTTACAGCATATTTGATTGCAGAAGGTTTAAAAAATATTGGTCAAAAAAATAGTATTTCATTTTTACTTTGTGGTGGTGGAAGAAAAAATAGTAATTTAATTAATCGTATAAAAAATTACATATCAAATGAAAATAATATTACTTTGAAATTTATAGATAATTATAATTTAAATGGTGATTATATTGAATCACAGGCATTTGGATTTTTGGCCATAAGATCTTATTTAAATTTACCAATTTCTTTTAATGCGACAACTGGATGTAAAGAATTTACAGTAGGTGGAAAACTAGTAGAAAATTTTTAATAAAGTGCTGTTTCTTTTTTTATATATTTATCAAGATGCTTAATTAAAGCATCACTTGTTTTTGAAAAGAAATGATTAGCCTCTGATATTGCATTAAATTCTACTTTAATTCCTTTTTGAGCACTTAATCTTTTATCTAGCTCTGTAATGTATTCTACTGGTACCAATTCATCTTTTTTACCATAAGCAACCAAGCCTGAAGTTGGACATGGAGATAAAAAAGAAAAATCATAAACATTTGGTTGAGGTGAAATAGCTATAAATCTGTTTATTTCTGGTCTTCTCATTAATAATTGCATTGCAATTAAAGATCCAAATGAAAACCCTGAAACCCAACATTGTGAATTGTCAAAATTTTCTCTTTCTAACCAATCTAAAGCCGCCGCAGCATCAGCAAGTTCTCCTTGACCATTATCAAAATCTCCATCACTTTTACCAACACCTCTGAAATTTACTCTGCAAACAGAAAAATCATTATCCATAAATGTATGAAAAGTATCTACTACTACTTTATTATTCATAGTTCCCCCATATTGAGGATGGGGCTGTAATACTAAAGCAATTGGGGAGGTATTTTTTTTACTTTTATAATATTTAGCTTCTAGTCTTCCTGCAGGACCAGGTATAAATATTTCTAAAATTTTATTTTCCATTTGCGATATTGATTATTATTCTCAAAAAAAATGTACGTTTATCATAAGTCAGCGACAATATGTTAGTTTTTTTTTATACTCTAAACTTGACCATTTTAGTCAAGTATGTATAAAAACCCACAATTTAAGGGTAAAAAATGAAACTTACATCAAAGGGTAGATATGCCGTCATGGCTTTAGTTGATTTAGCTAGGTTTGATAACATCAATCCAGTATCACTAAGAGATATATCTTTGAGACAAGGTATATCTTTAGATTATCTAGAGCAAATTTTTTCTAAATTAAAAAAAAATGAAATTGTTAAAAGTATCAGAGGAACTCAAGGAGGATATGTTCTCAATAAAAATCCAAATGATATTAAATTAACAAATATTTTTAATGCAGTTGATGAAAAAGTAAAAACTGTTCAGTGTAAAAAAGAATCAAAAAGAGGATGTAACGGTAAAGCCACAAAGTGTATAACTCACAATCTTTGGGATGAATTAGAGATTCACATAAATACATTCTTTGAAAATAAAAGCTTAAAAGATTTATTAAATAACAATAAAGAAACAAGAGTTTAGAATGGATAACAGACAAAAAGAGATAAATAATTTAAAAGACTATAAATATGGTTTTTCGACAGATATAGAAAATATTCAAGCCCCAAAAGGTTTAAACGAAGATGTCATTAAATTTATATCTAACATTAAAAAAGAACCTACGTGGATGCTTGAATTTAGATTAAAAGCTTTTGAAAGATTTAAAGTATTAAAAGAACCAGATTGGCAGAAACCTAAATTTCCAAAAATAGATTATCAAGATTTATATTATTACTCTGCACCTAAAAGTATGAAAGATAAGCCAAAGAGCTTAGATGAACTGGATCCTAAACTTTTAGAAACTTATAAGAAACTGGGAATTCCTTTGCAAGAGCAAGCGAGATTAAATGGAATAGCTGTTGATGCTGTATTTGATTCAGTTTCTGTAGCCACTACATTTAAAGATGAATTAACTAAACAAGGAATTATATTTTGTCCTATATCAGAGGCAATTCAAAATCACCCTGAATTAGTTAAAAAATATTTAGGATCTGTAATTCCAACAAGTGATCATTTTTTTGCAACATTAAATTCAGCAGTTTTTACAGATGGTTCATTTGTTTACATTCCAGAAGGTGTTAGATGTCCAATGGAACTATCAACTTATTTTAGAATTAATGCATCTAATACAGGTCAATTTGAAAGAACTTTAATTATTGCAGATAAAGGAAGTTATGTAAGTTACTTAGAGGGATGTACAGCTCCAATGAGAGATGAAAATCAATTACATGCTGCTAATGTAGAGCTAGTTGCGCTCGATGATGCAGAAATAAAATATTCAACTGTTCAGAACTGGTATCCAGGTGATCAAGATGGCAAAGGTGGAATTTATAATTTCGTAACCAAAAGAGGTTTATGCAAAGGTAAAAATTCTAAAATTTCATGGACACAAGTTGAAACAGGTTCTGCAATTACCTGGAAGTATCCTAGTTGTATTCTTAAAGGAGATAACTCTGTCGGTGAGTTCTATTCAATAGCTATTACTAATAATCATCAAAAAGCAGATACAGGTACTAAAATGATCCATCTAGGTAAAAATACTAAAAGTAAAATAATTTCCAAAGGAATATCAGCAGGTAATTCAGATATGACATATAGAGGTTTAGTTGATATTTCATCAAAAGCTAAAAATTCAACTAATTATACTCAGTGCGACTCTTTATTAATGGGTAACAAATGTGGAGCTCACACTGTTCCTTATATAAAAAATAAAAACTCTGAGTCCAATATTGCCCATGAGGCAACCACATCCAAGATTAGTGAAGAGCAGCTACATTATTGTCAACAAAGAGGATTAAATCCAGAGGAAGCTGTTGGCTTAATTGTTAACGGTTTTTGTAAGGAAGTATTGCAACAATTACCTATGGAATTTGCTGTAGAAGCGCAAAAACTTGTAGGTATCAGTCTGGAAGGAAGTGTTGGTTAACATGCTTAAAATAAATAATTTAAATGCAACCATCGATAATAAGTCTATTTTAAACGGACTATCCTTAGATATAAATCCCGGTGAGGTTCATGCAATTATGGGACCTAATGGATCTGGAAAAAGCACATTATCAAATATTCTATCTGGAAAAAAAGGTTATGAAGTTTCTGGGGAAGTTCTTTTTGAAGAAAAAGATTTATTTGAGCTTGAAACAGAGGAAAGAGCACACAAGGGTATATTTTTAGCTTTCCAATATCCTTTAGAAATCCCAGGTGTAAATACTAATATATTTTTAAAAACTTCTTTAAATGCTGTTAGAAAAGCTAGGGGTGAGAAAGAGCTTGATGCTATTGAGTTTCTAAAATTGGTAAAAGAAAAGTCTAAAGAATTAAAATTTGATGAGGAAAAATTAAACAGACAATTAAATGTTGGTTTTTCTGGAGGTGAAAAAAAGAAAAATGAAATTTTACAGATGTCGTTGCTAGCTCCAAAACTTTCAATTTTAGATGAAACAGATTCTGGTTTAGATATTGATGCTTTAAAGATTGTTGCAGATGGAGTTAATACGTTGAGAGATAAAAACAATTCATTTTTAATTATTACACACTACCAAAGACTACTTGATTACATAAAACCTGACTTTGTTCATGTTTTGATGAATGGAAAAATTGTAAAATCTGGTGGTCCAGATTTAGCTTTAGAATTAGAGAAAAAAGGATACGAAAATTTTAATTAAATGAAAGAACAATTACAAAAAGATTTTTATAATAGTATAAAAAATTTAAGTTTATCTCAAAAAGATATTGAGATAAAAAAATTTTGTTTAGATAATTTTATAGACAAAGGTTTTCCAAATAGAAAAGAAGAAGATTGGAAATTTTCAGATTTGAATCAAATAATAAAAAATAATATTGGAGAACTTAGTTTCTACAATGATCAAACATCTACTAATAAAGTTGATACCTCTGTATTTGTAGATGGATTAGAGCATAATAAAATAGTTTTTATAAATGGTAGAATTGAAAAAATTGATTTTGAATATGAAAAAAAAGATCAAATAGAAATAATTGATCAATCAGAAACTATTAATGAATTTAAAAATAGCAATTCATTATCTGACTTGAACAATGCTTTTACTAATAAATGTTTTAAAATATTGGTAAAAAAAGGTTATCAGTTAGTAAAACCTCTAATTATTTATCATACAACCAATTCAAAAATTTGTGCTAAAAACATTAATTTACGACTTAATTTTGAACTAGATAAAGATAGCTCGTTAAGATTAATTGATTTGTTTAATGATGCATCTGAAAAGAATTTTTTAAATATATTTTATAACTTTGAACTAAAGGAAAATGCTGTTTTAAAAAATTATAAAGTAGATAAATTTGAAAATAAAAATATTAAGTATTCTTTTAATAATATTGATCAAGACAAGAACAGTATTTCTGAAACATTTATTTTATCTTCTGGATCTAATTTTTCTAAAAATGAGATAAACTGTAACTTAAATGGAGTATATGCATCAGCTTTTGTTAATGGTGTTTTTTCATTGAATAATGATAAACATCACGAAATTAGATCAATAATTAATCATTTAACAGAAAATACAAAAAGTTATCAACTAATTAAAAGTGTTTTAGATGAAAGTTCTAAAGCTGTGTATCAAGGAAAAATTTTTGTAAATTCAGACGCTCAGAAAACTGATGGATACCAATTGAGCAAAGCAATATTGTTAAATAAAGAATCGGAGTTTAATGCCAAGCCAGAACTAGAAATTTATGCTGATGACGTTAAGTGTTCGCATGGTTCAGCATCAGGCAGTTTAAATGAAGACTCTATATTTTATTTAATGTCTAGAGGTTTAAGTTATCAGCAGTCAAGGGAGTTATTGATTAATGGTTTTCTGCTTGACGTTGTCGAAAAAATTACTGACTCAGAAATAAAAAACTTAATAAAAAATATGCTTGGAATTAAAGAATGAATATTGATCAGATAAAAAAAGAATTTCCAATTTTTGATGAAAAAATTCAAAATAATGATCTAGTTTATTTAGATAGCGCCAATTCATCACAAAAACCAAAAATAGTTGTGGATAGAATTAATGAATTTTATACTAAACAATTTTCTAACGTTGGAAGAAGTGTTCATTATCTTGCTGTAGCAGCAACAAATTTATACGAAAACACAAGATCATCAGTTCAAAAATATATCAACGCTAAAGATAAAAATGAAATTGTTTTTACAAAAGGTGCTACAGAAGCATTAAATTTAGTTGCTAATACATTAGGCCAAAGTTACCTACAGGAAGGTGATGAAGTATTAATTACGGAACTTGAGCATCATTCAAATTATGTGCCATGGCATTTCTTAAGAAAATCAAAAAATATAAAAATTAATTTTGCTGAAATAAATGAAGAAGGTGAAATTACACTTGAAGAAATAGAAAAGAAAATAACTCCAAAAACAAAATTAATTTCTATTACTCATCTATCGAATGTAACAGGTGCAATTTTACCCGTAAAAGAAATTACCCAGCTTGCACATTCAAAAGGAATAATTGTTGTAGTCGATGGATGTCAGGGAGCGCCACATTTAAAATTAGATATGCAAGATTTAGATTGTGATTTCTATGCAATTTCATGTCACAAAATGTATGGACCTACAGGTTTGGGAGTTCTATATGGCAAAAAAAAATGGTTAGAAGAATTACCTCCATACCAAGGTGGTGGAGGAATGATAAATGAAGTTAAAAAAGATAGGATTTCCTATGGTGAACTACCTAATAAATACGAGGCTGGTACTATGGCTACAGCACAAGTAATTGCTTTTGACCAATCAATAAAATTTTTAGAAAGCATTGGTATCGAAAATGTTATGAAACATGAAGCTGATTTAGTTGAATACGGGCAAGAATTATTACAAAAAAATAACTCAGTTAAACTTATCGGAAACCCAAAAAATAAAGGAGGGGTTTTATCATTCACTATAGAAGGAGTTCACCCTCATGATATAGCAACTATCTTGGATGAAGACGGGGTTGCAATAAGAGCAGGACATCATTGTTGTCAAATTCTACATGACAAATTAAATATTCCAGCTAGTGCTAGAGCATCAGTTGGTATTTACAATACAAAAGAAGATTTAGATCAGTTGAATGACTCAATTAACAACTGTAAAAAAATATTTAATTTATAATGAATTTAAAAGAACTTTATCAAGAAATTATATTAGAACACGGTAAGAATCCTAGAAACCTTAGAAAGACAGAAGGTTTTAATAAAGACGCTAAAGGTAATAATCCACTTTGTGGTGATAATGTTCATGTTTATTTAAAACTAAATGGACAAAAAATTGTAGAAGATGCATCCTTCGAAGGTAGTGGTTGTGCGATTTCAATGGCTTCAGCTTCTATAATGACAGATTTAATTAAAGGAAAAAATGAGCCTGAAGCTAAAGAGATAGTTGAGGATTTTTTAGGAATGATTAAGGAAAATCCTGAATTAAAATCTAAGTATTTGAGTGAAGATGAAAAAACTAAACTTATGTGTTTATCTGGTGTTAAGCAATATCCAATGAGAGTTAAGTGCGCAACTTTATCTTGGCATACAATGGTTTCTGCTTTTGATGAAAAAACAGAGGAAGTAAAAACGGAAAATTAAATTATGTCAAAAAAAGAACAGATAATTGAAGAAATAAGAAAAATTTATGACCCTGAGTTACCTGTAAATATCTACGAATTAGGTTTGATTTATGATATTGAGGTTGAGGACGATAAGTTTGCTAAAATTAAAATGACTTTGACTACACCAAATTGCCCAGTAGCTGAAAGTTTACCTAAAGAAGTAAAAGATGGTGCAATGCAAGTTGAAGGTATAGAAGATGTTGATCTTGAGTTAGTTTGGGATCCACCATGGAATAAAGATATGATGTCAGAAGCAGCAAAATTGGAATTGAATTTGTAATGAACCCAATAATTAAATTAAGTGATAACGCAGCATTACGAATAAAAGAGATAATGTCTAATGCTGAAAAAGACTCTATCGGAGTTAGGGTATCAGTGAAATCTGGTGGTTGTGCAGGGATGTCATACGTGATGGAGTACACAAAAGAGTTAAATCCTAATGATGAAGTAATAGAAGATAAGGGCGTGAAAGTATTCGTTGATTCAGCCGCTATTATGTATCTGCTTGGCACTGAAATGGATTATAAAAAGGAGGAATTGTCCTCATCATTTGTGTTCAATAATCCTAATGAAACTGAGCGTTGCGGTTGCGGAGAGTCTTTCAAAATATCATAAGTTGTATTATCCCATTTATCGCATATCTGTATTGCATTATATGCATATCTAGTATATAGATTCTTTATGAACAAATTTGAGTTTAAAAATCTTGTTAAAAACTTAAAAGACTCTTTAAAGGAAAAAACATTCTTTAAAGAACTACGTAAAGAAGTTGAAACCGGTGCGAACGGCACACAAGATTACGTAGTTAAAAAAGGTGTTAACAAAGATACAATTGCAACAACTAGACAGTAAGTAAAATTATTAGCTACTGTAATACATCTCAAACTCTACAGGATGAGGTGCATGTTCAAATTTGTGAATTTCTTCAAACTTAAGAGCAATGTAAGCATCAATCTGATCGTCAGTAAAGACACCGCCTTGAGTTAAAAACTCTCTGTCTTTGTCTAAACTTTCCATTGCTTCTCTTAAAGAACCACAAACAGTTGGAATGGCTTTAACTTCTTCAGGTGGCAATTCATATAAATCTTTATCAAAAGACTCACCAGGATGAATTTTATTTTTAATTCCATCAATTCCAGCCATCAACATAGCTGCGAAAGTTAAATATGGGTTTCCTGCAGCATCTGGGAACCTAATCTCACATCTTGCACCTTTTTTGCTTAATGTGATCGGTATTCTGCAAGAAGCAGATCTATTTCTTGCTGAATATGCAAGAAGAACTGGAGCTTCAAAACCTGGAATTAATCTTTTGTAACTGTTTGTTGTAGAGTTAGCAAAAGCATTAATTGCTTTAGCATGTTTTAGGATTCCACCAATATAATGTAGTGCAGTTTCACTTAATCCGGAATACGCATCACCTGAAAACACAGGAGTATCACCTTTCCAAATGGATTGATGGATGTGCATACCTGAACCATTGTCACCAGCAACCGGCTTTGGCATAAAAGTTGCAGTTTTTCCAAATGAATGTGTAACCATTTGAACAACATATTTATATAATTGCACGTTATCAGCTTGGTTTACTAAAGTTCCAAAATACATACCAAGTTCGTGCTGACTAGGAGCAACTTCATGGTGATGCTTTTCAACTTTAATACCAACTTCTTTCAAATTTTTAAGATATTCACCACGCATATCTTGTTCACTATCAACTGGTGGCACTGGGAAATATCCTCCTTTAATTTGAGGTCTATGACCCATGTTTCCATTTTCATATTCTTTACCTGAATTGTAAGGACCTTCTTTACTATCTAATTTAAATCCACACTCATTCATATCATTTTTAATTCTTACATCGTCAAAAACAAAAAATTCTGGCTCAGGTCCAAAAAAAGCTTTATCACCTATACCTGAAGCTTTTAAATATTCTTCAGCTTTTTTAGCAACACCTCTTGGATCTCTTTCATAAGGATCTTTTTTAATTGCATCTAGAATGTCACAAAACAAAACCACAGTATTATGAGACGTAAAAGGATCCATGAACATTCTTGCAGTATCAGGTTTTAAAATCATGTCAGACTCATTAATTGCTTTCCAACCAGCAATAGACGAACCGTCAAAAAAGACACCTTCATTCAACATACCTTCATCAACTATTGAAGCATCCATTGTTAAATGTTGAAGTTTTCCTCTTGGATCAGTGAATCTTAGATCTACAAATTCTGCATCTTTTTCTTTGATAAATTTTAATACGTTTGCTGCACTCATTTTGTCTCCTATGTAATTTTGTTTGGCCTAATTAGCAAAAAAATACTTAAAAATATTGCTTATTTAATAAATAACACCTATGCAATTTTCACATAAGTAGTGTAATTAGTCACTAAAATTATAAATTAATTAAACTTGTGAATTCAATACTAAATAAAGAGCCAGTTATAAGAGCAGAAAAATCGCTTAAACAATTTAACCCAGATCTTAAAGTGATTGTTTTAGAGCAAACTGCCAGAACAGCTAACGATGCAGCTACAGCTTTAGGTTGCAGAGTAGGAGCAATAGTCAAAAGCTTACTTTTTAAAGCAGGGGATAGTTATGTTTTATGTTTAGTTTCTGGAGATAAGAGGTGTTCATTAAATAAATTAAAAAAAATTTTAGATGAAAAAGATGTTTCAATGGCGAACCCAGAAGATGTTAAAAAAATTACTGGATATACAATTGGTGGAGTATCTCCAACAGGACATTTAACAAAAATTAAAATTTTCATTGATGAAACTTTAAATAGATTTTCTTCTATTTTTGCAGCCGCAGGTCATCCCAATGCAGTATTCGAAATAAATTTTGAAAATTTAATTGCTTTAACCTCTGGTGAGATAAACGAAATAACAGAATGAGAAAACCACAATTAGTTGATTATTTGTTGTTGACACTGTTGTCATTAATATGGGCGTCTGCCTTTTTTAATATAAAGATTGCCACATACTCATTTGGACCTATTACAATAGGTTTTTTAAGATCTTTTTTAGGAGCTATACCAGTTTTAATTTTATGTTTTTATAAAAATATAAAAATTGAAGCATTCTCAAAAGACTGGAAGTGGTTTGCAATCATTGGATTGGTAAATTTAGTTATTCCATTCATACTAATATCTTATGGAGTGAATTTTGTTCAAAGTAACTTAGCAGCTATCTTGATGTCCACAACACCATTAAGTTCAACAGTTCTAGCTCACTTTTTTTTAAAAGGAGAAAAATTTAACTTATTAAAAACAATTGGATTATTAATAGGATTTTCAGGAATAGTATTTTTGTTTTCAGATAACTTTTTAATTAATGAAAATAACTTTATTGCTGCACTTTTGATTCTTCTTGGATCAACTTGCTATGTAATTGGAGGAGTAATAACCTTAAAAATAAGCAATAAAGAAAATGAAAATGTTACAGGTTCAATTTTAATTTGGTCAACAATTATACTTCTTCCATTCACTTTAATTTTTGAAAAACCTTGGATGTTAAATCCTTCAACAGATTCTATTATATCGGTAATATATTTAGGAATTTTTCCTACCGGGATAGCATGGTTATTGAGATTCAGAATTTTAAAAACAAATGGTCTCATATTTCATTCACAAGTTTCATATATCATTCCAATATTTGGAATTATTTTAGGATACATATTTCTCAATGAAATAATTACCTCAAAAATTATAGTTGCTTTGATTGCTGTATTTATAGGAATTTATTTAGCAAGAAAAGCTGATTATAAAAATGTTACTTAATTAAGCTATAAGTTTAATTCCCATTCTTATTGCGACAAAAATTACAAGAAAAGAAGTTAGAAGAGCTAAAATTTTATTCGATAAAAATTTAATGTTTAATAAGCTACCAATTTGTCCTCCAATAAACACCGTTAAAAACAATGGCCAATAATTAGTAACCTGATCTAAAACCTGATCTTTCGTTAGCTGTCCAGCTATTCCAAAGATAGAATTGATTAAAATAAATAAAGATGCACTACTGGTGATATGTCTTGGGTATCCAGCTTTCATTAAAAATAGAAGGGGGCTTAAAAAAATTCCTCCACCAATTCCTACTAATCCTGACATAAAGCCAATTAGTGATCCAATAGAAATTGAGATTAATCTTGGTATTTGGTTAATTTTAATTTTCTCTTTATTAAAAGATTTACTCTCAATTAATAAAAAAATGCCTGCAACCAACAAAACACAAAATAATAAAATCTCAAATAAACTTTTTTCAATTGTTATTGATCCTCCAATAAATGCAAATGGAATAGAGCCAATTAAATAAGGAAAAAGTAAATTAAAATTTATGTTTTTAGATCTTATAAAATTAATAGAATTACCAGATACAACAATAATATTACACACAAGAGCTATAACGGGAAATATTGTGTAAGGTACACCCCAAATTAAAAGTATTGCAAGATATGTTGAACCCCCACCAAAACCAACACTTGAGTATATTAATGCAGTTACAAAGAAAAGAATTGATAATATAATCATTTTTAAATTATGGATGTAAATATAGCTTTATTAACTGTAACAGATACAAGAACATTTGATAATGATAAATCGGGTGCAATCTTGGTTGAAAAAATTAAAGACGCCAAACATCATTTAGTTGATAGAAAAATTTGCAAAGATAATAAAGAGGATATCGTAAAAATTTTAAAAGACTGGACCAATCAAAAAGAGATAGATGTCATTATTACTACTGGGGGAACAGGTCTCACAGGTAGAGATATAACCCCCGAAGCAATTGATGAAATTGCAGATAAACATATACCTGGTTTTGGAGAGGTTTTTAGAACAATAAGTCTTAAAACAGTCGGAACATCCTCCATACAATCTAGAGCTTGTGCTGCTTTATCCAATGGAAAATATGTATTTGCATTACCTGGATCTTCTGGAGGTGTTATTGATGCATGGGATGGAATATTAAAGCATCAACTAGATATTAATCACAAACCTTGTAACTTTGTAGAATTATTTCCTAGACTTAAAGAGAAATAATTATTTTTGATATTTGTCTTTCCACTCAGAGTAGGGCATTCCATAAACATGTTCTCTTGCATCAGGATCAGAAATTTTAATCCCTTTTTTTTCTGCTTCTTCTCTGTACCACTTAGAAAGACAGTTTCTACAAAAACCTGCAAGATTCATTAGATCTATATTTTGCACATCTTTTCTTTCTCTAAGATGAGATATAAGCCTTTCAAATGCTGCAGACTGTAATTCTTTTTTTGTATTTTCGTCCATAATTTATTATATGTTTAATTTATGAAATTAACAGGATCTTATAAAATTAATTTAGAGAAACAAAAAGTTTGGGATGCATTAAATGATCCAGAAATATTAAAACAAGCCATCCCTGGATGTGAAGAGTTTAATAAAAAATCTGACACTGAATTTTCTGCAAAAGCTACAAATAAAATTGGACCTTTTAATGCTACATTTTCTGGTGATATAGAATTGAAAGATTTAAATCCTCCTAACAGCTATAAGATTTCAGGATCTGGAAATTCTTTGGTTGGTTTTGCATCAGGAGAAGCAGAAGTTAAACTTGAAGATTCAAATAAAGGAACAAATTTAATTTATTCTGTTGAAGCACAAGTAGGTGGTAAAATTGCACAAGTAGGTTCAAGGCTTATAGATATGACAGCAAAAAAAATGGCAGATATTTTTTTTGGTAAATTTTCTGAATTAATTTCTTCTGAAAAAAATGAATCAAGTGGGAAAGCCGAGTCCGACGACCAAAAAATACCTGTGTCAAAAATTAATTATAGATATTTAACAGCCGCAGTAGTTCTAGGAATTTTCTTAATTTATTGGATGTTTTTAAAATAAATTCTAGTCTTACTAGAGTTTAAATTTGATAGTTGCCTTTACATTTCCAAAATGATTAAATCTTAATGGGTAAAGATATTAATCAAAGGAGAGATTATGGGTAAAATTTCACTAGAAGTTAATGGAAGAAAAGTCGAAAAAGAAGCTTCAGATAACACTTTACTATCTACATTTTTAAGAGAGCATTTACAGTTAACAGGCACACATATTGGATGTGACACTAGTCAATGCGGAGCATGTGTAGTTCATGTTGATGGAAATTCTTTAAAAAGTTGTACGGCTTTAGCAGCTGACGTTAATGGATCAAAAGTTACAACAATTGAGGGTTTAGAAACAAATGGAAAAATGCATCCAATGCAGGAAGCGTTCAAAAAACTTCATGGCTTACAGTGTGGTTTTTGTACTCCAGGAATGGTTATGAGCGCAGTTGACCTTTTGCAAAAAAACAAAAAACCATCAGATACAGAAATTAGAGATTGGTTAGAAGGAAATATTTGCAGATGCACAGGATATCAAAATATTGTTGCCGCGGTTAAAGAAGCAGCAACAAAAATGTAATTTTAAGGAGGAAAAAGAAAATGGCAAGTTTAGTAGGTTCTAGAGTTGAGAGAAAAGAGGATAAAAGATTTTTAACTGGTAAAGGCAGATACACAGCAGATATTAATTTAGCAAATCAAACTTACGCGATTTTTGTTAGGTCTCCACATGCAAGAGCATCTATTAAAAAATTAAATATTGATAAAGCATTAAAATCATCAGGTGTAGTAAGTATACTTACTGGTAAAGAAATAGCTGATGATAAAATTGGAGGTTTGATTGCGGGTTGGGCAATTAGAAGTGAGGACGGCACAGAAATGAAGTGTCCTGGAAATCCACCATTAGCTAAAGATAATGTAAATTTTGTTGGAGACCCTGTTGCAGTTGTAATTGCTGAAAGTTTAGCAGAAGCAAAAGAAGCTGCAGAAAAAGTTGAAGTTGATTACAAAGTATTAAAAGCAGTCACAAGTACTGCAGATGCTATAAATGGAGATGCTATTCATGAAGGCATCGATAAAAATCTTTGTTTTGACTGGTTATTAGGTGATAGACAAAAAGTTAAAGAAGCATTTGATAAGGCTGATAAAGTAATTTCTATTGATATCATTAATAATAGATTAATTCCAAATGCAATGGAGCCAAGAGCATGTGTTGCCGATTACAATGCAGCTTCTGAAGAGATTACTTTATATACAACAAGTCAAAATCCACATTTATCAAGATTGATAATGTCTGCTTTTGGAAATGTAGCTCCTGAACACAAGTTAAGAGTTGTAGCTCCAGATGTTGGCGGTGGTTTTGGTTCAAAAATTAATGTCTACAACGAAGATATTGTTTGTAGCTGGGCAGCTAAAAAAATTAATAGAGCTATAAAGTGGGTTGCAGAAAGATCAGAGTCTTTTTTAACTGACATACATGGAAGAGATCATGTAACTCATGCAGAATTAGCGGTTACTAAAGACGGAAAGTTTCTTGGTTTTAAAAATGAGACCATAGCAAACCTTGGAGCTTATGCTCGAGTATTTGGCACAGTGACACCAACTTATTTATTTGGACCTTGTGCAACTGGAGTTTATGAAATTCCAGCAGCTTATACAAATGTCAAAGCTGTATATACAAATACAGCTCCAGTAGATGCTTATAGAGGTGCAGGAAGACCAGAGGCTACATACACTATTGAAAGATTAGTTGAAAAAGCTTCAATGGAATTAGGGATAGATAAAACTGAACTTAGAATTAAAAATTTCCCTACGGCATTTCCTTTTAAACAGACATTAGTTCATACTGTAGATTCTGGCGATTATGTTGCTGGAATGGAAAAGGCAAAACAGATGGCAGACTACAAAGGTTTTGAGGC
The DNA here is from genome assembly GCA_902571135.1 of uncultured Pelagibacteraceae bacterium. Classification (GTDB taxonomy): domain Bacteria; phylum Pseudomonadota; class Alphaproteobacteria; order Pelagibacterales; family Pelagibacteraceae; genus Pelagibacter. The sequence continues at coordinate 65,134 of CACGAU010000004.1, read as the reverse complement.
AAGAAGAAAAGAGTCTGAAGCCAAAGGAAAATTAAGAGGAATAGGTGTTACTTCATATTTTGAAGCATGCGGTATTGCTCCTTCCGCTGCTGTAATGTCTTTAGGATGTGGAGTTGGATTATGGGAATCTGCAGAGGTTAGATTTAATCCAACTGGACAAGTCACTGTTTATACAGGTTCACATAGTCATGGACAAAGTCACCAAACAACTTTTGCTCAAATAGCAGCTGATGAGTTAGGTGTACCAATAGAAAATATAGATATCGTTCATGGAGATACAGATAAAGGAACATTTGGTATGGGAACATACGGTTCTAGATCTTTAGCTGTAGGTGGTATCGCAATTGTTAATGCTTGTAAAAAAATAGTTGAAAAAGGTAAAAGAGTTACAGCAAAAATGTTAGAGGCAAATCCAGAAGATGTTGAGTTTAAAGATGGTGAATTTATTGTTTCTAAATCAAATAAAAAGAAAACAATAGGAGAAGTAGCCTTTGCTTGTTATTTACCAGGTGTAAGAGATGAAATGAAATCTCCGTTGCCAGAGGGTGATGAGCCTGGTTTAAAAGAAACTTCTTTTTATGATCCTTCAAACTTTTCTTTTCCAGCAGGAACACATATTGCTGAAGTTGAGATAGATCCAGAAACAGGTCATGTGAAGCTAGAAAAATATACAGCTTGTGATGATTTTGGAAGAATAATTAATCCAATGGTTGTCGAAGGACAAGTTCATGGTGGTCTTGCTCAAGGTATTGGTCAAGCATTGTATGAAAATGCAGAGTACGATGAAACAGGTCAGTTGATGACTGGATCTTATATGGATTATACGATGCCACGTGCAGATAATTTTCCTGAGTTCAACATTGGTTATACTTGTACACATGCAACCACAAATCCTTTAGGAGTTAAAGGTTGTGGAGAAGCGGGAGCAATAGCAGCACCACCTACTGTGATGAATGCTGTAATTGATGCCTTAGGTGGACAAGAGGTTACTATGCCAGCTACAGCTGAAAAAGTGTGGAAGGCTTGTAAAAATCTAAAAAAATCTAACGCAAAAGCAGCATAGGAGGTTTATGAAAGATTTTAATTATCATTCAGCAAAAGATAGTAAAGAGGCATCTAAACTTGCTTCATCTAGTTCTGCTTTTTTAGCAGGAGGAATGACTACTATTCCTTCAATGAAATTAGGATTAGCTACTTACAAAGATTTAATTGATATTAAAAATATTAAAAAATTAAGTGGTATAAAAGTAAGTGGGAAGTCAGTTACAATAGGAGCTGCAACTAAACATGTTGAAGTTTCAAATTCTAAAGATATAAAAAAAGCAATTCCATCATTATCTAGTTTGGCAGAAGGAATTGGTGATCCTCAAGTTAGAAATAGAGGAACGATAGGTGGGTCAATAGCAAATAATGATCCATCAGCAGATTATCCATCAGCCTGTATTGCTTTAAACGCAACAATACATACAAATGAAAGAAAAATTGAAGCGGCAAAGTTTTTTAAAGGAATGTTCGAGACAGCTTTAAAAAAGGGTGAGTTAATAGAAGCTATAGAATTTCAAATACCAGAAAAATCTAGCTATCAAAAACATCCTAATCCTGCATCTAGATATGCAATCGTTGGAGTATATGTGGCTAAACATAAAGGAGATGTAAACGTTGCAGTTACTGGTGCAAAATCATGTGTTTATAATGATAAAGAAATGTCTAAAGCTTTATCGGGTAATTTTTCTTCTTCTTCAATAGATGGAATGGATCTAGATAGTTCAGAAATGAACTCTGATATGCATGCTTCTGCAGATTTCAGAGCTAGTTTAGTTGTCACTCAGGCTAAAAAAGCCGTTGATGCTTGCTAGTTAAAAACTATATTTTATCAGATGAAAAATTCATTTGATGAGAAAATATTAGACGAAGCTAAAGATTGGATCAAAGCTAATCAAAAAGTAGTTTTAGCAACCGTAATTCAAACCTGGGGATCATCACCTAGACAAGTTGGTAGTAGAATGATTGTGAACGAAAAAGGAGATTTTTCAGGATCAGTTTCTGGTGGATGTGTAGAATCTGCGGTTGTAAGTGAATGTCTATCGTTAATTAAAGACAACAAGCCTTGTAAAAAAATAGAATTTAAAGTTTCAAACGAAAGTGCATGGGAAGTGGGTCTAGCATGTGGCGGAGAGATAGCGGTATATATTGAGCAGATACACTAATGAAAATTAAAACACTCGAAGAAATATTAAAAAAAAAATCATCAAAAACTGAGTTTGCAATTCTTACAAATTTAGAAAATGGTGATAGTGAAATTTATTTACCTGGTACTTCTCCAAAAGGAGAATTTTCAAAATATGTTGATCAAATAGAAAATTTTTTTAAATCAAAAAAAAACGGAGTTATAGAAAATTCAGAGATATTTGTTGAAACTTATATAAAACCAATAAAAGTAATTATTGTTGGAGCTGTACATATTGCACAATATTTAGTTGATTTTGCAAAAAGTTTAAATTTTGAAATTAGTATTATAGATCCAAGAGGATATTTTGCATCCAAGCAAAGATTTCCTGATATTAAAGTTATTAATAAATGGCCAAAAGAAGCTTTTGAGGAAATTAAAACTAATTCAAGCACAGCCTTAATAGCTTTAACACATGATCCAAAAATAGATGATCCTGCTTTGCAATACGCATTAAAAAATAAATTTTATTATATTGGAGCACTTGGCAGTAAAAAAACCCATGAAAATAGATGTCAAAGATTAAGTGAGGCTGGATTTACTAATGATGAAATTAATTCAATTCACGGACCAATTGGTATTAAGCTTGGTGGTAAATCTGCTCCAGAGATTGCTTTATCTATTATAGCTCAATTAGTATCAGAAACTTATAAAAAGTGATTAAAGCAATATTACTTGCAGCTGGCCAATCAAAAAGAATGAAATCTGAAAATAAACTGATTAAGCTATATAAAAATAAACCGTTAATAAATTATTCATTAAATGTATTAAAAAAAAGTAAAGTAAATAAAATTATCATAGTTCTTGGCCATCAACATAAAGAAGTAAAAAAAATAATAAAAAAAAATAAAAAAATTATTTTTACCTATAATAAAAATTATAAACAAGGGATGGCCTCGTCTATAAAAACAGGATTAAAAAAAATATCTAAAAATGATAAGGGCTTTATTATAGCTCAGTCGGACATGCCATTTGTTAAACAATCAGATATAAATAAAATTTGTAGATCTATAAATTCTAAAAAATTTTTAATACATGCGTTAAAATATAAAACTAGAGTAGGTAACCCCATCGGTTTTGATAATTCTTTAATAAAAAAATTTAAAAATATTAAAGGTCAGTTTGGAGCAAAATTTATGGTTAAGAGGCTTAAAAATAGAACAAATTTTATTAAAACTAAGAGTATCAAATCTTTTAAAGATTTTGATAAAGCCTCAGATTTTAGAAGCTGATCTTGTAATTTTAATCCTAAAAAGTAAAAGAATTACTAAAATAATTAAAAATATAAGTGGTTTGAAAAATATTGTTTTTGATAGCCAAATATAATGAAGTACGCCAAAAATCCCAATTATATAAATTAATCTATGAATTTTTCTCCAATTTTTTTTTAACAGTCTAACCATTTTCTCAGATGACGTTACAGCAAGTGGAATTAACAACAGCCAAGCTGAAAATCCTATAAAGATAAATTTCTTTTTTAAGACATCATTTATCAGTGGCTCAAAATCAAATCTGTAATCAAGACCAACATAACTTAACATATGAATAGATGCATAAAAAAAAGTAAACAAACCAAGCATTCTTCTAAACTTGATCCACTCTACTGATTTTGTGATTTTCTTAAGTGGTGTCATTGAAAGAGTTAAAAGAATAAATATCAAAGTCCATTCTCCAAAGTGATTTATGATTCTATCAACAGGCTCTGGACCTAATTGATTAAAAATTATTTGATAAGAAATCATATAAATTGGCCAAAGAGAAAGAAAAAAAACTAGAGTTTTAGAATATCTTCTCAATTTAATTTAGAAATTTTTTTTTAAATCCATACCGCTATAGAGATTTGCAACTTCATCTCCATAACCATTAAACATTAAGGTCTTTACTCTAGGCGCCCAAATACCTTCACCTATTATTCTTTCAGTTGCTTGAGACCATCTTGGGTGATCGACATTAGGGTTAACATTTGAGTAAAATCCGTACTCTCTAGGTGAAGCCCACATCCATGATGAGGTAGGCATGTTTTCAACAAATTTAATTTTAACAATAGCTTTTGCACTTTTAAAACCATACTTCCATGGAATAAAAATTCTTAGTGGTGCTCCGTTTTGATTAGGGAGTTTTTTACCATATAAACCTGTCACAACTGTTGTCAAAGGATGCATGGCCTCGTCAATTCTTAAACCTTCATTGTAAGGCCAGTTTAAAACAGGATATCTTTGACCTTTCATTTGTGCAGGGTCATATACACTTTCAAATTCAACAAATTTTGCTTTATTAGTTGGATTTACTTTTGACAGTAATTTGCTTAAAGAAAAACCCATCCATGGAATTACCATTGACCAACCTTCAACACACCTTAAACGATATATTCTTTCCTCAGAAATAAACATTTCTGAGATTTCTTCCATAGATAATTTTATTGGTTTTTCAACCTCACCCTCAATAGCTATATCCCAAGGAGTTGTTTTAAATATTTGAGAGTTTCTATAAGGATCACTCTTTGATGTTCCAAACTCATAATAGTTATTATAAGTCGTAATATCTTTATAACTCGTTAATTTATCTCTCTCACTTGCTAAAGATTTATTTACAAAGGGTATACTAGATATTGCTAATGTGCTTGCGCCAAGACCTACAGATTTAATGAAAGATCTTCTTTTTTTATAAATATTTTCTGGTGTAATTTCTGAATTTTTAAATTTTATCATTTTAATTATTTAGAGATATTCCTTTTAACCACTCACTGTCCTCATTTTCATAATGTTCTTTTTTCCAAATAGGAGATCTTTTTTTAATTTCTTCAATTATATATCTAGATAACACAAAAACTTGATCTCTATGTTTACAAGCTACACCAATAATGATGCTTTTTTCTTTTAAACCCACATAACCTTTAACATGTTCAATAAATACTGCTTTTTCTTTAATATTTAGCTTGTTATCAGCTTCTTCATAAATTTCTTCAAAACTTTTTATAACCATACTTTCTTTGGCATCATAGGTAATACCAGTAACTGTTTTATTTTCATTTAAATCTCTTACAGTCCCAACAAAATATATTACAGCGCCAAATTTAGATTGATTTAAAAAATTTTCTGCTTTTGAAATTTCTATCTTCTCATTTTTTGAAGCATCAATAATTTTAGTATGTAGCATTAACCGCCTCCTATAGGAGGTATAATGCTAAAGTTTTGTTTTTTAACTATTTTATAATTGTCTGAGACAATTTTATCATCAGACGAACAAAAAGCTGATGATTTAATAATTTTTTTAAAAGTTTCATTTCCTTTAAATTTTATATCAATAAACTCTATCATTTGGTTTCTAAGATCCTTTATTGAGGAATTTTCAATTAATTCAAAGTCTAAATGGGATTTAGTACTAAATTCTCTAGCTGCGCCAAATAGTTCAACTGATATTTTCATTAAAAAATATTTTTTAAAAAATCTGGGAGACCATCAGGGTTTTTCCATAATCCACTTTTTCCACCTTCTTTAATTAATAATTTTACGTTATCAATTTTAAGATGTGGATTTACTATTTTGCTTAAATCATAAATTGTGATTAAGGCAGAGTTAACACCCATTATAGCTTCCATTTCAACACCTGTTTTTGCTACTGCAGAAACTACGCAAAAAACTTCTAATGAACTGTCTAATTCATTCATAATTATTTTAGTAGCCGTATGGTCAATTGGAAGTGGGTGACATAAAGGAATAAGTTCACTTGTTTTTTTTACACCCAACACAGCTGATACCTCAGCTAAAGTAATAGGATCTCCTTTAGGCATCTTCTTATTTTTAATTAGATCAAAAACCTCTTTTCCAACATAAATTTTACCTGACGCAAGTGCTCTTCTAAAAGTTTCTTTTTTTGAAGAAACATCAACCATATTGAAAGAGTTTTTTTGAAATATTTCTTTTGCCCAATCTTTAAGTTCTTCTTGATTAATAATTTTTAATTTTGACATTAGCCACCCGTGGTAGATAAATTTTTAGTTAAACCAGTTTCGCCTAGTTCCAAATGGTGAGATTCTTTTTTAAATTTCATTTGACCCATTATAAGATCTTGTAATTCTTTAATTTGATCATCTTTTTGTAATAAATGTCTTATACTTATTCCAGTATTTCCAAATAGGCATAATCTAAGATCTCCTCTTGATGTAATTCTTAATCTATTACAGCTTCTACAAAAATCTTTAGAGTAGGGCGCTATAATTCCAAATTTCCCTTTGTATTTTGGATTGATATAATTTAGTGACGGCCCAGCATCTTTACCTAAGGTTTGATAAATCCAATTATTTTTATTTAAGTATTCTTTAAAAATTTTTGAAGATACATGATATTTTTTAAAATAATCTAGGTTATCTCCTGTTTGCATTAGTTCTATATATCTAAAATCAACTTTGTTCTTTTTTATAAATTCTCCCCAAGACTCAAAATCTTTTTCTGATGCATTTATTCCATTTAAAAGAACTGCATTAATTTTAATATTTTCAAAATTTAAATCTTGTAGGATATTAATTCCTTTTAAAATCTCTGGTAATCGATCATGACCTGTAACATTTTTGAATGTATTTCTATCCAGACTATCAATGCTAATATTAATACCATTTATCCCACTATCTACTAACATCTTTGCTTTTTTGTCTAAATGATAACCATTTGTGGTAATTACAACTTTTTTTATTCCAGCTTCATGTTTTAAAATTTTAATTATTTCAAAAAAATCATTTCTTACTGTTGGTTCACCACCAGTAAGTCTTATTTTATTTACACCTAATTTTGAAAAAACTTTTGCGAGACGTCTTATTTCATCAAGATGAAGAAATTTTCTATTGTCACTTTTATCGATTTGATAACCATTAGGTAAACAATACCCACACTTAAAATTACAAACATCTGTAATTGAAAGTCTTATATATGGAAATGTTCTACCGAAACTATCTATAAGCATTTTTTTTTTATTATTTTTATCTTAATAAAAAAAAATACTAACTTCTAGTCTTAGAACCTTTCATTAAAGTTTTATTTTCCAACTGGTCGATAAGAAGATGCAGCTTTTGCAGCTTTTTCTGCAGCTTTGTTAAAATCAACAGCTTCCATGATATTCATATCTTCAATTGTGCCAGTTGATTGCATTAACATCTTCATACCTGCCATAGTTTCAAAATCTGATCCTTCAATAATAGCTATGAAATCATATGCTCCTCTTAGCGTCATCATTTCTATAAGTTTTCCACCAGCAGCTTCAGTTATTTTTTTTGCAGCTTCTTGTCTATTATCTGAAGGGTTCTTAACGAAACCAGCAAGACCTTGAGTTGAGTATTTACCTAGTACAACAAACTTCATTATTCCTCCTTTTTTATATTTAAATTATAACAAAATTCGCATTTGTTAAAAATGATTTAGGATTAATATGTTTTGAAAATGATTAACTAATTTTTACTTAGTCTATCCATCTCTTTTAATTCAACTTCAAGTTTATCTAGCTCTTCTCCACCAGCCATCATTCCTAATAGCTCTTCTCGGCTAATATCTTTTTTATTAAAGGTTCCTAAGCTTTTACCTCTATTTAGAACAGTAAAACTATTTCCAACTGGATATGCATGATGAACGTTATGTGTAATTAAAATTACAGCTAAACCTTGTGAAGCCGCTTTTACAATGTATTTTAAAACCATTGATGCTTGATGAACACCAAGTGCAGAAGTTGGTTCATCTAAAACTAAAACTTTTGCACCAAAATATATAGCTCTTGATATTGCTAAACATTGTCTTTCACCTCCAGACATTGTTCCTACAGCTTGCGAAGGATCTCTTACGTCGATTCCAATTTGACCCATTCTCTCTGCAGCAATTTGATTTGCTTTTTCAATATCAAAAGTTTTTAAAAATAGCGGTCCCTTTAATGGTTCTCTTCCCATAAAAAAGTTTCTTGTAACACTCATCAATGGAACTAAAGCTAAGTCTTGGTAAACCGTTCCAATTCCCATATCCAAAGCATCTTTTGGTGAGTCAAAAACAGTTTTTTTACCTTCGATTACTATTTCACCTTCATCAGGTTTATGAACACCAGCTAAAGTTTTAATCAAAGTAGATTTTCCAGCACCATTATCCCCAAGTAAACACATGATCTCACCTTTTTTTAATTTCATAGTGACATCTTTAAGAGCAATTACTTTCCCAAAAAACTTACTAATGTTATTAAACTCAATCAAATTTTCTGACATTATTTTGTCTCTGTTACACGTTTTCTAATGTAATTATTAAATACTACAGCAATTAACATCATTGCTCCCAAAAACACTTTAAACCAATCAGTATCAACATCTGTGTAAAATATTCCCATAGATACAGTTCCAAATATTAATGCACCAAAAGCTGCACCAATTGCAGAACCATACCCTCCGGTTAATAAGCAACCACCAACAACTGCTGCTGCAATTGCTTCTAATTCTTTTAAATTTCCTCTCATAGTATCTGCAGAACCAGCATCTAAAACTTGAATAGTTGCAAAAATAGTTGCTGCAACTGCTGTTCCAATAAATAAACTTATTTTCACTCTTCCAACAGGCACACCAACATTTGTAGCACCGTTTTTGTCTCCTCCTGATGCAAAAATCCAGTTTCCATATCTAGTCTTCATTAATATCCATGTTGCAAAAAGGGTAGCTGCAATAAACCATATTACTGAAGGTGGAATACCAGTAGCTAATGGAGTCCCATCAGTTCTTAATGCAATTAAATTCATTGAACCTAACCAAGTGAATAACCATTTAAATGTATCCGTTGCAAACATCCACGCGATTGGATCATTCTCTATTAAAACTCTTAAACCAGGAACTTGAGTTCTTCCTGTAATTAATCTTGTGATTGCTAATGTAGCACCTCTTAAAATAAACAACATTGCTAGAGTTACTATAAAAGATGGAAGTCCAGTTCTAACAACAAGGATACCATTGAAGTATCCAACTAGTACCGCCATCGCAAAAGCAAAAATAATACTTACCCATAAAGGCCAACCCCAATAAATTGCAGGTATTGCTATACAAATTCCTGCAAAACCAATCATGGAACCAATTGATAAATCAAATTCACCACCAATCATTAGCATTGCTGCAGCAATTGCAATAATTCCTAAATTTGCAGAGACATCTAAAAAGTTTAGAGTTCCATAAGCACTAAACATTCCAGTATCACCTGCAACTATTCCAAAAAATATGAATACTAAAATTGCACCACCAACAGCACCTAATTCAGGTCTATTTAAAAGCAATCTCAGTCTTGATACTTCTTTAAGTCTTTCGTCTTGACCTGAAGTTTTTTTGGATGCGATGCTTTTTGCTTTATCTGACATTAATTTGAATGTTGTTTAGAAAAAAAGGCCTAACTAAAAGTTAGTTAGGCCTTTTAAAGTATTTTTTATCTGTAACCTTGAGCTGCCCACTTAATTACTTTAGCAGCATTGTCAGGAGTTACGAAACCAGGACCAGTCATAACTACTCCAGCTGGCATAGTTCCATATCTCATGTACTGACCAAAAATTGCTATTGGTAAGTAACCTTGTAGGTATTGTTGTTGGTCAATTAAAAACTCTACTTTACCTGCAGCAGCAGCTTTTAACATTCCTGGTGACATATCAAATGTACCAAGTTTAACTTTACCAACTTTTCCTGCAGATTCTAAAGCTTTAAGAGCAGCTTCACCTGCAAGACCAGCACCTAAAGTTAGGATAGTGTCATATCCACCACCTAATTTAGCAGCAACAGCTTTTTGAATTTCTGTTGGGTCATTAGAAGTTCCTAAGATGTCAACTGATCCACCAAAACCTTTTTTGAACCCAGCACATCTTCTGTCTAGCGCAACGTTTCCAACTTCGTGGTTAACACATAGTGCTTTTTTACCACCAGCAGCTTTCATTTTTTGTCCGCCACCTACACCAGCTTCAAACTCAGTTTGTCCAACGTGAGCACTGATACCTAGTGATGCAAAGTCATCTGAACCAGAGTTCATTGAAATTACTGGGATACCAGCAGCGATAGCAGCTTTAACAGATTTTCCTAAAGCAGCAGCATCTGGAAGAGTAATCACAATACCTTTTGGTTTTTGTGAAACTGCGTTGTCAATTAATTTAGCCATTTCAACCATGTCGAAAGTAGCAGGCGCAGTGTACTTGCAAGATATTCCCATATCTGCACATCCTTTATCTACACCATTCTTAGCAACAGACCAAAATGGATCGTTAGCTTGTCCGTGAGATACAACGATCACGTCTACTGCTAAAGCAGATACTGATAGCATAACCCAAGCAACAAAAGCTAATAATGATTTATATAATGTTTTCATTTATTTCCCTCTCGTTTAAATAAAAGTTAACTTTTTATGCGCGGACGTTAACATAAAAAAAAGTAGGTTGTAAAGGTGTCATGGACAATATGTATAGAAAATATACATATCTTAGAATAATTATAATTTAGAATTAAAACTTAATTTTTATTTGTTTTCTTTGTTTTAAGGACTGTGAAGCTGCGTTAGCAATAATCAAAGCTCTTCTTCCGTCCTCAAAACTTGAAATTGGTGACTTTTTTTTTCTTGAATATAAAGCTAATTCATCAAGTTGAAGCCTGTATGCATCAACATATCTATCTATAAAAAAATTTAAAAGTGGTTTTTTCTGTGATGTGTTGTTTTTTGTAAAAATCTCTGTTTCATTCTCACTTTTATTTCCAGATATTAACATTCCTTTTGAACCAAATAACTCTACTCTTTGATCGTACCCAAAGCTACAGTGTCTAGAATTTGTAATTATACAATGCACACCTCGTTTTGATTTCAAAAGACATGAAGCTAGTTCAAAATCTTTAATTTTATCAAATCTTTTATCTGAAATATTACTAGCTGTAGTAAAAATATTTTCTATCTCATCTTTTTCTAAATAAAATCTTAATAAATCAAAGTCATGAATCATCATGTCTTTAAATATGCCACCGGATACTTTTAAATAATTTAATGAAGGTGGGGCAGGATCCCGGCTGGTGATAATTATTTTTTCTAGTTTTCCAATTTTTCCTTTTCTTAATTCTTGTTTTATTGAACTATGCCCTGGGTCGTACCTTCTGTTAAAACCTAATTGAATTTTAGGTTTATACTTTTTGATCTTTTTTGAACATTTATTAACCTTATCAATGTTTAAATCTAAAGGTTTTTCACAAAAGACTACTTTTTTATGTTTTGCTGCCTCTTTTATAAATTTAATATGAGTAGAAGTACTAGATGCAATAAATATTAAATCTATATTTTTATCTCTAAAAGCTTTTTCAGGGGTACTAATATCAACTGTATTAAATTTTCTTGAAATATTTTTTGCTAACTTCTTGCTAATATCAAAAGTATATTTCAATTTGAAACTTTTATGATTTATTAAGTTTTCAGCATGCATTTGACCTATTCTACCTAGACCAAGTAATGCTACGTTTATTTGATTTTTACCCATTTTTTACTTCTTGATGAAACCTTACATGCATTAATAAATTTAGCAGTTTCAAATCCTTCATCTTCATCAGGATAAAAATATCGCTTATTTGATTTACTTTTTAACGATTGTGCAAATTCTTTATATATATTTGCAAACGCATCTAAATATCCTTCTGGATGTCCAAATTTAATTCTAGAAAAATTCTTTGAAAAATCTGCATTATGAAAACCTCTTTCCAAAAGCTTTACCGCACCTTTGGAAGGATTTAACTTTAAGTATCCAGGATCATTTTGAACCCATTCCAAACTTCCTTTGTCACCATAGACTCTTATTCTTAATCCATAAACTCCCCCTCTAGACATTACGCTAGTCCAAAACATACCTTTTGCACCGTTGGTAAAATTAATCATAACTTGAGCATTATCATCCATTTTTATCTTTGGAGAAATTTGCTTTATATCAGCAAAAACATTTGTTCCTTTCAAACCAGATATATACATTGCTAAATGATAAGCATGAGATCCAATTTCATTTAATACAGCTGAGGAACCAACAATATTTTTATCAAGTTTCCACTTTAATTTCTTTTTTGCATTTCTACTATTGATAGATGATCCATCAGACCAATCCTGCACATACTCAACATTTATCATTCTTACTTTTCCTATCTTACCTCTCTCAACAAGAATTTTTGCCTGTCTAACCATTGGATAAGCTGAGTAGTTATGTGTAAGAGCATATTTAATTTTTTTATTTTTTTTAATTGATTTGAAAAGTTTTTTCGCTTGTTCTAAATTTCCAGCGAAAGGTTTATCAGAAATTATATTTACATTTTTTGAAATAAATTTTTCAGCAATAATTTGATGACTTGATGGAGGTGTCATTATAGAAACTACATTAATTCCATCTTTTCTCTTAGATTCTTTTTCAGCCATTTCCTTATAATTTGAGTAACATCGGTCAGGTGAAATGCCTATGCTTTTTCCAAACTTAGTAGAAATTTTTACATTTCTAGAAAAAACACCAGCTACTATTTCGTATTGATCATCAAATCTAGATGAAATTCTATGAACATGACCAATCCAGGATCCAGGACCACCACCAACAATTCCTAAACTTAATTTTTTAGTTTTATTTGATTTAAACATTGAATATATCTTAGCAAAAAAAACATTTATGTCAGTAAAATTAGGAATAGCACCAATAGCATGGAGCAATGATGACATGCCAGAACTTGGGGGCAATACTTCTTTGGAACAATGCTTATCAGAAGCTAGTCAAGCAGGATTTATTGGAATTGAGTCTGGAGGTAAATTTCCTAAAAATTCTGATGAATTAATTCCTAAATTAAAAGAGTTTAGCTTAAATCTTTGTTCAGGTTGGTATGGTGCAAATTTAAGAAAAAACACCGTTAATGAGGAAAAAAATTTAATACAAGCTCAGCTAAAATTGTTCAAAGATTGTAACTCTCCCTGCATGGTTTTTGCAGAAGTCTCAGGTTCAATTCAAGGAGACCCAAATAGAAAACTTTCTACAAGGCCAAAAATGAATCTTGATGAAGCCAGAGAATACTATGCAAAAATTTCAGAGATGGGAAAATATTTAGAAGATCAAGGAATGCCTCTTGCTTACCATCATCACATGGGGACAGTTATAGAAACCGAGGAAGACACTATAAGATTGCTAGAAAACACTGACGATAGCGTAAAACTTACTTTAGACACTGGTCATATGCTTTTTGCTCAAGGCAATTCTCTTAAAATTATAAAAAATTTTGGTGATAGAGTTATTCATATTCATTGTAAGGATATTAGAAAAAATGTTTTAGACAAATCATTAAAAGAAGATTTAAGTTTTAGAGGCGCATTTTTAGAAGGTGCTTTTACGGTACCTGGAGATGGCTGTATTGATTACAAACCATTATTTGATGTATTAAAAGAAAAAAATTATTCAGGTTGGTTGGTAGTTGAAGCTGAGCAAGATCCAGCAAAAGCAAATCCTTTTGAATATGCAAAGATTGGTTATAAATATTTAACCGAAACCTTAAATAAAAGTAATATAGAGATCTATAAAAATTAATTATCTATAAATAGAAGTAAGTTCGTTATTTCCTGCTGCAACACAAGGAGATTTGAAGCAAGTACCAACAATCCATTCAGAACCAGGATCAGGCAAAAAATTTGAGGACATAACAAAGATCACCCCCATCTCAACTGATTGACCAGCTTTACCTTCAGCTTTTATTCTAGGATCAGGATCAGTTTTTACTTTTGAATCGTCAGAAAATGGATTTTCTATTTTTAAATTTTCATTGATATAATTAACAACTTTATCAGCTATCCATTCACCATTACATGGATCACCCCAAACAGTGAATTTACCTTCATCGTTATTACCACACTTGTTAATTTCATCATTAATTAGATCAACGACTTTGTTGTGATTTTCTTTTACTAAATTAGCTTTAGCTTCAACAGCTGGTCTTGTACTTGCTGTCCAAATTAACATACCAACTACAAAGATTGTAGCCGCTGATACTAAAAATTCTAAAAATCCAAAATTTTTGAAATTAATTTTCATATTAAAGTTTTACAATTTTAGATTTTTCTAACTTTTCCTCAAAAAAATCAATAATATTTTGAATTGTCTCTTTACCCATTCTTGTCATACATTCATCGGTAAAAGCTGCAGTATGTGGGCTTAAGTAAACTTTTTCATTTTTGAGAAGTGGATTATTATCATCAGGTGGTTCTTTTTTAAAAACATCAATACCAGCTCCAAAAATTAAATTTTCATTGAGCGCTTTATCAAGATCTTCTTCATGAATAATTCCACCTCTTGCTGCATTAATGATAATGCAAGTCTTTTTCATTGTTTTTAATAAATCATAATTAATTAAATTTTCAGTTTTATCCGTTAAAGGCATATGGAGCGAAATAACATCCATAGTTTTTACTGCATCGGCTAGATCTTCTACTTTTTTTCCTCCTAATTCTTCAATTTTATCTTTGTCTACAAATGGATCATAAACGAATACATTCATTTCAAAACCTAGACATCTTTTGATTAAAGCTTTTCCTATTCTTCCAAAACCCATTATCAAAAAATTTTTTTTCCAAACTTCTATTGTTTTTGGTAATTTATTTCTGTCTTTAAAATTTCCATCTCTTACTGTTTTGTCAAATAAGTCTTTTCTTTTTGCAATATTTAACAAAACGAACATTACATGTTCTGCAACCGTAACAGCATTAGCATTAGCTGTTATTGCTATTTTTATATCTTTTTCTTTAGCTTTTTTTAAATCGATATTGTCGTAACCTACACCATGTCTTGAAATAATTTTTAAATTTTTTGCTTCTTCAAAGGTTTCACCAGGAAGTTTTGCAATTCTTATTGATGCACCATCGCAATCTTTTAATTTTGATTTTAAATTTTCTATTGAAGTGTCATCAGTTACTTCAACATCAAAATTAGGATGGCTATTTATTAATTCCATACCTTTTTCATGGACTTTTTGAATAATTAATATCTTTTTTTTATTGCTCATAATTATATATCAATTTTTTAGAGAGCATTTTTAATACGAGAATTATTCTATAAAGTAAATTAGTTTTTTGATTAAAGTTGTATTTATTAAATATTTAAAATAAATTTAGCTGTGAATTTGACAATTAACATTCTCCTATCTTTTTTTAAGATCCTTGAGAAAATAAATACTTTTTTTTTAAGAATTGGAAGACAGTTTGCATGGATAGCAATACTTTTGATGGTGATTGTCATCTTGGTGCAAGTATTTTTTAGATATGTATTAAATAATGCACTGCCATGGCCCGATGAAGTTGCTAGATTTTTGATGTTATGGATGACAGGATTGATTGCACCATCTGCGTATAGATGGGGTGGATTTGTTTCTATTGATTTACTAGAGAGATTTTTACCAAAACTTATCTCCACATTATTAACTTTATTTTTATTAATCGTTTCTCTTTTTGTATTAGTAATAGGTTTGGAATTAGGATTTAAACATATTAATGCTGGATGGATATTTTATTCTTCATCGATAAAGATTCCTTTTCATTTAATTGGCGGGAAAGCAGAACCAATAAAATTAGCTTGGATGTATTTGTCATTACCTGTGGGAATTATTTTTTTAATTTCTGTGAATATAGAGTTAATTTTAAGAAATATTCTTACTAATTTTACAAAGTTGGACTTGCCTGAAGATTACGATAAACAAAAGTTGGAGACGCAATAATGTTAGTTTGGTTTCTTCCTTTATTTTTATTATTTTTGTTAATTGGTTTACCTGTATTTTTTGGATTGTTAGCAGCACCAGGAATTTTGCTTTGGCTTAATGATCAAGCTAGAGATGGAGCTATGCTTTATAGAAATATTTATAATGGAATAGATAGCTTCCCTTTGATGGCAATACCATTTTTTATGTTAGCCGGAGAGTTAATGAACAGAGGAGGAATAACTCATAGACTAGTTGAATTTAGTCAGGCGATGATGGGCCACTTAAAGGGTGGATTGGCTCATGTCAATGTACTAACTTCAATGTTGTTTGCAGGTTTATCTGGTTCAGCTGTAGCTGATACATCAGCAATTGGATCAATGCTTATTCCTGCAATGGAAAAGCAAGGCTATACAAAAAAATTTGCTGCTGCAATTACAGCAGCGAGTTCTGTAATTGGACCTATAATTCCACCTTCAGGGATAATGATTATTTATGCATATGTAATGGGTGAAAGTGTTGCTGCATTATTTTTAGCAGGAATTGTACCTGGTATTTTAGTTGGGGTCAGCTTGATGATTACAATAAAATTTATGGCTAAGAGATATAATTTTCCAGCAGTAACCGAAAAAACAACTTGGAGCCAAAGAGGCAAAGCATCTCTTAAAGCTTTTTTCCCTTTGATGACACCTGTAATAATTTTAGGAGGTATCCTTGGAGGAATTTTTACACCAACAGAAGCATCAGCTGTAGCAGCTGCTTATGCAATGTTTATTGGTTTATTTGTTTTGAAATCATTAAAATGGAAAGATGTTCCTAAAGTGATGACAAAAGCAGCGATGGTATCTTCAGTGGTTCTTCTTTTAGTTGGTGCTGCAATGGCTTTTAAAACAGTTGTAAGTTTATCACATGCACCTGAGCATCTTGCTGCATTCGTCTTGGGATTAACTGACAATCCTTATGTTTTGTTATTTCTTATAAATATTTTATTATTTGTTGTTGGAATGTTTTTAGATGCAGGTCCAGCGATAATAATCTTAGGACCAATTCTTGGACCAGTGTTTGTTGAGTTGGGAGTTCATCCTGTGCATTTTGCAATTATTATGTCCGTTAATTTAACAGTTGGTTTAGCAACTCCACCAATGGGACTTGTATTATTTGTTGCATCCTCTGTATCTGGGGAAAGAGTTGAAACAATAGCAAAAGCTATATTGCCATTCTTAGCAGTAGAAGCTATAGTTATTTTTTTAATAACCTATTTTCCGTCAATATCAATGACTATTCCTTTGCTTACTGGTTTCGCAAAATAAATATAATTTTTTTTTACTACTCGATAGACTCTCTAAATCAATTTAAGTATAGTTTATATACATAAATATTTAAAGAGAGGGAAATAATTATGAGTAAAACAATAAAATCATTTTTTTCATTATTATTCTTAATTAGTTTTACTGCATCTGTTTCAGCTGCAGATTATAACTTGAGAATGACAATGAACTCTAATGATCAAGATGAAGATTATGATGGTGCTGTTGTATTTAAAAACTACGTAGAAGCAGCTTCAAATGGAAAAATAGCTGTAGAACTATTTGTAGGTACGCAGCTTTGTTCAAAAGGTGCTGAGTGTTTACAAGGTGTATCTGATGGAAGTATAGATATTTACATTTCTACTTCTGGAGGTGCTGCAGGCGTATTCCCATATGTTCAAGTTTTAGATTTACCTTATCTAATGGCTGATGACAGAATTGCTGAAGATGTAATGCAAGGTGATTTTGTAAGAACAATGAGAAAAATGGCTCTAAAAGATTCTAATGACTCAATTAGATTGATGACAATTGGAAATACTGGAGGATGGAGAAATTTTGCTAATACAAAAAGAAGAGTTGCAAATCCATCTGACATGAAAGGTTTAAAAATCAGAACAGTTGTAGCTGATTTACCTCAGGAGCTTGTAAGAGCATTAGGTGCATCTCCAACTCCTATTCCATGGCCGGAATTGTTTACATCATTTCAAACTGGTGTAGTTGAAGGATCTAAAAATGGAATAACTGACATTATGAACATGAAGTTTCCTGATGCAGGTCTAAAATACGTTACTTTAGACGGTCATGCATACATGGGTGCATTATGGTGGATGAATAATGCAAAATATCAATCAATGTCAACAGATCTTAAAAAAGTTGTGACTGATGGTTTCTATGCTTTGCAACAAGCAACTTTTGCTTCTCCTAAGAGAAAATCAATCAAAGCTTACGAGGACTTTGTAGCAGGTGGTGGAGATTTATATGTTCCTACTCCTGATCAAAAAGCTAGTTTTAAAAAAGAAGCTAGCCCAGTGTATGATTGGTTTAAAGCTAATGTTAAAGGTGGAAAAGAAATTTTCAACGCTTTAACTAAAGCAGTAGCTAAAGCAGAGAAAAAGGCATCGAGCGCATACAAAAAAGATTTGTAATTTCAAATTAATATAATGGGGCGGATTTTAGTTCGCCTCATTATCTAAAAGGATATATCCAAGATTTATAATCTTTTATGAGAATATGAGCTTTTTCAATTTGTTCAGGAGTCATTTTTTTAATAACTTCTTCCTGAGAAATTGCAGCATCAGGATCTCCACCAATAGCAGACAAACCGTACCACATATAAGCTCTTACAAGATCGGGAGCAGGAAGTCCTCTACCAATTTCGTAATACCACCCAACACCAGATTGAGCACCAGGATGACCTTTCATAGAAGATCTGAGATACCATTCAAAAGCTCTAACATCATCTCTTTCAACACCAAGACCCATAGCGTACATAATTCCAATAAGCTCTTCAGCATCAGCATTACCAGATCTAGCTGCTGGCATAAGTTCTTCCATAGCTTCTTTAAATTTTCCTTGTTCCATCAAATCTCGAGCATTTTCTATTTCTGCAAAAACTATGGATGGAAGAAACAAAAGTATAAAAAGATATTTAATCATTTAAAAATAATAATATTTATAATTCCATTTTTAATTTCAGTAAATAAAACTTACGCAACTGATTTACCAAAACCATTAAAGAGCGAAGATTTCCATCAAGTTGATATAGAAAAAGTTAAAATTGGAAGACTTTTATTTCATGATAAAATTTTATCTGCAAATCGAAACATTGCTTGCGCAACCTGCCATAGTCATGATCTAGGAGGTTCAGATGGACTTTCTTTAGGCATTGGTGAAGGAGGTCAAGGTATAGGATTAGAGAGAACCGCAGGTGAAGGCGATGATAAAATAAAAAAACGAATTCCAAGAAATGCTTTAGCTTTATGGAATTTAGGATTTAAAGACATAACTACCTTGTTGCATGACGGAAGAGTAACCAAATCAAATATATTTGGTAACGGTTTTAATACGCCTGCTCAAGAAGCTCTTCCTAAAGGACTTGTTAATATAGTTGCAGTTCAAGCTTTGTTTCCGATGACTAGACAGTTTGAGATGGCAGGAAATCCAGGTGAAAATGAAATTATAGGCTTAGTCTCAAAAGTTGGAAAAGATAGTATGAGAATTGATAGAGTATGGCCTGTAATTACTCACAGGATTAGAGGAATTCCGGAGTATGTTGAGTTATTTAAAAATGCTTTTGATGATGTTAACAGTTCTTTAGATATCAACATTACACATATTGTTAATTCAATTGCTGCATTTGAAATTCATGAATGGACATCTTTTGACTCTCCCTTTGATGAATATTTAAATGGAGATAAACAAGCTTTAACTTTAAAGCAAATAAATGGTATGAACTTATTTTATGGAAAAGCAAACTGTAGTTCTTGTCATTCAGGATCTTTGTTGTCAGATCAAAAATTTCATTCAATAGGAATTCCGCAATTTGGGCCTGGAAGGACAAGACCTTTTGACCCTTATGCACGTGATGTTGGAAGAATGGTTGAAACAGACAATATAAACGATATGTATAAATTCAAAACCCCAGCATTAAGAAACGTTTCTTTAACAGCTCCCTACGGTCATAATGGTGCTTATCCAACTTTAAAATCAATAATTAAACATCATTTAAATCCAATAAAAATGAATAAAAATTGGAAACCCGAATATGCAAATTTACCTAAAGCACCTTGGTTAGAAGAAATTGATTTTGTAACTTTTTCAGACAAAAGAGAACAAGACAGAATTCTATCAAGCATTGACATACAGCCTATAGAATTGAATGATAAAGAAATTGATGAACTTGTTTCTTTTCTCAAATCTTTAACTGGCAGAAGTGGAAATCAGAGACCGCTAGGTAAACCAGATAAAGTGCCAAGCGGGCTAAGTATTGATTAAGTTTTTAAATTAAACTGATACAAACAGAATATGAAAAAAATAAAATATGGAATTATTGGAGCAGGGACAATGGCTCGAGAACATATTTTAAATATATCATTAATTGATAATACTGAAGTAGTTGCACTTGCTGATCCTCATGAAGATTCATTAAATCAGTGTAAAGAAATTCTAAAAACAAAAATTTTTTGTTTTAAAAATCATTTAGAAATGATTGAAAAAAATATTGTTGATGTATACTTAATTTCATCCCCCAACTTTACTCATTTAGAAATCTTGAAAGATGTAATCAAAACTAAAAAACACATATTAGTAGAAAAACCATTATGCACTAATACAAAAGATTGTTTAGAAATAAAAAAACTTACAAAAGATTATCCTTCAGTATTTTGGACTGCGATGGAGTATAGATATATGCCGCCAGTTTCAAAGTTTATTAATGAAATTCATAATAACAAAATTGGTGATTTAAAGACTTTAACTATAAGGGAACATAGATTTCCTTTTTTAAAAAAAGTAAATGATTGGAATCGTTTTGAAGAAAATACTGGTGGTACACTTGTTGAAAAATGCTGCCATTTCTTTGATTTAATGAGATTGATCATTCAAAGTAAGCCACTTAGTGTTTACGCAAGTGGTGGTCAAGACGTTAACCATTTAGATGAAGTGTATAATGGAAAAAAGCCAGACATCATTGATAATGCCTATGTGATTGTAAATTTTGAAAATGGAGCAAGAAGTTTGCTTGAGCTTTGTATGTTTGCAGAAAATTCTGACATGCAAGAAGAGCTTGTAGCCACTGGAAATAAAGGAAAAATTGAAACTTCAGTGCCCTCCGATGACTCAGGTAAAACCTCATCAAATATAAGAATTGGGATGAGAGATGGCAAAACACATGTTGAAAATATTGAAGTAGATAAAAAAATTCTTGAGGCCGGCCACCATCATGGATCTACTTACTACGAACACTTAGCTTTTTTGAAAGCTATTGAAAATAATTCAGATCCAGAGGTTTCATTAGAAGATGGTTTAATTGCTGTTGCTGTGGGAGAGGCTGCAGAGCAGTCAATAAAACAAGGTCGATTAATAAATCTAGAAGAAATAATTAATTAAAAAAATCAGTAATTTTTCTAACTATAAAGTCACTTACTCTAATGTTTGACTCAGTTGTTACACCAGAAATATGAGGTGTTAATATACAATTCATACCTGGTTTTATTTTGTCATAAAATTCACTCTTTATTGGTTCTTTTTCAAACACGTCTAGAGCAAAGCCAGAAATATTATTTTTATTGTAAGCTTCAATTAAATCACTTTCATTTATGACGCTTCCTCTAGAAGTATTTATTATAATCGGTTTATTTTTCATTTGAGAAAATGACGATTTATTTATCATATTTTTGGTTTCATCTGTTAAAGGTAGGTGTATTGAAATGATATCTGATTTTTCATATATCTCATTTAAACTTGATAATTTAGCATCAATTTCTTTATCATTTAATTCCTTAATATAAGGATCGTAGGCTAAAATCTTTAAACCATTTTTTGAAGAATATTCAGCAACTTTTTTTCCAATTGTGCCAAATCCAATTATTCCTAAATTCTTTTGTTTTATTTCTGTTGACTTAATTGTTGTTCTTGGCCATTCACCCTTGATAGTTCCATTATGAAACATTGGGATTTTTTTTATAAGAGACATTGATGAAGAAACAACATATTCTGCAACAGAGTCTGCATTCATTCCTGTAGCTGGCTGAACATGAATATTTTTATTTTTGCAATATTCTGTATCAATATTGTCCAAACCAACACCCAACCTTCCAATAAATTTTAATTTAAATGCATTTTTTAAAATATCTGAATTTACTTGAGTTTTATTTCTTACAATTAGACCATCATAGTCTCTAATTATTTTTATTATTTCTTTTCCATCTTCACATAATTTTTCATCGTAGTTAACATCAAATTTTTTATTTAAATTTTCTAAACTATTTTGGTTGATGAATTCAGTAATTAAAATTTTAGTCATTAATTATTTATAAATATTAAACTAAATTAGATAAGTCTCTTTTATTATTTTTATACGTTGGAAGTGGATATTTAAAGGCATATTTTCTTGGTATACATTTTTCTTTTGCCTTTTCCCATAGAGATAACCATTGTTTAAAGTTTTGAACTTTGAGATTTTTTTTATTTTTACTTCTTACATAAAAATTTGGAAGTGGTTCTCTACCTGATGGTTGTCCAGCAACATTATATCTAAGATCAGCACTTATCCTAAAATCATTTGATCTGTTTGGTAAAGAGCAATGTATAGAATGTTTATGCAATAATATTACATCTCCAACATTTGCTTCTAAATAAATATGCTCCATGTCATCAAGTAATTTACTATTTTTTAACTCTACTTGCCCTCTGTATCCTGATACATGATTTAATAATCCCATTTTATTTATCTTTCTTACTGTAATCATGCATCCATTTTTCTTAGTTGTTTTAGTAAAAGGGATCCATACAGTAATCATGTCAGTTAATTTTTGTCCTCTTGAATTTAAAACAGCAGCATCTTGATGCCATGGTGTTCTGCCGCTTAAACCATCATGAATTGATCCCTCAGGTAATTTTTTTTCAGGTTGTTTAATTCTAGTATTTTGAACAGGGTTAGACATTATTTCTTCACCTAAAATTTTTTCTACAACATCCAAAATTTTTTTATTAGTAATTAAATTCCATAATGATTGAGTAGCAAAATAATCACTATCTTTTTTTACGTGGTCTCTTGGCAATCGGGTATTAAAATACTGATCCAAATCATAAATATTAAGCTTTGATATATAAGAATATTTTTTTTTAAAATCGAAATTAAGAACTTTTTTTATATCTCTTTTTTTTGCATATTTTTGGATGAGACAATCCATAACAAATTCCATATCATTTAGAATTGGTTTTAAGTCTCTTCTAAAGTTAAGTACATTTTTAACAATCAAGTACCCATTCTCATATAATTTTTTTTGAAGACTATTTGTCATCATTAAAATTTATTTTATCATTAACAATATTTCAATGTTTTGGTGCTGTGGTTAAATAGTTCGCATCATGAAAAGAGGTTAACATTCTTTTTTTGGTGCTAATTATGTGCGGATAATATGAAATCCCTTTGTAATTCCATATAACCGGTTTATTTAAGGCATAACTTCCATAAATGAAAAAACGTTTTGGACAATTTCTTTCTATAAACCGCTTCACGCCATGATAGGAATTTGGAGTAGACTGAAAAAAAACAACAGTTCCTTTTTTTGGCGTAAAAGACTTCACTATTTCAAGTTCGGTTATTTTTGGAAATCTTCTAAAGCTTTTTCTTAAATTTTTTTTTGCTTTTTTTCTATAAATTGTGAGAGACCCACCATTCTTTTTTGGAATGTCTGTTAAATAAATTAAGAAATTATATAATCTAGTTATATCATCCCGATGAGGTCTCAATCTATACCCTCCCTTTGATACCGAAAAGTCTATATCTAAATTTACTTTAGGATTTGTATAGTTGTTACCCAACATTTTTTTTAATTCACTAGACTTTAATTTTTTTTTTATAGTGAACTTTTTAGGATTAAATGATTTTGGTTTATGTAAATTTACCCATGATCCATTCTTAAAATTTTTTGTAAAAAGATTTTCAATTTTTTTATAAAAAGACTTACTATTAAAAAGCTTAAAAAGTTTTGCAGAGTTAACTGAATTTTTAATATATAAATTAAAATTTTTTGAACCTTTATTAATCCTGCTTCTACCTCCCATAATCATATCATCAAATGATTTTGAGTTGCTTATTTCTTTAATTAATAAATTACAGATTTTTTTTGAAACAACGTTGTCTCCAACTAAAACAGGAAAGTTACTTTTGATTTTTTTTAATTTATTTGTACTGAGCATTTAGCTGTACATACCTTCTTTCACTTTAATCATTTTATACATAAGATCATTTAAAGGTGTTTTTACACCATGTTTTTTACCTATTTTTGAAACTGCACCACTAATAAAATCTATTTCGGTTTTTCTCTTGTATTGAACGTCAAAAGCCATAGATGACTTGTTAGTTTGCATTGAATCTACAATTTTATTGAACATAAATAAGCATTCATCTTCGGACACATTTACACCATCAGCAAGTGCAACTTCCCTAGTTTCTAAAATTATTTCTTTACCCAATCCTCGAGATACTTCGTTTGCTTTATTATTTATATACAAATCAGTATGATGAAGATCAAAAATTGCAGATAATGGTCCAATTGCTGTTAAAGCAAAAAGCTTCATCCATTTTCTTTTCTTTACATCTTCTGCAGCAATCATTTCAAGATTATGTGCTGTAAAAGTATCTGCTATTTCTTTAATTCTATCAGTAATTCCTCCCTCGTACTCACCAATCCAAGATGGTAACGAACCATGATTCATTATATGACCTGGTCCTAAAATGTTTGAAGCTTGAGTAGTTGTCCCACCAATTACTTTTTCATTACCCACAATACTTTGAATAATTGCTTCATGACCAATTCCATTTTGAAATGACATGAAGACTGTTTTTTCACCAATAATATTTTTAATACTGTTTAATGCTGGTTCTAATGCAGTTGCTTTACACATAACAATCACTGCATCCATTTTATCTAACGACGATGGATCTGAAGTAGCTTTTACTTTGATTATACGATCTCCTCCATGGCCATCCATTTTCAAACCATCTTTGTTAATTGCATCTACATGTTCTTTCCAAACGTCAATTAAAGTTACATTTAAACCTTTTTCAGCTAGCAATCCTCCAAACAGGCATCCCATAGCACCTGCACCTAATACGGCTACATTTAAATCTTTATTTATCATCGTTACCTTTTTTAAATTATTTATGTATAGAAATTATATATATTATCTATAGACAATATGCAAAATAAATTATAGCTTATTAACACCATGCAATTAAAAATAGAAAAAGGAACTTTCACAAATCATTCACTTGAAGATATAGCGATTGCATTAAAAAAAGGACTTTCAGAAAATTTTAAAAATGTTGAAGTAGAAGTTGTAGATTGTCCTAATCTTCGTGAATGGGATTGTCCATCTGAAGGAATAAGCGGTAACCAAAAAATCATAGATGTTGGTGGAGAGCCATACATGCATGATCCTAATTTTATTGGTGCAGAATTTGATTACAAAGAAATTTCAAAAATGATTGGATCAGAAAAATCTTATGCTTTAGGTGCAGGATCTGGTGCAATGTCGTGTTTGGATGGTCACTGTGGTGAATTAGTAATTAATGAAAATTTAATTACTGATGAGTCCAGATCTATAATTGCAAGAGTAAGTCCTGACAAAAAATGTATTGTTGAAAAATATAGCGCAAGAAAACATGGTGGACTTGGAAACATTTATTATACTGATGGTAAACAAGGAAAAGTCATTAAAATAAAAATCAAAGGAAGATCAGGAGATCAAGGTTCATTGCCACAAGCAATGAGGTCTTCATTGTCAAATAATTTAAATCTAAAAGTAAATGAACAGATTGCTCTTGCAGGTGTATTTAGAATTCTAGAGGGAAAAGTAAGGTCTCATGTTCAACCAGATTATAAAGACATCAAACATGAATACTATGATCCAAAACAAATGAAGTGTGTAAAAGATTTTCTTCAATTTTATGAACCTGTTGGTCCAAAGTTACAGTGTTATACAGTTCTTTGGACTGGAGATCCTACAGGAGGGAAATTAAATTTAAGAGAGTCTGGTGAACATACTCACTTTCATTCTTATGAACATGATAAAGACGCTGGACATTATCATTTTGATGTCACACCTGAAGAAATAGAATATGAAGGTTATTTTAATACTGCTACTGAAGTACATAGAGTAAATAACATTTATAAAGAACTATTGAGTAAAAATAGTATTGAATAGAAAACTCAATGAGTTTAAATATATTTAAATGAAAAGACAGTTCAAGTATCCTAAGCACTTCGAAGAACAAAAAAAAATTCCAAAACTTACTCAAAAAAGAATTCAATTAGCAGAAATATCACTTGGAGATTTTGAAGGAAGATTAGCCAATGAGTTATTGAATTGGTTTTCTTTAACCCCACAACATTGGATAATGTTGCATATGGTGATGCTTGCTTATTACAAAAATAAATCAATTACAAAAAATCAATTACTTAAAGTAATCGAGAAATCATATTTAACCTCAAATGTTTATATCGATACAGCAATAAAAAAAGGTTATTTTAGAATTATAAGAAACGAGCGAGATAAAAGATCTATATTTATTTTACCTTCAGTAATTACCATTAAAACTTTTGAGGAATTTATTGATAGGAGAGATATTCTTTATAAAGGTGTAAGATGAAGAATATCTATACTTGGGCCGCTAAACCAGCAAAACGAACTTTGACTGTTGGGGATTTAAAAGCAGCAAAAGGAAAAAGAAAATTTACACAAGTTACAGCGAATAGTGTTGAAGAAGCCGAGGCAGCTGCAAAGGCAGGATTTGATATGATTATATCAAATGCAAAAAATGTAATTCCTGTAAGAGAAGGTTCAAAAAATTTATTTTTAACAGCTGCTTTAGTTTTAAATGAGTTTGTAACTGCGGAGGATATTATGCGTGGAGCTTTTAAAGCATTGGAGAATGGTGCGGATGCAGTTATGACACCAAGAAGTATGGATATAGTTGAAATGCTGGCTAAAGAAGATGTTCCAGTAATGGGGCATTTAGGTTTAGTTCCAAGAAAATCTACTTGGATTGGTGGCTTAAGAGCTGTTGGTAAAACTGCTGATGAAGCATACGAGCTTTTTCAAAAGTTTAAAAGATTAGAAGATGCAGGTGCTTTTTCAGCTGAGTGTGAAGTAATACCTGAAAATGTAATGGGTGAAATTTCAAAGCGTACAGATATAGTTACTGTTTCATTAGGCTCAGGTAAAAACGCTGATGTAATGTATTTATTTATGGAAGATATCTGTGGTGATACAGAGAATCCTCCAAGACATTCAAAAGCATATGGAAATTTATTGAGACTTAGAAATGAAATAAAACTAGAAAGAGTAAAAGCTCTTAAGGCTTTTAAAAAAGATTCAATGAATGGAAAATTCCCAGGAAAAAAACAATCTTCAAATTTAGAAAAAAAACAATTTGAGGAATTTTTAGACCAACTTGATTAGTAAGTAGAGTTGTCGTCTTTTTTTGATAAAGAACCCTTCATTTTATCTACTGTGGCTTTAGCGCCAGCACTTAAAGCTCTTAAATCAGATGCTATAGTTACAAAATCAAAACCTTTTTCGATCATCTTAGTAGCATATTCTGTAGTGCCATTATGAATTCCTGCAAAAATATTATTTTTTTTAGCATGTTCTAGAATTCTTAAAATTTCAGAATAAGCTTTTGTAGACTCAGACCTATCAAAACCAGGTTTTTCACCTATTGCTAAACTTAAATCTGCTGGACCAATATAAATACCATCAACACCTGGTGTAGACATTATCTCATCAAGATTTTCTAAAGACTCTTTTGTTTCTATCATTGCTAATTTTAGTATTTCTTCATTAGCGTGATCTGCATAATCAGCTCCACCATAAATTAAACCTCTAATAGGACCAAAACTTCTGTAGCCATCAGGTGGATACATGCAAGCTTGAACAAAATTCTCTGCCTCTTTTTTATTACTTACCATAGGACAAACAATTCCGTAACATCCAGCATCTAAAATTTTCATAATTTGACCTGGTTCGTTCCAATTAACTCTAGCTAAAGGAGTTACATCTGTTGTTGATATTGTCTGAAGCATGGGAAGCGCATTACTGTAGTCAACTAATCCATGTTGCATATCAATAGTTAAAGAGTCCCAACCTTGATGAGCCATTGCTTCAACTGAGGCTGTACTTGGAATAGCACACCAGCCGTTAATAACAGGTTTACCTTCCTTCATCATTTGTTTGATTTTATTTTTTCTCATTTTCTAGATTTTTAAACCCATGTGAGTGTATTTCACATTTAGATAATCTTTTATCGCACCTGAACCACCTTCACGTCCATAACCAGTTTGTTTTATTCCTCCAAAAGGTGCTTCAGCAATAGCAACAACTCCAGTGTTAACTGCAACACAACCAGACTCTAATTTTTCAGATCCTATGTGAGCTTTATCCATAGAGTTAGTGTATAAATAACTACATAATCCTAAGTCATTATCATTTGCTCTTTCAATTACTTCATCAAAAGTTTTAAAAGTTAAAATTGGTACTAGTGGACCAAAAGGCTCTTCTTTCATGATTGTAAAATTGTCTTTAACATCATCAAAGACTGTTGGTTCATAATAGTATCCTTTGTTGAAACCAGAAGGTCTTTGTCCACCCATTAATACTTTTGCTCCTTCTTTTTTAGTAGTTTCAACTAGTTTTTCTATTTCTTCCAATCTTTTAGCGGTAGTTAAAGGTCCAAGATCTACACCTTCGTCCATACCGTTTCCAATTTTTAATTTTTTTGCCCTTTCAATAAAGGCATTAACAAAATCCTCTTTTCTATTTTCTTGGATATAAAATCTATTAGGTGAAATACAGACCTGACCGTTATTTCTAAATTTACCAGTTATTGCTATATCAGCTACTTTGTTCATGTCTACATCTTCACATACAATAAAAGGTGAGTGTCCGCTTAGCTCCATAGTAACTCTTTGAACTTTATCAGCTGCTTTTTTTAAAATAATTTTACCAACTCTAGTCGATCCAGTAACTGAAACTTTTTTAATTATATCCGATTCCATTAATTCATTTGATATTTCAGCGGGATCACCTGACAAAAGACTAACAACACCATCAGGTACTCCAGCTTCTTTGCAAATGTTTACTAATTCCATTACAGCACCAGGGGTAATTACGTCAGGCTTACAAATTACAGAACATCCTGCAGCTAGGGCGGTAGAAATTTTTCTAGATGCTAAAACTATTGGGAAATTCCAAGGAACTAAAGCTGCAACAACTCCCACGGGTTGATAATAAACATGGACTCTAGTATCTGGAAATCTACTTTGTTGTGTTTGACCATAAATTCTTTTTGTTTCTTCAGCATTCCACTCAAAAATATCAGCTCCACCACCAACTTCACCAACTGCTTCTGCAAGAGGCTTTCCAACTTCAAGAGTTAACCATTTTGCTATAACATCTTTTTTTTCTCTCATCATGTCTGCAATTTTTCTAAGCACGTAAGCTCTTTGCCATGGTGCAGTGTTTTTCCAAACTTCCAAACCTTTTTCTGCAGACTTTAATGCTTTTTGTACTTCAATAGATGAAGCTTTTGATGCTTTTCCAATTACTTCTTCTGTTGCAGGGTTGATTACGTCGTAAGTTTCTTTTTTTTCAGCTTGTTGCCATTTACCGTCAATGAATTGTCCAAATTTTTCGTACATAGAATTTATTTTTAAGTTTACTTAATTAGGTTTTTTAATTTATAAATAGAATTATATATAAACACTATACATATTAAAAGATAAACATATTTATGAAAAAAATTACCCTCACATGTGCTCATGCGATAGTTAAATATTTAATTGCTCAGAAAATATTAATTAACGGTAAAAAAGAACCTTTATTTCCAGGTGTCTTTGGAATTTTTGGACATGGAAATGTAGCGTGTCTAGGTCAAGCACTAGAGGAAAATCAAAAAGAACTTCCAACATATAGGGGGCATCACGAACAAAATATGGCCCTTACGGGAATTGGCTATGCTAGAGCAAAAAGAAGACAACAAATTTTTGTAGCAACATCCTCTGTTGGACCTGGGGCAACAAATATGGTTACAGCTGCTGCAGTTGCTATGAGTAACAGATTACCAATTTTATTTTTACCTGGAGACACTTATGCAAATAGAATGCCGGACCCAGTATTGCAACAAGTTGAGCATTTTAATAACCCTGGAATTACAGCTAATGATGCATTTAAACCAGTTACAAGATATTTTGATAGAATAACAAGACCAGAGCAGATTATTCAATCATTCCCGGCAGCTATTCAAACAATGTTAGATCCTGCAGATTGTGGTCCTGCATGTATCGCTTTAAGTCAAGATATACAAGGTCAAACTTTTGATTATCCTGAGGAATTTTTTAAGGAAAGAGTCCACGCGATCAGAAGACCAAGACCAGATGAATTTCAAATCAAAGAAGCAGCAGAAAAAATTAAATTATCAAAAAATCCAATTATAATTTCTGGTGGTGGAGTTTTTTACTCAGATGCAATGGATGAGTTAAGTCAATTTGCGATTAAACATAATATACCAGTCACTCAAACTGTAATGGGATATTCTACAATGAAAAGAGATCATTCTCATTTTGCAGGCCAGATTGGCGGTTTAGGTGGAAAAAATACAAATACATTAGCAAAAGAAACAGATTTAGCAATTGCAGTTGGAACTAAACTTGCAGATTTTACAACTGGATCATGGGCAAATTTTGAAAACAAAGATTTTAAACTAGTTTCAATAAATGTATCAAGATTTGATGCTAACAAACATTTAGCACAAGCTGTCATTGGAGATGCTAAAGTTTCATTAACAGAGCTTTCACTAGCATTAGGCAGTTGGAAAGCTGGAGAAGAATGGAATAAAAAATCTCAAACTGAACTCAAATCTTGGAATGAACATATAGATAAAGAGAGTGCGCCAACAAATCAAGAAGTTCCAAGTTATGTTCAGGTAATTGGTGCAATTTATAGAAACTCTGACCCAACAGATATAGCTGTTACTGCAGCAGGAGGTTTGGTTGGTGAAGTTGTTCAAGTTTGGAGACCTAGAGAATTAAATACTCATGAAACAGAGTGGGGTTTTAGTTGTATGAGTTATGAAATTTCAGGAGCACTTGGAATAAAAATGGCTAATCCTGATAAAGAAGTAATTTCTTTTGTAGGAGATGGTTCTTATCTTCTAAATAATACAGATATTTATTCATCAGTTATTACAAAAAACAAATTGATAATTATAGTTTGTGATAATGGTGGGTTTGCAGTTATCAATCGACTTCAACTATTTAAAGGTGGTAAAGAATATAATAACTTATTAAAGAGCTCTAATACCCCAGGATTAGTTGATGTTGATTTTGCAAAACATGCAGAAAGTATGGGAGCTAAATCTGAACATGTTAATTCAATTTCAGATCTTGAAGCTGCATTTAAGAGAGCAAAAGCATCTGATGTAACATACGTTATTTCAATAAAAACTCATGCTTATAAGTGGGTTGAGGGTTCTGCTTTTTGGGATAGCCCAACACTTGAAATTCCTAAAACTAAAGAAAATGAAGAGGCTTTAAAACTTTATAAAGAAGGAAAAGGCAAACAAAGACAAGGTGTATAAACCTTTATGAGTAAAATTTTTAAAGTCGGTCTAATTGGCTGTGGTCATATTTCTGAAACCTATTTTAGAGCCCAGGAGTACTTTAATAATATAAGAATAGTCAAATGTGCAGATATAAACATGGATGCTGCTAAAAAATGTGCAATTCACTACAATATTGAGGCTGTAACGGTTGATGAGCTTTTAAAAGATAAAGAAATTGAAATAATCTTAAATTTAACAATACCAGGTGCACATTATCAAGTTTCTAAATTGGCTCTTGAAAATGGAAAACATTCTTATGCTGAAAAGCCATTAGCAGTTAATTTTGAAGATGGAAAAAAATTAGTTGAACTTGCTAATAAAAAAAATCTTTACATAGGAAACGCGCCAGATACTTTTTTAGGTGGTGGTATTCAAAAAACTAGAGAGCTAATTGATAATGGTGTAATTGGGGATATTAAATTAGGTAATGCTATATTTGCTTTTCCAGGTGTACAATCTTATCATCCAAATCCAGAGTCTTGGTTTGCAGAAAATGAGGGTGGACCAGTTATTGATATGGGTCCATACTATTTGACAGCACTAGTAAATTTAATTGGTCCAGCAAAACAGGTTCAAGGAAGGTGTACAAAAGTTTTTGAAGAAAGAGAAATTGGAATTGGTCCAAAAAAAGGTCAAAAATTTAAAGTTGAAACACCAACAACTTACTTAGCAACTATACAATTTGAAAATGATTGCATAATTCAAATAACTTTATCTTTTGATGTTGTAGCTCATCAAAGAAATCATATTGAACTTTATGGAAACAAAGGGTCAATAATTGTTCCAGATCCAAATATGTTTGGTGGATCAGCTTTTGTTTCAGTGACAGCTGGTGGTAATTGGGGAGAACATAAAACTGATATGATGCCTCTAGGAAAGATTAATATAAAGAGTCAAAGCTCTAGGGCAAATGAGTCACCTACTAACGCAAATTATAGAGGTGCTGGTTTATCAGAAATGGCTTATGCAATTGAAAATAATTTAGAGCACAGATGTAATGGAGAGCTATCCCTTCATGTTTTAGATATAATTGATTCTACTATGAGAGCTTCACAAACTGGTATCCCACAAGAAATAAAAACAACATGCAAGAAACCAAAACCATTTACGTTAGAAGAAATTAAAAAAATTATGAATTAATAAGTTTGTTATATAATTAATGAAAAAACCAATTGTTATATCTGATCCTTTCCCAAGAACATTAGATCTTATTTTTACTAAAAAAAAATTAAAAGAATTAAAATCAAAATATAAGGTTTTAATTGCACCTCACAAAAACAAAAGAAAATTTTATGAAAAATATATTGATAATGTTACTTTTATTATGGGTCAACCAGATTTAGATAAAAAAATTTTGTCAAAAGCAAAAAAATTAAAAGCAATAATTAATGTTGAAAGTAATTTTATGAATAACGTTGATTATGTTTATTGTGCTAAAAAGGGAATACATGTTATCGCAACTTCTCCAGTATTTTCAAAGCCTGTCGCTGAAATTGCATTAGGAATGACACTTTCTCTATTAAGGAATATTCACAATGCTCATTTTGATTTTGTAAAAGGTAAAGAAAAATATGGATTAGAAAGTAACTTAAAAGCTTCACTTTTATCTGGAAAAAAAATTGGATTATTAGGATTTGGTGATTTAGCTAAATCTTTATACCCAATGTTGCTACCATTTACTAAAGATATAAATGTTTTTGACCCTTGGTTATCAAATAATAAAATCAAAAGCTTTGGATTTAATCCAGTTAGCTTAAATAAAATGTTTAAAACATGCGAAATTATTTATGTATTAGCAGCAGTAACAACCAAAAACAAAAATTTAGTAAATAAAAGTTTAATCAATAAAATGAAAACAAACTCATTATTCATATTGATGAGTCGAGCAGCAGTTGTAAATTTTAAAGACTTGATTACCAGAGTTAAAAAGGGAGATATATATGTAGCTACTGATGTATTTCCTGAAGAACCAGTGAGAAAAAATGACCCAATTAGGAAAGTTAAAAACATTTTGTTTTCTGCGCACAGAGCAGGTGCTTTAACAGAGGCCTTTTATAGTATGGGGGATATAGTTTTAAAGGACATGCATCTAATTTCAAAAAATTTAAAACCAAAATTTTGCAAACAAGCTCAATTGAAAACAGTAGGGTTATTGGCCTCAAAACCAGTTGCAATTAATTGATATTTTAATAATTTTATAAATTATGTCGTCAACTAGCAATCCACTCTTAGAAGCTAAAGGAATAACAAAATATTTTGGAACTATTACTGCATTAGAAAATGTTAACTTAAAGGTTCATGCTGGAGAATGTTTGGGTGTAGTTGGAGATAACGGAGCAGGAAAATCAACTTTAATGAAAGTTTTGTCGGGACTTTACAAACCAAGCGCAGGTTCCCTATTTTTTCAAGGCAAAGAAGAAACATTAGAAAGTCCAAGAGACTCTCAAAATTTAGGTTTAGAAATGGTTTATCAAGATCTTGCTTTAGCAGGTAATTTACCTATTGGTGAAAATATTTTTTTAGGAAGAGAGCCAACTAAAAATTTAGGTTTTTTAAAACTTTTAGATTTTAATAAAATTAAAGAGTTAACTAATGCTCATTTAGATAAGTTAAAAATAAATGTTAAAAGCGCCGATCAAAAAGTAGAAGAACTTTCAGGTGGTCAAAGACAAGCTGTAGCAATCGCAAGATCAACAGCCTTTAATGCTAAAGTAGTAATTATGGATGAACCGACTGCAGCATTAGCAATCAAAGAAGTTGGTAAAGTTTTAGATCTTATTAATAGTTTAAAAAAAACAGGTGTTGGAGTGATTGTAATAAGTCATAGAATGGACGATATTTTTACAGTTTGTGATCGTGTAATGGCTTTATTCCAAGGAACTAATTTTGCAGAATCTACCCTTTCAAATACTTCAAGAGATGAAGTAATTGGATGGATCATGGGTAAAAAATAATATGGAAGATAAAGATAAAAAAATAGAAAGTTTGCATTTAAAATTAATTCCATACTTTGAAAAGTATGGAATACTTCTTTTGTTAGTTCTAATGATTCTGGTAATGCATATTTTGCAACCAGATGTGTTTCTTTCATGGAGAAATGTAACCAATGTTTTTAAACAAATATCCTGGCAATCAATGCTAGCTCTAGGAGTATTTATGGTAATTGTAACAGCAGGAATTGATCTTTCTGTTGGCTCTATAATGATGTTATCTCTTATGATTTTAGCTGTCGTTGCAAAAGCAGGAGCCCCCTGGTTCATTGTAGTGCTTACACCATTGATTGCAGGTTTTTTATGTGGGTTATTTAATGGTTTAGGTATTACTTTATTGCGGATGCCTCATCCATTTATAATGACTTTGGGTACACTTTATATATTTAGAGGCGCAGGAAATTTAATTTCAGGCGGTACTCCTATCAGTGGTTTTACAGACGAAGTTAGATATCTTGGACATGGAAGAATTGATCTTCAATGGTTAGGATTGGAAAAATCTCAATATTTACCTGTAAGTTTAGTATTAATTGCAATTGTTTATATAATTTTTTGGATTTTTTTAAATAAGAGTAAAACCGGTAAGTGGATCTATGCAATTGGAGGCAATCCAAATGCAGCAAGAGCTTCAGGAATAAATGTAAATAAAATTTTGATTATTGTTTATTCTTTGTGTGGTTTTTTATCTGGTATTGGTGCTTTGATTTTAGCTGGAAGAACAGACTCAGGATATCCAAATGCTGGTCTTCAGTCAGAACTCGATGCGATTGCTGCTTGTATTATTGGTGGAGCAAGTTTTTTTGGTGGAAGAGGAACTGTGCTTGGAGTTTTTGCCGGAGTTATGATTATGGGTATTCTTCGTAATGGATTAAACTTAATGGATGTAAGTTCATTTTGGCAACAAGTGTTAATTGGTTCAATTATAGTTTTAGCTGTTTATATTGATGTACTAAGAAGAGATATTGGAACAAGAAAATAATTTACACGTATTAGTTGTTTTTACCTTATTTAGAACTGTTCTTATTAACAGTTGAATTTTTTTTAAAATTTCGATTAAATTTAATTTTAAAAAACAACTAAGGGGAAATATATGAAAAACTTAACAAAAATAATTAGTGTAATTATTACTTCTGTTTTTCTATTAGCAAGTTTTTCAACAGGGGCATTTGCTGGAAAAAAAATATTATTCAGCATTAAAGGACCTGGATCAGGTAATCCTTTTTGGGCATCTGTAGAAAAAGGAGCTAAAGAAGAAGCAGCAAAATTAGGTGTTGATTTAGTTTTGGTTGCACCACCGCAAGAAGGCGATGTACAAGCTCAGATTAACCAAGTCGAGGACCAATTAGCAAAAGGTGTTGATGCAATAGCTTTAGCGCCAGGAGATCCAAATGCTTTTGCTCCAATCGTAGATGATGCGATTAAAAGTGGTGTTCCAGTTGTATTCGTGGATACAAAAGGAATTAATGAAGGAGTAACTTTTATTGGAACCAACAATATGAATGGTGCAGAGTTAGCTGCTAAATTTATTTGTGATAAAACTCCAAAAGGTTCAGATGTAGCAATTTTAACTGGTATTGAATCTCAATCTACAGCTTTGCTTAGAAGAGATGGTGCAATTAAAGGTTTCAAAAATTGTGGTCTAAATATTGTAGCAACTCAAACTGCGGAGTGGGATACTGCAAAAGGAAGATCTGTAACGGAGTCAATTATCTTAAAAAATCCAAACATCAAAGCAATATTTGCATCAAACGATAATATGGGCTTAGGCGCTATGCAAGCTCTGAAAGATGCAGATATGAATAATGTTATTGTTGTAGGTTTTGATGCTACTCCAGATGCAGCTACGAGTATCTTAAAAGGAGAAATGACAGCAACAATTGCACAGTTTTCTTACAACATGGGTGCATATGGCGTTAAATATGCTCTAGAATTAGCTAATGGTGGAAGTATTGATCCAAACATTGACACAGGAACACAATTAGTAACAAAAGAAAACGCTAACGATTTTAAATAATCAATAGATATATACTTTAAAAAAAGGGTGGAATTTAATTCCACCCTTTTTTTTTATGTAATATAATAATTTATGCTTATTAAAATTGATCCAGTTTTAAGCCCTGATTTGCTTTTTCATTTAAGATCTATGGGTCATGGAGAAAAATTAATATTAGCTGATGCGAATTTTCCTGCAAATACAACAAATGAAAAAGTAATTAGATTAGATGGAGTAGGGATTAAAGAAGCAGCCTCTGCCATACTTTCAGTTTTTCCACTTGATAGTTTTATTAATTCTAAGGGAGGGTCTCCAGCTTTAAGGATGGAAGTAGATGACAAACCTGAAGAGTTAACAGAAACTCATAAAGAATTTATTGATATTGTAAAAAAAGTCTCTGGTGAAAATTGGAATGTAGGATCAATTTCAAGACAAGAATTTTATGAAGAGGCTAAGAAAGCTTATTGTATAGTTACCACAACAGATGCGAGACCGTTTGGTTGTTTTATACTTACCAAAGGAGTCATTTTACCTGACGGAAACGTTTGGACTTAAAAAATGAAAACTATATCAGTGTTTGGTGTATTTGTAGCAGACCTTTGCTTTATAGCTAATGCGATCCCTGAAAAAGGTCAAACAATTCTAGGTTCACAACACATTGTTGGACCAGGTGGAAAAGGATCAAATCAAGCAATAGCTGCAGCTAAATTAGATGGGAAAGTAAATTTTATAACAAAAATAGGTAATGACAAAAATGGTGAGATGGCTTTAAATTTATACAAATCATTAGGCATGGATATTGCTTCTATTATTCAAGATAAAAATCACTCAACTGGAGTTGCAGGAATAATGGTCAATGAAAAAACAGGAGACAACGCAATAAATATTATACCAGGTGCTGCTGGAACACTAACCAATGACGATATTGAAAAAAATTTAAATTTTATTTCAAATACAGATATATTTTTAACACAACTGGAAACACCATATGATGTAACGAAATATGCATTGAAGAAAGCTAAAGAAAATAAATTGACCACAATATTAAATCCAGCACCTGCATGCCAAATTAATGATGATGATTTTAAATTAATTGATTTTTTTACACCTAATGAAACTGAGGCTGAATTTTATTTAAATAAAAAAATTGAGACTGAAAAAGATATAAAAATTGCCTCAGAGGAATTTTTAAAAAAAGGTATTAAAAACATAGTTATAACTTTAGGTGAAAAAGGATGTTATTTTGCAAATGATAAAGAAAATTTTTTCATGAATGCATTTAAACTTAAAGAACCAGTCGTTGATACTACTGGTGCTGGAGATGCTTTCAACGGTGCTTTAGCTGTTGGGTTATCAAAAAATTTAGATATTAAAGAAGTACTCACTTTTGCTAATAAGGTAGGAGCAATTTCAACTACAAAACAAGGCGCAGCAGCCTCAATGCCATCAATGGAAGATTTAAATAATTACTAATATTATTTCCAAAAATGAAAACTGAATATTTTGATCTTAAAAATAAAAGAGCTTTAGTTTCAGGTGGAGCTTCGGGTATAGGATCATCAATTGTTGAACATCTTTGTGAGCAAGGAGTTGAAGTATATTTTTTTGATATTAATAAAAATGAAGCAAAAAAAACTATAAATAAAATTAAAAAGAAAAAATTTAAAACCCCTTCATTTGTAGAATGTAACATTAAAAATATTAAAAAATATAAATCATCAATTTTAAACATTATTAAAAATCAGGGTCCTATTGACATTTTAGTTAATAATGCCTCTAACGACCAAAGACATAGTTTAGAGAAAATAACAGAAAAATATTGGGATGATAGAATGGCTATTAATTTAAAGCATTATTTGTTTGCAATACAATCAGTTAAAAAAAGCATGATAAAAAATAAAGGAGGATCAATAATTAATTTAGGTTCAGTTAGTTGGGTTAGAGGTGCAGTGATGTTTCCAGCTTATAGCACTGCAAAGGCTGGTATTCACGGTTTAACAAGATCTTTAGCAAGAGATTTAGGAAAACATAATATAAGAATTAACTCAATTGCTCCCGGCTCTGTTGCTACCAAAAGACAATCAAAGTTATGGCTTAATCCAAAATTTAAAAAGGAAATATTAAAAAATCAGGCTTTAAAAAAACAATTATTACCTGAAGATGTTTCAAAAATAGTATTATTCTTAGCATCTGATGTTTCATCAGGATGTACAAAACAAAACTTTACAGTGGACGCAGGATTAATTTAGTTTTTCTTATTTTGCGACATTGATAAAGCAATTTTAAAAGAGTTTAAAATTGGATCTAAGTTAGCCTCATTTTTTCCTGCAATAGCAAATGCAGACCCATGAGCAGTAGTCGTTACTGGTACGGTTAATCCACCCTGAACTGTTACTCCTCTATCAAAACCAAATGCTTTAAGGCCAGATTGTAACGCGTCATGATACATACCAACCATACAATCATGGTTTTTATTTTTGTAGGCTACGACAAAAGAGGTATCGCATGGCAATGGCCCATCAACATTGTAGCCAAGTTTTTTTGCTTCCTCAATTGCAGGAATGATTTCGTCTTTTTCTTCTGTACCAAACTCTGCGTGAGGATTAAGAGCTTGAATGGCAATTCTAGGATTCTTTACACCATTTAACTCCATAACCTCATTTATTAATTTTATAGGCTTCATTATATTTTCTTTAGTAATGTGTTGAGCAACTTCTTTAATTGGAATATGAGATGTCACTCTTGCCGTCCAAAAATTATCTATTACATTAAACTCACAACAAAAACTATTTACTTCAAGTTTTTCAGCCATTAACTGTAATTCATCTGAATGTTTGTTGCCTCCAAGTTTTAAACTTGTCTTATTCATTGGCGCAAAATTAATTGCATCTATTTTTTTTTCCTTAGCAAGAGTTAAAGCTAAATCCAAAGCTTGTAGTACGCTTTCTCCAGATTCTTTTGATGGTTCCGCTAATTTATATTTATGATTTTTTCCTTTAGAAATATCTAATAAAAATCTATTTGCTTTTTCAAAATTTATATCATCAAAATTTTCTACAACATCTATATTATGTGAAATTCCTGTAATACTATTTCCACTTTCAAATACTTGCTTTTCACCAATTATGACAATGTTTGCTTTTTTTGTCATCTCATCATTTAAAAGCTTTGAAATTAATTCTGGTCCAATCCCAGCTGGATCACCAAGTAGAAGAGCAATGTTAGATTTATTTTCAGTCATTTTTTTCTTTACGTCTTGTAGCAGATTATGTTTAAATTATTAAATATAAATTAACTTAAGAGGGAAATAATGAAAAAAAGCTTTAAACTATTTTTAGCAGCTGCTTTTCTAGTAACTGAATTTTTTGTTGTAGCTCTTCCATTAATGATCACTTCAGCTAAAGCTGATGGTCATCCGATACAAGCAATTACACACGCTGGTTTTGGTGGTGGAACTGACGTTACTACTAGAATGATGTTGTTAAGAGCAAGAAGAGTTCTTAAGCAGGATATGCAATTAGTAAACAAAAAAGGTGGTGGTGGTGCAGCATCTATGGACTACATGATGTCTTTACCAGCTGATGGAAATCACACTTTAACTTGGACAACAGGTCATGCTGTATCTATGGCTTTAGGTAAAACTAAAGTTAAGTTAAGTGATATGCAACCACTTGCTAGAGGAACTGATGATCCTCAATTATTTGTTGTTAATTGTAAAAATGATATCAAAGATGCAAAAAAATTCATCAGCACACAAAAATCAAAATCATTAAAATATGGAACTACTCATACTGGTGGTATTGATGATGTTAGTGCAATCGCATTTACAAAAAAAGGTGGATTAAAAGATCCAACTATCGTTGCTTACAAAGGTGTTGCACCAATTAAAACTAACCTTATCAAAGGAGATATTGATGTAGGTGTTTTAAACTTAGGTGAAGCATTAACTGAAATTAATGAAGGTAAACTTTGTGTTTCAGTTGTATTAGCAAATAATAGAATGGCTAAAATTGGGGACTCTCCAACAGCAAAAGAATTAGGTATACCTGTTTCTTTATCTACTGTTAGAGGTTTCGTAACTAAAAAAGGTGCTCCAGCAGACAGAGTAAAACAACTAGAAGCTGGAATGATGAAAGCTATGAGCCACAATTACTACAAAAATTTCTTAACAGAAATTGGTCTTGATGAGACAAGTGTTGTAGGTGCAGATGAATGGGGTAAGCAAATGGAAGAAATGCTTGCTGAGATGACTGCGCAGCTTAAAGCTTTAGGTTACATTAACTAATCTAATTAAAAGTACATTTGAATATGAAAAATGTACAAAAACAAAAAAGGGCAAACAAAAGTTTGCCCTTTTTTGTTAGAGATGAGTTTAGAGTTTCACTTGTAATTATTTTAATATCTTTAGCATTATTAATCACGACTTTTACTTTTGATATTGTTCCTCCAATTTTAAATAGAGGAATACAGCCAGCAACATTCCCAAAAGCGCTCTTAGTTTTAATAATAGTAATGACATTGTTAATCTATTATTTGGCAACTAAAAATCCCTGGAAAGTTGAAAAAAAATTACCAAGATCATTCTTTCTAACTTTATCAAGTTTTGTTGTTTTTGTAGTAGTTTCTAAAACACTTGATTTCTTTTTAGCAATCTCAGCTTTATCTATATTTGTTTCTTATTGTTGGGGAGAAAAAAGAATATTTTATTTATTACTAGTTGGGATTATTTTCCCAATTATTGTTTTTATATTTTTTGAAACTATTTTAGGTTTAAGATTTCCCCCAGGAATAATTACTAACATTTACTATAGTTAAATGGATAATTTATTATTAATGCTGGCACCACTTTTCAGTTCTAAACTGTTATTAGTTTTATTTTTTGGAACTTTATTTGGTTTGATATTAGGTGTATTGCCTGGGTTAGGACCAACAACAGGTGGAGCATTAATCTTACCTTTTACAATGACTTTAGATCCATTATCTGCAATTGTATTATTAACATCTATTTATTGTGCTGGAACATATGGTGGTGCAATAACAGCTGTACTTATAAACACTCCTGGAACTCCGGCAGCAGCAGCAACTTGTTTAGATGGCTATCCATTAGCACAAAAAGGTGAAGCAGGAAGAGCTTTGGGCATGGCAACAGTATCAAGTACTGTGGGAGGTATTTTCAGTGTTATTATATTAGTTTTTTTTGCTCCTATATTAGCACAACTTGCTTATGAGTTTGGTCAGCCAGAATATTTTGCATTAGCAATATTTGGTTTAACAATGCTTGCATCAATTGGTGAAGGTAGTCCAATTAAAAATTTAATTGCAGGTGCATTTGGAATATTGATTTCTACAGTTGGTAAAGATTTTATGACTTCAATTGATCGTTTTACTTTTGGGATCAATGAATTAACTGAAGGAATAGGTTTTATACCAGTAGTAGTTGGACTTTTCGCAATGAGTGAAATGTTAACTCAATCAACTTTAATCAATCAAGTATTTAACAGAATAGCTTTAAAAGCAATTAAGCTTCCAAGCAAAGATGATTATAAGAAAACTTGGAAAACAATATTACGATCAAGTGGAATTGGTTCTTTTATAGGAGTATTGCCAGCTGAAGGAGGAACAGTTGCCTCTTTAATTGGCTATTCTGAAGCTAAAAGATTTTCAAAAAAACCAGAAGAATTTGGAAAAGGTTCAATTGAAGGTATTGCTGGAGCAGAAGCAGCAAATAATGCTGCTACAGGAGGCGCTATGGTTCCAACTTTAGCTCTTGGTATTCCTGGTAGTGCAACAACAGCAGTTATTCTAACTGGATTAATTATCCATGGTGTTAGACCTGGACCAGATTTATTTAGAGAGCAACCAGATTTCTTATATGGAATTTTTGGCTCTATGTTGATCGCGAATATCCTTTTCTTCATATTTGGTTTTTTTGGTGCAAAAATTTTTGCAAGAATAACTTTGGTTCCTAATAAAATTTTATGGCCAATGATTTTTGCAGTTTCGGTTTGTGGAACATATTCACTTAATCAATCAATAATAGATGTTTGGATAATGTTATTTTTTGGTGTGCTTGGTTTCTTTATGAGAAGATATGGTTTTTCCGTAGTACCAGTAATTATTGGATTAATTTTGGGTGAGTTAGTTGAAGGAACTCTAAGACAATCTCTGGTTATATTTGACGGTAATTGGCTGATGTTTTTCACAAGACCAATTGCTTTAACATTCTTTATTTTGTCTTTAATTGCTTTAGCTTTTCCTTTAATAAGATCGAGGAAATTAAAAAAAAATAATGATTAAGTACGATTTAAATAATCGAGTAGCAGTTGTTACTGGTGGAGCTCAAGGGTTTGGTTTAGCAATAACTGAAAGATTTATTGAAGCTGGTGCAAAAGTTGTGATTTG
This sequence comes from uncultured Pelagibacteraceae bacterium, assembly GCA_902571135.1. Taxonomy (GTDB): domain Bacteria; phylum Pseudomonadota; class Alphaproteobacteria; order Pelagibacterales; family Pelagibacteraceae; genus Pelagibacter. Next base: position 22,115 of record CACGAU010000004.1, on the reverse strand, counting down.
GGATATTGACGAAAATGCAGCTAAAGAAGCAATTGATAAAGTAAAATCAGAACACCTAAGTCATCAAGTCGTAGATGTAACTAATTTTGAAATAGTAAATAAAAATTTAGAAGAAGTAGAAAAAAAATTTGGGAAAATAGATATTTTCGTAAACAATGCAGGTATTGCAGGCATGAATACTACTGTAGCTGAATACCCTTTAGATGAATGGAAAAAGGTAATGAATTTAAATTTAAATTCTGTTTTTTATTGTTGTAAAGCTGTTGTTCCATTCATGTTAAAGAATGACTATGGTAGAATAGTAAACATTGCATCTATTGCTGGAAAAGAAGGAAATCCAAATGCAAGTGCATATAGCACTTCTAAGGCAGGCGTTATAGGTTTAACAAAATCTTTAGGTAAAGAATTGGCACAAAATAATATAGCTGTAAATTGTGTTACACCAGCAGCAGCCAAAACAAGAATTTTTGATCAAATGACAGAGGAACATATTAACTATATGTTATCAAAAATTCCTAGAAATAAATTTGCAAAGGTTGAAGAATTAGCATCATTAGTTACTTGGTTAGCTAGCGAAGAAAATTCTTTTTCAACTGCAGCAGTTTTTGATTTAAGTGGTGGAAGAGCTACGTATTAGTTATGCAAGTAGGTATTGATGTAGGTGCGACCAAAATAGAGAGTGTTGTGCTTGAAGATAATGGAAATGAAAAACACAGATCAAGAATATCTTGTCCAAAAGAGTATACTCAAATTATAACTGCGATAAGAGACATTCATAAAAAATTAGAACAAGAATTTAAAAGAGAACTACCAATTGGTGTTTGTCATCCAGGAGTTCATTCTCCTCAAACAGGATTAGTAAAAAATGCTCCAAATATTACTTGGTTAGAAAAAAAACCTTTTCAAAATGATTTACGTAAAGCACTTGGTAAAGAAGTATTTTGCGAAAACGATGCAAATTGTTTTGCTTTATCAGAAGCTATAGATGGATCAGGCAAACATTACAAAATTGTTTATGGTATTATTTTAGGATCTGGAGTTGGTGGTGGTTTAGTAATTGATAAAAAAATAGTAAGTGGACCCAATGGTGTGGCTGGAGAGTGGGGTCACAATCAAATTCCTTATTTTGCTGCTAAAAAAGAAAATTTTGATTCAAGCAATGCTAGAGAAGCAGAGATTGAGAGTTTTTTATCTGGTTTAGGTTTGGCTAAAAGATTTAATAAACTTTATGGAAAAAACTTAAAAACAAATGAAATTTTTGAATTAAACCGAAAACATGATTTAGATGCAGAAAGATTTATAGATGACTTTAAGGTAAATTTAGCAATGTCATTATCGAGCATAATAAATATTTTAGACCCTGATGCTTTTGTTTTTGGTGGAGGAGTTTCAAACGAAATTGATTTTTTACATGAGATAGACTCATTAGTTAGAAAATTTGTTATCGGCAGAGAATACGAAGGTGTTTTTTTAAAACCTAGATATGGAGACGCTAGTGGTGTCAGAGGTGCCGCAAGACTTGGAAGAAGCGCGACATATTAGAACTTCAACTTTTAATTGAATTTAAAAAAAAGATTTTTTTTATAATTGAAAAAAACTTTAAAAATAAATGAAAAAAAAGCAATTCAACTTTAAGTTGTATCAAATTTTTTTAATTATCAATTGTTATCCTTTCTACTTATAGTTTGTTTTTTTAAAAACTAGTTAACTAAATAAAAAGAGGAAGAGAAGATATGAAAAAACTAATGATCGCTTTAATTACATTAGCGTTCACATCTACTTCATCAATTGCAGGACCTAAGATTGAGGTATTGCACTGGTGGACGTCTGGTGGTGAAGCTGCTGCACTTAAAGTTTTAAAAGATGATTTCGCTGCAAACGGCGGTGAATGGATGGACATGCCTGTAACAGGTGGTGGTGGAGACGCTGCTAACGTTGCACTAAAAGCAAGAATCGTTGCTGGAGATCCTCCATCTGCATCACAAATTAAAGGACCTACAATTCAAGAGTATGACCAAGAAGGTGTTGTAGCTCCATACAATATAGATGAAGTTGCTAAATCAGAAGGTTGGGACAATTTATTAGATCCAATGATTGCAGCTATTCACAAGTGTGAAAATAACAGCGGACCTTATTGTGCTGCTCCAGTAAACATTCACAGAATTGACTGGATGTGGGCAAACAAAGCTGTATTTGATGCAAACGGTATTTCAGTTCCAACTACTTGGGATGAGTTAAATGCTGCTGCTGAAAAATTACAAGCTGCTGGTATTATTCCATTTGCACATGGTGGTCAAGCTTGGCAAGATGCTACAGTATTTGAAGCAGTTGCTATGGGTCTTGGTGGAAATAACTACTACAAAAACTGTTACGTAGATCTTAAAGAAAGTTGTTTAAGAAGCGAAACAACAGTTAAAGTATTTGACCAAATGAGAAAGCTTAAAGGCTTTACAGATGAAGGTAGCCCAGGAAGAGACTGGAACGTTGCTACTGGTATGGTTATTGAAGGAAAAGCTGGTTTCCAAATTATGGGTGACTGGGCAAAAGGTGAATTTACAGCTGCTGGAAAAGTTCCAGGTGTAGATTACTACTGTGCTGCTACTCCTTCAAACAATGGATACTTATATAACGTAGATAGTTTTATCTTTTACAAATCTAGCGATCCAGATAAACAAGCTGGTCAAAAGTTACTAGCTAAGCTTATGATGGGTAAAAACTTCCAAAAAGTTTTCAACCTATACAAAGGTTCTATCCCAGCTCGTTTAGACGTATCAATGGATGAATTTGACAAATGTGCAAAAACATCTAACGCAGATATTAAAACTGCTGGTGCAAAAGGTGGATTAGTTCCAAGTTTTGCTCATGGTATGGCTCAAGGTAATACTATGAAAGCTGCCCTACAAGATATCATCACAGAGCACTTTAACTCTGACATGTCATCTGTAGATGCTGCTAACGCTTTAGCTGACTCAGTTTTAGCTAATATGTAGTACATAAAAATTAAAAGGCCACTTTTGATTAAGTGGCCTTTTTTTTAAATCTTAAATAAAAAATATTTATAATGTTCAAGTGGTTAGAAAAAAATTTACCTAAAATTGTAATGGCTCCTGCTGTTGGATTAATAGGTTGGTTTGTATATGGTTTTGTGCTTTGGACTTTATATATATCTTTTACTAATTCTAAAATTTTACCCAAATATGAATTGTGGGGTTTTGGTCAATATGAAAAGTTATGGGCATCCCGAAAGTGGCTTATATCAGTAGATAATTTGCTTGTTTTTACTGCTTTATTTTTAATTTTTTGTATTGTGATTGGGATAATTTTAGCAATCTTTCTAGATCAAAAAATAAGAGCAGAAGGGGTTTTAAGAACAATCTATTTATACCCAATGGCTTTATCATTTATCGTAACAGGTACTGCTTGGAAATGGATTTTAAACCCAACCCTTGGTATTCAAAAAATGTTTATAGATTGGGGTTTTGAGAACTTTACTTTTGATTGGTTGGTTAACAGGGAAATGGCAATCTACACCATAGTGATCGCGGGTGTTTGGCAATCGGCAGGATTTGTCATGGCTTTATTTCTAGCAGGACTAAGATCAGTTGAGGATGAAATCGTCAAAGCTGCAAAAATTGATGGTGCTGGTTTGTTTACAGTTTACTGGAGAATATTATTACCAATGATGAGACCAGTATTTTTTACAAGTTTTGTAATTTTAGTTCATATCTCAATTAAAAGTTATGATTTGATTGTTGCTTTAACCCAAGGTGGCCCTGGTATTTCTACTACAATGCCAGCTTTATTTATGACACAAGCAGCATTTCACAAAAGTCAAGTTGGATTATCTGCAGCAAGTGCAATGATGATGTTTATGGCTGTAGCTGCAGTCATCATTCCGTATTTATATTCAGAATTAAGGAGAGAAAATGCAAGATAATTTAAAATCATCTTCTTATCAGCAGCTTGAGCAAAAATCGAAATATACAAATATGTTTTTAAGATGGTTTTTGTATTTTGTTTTAATTCTATTTGCTTCCTATTTTATTTTTCCATTATATGTAATGGTTGTTACTTCATTAAAAACGATGGAAGAGATACGTCAAGGAACACTTTTATCTTGGCCGAGTGGATTAAATTTTGACTCCTGGGCAGTTGCATGGGGAGGAAGAGGATATGGAGCAGGAGATACTTTTTTAAGACCATATTTTTGGAATTCAATTAAGATGGTTGTACCAGCAGTATTTTTTTCTACCTTAATTGGAGCAATGACAGGGTATGTTTTAACTAAATGGAGATTTAAAGGAGACAGTTGGGTTTTCTTGTTTTTATTATTTGGATGTTTTATTCCTTTTCAAGCAATATTACTTCCAATGGCTAGAACTTTGGGTGCATTAGGAATATCAAATTCTATTGTTGGATTAGTTTTAGTTCATACCGTTTATGGGATTCCATTTACCACTTTGTTTTTTAGAAATTACTATGTGTCAGTTCCAACGGAATTAGTAAAAGCTGCAAGAATTGATGGAGCAGGGTTTTTTAAAATATTTTTCAAAATTTTACTTCCAATATCAGCGCCTATAATTGTGGTAACAGTTATTTGGCAGTTTACTCAAATTTGGAATGACTTTTTATTTGGATCAACTTTTTCGTTTGGTGAGGCAGCACCAATTCAAGTTGCTTTAAATAACATGGTTTTATCTAGCACAAGTGTTAAAGAATACAATGTTGATATGGCATCAGCAATCATAGCAGGAGTACCAACACTTATTGTGTATGTTTTAGCAGGTAAATATTTTATTAGAGGATTAACTTCAGGAGCAGTGAAAGGATAACAATGAAAACATTAAAAATTGAGGATCTATCAAAAAATTTTGGGTCTACAGAAGTATTAAGAAAAATTAATTTAGAGATAGATGAGGGAAATTTTTTAGTTTTATTAGGTCCTTCAGGATGTGGAAAATCTACATTACTTAACATTATTGCAGGTTTAGAGACAATCAACGAAGGTAACGTTTTTATTGATGATTATAATGTCAGTAAAGTAGAGCCAAAAGACAGAAATATCGCAATGGTCTTCCAATCATACGCTTTATATCCTTCAATGAATGTAAGAGAGAATATGATTTTTGGTCTGAAACAAGCAAAGACTTCAAAAGAAAAAATTGAACAACAGCTAGAGAAGGTATCTAAATTTTTACAAGTTGATCAATTGTTAGAAAGAAAACCATCTCAATTGTCTGGAGGACAAAGACAAAGGGTTGCTATAGGAAGAGCATTAGTAAGAGAGCCAAGAATATTTTTATTTGATGAACCTTTGTCTAATTTAGATGCAAAATTAAGAGTTGAGATGAGAAGAGAAATTAAAAAACTTCACCAACAATTAAAAACAACAGTTGTATATGTAACTCACGATCAAACTGAAGCTATGAGTTTAGGAACAAGAATTGCAATTATGAATCATGGTGTTATTCAGCAAAATGATACTCCTGAAAACATTTACAACAAACCAAGTAACACTTTTGTAGCTGATTTTATTGGATCACCATCTATGAATTTGATTAAGGGAAGTTTAAAAGAAAGCTCGGGCGAAATATCTTTTACAGCAAATGGTTCTAATTTTGAAATTCCAGTAAAAGGATATGAATTTAAAGATAAATCTAATTTAAGTAATAAAGAAGTCTTTTTTGGCATAAGACCAGAACATATTTACTTTAAAAAATCTAATGAAAGTGATTTTGAAGTGACTTTAAGAGCGGATTTAAGTGAGTACATCGGTCATGAGCAAATAATGACCTTTGATTATGCTAATCAAGAAATTCTAGCTAAATTTCCTTCAACAATCAAAATTGAATTAGCAAAAGAAACAAAATTATATTTTGATTTAACTCAAACATCATTATTTGATGCTCAAACTGAGGAGAGAATATAAGATGAAAGTTAAATATTCTGATTTAAAAAATAAAAGAGTATTTATAACTGGTGGTGGTTCAGGCATAGGTGGTTCGATCGTTGAACATTTTTGTGAACAAGGAAGTGAGGTTTATTTTGTAGATATTGATCTAAAAGAAACAAAAAAACTTTTAAATAAAATTAAAAAAAATAAATTTAGAACTCCAACATTCATTGAATGTAATTTGTTAGACATCAATAAATTAGAAAAAACAATTAAAAATATTGTTGCAAAAAAAGGTCCAATACACGCTTTAATTAATAACGCTGCCAATGATGACAGACATACAACAGATCAGGTGGATGAAAAATATTGGGAAAATAGAATGGCAATCAACTTAAAACATTATTTTTTTGCAGCTAAAGCTGTCGTTAAATCTATGAAAAAAATGAAAGCTGGTTCGATTGTAAATTTAAGTTCGGTTTCATGGATGCTAGGTGAAGGTGATAAAGTTGTTTATGAAACTGCAAAATCTGCAGTAGTCGGTTTAACTAGATCTTTTGCACAAGAGTATGGGAAATATAATATCAGAACCAATTCAGTAGTCCCTGGATCTATAGCTACTGAAAGACAAATAAAATATTGGTTAACACCAAAGTACAAAAAACTTATTTTAGATAGTCAGGCTTTAAAAAGACAATTAAAACCTAATGATGTTGCTCAAATGGTTATGTTTTTAGCATCAGATCAATCATCTGGATGCACAAAACAAAGCTTTATTGTTGATGGTGGTATAACTTGATCTAGGTGAAAGTTGAGAGTTCTACAATTCAAAATAAATTTCTAAGAGTTCAAACTCTTAATTACGGCGCTAGTCTTTTTGAAGTTTATCACAAGAAAAAGAAAATAAATTTAATTTTAAATTTAGAATCAAAACAAAATTATCAGTACAAACATCCAAGTGTTGGATCTACTTGCGGAAGATATGCAGGTAGAATTTCCAATGCAAAATTTAAGATAGGTAATAAAAAATTTAATTTAAATGCAAATGAGGGAAAAAATATACTGCATGGTGGTAAAGTTGGTTTCTCAATTCTCCCATGGAAAAAAATAAATCAAAAAAAAGATAAAATAGTATATCAACTTCATTCAGCAAATAACGATCAAGGCTTTCCGGGAGATCTTCTTGTCAATTGTACTTATGAATTAATAAATAAATATCTAATTATAAAATATGAATACAAATCCAATAAAAGCACTCATGTTAATTTAACCAATCATAGTTATTGGAACTTAGAAAAAAATAAAAAAAATATGATTTATAGTCATGAGTTAAAATTAAACTCATATAAATATCTTCAAATAAATAAAAATTTAATTCCAACTGGTAGATTTAAAAATGCAAAAAAATCTATTTACGACTTTTCGAATTTTGAAAACATTAGAAAAAAATTAGATTATTTTAAAAATAAAAAGCTTAATATTAAATTTAAAGGTTTTGATAACACTTTTGTTATAAAGAAAAATATTAGAAATTATGTTGGAACTTTAAAAAATAATAATACTAATATTCAAGTTGATTTTTTTTCAAATTTACCTGGTGTTCAACTTTATTCAGCACAAAATCTTAATTACAAAAAAAAATTATTTCCCTATCAAGGTATTTGTTTAGAAACACAATATTTTCCTGATGCTCCTAATAAAAAAAATTTTCCTAGTACTTTAATTAAACCTAATAAAAGGTATACATGCTTTACAAAAATTAAAATTAATTAATTTATGAGTAAAAAAATTAATATCTCTATAGTTGGAACAGGATTAATGGGTTTGCAACATATTAAAGCCATTAAAAAATCAAAGAAAGCAAATCTTCATTCAATAGTAGATATTAGTAATAACGCTAAAAATTTATCAAAAAAATATAAAATCCCACTATATTCTAATGTATCAGAGCTTTTAAATTCAAAAAAACTAGATGCTGTAATAGTTGCTACTCCCAATCAATTGCATGAAAAACATACAGTAAGTTTTTTAAAAAAAAAAATACCTGTTCTTTTAGAAAAACCTATTTCAGATAACATTCAATCTGCAAAAAAAATTATAAGTAGTGCTAATAAGAATAGAACACCATTATTGATTGGATATCATCGTCGGCACAATTCTATAGTCTCTAAAGTAAAAGACATTATTAATAAAGGTAAATTGGGCAACATCGTTTCCGCAAATGTTTTGTGTTGGTTATACAAACACAAAGCTTATTACAATGAAAAATGGAGGGTTAGGAAAGGTGGAGGGCCTTTAGGTATTAATTTGGTACATGACATTGATATGATTTGTTATTTATTGGGTTCAATAAAATATGTGCAAGCATTTACAACAAATAAAACTAGAAAATTCCAAGTGGAGGATACTGCTACAATTAGCTTGATTTTTAATTCAGGAGCGCTTTGCACACTAAATTTGTCAGATACAATTGTTGCACCGTGGAGTTATGAATTAACTGCTGGAGAAAATCCTGCATACCCAATTACCAATCAATCTGCTTACATGATTGGAGGCACCAAAGGTTCTTTGCAGTTTCCCAATCTTAAATATTGGTTTTATAAAAAAGAAAGAAGTTGGTGGAATAAAATTTTTGTTAATGAAGATAAAAATAAAAAAGATGATAATACATTAGTAAATCAAATTGATCATTTTGCTGATGTTGTCGCAAAAAAAGCAAAACCAAAAGTAAATGGAAACGATGGTTTAATCTCTCTTAAAATTTTTGCTGCTATAACTAAAAGTGCAAAAACTGGAAAGAAAATTAAAATTTAAAGATTATCTAAAATCGAATTAGAAGATTTAATAGTATCAGCATCACCTCCCAAATCTTTAGTTCTGTTACTTTTATCACTTAATGATTTTTCAATTGCTTCAACTATTGAATTAGATGCCTCCTTTTCTCCTAAATAATCTAACATCATTGCTCCAGACCAAATTTGCCCTACAGGATTTGCAATTCCTTTACCTGCAATATCAGGAGCAGAACCGTGAACTGGCTCAAACAAAGATGGAAATTTATTTTCTGGGTTAATATTTCCAGAGGGAGCAATTCCAATTGTTCCTGTGCAAGCAGGTCCTAAATCTGAAAGAATATCTCCAAATAAATTCGATGCTACCACAACATCAAACCATTCTGGATTGAGTACAAATCTAGCAACTAAAATATCAATATGAAATTGATCTGTTTCAATTTCAGGATAATTTTTTTTCATTTCATTAAAACGTTCATCCCAAAAAGGCATAGTAATTGAAATTCCATTTGATTTTGTTGCATTAGTTAGTTTTTTTCTTTTTCGTTGTTTGGCTAATTCAAAGGCAAATTTTTGAACTCTGTCTATTCCATGGGCAGACATGATAGTTTCTTGAATTGCAATTTCTCTATCGGTATTTTTATACATTCTTCCGCCTACAGTAGAATATTCTCCCTCTGTATTTTCTCTAACAATCAACATATCGATATCACCGGGTTTTTTATTAGCTAGAGGAGGATTGATACCTGGGAAAAGTTTTACAGGTCTAAGATTTATGTATTGATCAAATTCTCTTCTAAACTGAAGTAAGGAACCACATAAAGAAATATGATCCGGTACTTTATCTGGCATACCGACTGCTCCAAAAAATATAGCATCATGTTTTTCTAATTTTTCTTTCCAATCATCAGGAAGCATTTTTCCATGTTTTTCGTAATAATCACAGGAAGCAAAATCATACTCTGTAAAATTTATTTTAAATTGATGTTTTAAAGCAGCGTCTTTTAAAACTTTTAAGCCTTCAGGCAATACCTCTTTACCAATCCCGTCACCAGCTATTGAAGCAATGTTATATTCTTTCATTAGTTGATTTTTATACTGCAAATATCAATAAATTACATTGTTAAATTAATATTAAATTTTAAACCTTCATTGTTTTGACATATTTTTTTTGCTAACTTTGCTTATGAAAAAAATAATCCTACTTGCTTTATTTAGTTTATTATTTTTCACAAATTCAAATGCTGCATGTGACGATCCTTTAACAGAAGGTGTTGATTATTCTAATTGTAGATTTTCGGACTCACAAGATTTACAAGGAAGTTATCTTCCAAATTCAAATCTTTCTTTTGCAAGTTTTATTCAAGTAAACTTTGATAAAAGTATAATGATGACTTCAAATCTATCATTTGGAACTTTTCCAGAGTCTACCTTTGTTAGAGCCAACCTTTATGAATCTGTTTCTATTGGCGCAAATTTTGAAAAAACAAATTTTACTGGCGCTAACTTAACTAGAGTTGATTTTATGGGAGCAACCTTAATCGAAGCAAATTTTCAAAACTCTAATTTAATGGAGGCTAACTTTACCTCTTCTAACATCACCAATGCTAATTTTGATGGAGCTAATTTAACTGGAGCAACGTGGACCAATGGTCAAACTTGTGGTCCAGAATCTATTGGCATCTGTAAACAATAATTAATGAATACTTCAGTTAATACTGATGATGTTATCTTTAATTTTTTTAAACAAATTTGTGATGAAAAAGATGATCAAAAATGTGTTGAGCTTGGAAACGAATGGATAAAGGCAATGGAAACTAATTTATCTGAAATGGAGAAAAACCTAAATGGAGCTGATTATATTAAGCATAAAGATGATATTCAAAGTAACAGAAATCATCTAAATAGTTTAAAGAACAAATCATCATCTGAGTGGAGAGAGTACGCTACTCAATGCATGATTGAAATAATGAATCATAAGAATCAAAAATAATTTAAGAAATAAATTTTAAATCGCTAGCTATATCGATTAATATAATATAAAGATTACTTAAAGGGGTGTCTTAACAGACTGAGATCATACCCTAAGAACCTGTCCGGTAATTCAGAAAGGGATAAAATGGATAAAACATATTTTTTAAGTCAATCAACATCATTAATATTAGTTATCGCAATTAGTTTAATATTTGCTTTTTTAGGAATTTTTCATTCTAAAAAATATAAGGGTATAAATAATTATTTAACTGCAAATAGAAACATCGGTTTATTTTCGCTTACAACAAGTCTTGTAGCATCAGCTTTAGGTGCTTGGATATTATTTGGTCCAGTTGCTGCCGCAACATGGGGTGGAGTAGGTGCTGTTATCGGTTATGCATTAGGCACAGCTTTTCCAATGATTTTCTTAATTTATTTTGGAAAAAAAATTAGAAATGAGTTTCCAAAAGGATCTTCTTTAGTTGAGTTTATGAGAAAGAAATTTGGCAAAAGTCTTTTTAAGCTAATTTTGTTAATGACAATCTTTTACATGTTCATTTTTCTTTGCGCAGAAGTAACGGCAGTTGCTGTATTAATTAATTATATATCAGGAACAGAATTATGGATTACAGCATTAATAGTCTTGGCAGCTACCTTAAGCTATACACTTTATGGAGGATTAAGAGCCTCAATATTTACTGATAATATTCAAATGATTGTAATTGGTGTTTTATTATTTATTTTGATTTCAATTATTAGTTCATCTACAGGAGATAATTTTTCTTTTTCTTTAATTAATGAGAAAAACCCTCAACTAATAAGTTCAAATTATGTTCCAGGATATACCGCTGGATTAACTTTCTTTATAGCAGTTGCAGCAACTAATTTATTTCATCAAGGAAATTGGCAAAGAGTATATGCGGCAAAAGATTATCAAACATTAAAAAGTGGTTTGATAATTTCTTTCTTTATTATTGTTCCAATTGTTTTCTTAATGGGTTTTATTGGAATGGTTTCATTTTCAATGGATCCATCTATTAGACCTGATTTAGGATTTTTTAGTTTATTATTAAAAGATCAAACAGAAATTTTATCTTTATTAATCATTATACTTGGTCTTGCATTAACAATTTCTACTGTTGATACTTTGGTTAATGCTATTTCTAGTTTATTTGTAGTTGATGGCAAAGCAACTTTTAATTTAGATAAAAAAACTGATTACTTAAAAATATCTAAATATTTCATTTTAATTTTATCCATAATTGCATTTGGTGTTGCTTCAAAAGGATTTGATATTTTATATTTATTTTTACTTGCAGATTTATTTTGTTGTGCGTTTGTAGTGACTGTTTTTTATAGCTTCTATAATAAAGTGGATGAAAAAACCGCTTATGTTTCAATTATAATTGGTTTAGTTGCTGGATTTTTAATGTTTCCATTTCCAGATTTTTCTAAAAGTCTATTAGTGGGAGTATTTTTGTCTAAAGACCTATTTTCACCATTTATAGCTCAATCTTTATTATTTTTATCTTTTTTGATTGCAACTTTCTTGCCTGCAATAATTTTAAAAATTAAATTTAGATTGAGGATTTTAAAGCATCATAAATAAGTTCTTTAGTGGTCTCACCAATGCTTCTGTAAACTTCTTTATTATCTTTAAAAATTAAAAGTGTTGTTTGATATTGAACGTTAAAAAATTGAGCAATTTCTTTATTTGTTACATCAAAAGCAAAGTACTCCATATTATCAAAATCATTTTTTGCTTTTTCAAGAACTTTCATTTGGCTTGCACAAGAAGTGCAATATTTAATCCAAGAACTAATCACCACAACTTTTCCTTCTAATATAGCTTTATCAAATAACTCTTTACTATAAGTGGTTTCTTTTCCAATTGCTTTGGTACTAAATGATAATACAAAACAGATAAATACTAAAAATTTTTTCATTAACTAAAAATTAAGGTAAATTTTAATTTATTGTAATACTATAAATTGTCTCTATATATGCCTAACTACATGTCAAACGATCAAATAAGCATAAATAACCTGTCAAAAGTGTACGACAATGGTTTTGAGGCATTAAAAAAAATAAACCTAAATATAAAAAAAGGTGAAATTTTTGCAATGCTAGGACCAAATGGTGCAGGAAAAACTACGCTTATAAGTATTATTTGCGGGATAGTAAGACCATCTTCTGGGAAAGTTACAGTAGATGAATTTGATATTATTGATGATTATAGAGAAACAAGATCTAGAATTGGATTAGTTCCTCAAGAGTTAACTTTAGAGCAATTTGAAACTGTATTTAATAATGTTTCATATTCTAGAGGTTTGTACGGGAAAAAACCTGATCCAAAACATATTGAGAAAGTTTTAAAAGATCTAAGTCTATGGGATAAAAAAGATTTAAGGCTTAGACAATTATCTGGGGGAATGAAAAGAAGAGTTTTGATTGCAAAAGCATTATCTCATGAACCAACCATTTTATTTTTAGATGAACCAACTGCAGGTGTTGATGTAGAGTTAAGGCAGGATATGTGGAAAGTTGTTGAGAGTTTAAGAAAAACTGGTGTCACAATAATTTTAACAACACATTACATAGAAGAAGCAGAAGCTATTGCAGATAGAGTAGGAGTAATCAATCAAGGAGAAATTATAGTGGTTGATGAAACAAAAGAATTGTTAAAAAAAATGGGACACAAGAAACTTACTGTAGACCTTCAAAATGAAATTACTGAAATACCAGATAGTTTAAGTAAATATAATCTTGAAATTGGTGAAGATAAAAAATCAGTAAATTATACTTATAATGTTAGAGCTAAAAGCACAGGTATTACTAATTTGCTTCAAGATTTAAAAGATGCAAATTTAAAATTACAGGATTTAAAAACAGAACAAACAACATTAGAAAAAATATTTGTTTCTTTAGTAAAGGAGAATAATGAAGTTTAATTTTCAAGCATTTAGTGCAATTTATCTTCATGAGATGGATCGGTTTAAAAGAACTTTAATGCAGTCTCTTTTTTCTCCAGTTTTATCTACCTCCTTATACTTCATAGTATTTGGTTCAGTAATTGGAGGATATGTTGAAAATATTGATGGAATTAGTTACGGATCTTACATCGTTCCAGGTTTATTAATGCTCACATTGCTTACGCAATCTATTAGTAATACTTCTTTTGGAATATTTTTTCCTAAGTTTAATGGTACAATTTATGAAATTTTAGCAGCACCAATTTCTACTTTTGAAATTGTTCTAGCTTTTGTTGGAGCAGGAGCAACTAAAACTCTTATTGTAGGTGTTGTAATATTTATCACTTCAACATTTTTTGTAGAGGTCAACGTCATGTATCCATTATTAATGATTTTTTTATTAGTATTGGTTGCATTTACATTTGCATTATTTGGTTTCTTAATAGGTTTAATGAGTTCTAATTTCGAACAAATGTCTATAATTCCTACTTTAGTTATTACACCAATGGTATTTTTAGGGGGTAGCTTGTACTCATTAGATATGCTGCCAGAATTTTGGCAGACAGTTACTTATTTCAATCCAGTAGTTTATTTAATTAATGGCCTTAGATTTGCTTTTTATGGAGTATCGGACTTTAATATTTGGGTAAGTATAATTTCTATGGTTGTATTTTTGGTTGCTTGTGTAACAGTTGTGACAGTATTACTTAAAAAAGGTTACAATATTAAATCCTAGCTACTAGCTATTTTCTTTTTAGAATCATAAAAAGGTTTTTCTACAATGGTAGCAGAATATTTTCCTTCATGAGTTTGAACATCCAATTGATTTCCTACTTCTGAATAATTTATTTCTATCATTGCAAGTGCAATATTCTTTTTTAATCTAGGTGAATATACAGCTGAGGTTACTTTACCAATTTGTTTTCCGTTTTTTCTTATTGGCCAAAAAGTAGTGTTGGGTCCTGATAATGGTGCACATTCAATAACAAGTCCAACTTGTTTACGAGATATTCCATCTTCCTTTATTTTTTTTAAAGCTTTTTTTCCAATAAAATCAATTTCAGAATCTAGATTCACTAAACGATCCAACCCTAATTCAAATGGATTAGTATGAATGTCAGCATCTGCATGATATGAAAGCATACCACCTTCAATTCTTCTTATGGACGATGTATGACCTGGCTGAATTCCATGTTCTTTACCAGCAGCCATAATTTTTTCATATAATTCATTTCCTTTTGAACCATCTCTTAAATATATTTCATAACCAAGTTCACTTGACCAACCTGTTCTTGAAACAATTAGAGGAATTCCATCAAGATTATATTCTCTTAGCCAATAATATTTAAGATCTCTGATATCTTCACCAAATAGTTTGACCATTATTTCTTGTGAGGTAGGGCCTTGTAACTGTAAAGGGGATACATCTGGTTCAGATATTTTAACATCTAAACCTGAATTAACCGCAACACCTTGTGCCCATAACAAAACATCACTATCTGCCAAGGATAACCAAAAATGATTTTCTGCTAATCTAAGTAAAACTGGATCGTTTAATATGCCTCCATCGTTATTTACGATTAATACATATTTACACTGTCCTATTGATAATTTTGAAAGGTCTCTAGGAGTTAATAATTGAGTAAATTTGTAGGCATCAGGACCAGTTATTTCAACCTGCCTTTCAACCGCCACATCACATAAAATTGATTTTTCAATAAGGTTCCAAAAGTTTTGTTCAGGATTTCCAAAGTCTCTTGGAATATACATATGATTATATACAGAAAAACCTGTAGCTCCCCATTTAACAGTAGAGTCAAAATATGGAGACTTTCTTATTTGTGTTCCAAAACCAAAGTTTTTATTAGACATTTGTGACCCTTAACAGTCTTGGTATGAATTACAAACAAAAAAAATAGCCCTGTTAAGGGCTACTAAAAAATGGAGAGGGAAGTTATTTTTTAAAACTGTTCTGACTCAGTAGATCCAGCCATTGCTGTAGTTGAGCTTTGACCGCTACTAATAGTGTTTGATACTGCATCAAAATAAGATGTACCAACTTCTCTTTGGTGTTTAACACTAGTATAGCCATCTTTTTCTCGAGCAAATTCCTGTTGTTGAATTCTAGAGTATGCAGCCATACCTTCTTTTCTGTATTTCTCAGCAAGTTCAAAGATTGCAATATTTTGAGTATGAAAACCAGCAAGAGTAATAAATTGAAATTTATAACCCATTTTTGCAATTTCTTGTTGGAATGAAGCAATTTCATCATCGCTCAAATGTTTTTTCCAATTAAAAGAAGGTGAACAATTATAAGCTAAAAGTTTTCCAGGAAATTTTTCATGTATAGCATCAGCAAACTTTTTAGCTTCTGCTAAATTAGGCGTTGCTGTTTCACACCAAATTAAATCAGCATAAGGTGCATAACCTAAACCTCTAGAGATAGCTTGTTCAATTCCATCTTTTACATAATGAAAACCTTCAGGAGATCTTTCACCTGTTAAAAATGGTTTATCATTTTCATCAAAATCATTCGTAATTAGTTTTGCAGCATTCGCATCAGTTCTAGCTAAAATTATTAATGGAACCTCTGCAATATCAGCAGCTAATCTTGCAGCTTTAAGATTTTTTACCATTGTTCCTGTTGGAACTAAAACTTTACCACCCATGTGACCACATTTTTTTTCACTAGCTAGTTGGTCTTCAAAGTGCACACCTGCGGCACCTGCTCTTATAAATTTTTTAGTTAATTCAAACACATTTAATGGACCTCCAAATCCAGCTTCACCATCAGCAATAATAGGCAACATGTAATCTGTTCTATCTTCTTTTTTCATATCACCGTCTTGCATTTCCATATGTTGAATTTGATCAGCTCTGATTAAAGAATTATTCATAGACTCAACTAATTTTGGTGCACTGTCATAAGGATATAAAGATTGATCTGGATACATTTCGCCAGCTGTATTTGCATCGGCAGCAACTTGCCATCCACTTAAATAAATTGCTTTTAAACCAGCTTTTGCATGTTGTACTGCTTGATTACCTGACAAAGAGCCAAGTGTGTTCACGTATGGCTCAGAATTTAATAATTTCCAAAGTTTTTGAGATTGGTTTTTACACAAAGAATATTCAATTTTAATTGAGCCTCTTAATCTTTCTACTTCTTCCTCCGTATAGTCTCTTTTTATTCCAGCAAATCTTTTTAAGTCGTATGAGATTTTTTCTGCACTCATTTTTTAGTTTCCTTTGTGTTTTAATTTAGAAAATTGAATAAGAAGAATGAATTAGTTGTTATCGTCTAAGGCTTTGATTAGCTCACTCATTCCACTTGAACCCCAATCACAATGATCATCTCTCATGTAGATTCCTCTACTGTTGTGCTGATCTAAGTCCTCTTTTTTAATGATTTGAGCTTCATTTTCTGTGTTTTTTAAATTTTTATCCATGTAAATTATATATTTTACAGAATTTACAAAATCTATAAAAAACGTTAAAAAGCTTTGTAAATAGGGAAAAAATATTGTAAAAATAAATTTACAAAATTTACAAATAGTAAATATGAGTCAAATAGATTTAAAAATAGGGCCTAAAATCAAGTCTTTTCGAAGACAGCTTGGTCTTCAAGCGAACAAATTAGCAGAAGATTTAAACATTTCACCAAGTTATTTAAATCTTATTGAGAGTGGAAAAAGAAAAATAGATGGCGATCTACTATTAAACTTATGTGAAAGATTAAATATTCAGTTATCAGATCTTACTTCAAAAACAGATATTAATCTTCAAAATACAATTTCTGAGATTTTAGATGATAGTTTATTTGAAGATTTAGATATTTTAGGACCTGAAGTAAAAGATTTAGTTAGTACCAATCCAAAAATTGGAAAAGCAATTGTAAGACTTGGAGATATTTTAAAAAAAAAAGATCACGAACTAATTAATAAGATTGAAAAAATTTCTGGTAAAATTGTTGATAATAGAAAAAATTCTTTTCCAGGAGAAGTTATTTCAGACTTTTTACAAGAAAATAAAAATTACTTTCCTAAGTTAGAAGAATTTGCCAATAAAGTATTTGATAAAATTCAAAAAAATAATCGTACAAGATACATTGCTTTATGTGAATATCTGTATTCAGAATATTCAATTACTGTAAAAGATGTCATTCCTGATGAAAGCAAACCATTTTCAAAAATTTATAATAAAAATAAAAAAGAGTTGTTGCTTAGTGATTACAGTTCACTAGAAACAAAAAAATTACATGCAGCTGCACAAATAGCACAAGAAGGTGCAAATAAAGAAATTGATGACTATCTTTCTAAATTTAGTTTTCCCTCTGAGGAGTCAAAAAAGTTAACTAAAGTTGCTTTACTAAATTATTGTGGTGCAGCTATTTTAATGCCTTATAAATTATTTCATTCTGAGTGTAAAAAACTTAAATATGATTTAGAGTTACTTCAAAATACTTTTGCAACATCTTTTGAACAAGTAGCTCATAGAGTAACTTGTCTTCAAGACCCAAAACTTCCTGGAATTCCTTTTCATTTTTTAAGAGTTGATATGGCAGGTAATATTTCTAAAAGATTTTCTTTATCAGGTATAGATATCCCAAGATATGGTGGTGCTTGTCCACGATGGAATGTTTATTCTGCTTTTACTAGGCCAGGGGTTATTCAAGCAGCTGTAAGTAAAATGAATAATGGTGAAAAATATGTTTGTATTGCACGAACTGTTGAAAAAGGTATTGGGCGATTTGGTCAAGCCAAAAGTGTTTTATCTATAGGACTTGGTTGTGATGCAAAATATGCAAAAGATTTTGTTTATACTGAAAACGTAAATATAAATGATAAATCTACTGAAATTCCAATTGGAGTTTCTTGCAGAACCTGTGACAGATTAGATTGTTCACAAAGAGCATTCCCACCATTACATAAAAAATTTGATGTTGATTTAAATACTAGAGGTGTTTCGGTTTATGTCAGCGATGACAAAGCTTAATTATGATTAAATATATACTGCCAGCTATAATTATTTTTTTAATAGTATTATTCTGGGAACAAATCACTGAGTTTGTAGAAAAAAAATTCAATATTAAGCTTAATTATATTGTTGTTAGCTCCATTATTGCTGCAATAGCAGTTATCCTTTTACTCCTAAATTACTAGGATTCATGAATAGTCTGGAAGTTTCAAATTTTAAAATTGAGGAAACTGAGGGAGTTTTTACCTTTAAAAATGAAAATACAACAATAGGCTTTGTTAGATTTAATGAAAAAGGTGAGGTAGAGTATATTTTTGTTAATCCAATTTTTAGAAAACAAGGGCTAGCAACTAAACTATTACAATTCGTAAAACAAAAAACTGGAAAAGAAATAATACTTCAGGAACCAATTAGCCCTTTAGGATCGAAATTATTAAAATCATTAAATAAATGGAAATAAACTTATTATTTTTTTTTACAGTTGTTCCAGCGATAATTTTATACGGAATTGCAAAATCAGGCCTAGGTGGATCCATGACTTTAATTTCTGTTCCGTTAATGACAATAGTGATGCCGCTAAATCAAGCTTTAGGAATAATTTTACCGATTTTAATATTTTCAGATTTCATCGCTGTTTATAAATATAGAAAAGAATTTGATTTAGGAACTTTGAAATTAATGGTTCCATTTGCAGCTATCGGTATAATTATTGGATCTTTAACCTTTTCATATTTTTCAGAGGATTTGTTAAAATTTATAATTGGTGTAATGGGCTTCTTATTTGCAGGTCATTATTTCTTTTTTAAAAAAGACAAAGAAAAACAATCTGAGAAAAATTTTTTAAAAGGTGGAGCCTGTTCTGTGGTTGCAGGCTTTACAAGTTTTTGTGTGCATGCTGGAGGAACTCCAACCAGTCTCTACTTACTTCCACTTAGAATGAAAAAAGAAATCTATGTTGGAACAAGAATATTTTTTTTCACTTTTGTGAATTTAATTAAACTTCCTTTATATATTAATCTGTCTATGACAAATTTAGAATCTTTTAAACAGTCAGCAATATTATTTCCAGTTGCTTTATTAGGAATATTGATTGGATATAAATTACTTAAAATTATAGAAGAAAAATTATTTTATAATTTTATATATGCTCTAATTTTAGTATCAAGCACAAAGCTTTTATATGATTATCTAATATGATTTTTTTACACATACTAAATTTTAAATAAATGTTTAAATTTATTTAAATTATGAAAAAAAAATTCAATCCAAGAATTAAAGCTAGATTAAGAAAAAATCGACAAGTCTTAAGTAAAAATATCGACAACTTTTTTGGTTGGGTTAAAGGTGCAAAACTTGTTGAGCTTAAAGAATGCAATACAGATGAAGACCCTGTAAGACCGGAGTTAGATAATAAATTTAGAACTGGTTATGGAAGAAAAATCTTTGGAGTTGAATATAAAGGAGAAATTCATGCCGTTATGTGTTTTGCTTATACAAATGAAATTCCAAAAAGTGTCGAAGAGTTAGAAAAACTTAGCACTGATGCATTTTTACAAACTGCTATGCGAGATCAGTCTGGTGGTCAAATAGCAATTGCTTACACTGTATGGTCTAAAAAAAAGGGTGGAGGAAAATTAATAGTAAAGGAAGTATTCAAAAAAATTAAAAAATCTAATCATTTAAATAGATTAGTGACACTTTCACCTTTAACAGAAATGGCAACTCATTTTCATGAGAGAAATGGTGCTAAATTAATTCAAATTAATGAAACTACACAAAATTTTGAATATAAAGTTATGTAACAATGAAAATCATTAAACTTTATTTTATAGTAATTTGTACTTTATTTATTTTATCTTATTCTACAGTTATGGCTTACGAAGAAGCAAATTATGAAGTTGTCTCTAAAAATGAAGTTTATGAGATTAGAAAATATTCTGATCGTTTAGCGGTGGAAACAATGACATCTGGAATAGATAGTAATTTTAGAAAGTTATTTAATTATATTTCAGGCAGAAACGATACCCAAGAGAAAATTAAAATGACAACTCCAGTTACTCAAGTTGAGAAAAATGGAAATATGAGTATGCAATTTTATTTACCATCTAAATTTAACTCAGAAAATGCGCCAAACCCAAGCAGAGAAGATGTTAAAATAGTTAATATTGAAGGAGGATACTACGCGGTGTTGAGATATTCTGGACGAGCTTCAGATGGAAATTTTCTTAAACATAAAGAAATTTTAGAAAAAGAGTTACAAAAAAACAATATATCAATTATAAGCCCACCTATCAGAGCAACTTATGATAGCCCATTTACCCTTCCAATGAATAGAAGAAACGAGGCGATGTTTAAAATTGAACTAAATTGATGAAATCAAAATTTAAAGCAATGGTGTTGTCTTGTATGGATCCAAGATTTCAGCATTTAGTTCACAATCATTTAAAGAAAAAAAAATTAACAGGAAAATACAGTGCTTTTACAATTGCAGGTGCAGCAGTTGGGGTTACACATAATAAATTCAAAAAATGGCATAAAACGTTTTATGACAATTTAAGAACTTCTATTCAATTACATAAAATAGAAAAATTAATTGTCATTAATCACAAAGATTGTGGTGCTGCTAAAATAGCTAACGGAAAAAAAGAATTTAGCCCAGATAATGAAAAAAAAATTCATATAGAGTCGTTCTCTAAAATAAAAAAACAAATAAAAAAAAGATTTCCAAAATTAAAAGTAGAATTAAATTTAATTTCTTTAGATAGTAAAATTACTAAATTCTAATTATTGATTTCTTATTAGAGGATAAACTTTAGGATTTAGATATTTTAAGTTTGTTAACAATATTAAAATTAAAGTAACAAAGCCAATTGAAAATCCTAAATAGATTAAAACTTTAAAGTCAAACATCCATACTAGCTCAAAAATATTTTCCATAATAAATTTTGAACCAATCACTGCAAAGAATATTGCAATTAAAATTACAGATTTAAAGATAATGATGAATTCAATTAACGATGAAAAAACAATTTGTTTTTTTGAAAAACCTAAAATTTTAAATACTAAATTTTGATATTCTTTTACTTTTCCTTGAACCATAATTGCACTTGAAATCACAATTAAACCAATAACAATAGTAACTGCTGAAATTAAGGTAACTGCAATAAATACCTTATTCAAAACAGCTGTAACTTTAGACAAGTAATCTGCAATTTTTATCATTGATAAACTCGGCATGATTTCAAGCATTTCAGTTTCATCAAATTTATTTGAATTAAATTTTGCAGTGGCTAAATATTCATGTGGAATAGTTTTTGCAAATTGAGGATTAAATAACATTGCAAAGTTGATGCTTAAATCTCGATAATCCACCTCTCTAAAATTAATTACTTTTCCATCAATCTCACGCCCATAAACATTTAAAGTAAAAATATCACCTAACTGAATGTTAAAATCTTTAGCAACTTTTGCATCAAGAGATATTTGAAGTTGATCTGGGTTTGATAA
>CACGAU010000003.1 GCA_902571135.1 uncultured Pelagibacteraceae bacterium | reverse complement strand
AAAAAGTTAAAAAAAATTTTTATAAAATTTAACTTCTAATTAAAGAATTGACATAACTTATAGAAAAAAATAAAAATATGTTAATAGCGAATCAATTTGATTCGTTTAACTAAAAAAGGGAGCTAAAGATGCCTAAGAAAAGAAAAAAAGCGGCAAAGAAAACTAAGAAAAAAGCTAAGAAAAAAGCTAAGAAAAAAGCAAAAAAAAGAAGAAGAAAATAGTAACTTAGTATTCTTTACAAAAAACGCTTCTCATTACAGTAGTGTGTGAGAGGCGTTTTTTTTTATTCGTCAATTGGTTCGTCGTTATCAGAAATTGGTTCGTCTACAGGTAGTTCACTAGTTGAAGTTTTTGCAGGTGCTGCTGGTTGAGGTTGCCCACCTAAATTTCTTTTTAGTGCTTTATCCAATTTTTTTTGAGTATCTTCTAATGATACATTCAAAACAATCTGAAATTCAGACAAAATTCTTTCATAAGCTTTTTCAAATAATTGTCTTTCACTATAAGACTGGTCAACCATAAGGTCATCACCCTTGTTTAAATCTCTGACAACCTCAGCTAATTCATATATTTTTCCAGAGGATATTTTTGCTTCATATTCTTGTGCTCTTCTACTCCACATTGATCTTTTAATTTTTGGTTTACTTTTTAAAATTGAAATACACTTGTTAACTTGATTAATAGTTGCTAATGGCCTTAAGTGTGACTGCTTGTTTACAGGGACCATTCCGTTAGCTTTGTCTTTTTCAAATTTAATAACATATGTTTCAACATCAATTCCGCCAATATTGATCTTTTTAAATTCAGTAATTTGTCCTACCCCATGCTTTGGATATACAACATGGTCTTTAATTTTGTACTCTCTTTTTTCGGTTTCTTGTTTTTTAACTTTTTTTATTTCAGGCTTAACTTCATTTGTTTTTGAAATTCTTAAATTATCTATTTTCGGTTCAGCTGTCGTTTCTTTAATTTTAACAGCTTTTTTTGTTTTAGTTAATTTAGGTGTAACTTTTTTAACAACTTTTTTGATTTGTTTTGAAATTATTTTTTTAGCTTTTTTAGCTTTTTTAGCTTTTACAACCTTCTTTTTAGAAACTTTTTTTTTCACTTTTTTGTCTGTTTTGCCTTTAAAGATTTTCTTTAAAATATTTTTCGTACTTATTTTGCTCATTTTTAAATTTCTCGTGATCCGCTGGTGGATCTTTTTTTTCACTTATGTTAGGCCAGATTTCAGAATATTTTTTATTGATCTCTAACCATTTTTCACTTCCAGGCTCGGTGTCTGCTTTTATGGCATCAACAGGACATTCTGGCTCGCAAACGCCACAATCTATACACTCATCGGGTTTAATTACAAGCATATTTTTACCTTCGTAAAAGCAATCAACTGGGCAGACATCAACACAGTCTGTTAGTTTGCACTTAATACAATTGTCGTTAACGATATATGTCATTCTAAATTTTGTTTAATTTTTTCTTTAATATCGCCCATTGTTTTATTGTCAATGTAAAGTAAACCCGCAAGTCGTCTCATTAAATTAGTTTCATATATATCAGCATCTTTGTTTGAATAGATTATAGACCACAAAGCCTCAATAATTTTAATTTTGTCTTGTTCGGGTAACCCCTTTACTTCTCGAGTAAAATCTAAAATTTGATTTGAGCTTTCTTCAATTATTTTTGCTTCTTCAATTGTTTTAGAGACATTTTCATTTTCTATACCTAGCTCATTAAGTGCTTTTTTAATAATTTCTTCTTCTTTATCTGTATAGTTTTCATCTATTTTTGCAGCATGAATTAATAAAGCACAAACTTTTGTGAGAAAATTATTATTTTTTTTTTCTTCTTTTTTAAAAAACATTTTAATTTAAATTTAAATTCTTTAATATTTTAAATGGATTTTCGTTTGAGATCTTCTTTTTAGTAATTTTTTTTAATTTCTTAGTAGGACTATATTTGAAAAATGTTTCATTTTCTTTTTCAAATATTTTATAATTCATTTTTTGAAGTAATTTTTTGAAATTATCTTTACTACATCCTAAAAGATTTAACATTTCTGGAATTAATTTTATTTCAGAATTTTCCTTTGAACTAGAATTTATTATTAATACAAATAATCTTTCCAAAATATCAATTCTTACAAAAAAATTATCAAATCTTTCAAATCCACACAAAAGCATAAAGTTTTTATTTTTTATTTCTTTGTCGTCTAAAAAATTTAAACCAAAGGTAGGTGGTTTTAAATTATGAAATTTTTGATAAAAATTTTTCCACAGTAATGTTCGCAAAGATACTGCTTCTGGTTTAATTAATTGATAAAGGAAAACATGATATCTCCCAAACTTTACTCCTAAGTCTCTAAGAATTTTTCTTTCATTTTGTTCTAAGTTTTTTAGGTATTCAGAAACTTGATCTCGCTTTAATACTCCATTATTTTCATAGAGTTGGTATGCCAGTGCTTTAATTGATGAATTATTTTCTTTTATATTTTTTAAATCAATTAAACTTTTTAGAACGTTATTTATTTTTGAATGTATCCATTTATTAATATAATCATTTAATTTTTGTTTAGTGTTTTTTTCAATAACATCATCAACAATTAAATCAAAATTAGGATTTAAATAATCATTGCCTGTTGCCAATTTAGCAATTGGGAACTCATTCCAGTAAATTTTAAAATCTTCATTCAAATTAATTAATCCTGTATCAATTATTGATTGAACACGTTTTTCTAATTCCGGACCAATAGTTTGCCTGGCAGCTTTTTTTAAAGATTTAATATCGGTTTCCAAAGCTCCTTTTTTTAGATCTAGTTCTAATTTTAGTCCTTTTATCTTTCCGATGAATTGATCATCAATTTTAACATCATTGTTTTGTAAAATTTCAGTTTTAAATTCCATATCTTGTTTTAAACCTCTAGCGAGTACGCTTGCTCTTTTGTCAATAAAAGTTTTAGTAAGTTCCTCATGTAATCTGTCTGAAAGTCTATCTTCTAAGTGTTTAGTTTTTTCAATCCAATAACTTTGATTTTCTACCCAATTATTTTTATTCGAAACATATGACCAAGTTCTGACATTTGCAATTCTATTTGATAAAGAATCTACATTTCCATCTAATTTATCTAGTTTCATGAGCTGTAATCTCATATAATCTTCAGAAATTAGTCCTTTTTTGCTAGTTAAAAATTTAAATACATTTCCAATAACTTCAAAATGATTTCCATAAGTTTTTTTAACAAAATCAGGTATTTGGCAACATTCCCACAAGAGCATTAAAGTTTTCTTATCAAATTCTCTATTTAAAATTTTTTGATCTTTTAAAAAATATTTAAGTGCTCTTTCATCCTCACATTCGTTAATTTTTCTTAGCCATTCCACCTGAGGTTTCTCTTCTAAACTTTTAATTAAACTAATTGGGTTATTGAAATTAAGATTTGAATTTCTCCAAAACAAAGTTCTAATTTCTTCAAATTTATGATTTTCTAATAATTCTACCTCTTCTGGAGATATTTCTTTACAATCACCAGTAATACCGAAACCTCCATCGTTAAGGTATCGACCAGCTCTACCGGCTATTTGACCTATTTCAGATAGATTTAATCTTCTTAATTTTTTTCCATCAAATTTCTTAACATTTGAAAAATAAACAAAATCTAAATCCATGTTTATTCCCATCCCAATTGCATCTGTTGCAACTAGGAAATCAACATCTCCAGATTGATATAATTCAACTTGAGCATTTCTTGTTTTTGGACTTAGTGATCCCATTACAATAGCGGCACCACCCTTTTGTCTTCTTATTAACTCAGCAATAGCGTAAACTTCCTCTGCTGAAAACGCAATGATAGCTGTTTTTCTGTCAATTCTTGATATTTTTTTATGACCAGCGTAGGTAAGTTTAGATAGTCTTTCTCTATTTATAAATTCAATATCTTCATCTAATTTTGAAATAATATTTTTAATGGTACTTGAGCCCATTAGCATTGTAAGTTTTTCCCCCCTCATATTTAAAAGTCTATCAGTAAAAATATGACCTCTTTCATGATCAGAGCACATTTGAATCTCGTCTACACCAACAAACTCAAGATGTTTGTCAATTGGCATAGACTCCACTGTGCATAAAAAATATTTTGCATTAGATGGGATTATTTTTTCTTCTCCAGTTATAAGTGCAACTTTATCTAAACTTATTTTCTTGATTACTTTGTCATATACTTCTCTTGCGAGTAATCTAAGTGGAAATCCAATCATGCCACTCTCAAAAGAAAGCATGGTTTCGATAGCAAGATGGGTTTTACCTGTATTTGTAGGACCGAGAACAGCTGTAATTTTATTTTTAGTCATTTCTATCTTTTGTGCTTCTTTTTTTTTACCTACCAGATATTGTTACTGCTAAAGAACAAAAATAGACTAAAACATGACCGAATCGGAGGGTAAAAAGTTCTCATTTTCTTTTAAATATTAGTGAGATTATCATAAATAAGATTAATTCTATAACAGTAATTTAATTTAATAAAATGAGTAAAAAACTTTGGCAACCTTCTCTAATTGTAAAAAAAAATTCAAATTTATTTGCTTTTGAAAATTACATTTCAAAAAAATTAAAAATAAAATTTAATAGAAATTATAAAAAATTATTAAATTGGAGTATTAAAAATTCACCAGAGTTTTGGAGTAGATTTTGGGATTTTAGCAAAATTAAGGGAATTAAAAGTAATAAAAATTTTAGAAAATCAAAGACTTTTTATAAAAATTTATTTTTACCAGGTAGCAAACTAAATTTTGGTGAAAATTTATTATCTAAAAACAACAATGAAAAAGCAGTAACCTTTATTAGTGAAAATGGATTTAGAGAAGAAAGATCATGGAAACAATTAAATTTAAATACTAATAAAATTTCAAAGTTTCTAAAAAAAATAAATATTAAAAAAGGAGATAGAGTAGCTGCCTATATGCCCAATACTATTGAAACTGTTGAAGCATTCATTGCTACAACTTCTTTGGGAGGTATTTGGTCTTCTTGTAGTCCTGATTTTGGTTCTAAAGGGGTTATAGAAAGATTTTCTCAAATTAATCCAAAAGTTTTATTCATCACAGATCAGTATTTTTATAATGGAAAAAAAATAGATATTTTAAATAGACTTCCAGAGATTTTAAAATTTATACCATCAATTAAAAGTGTTGTAATTAGTAATTACCCTGGCAAAAAATTTATTAAAAATAAATTTAAATTTAAAAAAATTAATTTTTTTAAATGGAATAAATTAATCCAAACTAATGCTGAAAAAATTAATTTTAAAAGATTTGATTTTGAAACAGATTTAGCAATATTATATTCAAGTGGAACTACTGGAAAACCTAAATGTATTTGTCATAGATCTGGTGGTGTCTTAATCCAGCATATGAAGGAACATCAATTACATTGTAATATTAAAGAAAATGATAACGTTTTTTATTTTACCACATGTGGATGGATGATGTGGAATTGGTTAGTTAGTTCATTAGCATCGAGGGCATCTATTGTTCTTTTTGATGGATCTCCAATGTTTAAATCTGCTGATTTGCTTTTGAAAATAGCACAAAGAGAAAAAATAACTTTATTTGGAATAAGTGCGAAGTATGTAGATTCTTTAAGAAAATTTAAACCAAAATTAAAATATAAATTTAAACTAAATAAACTAAGAACAATTTGTTCAACTGGCTCACCTCTTTCAGAAGAAAGTTTCAAATATGTTTATAAGCATATTAAAAAAAATGTACACTTGTCATCTATTTCTGGTGGTACCGATATTGTTTCGTGCTTTGTGTTAGGAAATTTATATCAGCCAGTAAATATAGGAGAAATACAAAACAATGGTTTGGCTTTAGATGTAGATGTTTTAAGTGATAAAGGGAAGTCTTTAAAAAATAGTAAAGGAGAACTTGTCTGTAAAAATCCTTTTCCATCAATGCCTTTAAAGTTTTGGAATGATAAAAATGATATTAAATTTAAGAGTGCTTATTTTAATAGATTTAAAAACATATGGCACCATGGAGATTACGCAGAGATAAAAAATAGTGGTGGATATATAATTCATGGAAGATCAGATACCACCTTAAATCCAGGAGGTGTAAGACTTGGAACAGCAGAGATATATTCAGAAGTTGAAAAGTTTAAAGAAATAAAAGAGTCTATTGTTGTAGGACAATCATGGGATAATGATGTTAGAATAGTTTTATTTATTGTAATGAGCAAAAATTATTCATTAACAGCAGAATTAATTAACAAAATTAAATTACAAATAAAAAAAAATGCATCTCCAAGACATGTTCCAAGTAAAATTATTGTTGTAAAAGATATACCTCGAACAAAAAGTGGCAAAATAGTTGAACTTGCAGTTAAAAGTAAGATAGAAGGAAGTCAAATTAAAAACATTGAAGCTTTAGCAAATCCCGAAGCTCTTGAACAATTTAATAATTTAAAAGAATTGAGCAATTAAATGTTAAAAAATTTTGTCAAAGACCTAAAGCCCTCATCTACTCTTGCAATTAATGAAACTTCAAAACAATTAGAACAACAAGGAAAAAAAATCTTTAAATTTGGTTTTGGACAATCACCATTTAAAGTACCTGAGGATGTAGTTGAAGAATTAAAAAGTAATGCCTATCAAAACAAATATTTACCCATGCAGGGCCTTGAGGAATTAAGGGAAGCTGTAGCGAAATATTCATCTAAAAAGAAAAATTATAACTACAAAGCTAACAATGTAATTATTGGACCAGGATCTAAAGAATTAATGTTTTTATTACATGTAATTTTTGATGGTGAAATTATATTGCCAGCACCCAGTTGGGTTTCATATGCACCACAAGCTATTTTAGGGAGAAATAAAATTCAAATTCTCCAAACAGAAAGAGAAAACAACTGGTTTCCTACTGGAGCACAACTTGAGAAAATCATATCAAAAGATAAATATAAAAATTATTTATTATTTTTAAATTCACCGAACAATCCTTCTGGACAGGTTTGTAACAAATTAGAAGAAATTTCAGAAATTGCCAAAAAGTATAATCTTATAATATTATCAGATGAAATATACTCAGAATTAACATTTTCGAAAAATTTTAAATCTATCTCAAGTCATTGTCCTGAAAAAACTATTATTAGTACTGGACTTAGTAAATGGTGTGGTGCAGGAGGATGGAGACTTGGTTATTTTATAATTCCAGATGAATTGAATAATATAAAAAATATGATCAATGTATTAGCTAGTGAAACTTTTTCTGCTGTGAGCGCACCTATTCAGTATGCAGCAATCAAAGCTTACGAAAATGATCATTCAAATTATATTACAAAATCAGTAAATATTTTAAGTGCAGTTGGTAAATATGTTTTTTCAAATTTAAAATCAAATAAGGTATTAATTAATGAACCTCATGGAGGATTTTATTTAATGCCAGAATTTTTAAATAACAAATTTAAAACTTCATCAGAAATGTGTAAGGATATATTAAATAATACTGGAGTTGCTTTATTACCAGGTTCTGATTTTGGGTTTAATCCAGATAAAATGTTAGCAAGGTTAAGTTTTACAGATTTTGATGGACAAGAGTTTATGAACAATATTGATGAAACAAAAAAAATTGATGAAAATTTAATTAATAAGTTTGCGCCAAAAGTAGTAGAAGGTGTCAATAAACTAAAGAATTGGTCAGAAAACTTATAAAATCACTCTGTACACCTACGATTATTTTTTGTTAGAATAAACTTATAAAAATAACGACATATAAATAGAGGGGTAAACAATGAAAAAAATAATCACATCTCTATCAAGTGCTTTACTGATTTTATTTGCATCATTGTCTTTGACAACTGTTGCTAAATCAGCTGAGTTCTTTACGATAGGAACAGGCGGACCTACAGGAGTATATTTCCAAACAGGGAACGCTATATGTAAAATGCTTCACAAATCAGCAATTAGTGCTGAACATGGTAGAAAAAAAGGTACAGCTAAAGCTTATAGATGTACTGCTCCGTCCACTGGTGGATCTAACTACAATATTGGTCAGATAGCAGCTGGAGAATTCCAATTTGGTGTAGCGCAATCAGACTGGCAGTATCATGCTGTTAATGGATCTAGTAAATGGGAAGGAAAACAATTTAGTAATTTGAGAGCAGTTTTCTCAGTTCACAATGAGCCTTTTCAAATTTGGGCTAGAAAAAAAGCAAAAATTAAAGATTTTGCTGGATTAAAAGGAAAAGTAGTTAACATCGGTAATCCTGGTTCAGGTCAAAGAGGAACTATGGAAGAACTGATGAAAGCAATGGGTGTTGATAACAGTTTTTTTAAATCAACAACTGAACTTACATCTTCTGAACAAGTTAAAGCGCTATGTGACGGAAAAATAGATGCATTTGGTTATTCTGTTGGATTTCCAAATGGTGCTATGGAACAAGCAGCAACTTGTGCAGCAAAAGCATCTCCAATTAATTTAACAGGTTCTGAGGTCCAAGGTTTAATTGATGGTGCAGATTATTATGCACAGGCAGTAATACCTAAAGGAACTTACACAGGTCAGAAAAAAGATGCTACAACTTTTGGTGTAAAAGCTACTGTTGTTACTTCTGCAGATGTTTCTGAAGAGCTTGTTTATTTAGTTACAAAAGCTGTGATGGAAAATTTTGATGATTTCAAAAAACAACATCCAGCATTTGGATTCTTGGAAAAGAAAAACATGATTAAAGATGGTTTATCTGCTCCATTACATCCAGGTGCAATAAAATACTATAAAGAAGCTGGGTTAATGTAATCCAATTTTTATTAATTAAAAGGCCTGGTAATTTTTACCGGGCCTTTTTTTTATGGTATGAATAATTTTGATGAGCGACTCAATCAGCAGTAAAATTAAAAATAAAATAAGCGAAGACTTATCACCAACTAGAAATATTACTGGTTTTCATTTAAAAATTGTTTCAGCAATAGCAATTATTTGGTCACTATTTCAACTTTGGTACGCTTCGCCATTTCCATTTATGCTAAATTTTGGAATGTTTAAGGGTTTGCCAGCAAGAGCAATTCATTTAGGTTTTGCTTTAACTTTAGCCTTTTTAATTTACCCAATCTCAAAAGGTAAGAAAATTTCGTTTTTTGATGTTTTGATCAGTTTTATGGGAGCGATATCGTGTCTTTATATTTATTTTTTTTATGATCAGTTGGTTGAAAGAGGGGGTGTTCTTTTAAATCTGAAGATATCAGAAACATTAAATTTTCCGTTAGAATTGATTTTAGGAGGATGTGGAATTTTAATTCTTTTAGAGGCCACCAGAAGAGCAATTGGTTTACCTTTGGTAATTATAGCTAGTTGTTTTCTATTGTTTTCATACTTTGGAAGGTATGCGCCTGAAATAATTTCTCATGGTGGTTTGTCTTTAAATAGACTTGTAGGCTTCCAATGGCTTGATCAAGAAGCAATTTTTGGAATTCCAATTGGGGTATCAGTAGATTTTATTTTCCTATTCGTTTTATTTGGCGCTTTGCTTGAAACTGCTGGTGGTGGAAAATATTTTTTAGATCTTGCTTTTGCAATGGTTGGAAAAATGAGAGGAGGACCTGCAAAGGCAGCAATATTAGGCTCAGGTATGACTGGATTAATTTCGGGATCTTCAATTGCAAACACAGTTACTACTGGAACTTTTACAATTCCAATTATGAAAAAAACCGGTTTTTCAAAAGAAAAAGCTGGTGCTATCGAGGTTTCCTCATCAGTCAATGGTCAGATCATGCCACCTGTCATGGGCGCGGCTGCATTCGTAATGGCAAGTTTTATTGGTGTAACTTACTTTGAAATAGTTAAACATGCTTTCTTACCAGCAATTATTTCTTACATAGCATTATTTTATATTTCACATTTAGAAGCTTTAAAATTAAATCTCAAAGGAATGGATGATGAAGATGTTCCTCATTTAAAAAAAACTTTTTTATCTGGGATGCATTTTTTAATACCAATTTTTGTTTTAATTTATACTTTGGTTTATTTAAGATTTACTGCCTCATATTCAATTTTTTATGCAACCATTACTTTGGTTTTAGTCAATTTAATAAATTTGTTAATTAAAAATGAAATTAAAAAAGATGCTCTTAAAGAATGGTTTAATCAAACAATAGTTGGTTTTGAAAAAGGCGCTTTAAATATGGTTGCTGTTGGTATAGCGATTGCAACTGCAGGAATTATTGTTGGTGCAGTTGGATCTACAGGCTTAAGTACTAATTTAATAATAGTTATAGAATCTATAGCTAAAGATAACGTTACTATATTATTATTTTTAACAATTATTTTGTGCTTACTTTTAGGAATGGGTTTGCCAACAACGGCAAATTATGTTGTTGTTGCATCTTTAATGGCGACTGTGTTGGTGGATGTTGGGAATGCCTCAGGTTTTATTTTTCCGTTAATTGCAGTTCATTTATTTGTCTTTTATTTTGGCTTAATGGCTGATGTAACGCCACCAGTGGGACTTGCCTCTTATGCAGCTGCAGGAATATCTGGTGGAGATCCCTTAAGAACAGGGGTGCAAGCTTTTTGGTATAGTTTAAGAACAGGAATTTTGCCAATTGTATTCTTGTTTAACCATGAACTTTTACTTATTGGTATTGAAAATATTTGGCATGGATTGATTGTAATTATAACTTCTTTAATTGGGATTTTAGTATTTACCTCAGCCACTCAAGGATGGTTTATTAATAAACTTAAATGGTATGAAATAATTATTTTTTTAGTAATTTCTATTTCCTTGTTATCACCCAACTTTGTTTTAAACAAATTTTATCCAAAATATAATTATGAGGAAATTACTAAAATTAATTCAATGAAATTAGACTCAACAAAAGAAATTCAAATTAAAATAACAAGGCCTAGTTTATACGGAGAAAGATATAAGTTATTTGTGATATCAAAAAATACTTTTGAAGATAAATTTACTTTAGAGGACTATGGAATTACATTAATGAAACAAGATGATAAAGTTGTTGTTGATAATTTGAAATGGAATGGAGAAGCAAAAAAAAGTGGTTTTGAAATGGGAGACTATATAAGTGAATTTAAAATTGAAAATTCAGATAGACCATCTAAAAATATCGTTTATCCTATAGCAATATTATTGTTAGTAGTATTTGGCTACTTTAACTTAAAAAGAAAAGAGTAAAATTACCCACCTGGACCTAAATTAGAAGGCTTTATTTTAATAATTTTCCATACTCCAGACGCAGAGGTAATTATTTTATCATTACACTTTAGCTCACAAAATAAAAACACAAGAGTATTCGTTTTTTTTAAAATTTTTGTATGTCCAATAATTTGATCTCCAACTTTTGAAGGGCCTATAAATTTTATATCTAAGGAGATAGTTACACATGGAGCATTTCCTGCAGCTCTATGAGCGGCTGTTCCTGCTCCTGCATCTATTAAAGCAGATAAATAACCCCCATGAGTTATTCCAGCAGCATTTAAATGATTTTCATTAATTATAGATTTAAATTCATATTCATTTTCTGAAATAGCTCTAAATAAAACACCTCCATTGTGTTTCATAAATCCAGGTTTAATACTTATTTGCTCAAATTCATTGCTCATAATTTTTTATAATACAAAAGTTAAAATTAATAAAATAATTAAAATAATTATAAAAAAATAAATTACTGATTTTTGTAAAGATGCATTCAAAAGCCAATTAAACATTTTTATTTCCTTTTTGGTGGACCGCCCAGAACTCGAATCTGGAATCTCCCGGTTCGTAGCCGAGCGCCTTATCCAATTTGGCCAGCGGTCCCTTTAAATAATATATCTCATATATCAAAGTTTTTGATGTAATTTAACTTATAAAATATTATGTTAATTACTTTATGAGCAAAAATTCTAGCGATGTTGTTATTACTTCAGCACTAAGAACTCCAATTGGAAGATACAAAGGGTCGTTAAAAAATCTTAGCGCATCAAAATTAGGATCAATAGCAATTAAAGAGGTAATTTATAAATCAAAATTAGATTTAGAGGAGATTGATGAAGTAATTATGGGGCACGTTTTAACTTCTGGACTTGGTCAAAATCCTGCTAGACAAGCTTCAATCGGTGCAGGAGTACCGGTTTCTAAACCTGCTCATATTGTTAATCAGGTTTGTGGATCTGGATTAAGATCTGTTGTTTCAGGATATCAATCAATAAGTTTAGGAGAAACTAAAATAGTCATTGCAGGCGGTCAAGAAAATATGTCTCGAGCAACTCATGCAATTTATTATAGAGAAGATAAAAAATTTTCTGAAAACAAATTAGTAGATACAATGATAAAAGATGGTCTACTCGATTCATTTAATGATTATCATATGGGTGTTACAGCTGAGAATGTTGCTGAAAAATATAAAATTTCTAGAGATGAACAAGATAATTTTTCTTTAAATTCTCAAAAAAAAACAGAAAAAGCTTATAGTCAAAATAGATTTAAAGATGAGCTGATAAAATTACAAATTGAAGATGGCAACAAAAAATTAATTTTTGAAAAAGATGAACATCCTAGAGAAAATTTAAGTATAGACGATCTAAGAAAATTAAAAACAGTATTTAAAGAAAATGGGACTGTAACACCTGGAAATTCCTCAGGTATAAATGATGGTGCTGCGGCCTTAGTTTTAATGTCTAGAGAGCAAGCAGAAAAAAAATCATTAGAGTCATTGGTTAAAATTGTATCTTGGGCAACTTGTGGGGTTGAGCCTTCATTAATGGGATTAGGGCCCATACCTTCAATTCAAGAAGCATTATCTAAAGCAAATTGGAAAATAGATGAAGTGGATTTATTTGAAATTAATGAAGCTTTTGCAGCACAAAGTATTGCGGTAATTAAAGAATTAAAAATCCCTGAACAAAAAGTTAATGTTAATGGAGGAGCAATCGCTCTAGGTCATCCGATTGGAGCTTCTGGGGCAAGAATTTTAGTTACACTTATCCATGAAATGATCAAGCAAGATAAAAAAAAAGGTTGTGCGGCACTCTGTATTGGTGGTGGTATGGGGATAGCTATGTGTATTGAGAGAAGCTAAAAAGCGTAAAATTCATTTATTTTTTTATTTTTTGTACAATAAAAACACAAGATTAACGAAAAAACCTTATTAATGTGTTAAAATAAAATCCAATAATGTTTTTTTGGGTATATATAACATTTTAAAAAATGAGCGAAAAATTACTTGTTCCTGACATTGGTGACTTTGAAAATGTTGAGGTTATAGAGATACTTGTAAAACCTGGTGATCAAATTAAAGAAAATGATCCAATAGTTACAATTGAAAGTGACAAATCAAGTGTTGAAATCCCTTCTACAATTGCTGGAAAAGTAGATAGTTTAGCAGTTAAAGTTGGTGATAAAGTTTCTAAAGGTGATTTATTGCTTAATCTTACATCATCACCAAAAACATCATCAGAAAGCACTCTTCCAAAAGATACAGAAAATATAATTAAACAAGCTGAAGAAGCAATGGCTGAAAAAAAAGAGGAAGAAAAAATTATATCTGAACCAATAATTGAGAAAAAACAATCTACAATACAAGTAGTTAATGGGACTGATATTGATCCGCTTGAAACTCAAGATTGGTTGGAGTCTTTATCAGCAGTTATTTCAAAAGATGGAAATCAAAGAGCTCATTTTTTGATTAAAGAACTAATTAACAAAGCTTATCGAGAAGGAGCGAATATTCCTTATACTCAAAATACACCTTACATTAATACAATACCCCCAGAGGCTGAAGTAAAGTCTAGTGGTGATCAAAATATTGAAAGAAGAATTAGATCGTTAATTAGATGGAATGCAGCAGCAATGGTAGTTCGAGCAAATAAAAAACACCCTGAACTTGGTGGACACATTGGTACATTTGCATCTGCTGCAACATTATACGATGTTGGCATGAACCATTTTTGGAGAGCAAAAAATAATAAATTTGGTGGAGATTTAATTTATTTCCAAGGGCATAGTGCCCCAGGAATGTATGCAAGAGCCTTCTTAGAAGGTAGATTAAATGAGAAACAATTAGATAGTTTTAGACAAGAGGTAAAGCCTGGAGGTCTATCGTCATATCCACACCCATGGTTAATGCCAAAATTTTGGCAGTTCCCCACAGTGTCGATGGGGTTAGGCCCCATGCTTGCTATATATCAAGCCAGATACATGAAATATTTAATCAATAGAGGTTTGATTAAAGATGAAGGAAGAAAAGTGTGGGCCTTTTTAGGTGATGGAGAAATGGATGAGCCAGAGTCGATGGGAGCAATTGGGCTGGCTGCAAGAGAGAATTTAGATAATTTAATTTTTGTAGTTAATTGCAATCTTCAAAGATTGGACGGTCCAGTTAGAGGTAATGGAAAAATTATTCAAGAACTTGAAGGAAGTTTTAGAGGATCTGGGTGGAATGTAATAAAGGTAATTTGGGGATCGTATTGGGACTCATTGATAGCCAACGATAAAACTGGTCAATTAGTAAAAATTATGAATGAGACAGTAGATGGTGAGTATCAAGCAATGAAAGCAAGAGACGGCGCTTATGTAAGAGAAAAGTTTTTTGGAAAATCCCCTGAAACATTAGAATTAGTTTCAAGCATGTCTGATAAAGATATATGGCGACTCAATAGAGGTGGACATGATCCTCATAAAGTTTTTGCAGCATATGATAAGGCAACTAAAAATAAAGGAAGCCCAACAGTAATTATTGCTAAAACTATTAAAGGTTATGGAATGGGAAAATCCGGTGAAAGTGTAAATACTACTCATCAAACTAAAAAATTAGATGTTGATGACTTGATGTATTATAGAGATCGATTTGATGTTCCTTTAACAGATGAACAGGTAAGAAATATTGAATATTTTAAGCCTGATGAAAAATCACCTGAAATAAAATATCTTAAAGAAAGAAGAATTAAATTAGGTGGATTTTTACCTGAACGATCTACTTTTGCAAAACCAATAAAAGCACCAACCAAAGATATTTTTGATTTTATGAAATTATCGACTGGTGAAAAAGAAATGTCCACTACAATGGCACTTGTGAGAATGCTAACTAATTTATTAAGAGATAAAAATATATCTCCTAGATTAGTTCCAATTATTCCTGATGAAGCCAGAACTTTTGGAATGGAAGGTTTTTTTCAAAAAATTGGAATTTATGCACATGAGGGGCAAAAATATGAACCTGAAGATGCAGCTCAATTAAGTTCTTATAGAGAAGATAAAAGTGGTCAAGTTTTAGAGGAGGGTATCAATGAAGCAGGTGCTATGTCTTCATGGATTGCTGCTGCCACAGCATACACTAATCATGATATCGAAATGATCCCAATTTATATTTTTTACTCAATGTTTGGTTTCCAAAGGATAGGAGATTTAGCATGGGCAGCTGGGGATAGTCAGGCTAGAGGATTTTTGGTAGGCGCAACAGCTGGAAGAACAACATTAGCTGGAGAAGGCTTACAACACCAGGATGGGCACAGTCATTTAATTGCATCAACTATTCCAAATTGTGTAACTTATGATCCTACATTTCATTATGAATTAGCGGTAATTTTTCGAGAAGGTTTAAGAAGAATGCACGAGAAAAATGAGAATGTTTTTTATTATATTACAACAATGAATGAAAATTACTCACATCCAGAAATGCCAAAAGATAAAAATTGTGAGGAAGGCATTTTAAAGGGTATGTATAAAATAAAAGAATTTAATAAATACAAAAAAACTAAAATTCAACTTTTAGGATCAGGAACAATCTTAAGGGAAATGATGTCTGCTGCAGAGATTTTACAAAATGATTATCAAATTGACAGTGAGATATGGAGTGTAACAAGTTTTAATGAATTAAGAAAAGATGGGATGGAGGTAGAAAGATATAATCTTTTGAATCCAGATAAAGAACCTAAAAAATCCTATGTTGAGCAATGCCTGGGCCAAACAGAGGGCCCAATTATGGCTGCATCTGATTATATGAGAATGAATTCAGATCAAATCAGACCTTACACTAATAAAAGTTTTTATTCATTAGGAGCAGATGGTTTTGGAAGAAGTGATACAAGAAAAAATTTAAGAAAATTTTTTGAGATAGATAAAGAACATTTGGTTGCTTATGGTTTAAGTATTTTAGCAAAAGAACAGCTTGTTACTTCCAAACATGCAAAAGATGCAATGAAGAAGTATAATATTGATACTAACAAACCAATGCCAACAAAATTATAATGTCAGAAACTGAGATTAAAGTACCTAATATTGGAGATTTTAAAGATGTCGAGGTTATAGAGGTATTAGTTTCTGAAGGTCAATCAATTAAAAAAAATGATGCTCTAATAACAATTGAAAGTGATAAATCTAGCGTAGAAATACCATCAAATTTAGAAGGTAAAATTAAAAATTTAAAAATAAAAGTAGGAGACAAAGTTTCTGAGGGTGACTTAATTTTAACTTTAGATAGTGATTCAGAAGTTAAAAAGGAACAGGTTAAAGAAAAACCAGAAATTGAAAAAGAGTCAAAAAATATTGAAATAATAAAACCTGAAATCCAAGAAAAAATATTTTCTAAAAAAAATATTTCAGACATTTCATCTGCTAGCCCAAAAGCTAGAAAATTTGCTAGAGAACTTGGTGTAGATATAAATCAGGTAGCAGGAAGTCAGAAAGATGGCAGAGTTGTTGAAGATGATATTAAAAAATTTGTTTCATCTAATTCAAAAAACAACGTTGTAGTAAAAGATAGTAAACCAGATAAAATTAAAAACGAATTTGAACATTCTGATTTTGGTGAAATAGAAATTAAAGACATACCAAGAGTAAAAAAATTATCATCAAAATATCTTACAACTTCATGGACAACAATTCCTCATGTTACAAATCATGATGAAGCCGACATAACGGAGATGGAAAGTTTTAG
Source organism: uncultured Pelagibacteraceae bacterium (assembly GCA_902571135.1). Taxonomy (GTDB): domain Bacteria; phylum Pseudomonadota; class Alphaproteobacteria; order Pelagibacterales; family Pelagibacteraceae; genus Pelagibacter. The sequence goes on along the minus strand of CACGAU010000003.1, from coordinate 120,641 downwards.
AAGCTCATTAACAGATATGTATACGGGAGAAAAAATTAAAATTACACCTCTAGCATTTATAATAAAGGCTTTAGTTGCATCTCTTAAGAAATTTCCTAGTTTTAATTCTTCTATCGACGAAATTGAGACTGGAAAAATGACTTTAAAAAAATATTACCATATAGGGATAGCAGTTGACACGCCAAATGGATTAATGGTTCCAAAAATAAGAAATGCAAATAACAAAAAAATTTCCCTGATAAGTAAAGAATTAAAAGAGGTAAGCGAACTTTGTAGAAATTTAAAAATTGACAAAAAAGAATTATTTGGTGGCTCGATGACGATTACGAGTTTAGGTGGCATAGGAGGTTCATTTTTTACTCCTATAATTAATTATCCTGAAGTTGCTATATTAGGAGTAGGAAGATCAGAAAAAAAACAAATTTTTATGAATGGAAAGTTCCAAACTAGGACTATGCTGCCAATTTCTTTATCTTATGATCACAGAATTATTGATGGTGCAGAAGCAGCCAGGTTTAATAATGATCTAAAAGAAAACTTAGGCAAAAATTTTGCCTATAAACTAGCTGTCTAATTAAAAATGAGTAAATCCATATCATTATTTAGTGCCTTATTGTGCACTTTTATTTGGGGAACAACTTTCATTGCCCAAGACACGGGCATGGATAATATTGGCCCTTTTACATTTAATGCTGTGAGGTTTTTTGTTGGTTTTCTAGCCATAATTCCACTTATGATTTTATTTGAATTAAAAAATTTTAAATCAGAATTTAAATTAGATAAAAAAACTTTCATAATTTATTCATTATTAATTGGAATTTCTTTATTCTTAGGCTCAGCACTACAACAAGTTGCTTTGCTTTATACAGATGTTGCAAATGCTGCTTTTTTTACAATTTTTTATGTTCCAATGGTACCGATTATCATTTTTTTGTTTGGTAAAAAATCAATGCATTGGAGTGTATGGCCTTCTGTAGTTCTATGTTTAATTGGAGGATATTTATTAACAAATTTTCATGATGCAACAGTAAGATTAGGAGATACTTTAGTTGTTCTAGGAGCTCTATTTTGGAGTACTCATATCATTTTTACTGGGATCATTATAACAAAATACAATCTACCACTTACTTTAGGAGCTGCGCAGACTTTAATTGTGGCTATTCTTTCATTTATAATTGGAATTATTTATGAAGAATTTATTTTAAGTAATATTTTAATGGAAATTTATTCAATTTTATATGCAGGTATATTATCTGGTGGATTTGCATTTGTATTACAAATTTATGCCCAGCGTAATATTACTCCAGCACCTGCAGCTATAATTTTTTCTCTTGAAGGTGTATTTGCGACTATAGCTGCTTGGTTTATTTTAAATCAAATTCTAGATGTTAATAATTTACTTGGATGCTTTTTTATTCTATGTGGAGTTCTCTTGTCTCAATTACTACCTTTAATTAAAAAAAAATATACTTAATAAATTAAACTAAATAAAATTAAAGCAATTATTATTCTATAAATTACAAATGCATTCATTGAAAATTTATTTATATAAATTAAAAAGAATTTAACTGTTAGAAAAGAAAAAATAAAAGAAGATATAATTGCGATAACAACTAAGTAATTAAACTGAATTGACTGTTCAAAAACATCTTTTAAGCTTAAGACACTTGCTCCAGCTAATGCTGGGATTGAAAGTAAAAAAGATATCTTACTTGAGTCTACTCTATTAAATTTTAAAATTCTCGCAGCTGTTATAGTAATTCCTGCTCTACTCACTCCAGGTACAAGAGAGAAAATTTGGAAAATACCTATAAATATTATTGACTGAATATTTAAATTTGAAGAAATTTTTTTATCAAATCTATTTTTGTCAGAGATGTATAAAATTATTGCGAATATTAAAGTAGTCCAAGCAATGACTTCTAAATTTCTTAACTGATAAATTAAATTTGTACTATAAAGTATATATCCAACAGTTATTAATGGAATAGATCCTAATACAATTAAATTTAAAATTCTTTTATTTTTTCTGATATCAAACAATTCATCTTTAAAAAAATAAATTATAGCTATTAGTGAACCTAGATGGAGGCTAATATCAATAAGCAAAGAACTAGATTTAAATTCATATAAAGTAGAAACCAAAATTAAATGAGCAGAAGAACTAATAGGAAGAAATTCAGATATCCCTTGAATTGCAGAGAGAATTAAAACTTCTATAATATTTTGAAACATTGTTTCTTCGTAACTTATAAAGTATTTATTTAAAACAATTCGATTTAAGCATAATAGCTATGCAATAATTAAAAACTCGTTAATTGGCGGTAATAATTTAAAAATTAAGGTCAATATATATGACCTATTTTATGCTTTATATACATAAATCAGGGTATATTTTGCCAAAACTTAAATAATATTATGCCGGATAAAATGCTCAAATTTGTTAAAATAGGTCAACAAACTCCACCTAAAAGAGAAGTTGATACGAGAAAGAAAGATTTTAACGAAATTTATGACGAGTATATCAATGAAAAAGCCAAAGAACAGTCGAGTAGGTGTTCGCAATGTGGAGTACCTTTTTGCCAAGTTCATTGTCCTTTAAGTAATAACATTCCAGATTGGCTTAAACTGACAGCAGAGGGAAGATTAAAAGAGGCGTATGAATTATCCCAAAGCACAAACAATATGCCTGAAGTGTGTGGCCGAATTTGCCCCCAAGATAGATTATGCGAGGGAAATTGTGTAATTGAACAGTCTGGTCATGGAACAGTAACTATTGGATCAGTAGAAAAATATATTACAGATAATGCTTGGGCTCAGGGCTGGGTAAAACCAATTAAGGTAACGAATGAAAAAAATCAAAGCGTAGGAATTATAGGAGCAGGTCCTGCTGGTTTAGCTGCTGCAGAACAATTAAGAAAAAATGGGTATAAAATAACTGTCTACGATAGATATGATAGAGCAGGAGGATTATTAATTTATGGAATTCCAAATTTTAAATTAGAAAAAGAAGTTGTAGAGCGAAGAACAAAACTCTTAGAGGATGGAGGAATTGAATTTGTTCAAAATTTTGAAGTTGGTAAGGATGCAAGTCTAGACCAATTGAGAAAAAAACACGATGCAATTTTAATTGCTACAGGAGTTTATAAAGCAAGAGAAGTAAACTTACCTGGAAATGATCTTGATAATATTTTTCCTGCAATGGATTTTTTAACAGCATCTAATAAAAAAGGTCTAGGAGATGATGTTGAGTTGTTTGATAAAGGAATTTTAAACGCAGAAGGTAAAGATGTTGTTGTAATCGGTGGAGGTGACACAGCAATGGATTGTGTGAGAACTTCTATAAGACAGAAGGCAAAATCTGTTAAATGTTTGTATAGAAGAGATAAAGAAAATATGCCAGGATCTGCAAGAGAAGTTGCAAATGCAGAAGAAGAAGGTGTTGAATTTGTTTGGTTATCAAGTCCTAAAGAATTTAAAGGTACAAATAAAGTAGAAAAAATAATTGTAGATCAAATTAAACTAGGTGATCCAGACGAGACAGGAAGAAGAAAGCCACAAGTACAAGAAGGCTCTAGTTACGAAACAAAAGCAGGTATGGTTATCAAAGCACTAGGTTTTGATCCTGAGGATTTACCGAATTTATTTGATAGTAGTGAATTACAAGTAACAAAGTGGGGAACTATTAAAACAGATTTTGATACTATGGAAACAAATATAAAAGGGGTGTTTGCAGCTGGTGATATAGTTAGAGGAGCTTCATTAGTTGTTTGGGCGATAAAAGATGGAAGAGATGCAGCAGCTTCAATTAAAGCTTATCTAGAGAGTAAATCTAAAGTGGAAAAAAGAGTGGCTTAATGAAAAATTATAAAAAGAACCTTCACCTTTTAAAAGAAAATAATGTTTATTCAGAAGATATGGAGCATGATGCTTGTGGTGTTGGTATAATTGCATCAACTGAAGGTAAAAAATCTCGTAAAGTTGTAGAGTATGGTATTGAAGCGTTAAAAGCAGTTTGGCATAGAGGCGCTGTAGATGCCGACGGGAAAACTGGTGACGGAGCTGGAATTCATGTTGAAATACCAAAAGATTTCTTCATTGAAAAGATAGAAGTGACAGGACACACACATGACAATTCTGAAATATGTGTGGGTATGATATTTCTGCCTCGGAATGATTATGCAGCGCAAGAAAGTTGCAAAACTATTGTAGAAAGTGAATTAACAAAAAATGATTTTAGTATTTACGGTTGGAGACAAGTTCCAGTTAATCCAAAAGTTTTAGGAGAAAAGGCATTCCAAACAATGCCTGAAATTATCCAAGTATTGTTTAAACCTTATAATCCAGAATTAACAAATAAAGATTTAGAAAGAAAAATTTATGAAACTAGAAGAAAGATAGAAAATGAAGCTTTTAAAAAATCTTTAAACAATTTTTATATTTGTTCATTGAGTTCTAAATCTATCATTTACAAGGGGATGTTTTTAGCTGAAGCTATCTCAGATTTCTACCTTGATTTAAAAGATGAGAGATTTGTTTCAAGGTTTGCTATTTTTCATCAAAGATTTTCAACAAATACAGCGCCTAGCTGGAATTTAGCTCAACCCTTTAGAGCTATAGCGCATAATGGAGAAATTAATACTTATAGAGGAAATAAAAATTGGATGAAAGTTCATGAACAAGAGATGAACAGTCCCCTTTTTGACGATGTTGAGAACTTAAAACCTGTTATACAACAGGGAGCATCAGACTCTGCTGCATTAGACAATGTTTTTGAATTATTAAATATATCTGGTCAGCCTGCGCCTTTGGCTAAGCTCATGTTAGTTCCAGACGCATGGTCTAAAAAAAATAAAACTCTACCAAAAGATCACCAACAATTATTTAATTTTTTGAACAGTACAATGGAGCCATGGGATGGACCAGCTGCTATTGCTGGAACTGATAATGAGTGGGTTATAGCTGCAAATGATAGAAATGGATTAAGACCTTTAAGATACGCAATTACAAAAGACAAATTATTATTTGCAGGTTCTGAAACAGGAATGATTGAATTAAATGAAAAAAGAATTTTGTCAAAGGGAAGATTGGGTCCCGGAGAAATAATTGGAGTTAGAATAGAAAAAGGTAAAGTATTTACAAACAAGCAAATAAAAGATTATTTAGCCAAAGAGTATAAACACTTTAATTCACAAATTATCGACCTAGATGATAAGTTAACTATTTCAGATGAAAAAAATTCTTTTTCTGGAGATGATTTAAGAAGAAGGCAATATACTTTTGGAATAAGTCTAGAAGATCTTGAGCTCATACTGCATCCTATGGCAGAAGATGCTAAAGAAGCAACTGGATCTATGGGGGACGATACACCATTGGCTGTTTTGTCAGATAGGTATAGACCGTTGTACCATTTTTTTAGACAAAATTTTAGTCAAGTCACAAACCCACCAATAGACTCTTTAAGAGAAAACAAGGTTATGAGTTTGAAAACAAGATTTGGAAATCTTGGAAATATTTTAAATTTTGATAATTTAACAAAGCAAAATATTTATGTTTTAAATAGTCCAATATTATCAAATTCTCAGTTTGAAAAATTTATAAATTTTTTTGGTAACAATTCATCTATAATTGATTGTACTTTTTCTGAGGAAGAAACTTTATTTGATTCAATTAAAAAAATTCAAAAAGAAGCTGAAATTGCAGTAAGACAGGGAGTTACTCAATTGATTTTAAGTGACAAAGAGCTTTCTAGCTTTAAACTTCCAATACCAATGCTTTTAGCAGTTGGATCAATTAATTCATTCCTTATTGAAAAAAAACTAAGAGGATATGTATCAATAAATGTTCAATCTGGAGAGGCTTTAGATACACACTCTTTTGCAACCTTAATAGGAGTTGGAGCAACTACTGTAAATCCATACTTAGCATTTGATAGTTTATTTCAGCGTCATGAAAAGAAATTATTTGGTCAATTTAGCTTTGATGAATGTGTAGAGAGATACATAAAATCAGTAAACGCAGGTTTATTAAAGATCATGTCTAAGATGGGTATTTCAGTTTTAAGTTCTTATAGAGGTGGATGTAACTTTGAAACCGTAGGTTTAAGTAGAACAATTGTTGCAGATTATTTTCCAGGAGTTGTCTCTAAAATTTCAGGTATTGGACTTACGGGTATAGAGAAAAAAATTAGAGAAATTCATAAAGAGGCATTTGAAAGTTCTGAAACCATATTGCCGATAGGCGGTATATATAGATATCGTAAAAATGGTGAAACTCATCAATATCAAGGAAAATTAATTCATTTACTTCAAAGTGCAGTAGGATCTAATTCTTATGATGCCTATAAAAGATATGTGGATGGAATATACAGTTTACCACCTATTAATCTTAGAGACTTAATTGATTTCAGAGAAAAAAAATTAAGTGGGCCAATAGATATTTCTGAGGTTGAGCCAATAGAAAATATTTTAAAAAGATTTGGAAGTGGGAGCATGTCTCATGGAGCTTTATCAAAAGAGGCGCATGAAACTTTGGCAACTGGTATGAACAGGATTAAAGGTGCTTCATGTAGTGGAGAGGGCGGTGAAGATGCAAGTAGATTTAAAGTTTTAGATAATGGTGATAGCGCAAACTCAAGAGTAAAACAAATAGCTTCTGCAAGATTCGGAGTTACAGTTAATTATCTTAATAATTGTAATGAGATAGAAATTAAAATTGCACAAGGTGCTAAGCCTGGTGAGGGAGGTCAGCTACCAGGATTTAAAGTTACAGAGGAGATTGCTAAACTTAGACATTCAACTCCTGGAGTTACTTTAATATCACCACCACCACATCATGATATTTATTCAATCGAAGATCTTGCACAACTAATTTATGATTTAAAACAGATAAATCCTAAAGCAAGAATCGGAGTTAAGCTTGTTGCTTCCTCTGGAGTAGGAACAATTGCAGCTGGTGTAGCTAAAGCAAAAGCAGATATAATATTAATTTCTGGACATAATGGCGGAACAGGAGCAACACCACAGACTAGTGTTAAGTATGTTGGAATACCATGGGAAATGGGTTTGACAGAAGCAAACCAGGTATTAACTTTAAATAATCTTAGACATAAAGTTACATTAAGAACAGACGGTGGAATTAAAACCGGAAGAGATGTGGTGATAGCTGCAATGATGGGTGCTGAAGAATATGGTGTTGCTACTACAGCTTTAGTTGCAATGGGTTGTATAATGGTAAGGCAGTGTCATTCAAATACATGTCCTGTAGGCGTTTGCACTCAAGATGAAAAGCTCAGAGAAAAATTTACTGGGACTCCAGAAAAAGTAGTTAATTTGTTTACATTTATAGCCAGCGAAGTAAGAGAAATATTAGCAAATTTAGGTTTTAAATCATTAAATGAAGTGATTGGTAGGACAGACTTGTTAAAACAAGTTAGTAAAGGTTCTCCAAATTTAGACGATTTAGATTTAAATCCTTTATTTGTTCAAGCTGATACTGGAAATAATCCAAGGTATTGTGAGGATCAAGAAATAAATAGTGTACCAGATACACTTGACCAACAAGTTTGGCCAGAAATTGAACAAGCTTTGGATAATTCTGAAAAAATTGAGAGAGAATATCAAATAAAAAATACTCATAGAGCAGTAGGCACTAGAATTTCTCATCATTTGTATAAAAAATACGGTTATGAAAAACTTGATGAAAACTTTTTAGTTTTAAATTTTAAAGGATCAGCAGGTCAATCATTTGGAGCATTTTCTTCTAAAGGTTTAAAACTTGTATTAAAGGGAGATGCAAATGATTATGTTGGTAAAGGTTTGTCAGGAGCTACTATTTCAATAAAATTACCTGAAGAGAGCAATTTAGTTTCAAATGAGAATACAATTTTAGGAAATACTGTTCTTTACGGAGCTACTTCAGGAAAACTTTTTGCTGCTGGTCAAGCTGGTGAAAGATTTTCAGTTAGAAATTCTGGTGCAGTTACAGTAATTGAAGGATGCGATTCTAATGGATGTGAATATATGACAGGTGGAACTGTAGTAATTTTAGGAGATGTTGGTGATAATTTTGCAGCTGGTATGACAGGTGGAATGGCCTTTATATATGATAAATCTCAACAATTTGAAAAGAAAGTAAATCCAGAGTCAGTAGTTTGGCAAAATGTAGAGACAGATTATTGGAAAGAATATTTAAAAAATTTAGTCAGTGAGCATTTTAAAGAAACTGAGTCTCAATTATCGAAAAAAATAATTGAAAACTTTGATGATGAAGTAAATAATTTTGTTCAGGTGTGTCCTAAAGAAATGTTAGATAAATTAAAAAATCCAATTACTTTAAAAAAAGATATAAAAAAAGTTAGTTAAATTAATAATTTAAGTTCTTTTAAAATTATATTTAACCATTTTTTATTTGATAAACTGTGATCACCTTTTTTTACAATATTTAATTTTTTCTTAGCTTTTGGAAATAATCTTAAAATTTTTCTTGAATATGAGACAGGAACTGCCTCATCTTTTTCACCATGTACCATTGTTACTTTAATATTTGAATTAATTTTTTTATTTAAGACTTTGTTTTTTCTTCCATCTTTTATTAATTGTAGAGTAATTGGATATTCATAATTGCCATGTTTTAATTGATAAATACCCTTACTTATTGTTTCCTCTTTCATTTTTTTAGTAAATTTTTTCCACATTAAATTTTCTAAAAATTCAGGAGCAGCCCCTATTCCTAAAAATCCTTTAATCTGTTTTTTGAAAATTTTGAATTGATTGAGCGAAATCCATGCACCCATACTTGAACCAATTAGCACAAATTCTTTTTTTTTAACGTATTTTTTTATTAAAATTGACGTCTCTTTACTCCATTTTGAAATATTTCCATTTACAAATTTTCCAGAAGATTTCCCATGACCAGAGTATTCTAGTGCTAAAAAACTTACTTTACTTTTTTTAGCAAAATTCAAAAATGCATTTGGTTTTTTTCCTTCAAGATCTGACATAAAGCCATGTAAAAAAACTATAAAAGAACTATTTTTAAAAATTTTGGAAATATATCTAATTTTCTTTGTATTTGATATTTGATGAAATCTGAAATTTGCCATAATCGTTTATAAGTTTAGTCTATTAATATATAATCATATCAAATGTCATCTGATTTAAAAGTTTTACAAGTTATTCCAAAGTTAGGTTATGGAGGAGCTGAAACAGGATGTTATGATATTGCGCATTATTTACCAGAAAATAATTGTAAATCATTTATTGTAACAAGTGGTGGTGAATTACTTAAATTTGTAGATAGAAAAAAAGTTAAAATATTTAGACTTCCAGTACAAAGCAAAAATCCTCTACTAATTTTAATTAATGCTTTTATCTTAATTGGAATAATTTTAGTTTATAATATTTCTCTTGTCCACGCGAGAAGCAGAGCACCTGCTTGGTCATGTTTGATAGCAACAAAAATCACAGGACGAAAATTTGTAACTACATTTCATGGAACATACAATTTTAAGGGTAATATAAAAAAAATTTATAATTCAGTAATGACTAGAGCAGATTTAATTATTGCAGGTTCTAATTTTATTTTTTCTCATATTAAAAAAAATTATTCAAAATATTTAAATGAAAAAAAAAAATTAATGGTTATTTTTAGAGGAATAAATGTCGACTACTTTGATCCAACAACCAAAATTGAAATTGATGAAAAAAAATTATTAAAAAAATGGGAAATTGAAAAAGATAAAAAAATTATACTTTTACCTGGTAGATTAACTTCTTGGAAAGGACAGGAAGTATTTATTGAGGCAGTTAACTTAGTGAATGCAGAACTGGGTTATGAAGCATTTTATGCCGTTATTTTAGGTAGTGATCAAGGTAGAGATTTATATAAGAAAAAATTAATAAGACTCTCAGAGCAATTCAGATTATCAAAACAAATAAGATTCATAGATCATTGTAAAGATATGGCCTTAGCTTATAAAGTTTCTGATATTATTGTTTCAGCCTCAACCGAACCAGAAGCTTTTGGCAGAGTTGCTGTCGAAGCACAATCAATGAAAAAACCAATTATAGCAAGTAACATTGGAGGTTCTAACGAAACAATAATTGATGAAAAAACAGGTTTTTTATACGAAGCAGGAAATGCTAAATCATTAAGTGATAAAATTTTAAAAACCCTTAACATGGATGAAACTCTATTAAAATCAATTGGTAATGAGGGAAGAAAAAACATAGTTCAAAAATTTAATGTTGAAAAAATGTGCTTTTCTACTTATTCAGAGTATAAAAGATTATTAAATTAAATGCCGATAATAACATTACCTGATGGAAAGAATATTGATTTTCCTAATAAAGTTACTGGACTTGAAGTAGCTGAAAAAATTAGTAAATCATTAGCCAAACAAGCCATGGTCATAAGCGTTGATGGTGCGCTTAAAGATCTTGATTTTTTAATTGAAAATGATTGTTCTGTAAAAATTTTTACCTCAAAAAATCCTGAGGGCTTAGAAACTATAAGGCATGATACAGCTCATATTTTAGCTATGGCTGTTCAAGAATTATTTCCAGGAACACAAGTTACAATTGGACCCGTGATTGAAAATGGATTTTATTATGACTTTGCTAGAAAAGAACCATTTACAGAGGACGATCTTGTTAAAATTGAAAATAAAATGAAAGAGATTGTCGATAGGAATGAAATAACAAAAAGAGAAGTTTGGGATAGAAATAAAGCAATTAGCCATTTTAAAAAAAAAGGAGAAATTTATAAAGCCGAGCTAATTGAAGCGATACCTGAAAATGAAGATGTATCAATTTATTTTCACGGAGAATGGCATGATTTATGTAGAGGCCCACATTTATCCTCTACAGGTAAAATAGGGAAATATTTTAAACTTACAAAAGTATCAGGAGCATATTGGAGAGGAGACTCTAATAATGAAATGTTGCAACGAATATATGGTACGAGTTGGGCAACTCAAAAAGATCTAGATGAATATTTGAAAAGAATAGAAGAAGCCGAAAAAAGAGATCACAGAAAATTAGGTAGAGAAATGGATTTATTTCATTTTAGAGAAGAAAGCCCTGGATCAGTATTTTGGCATGAAAGAGGATGGGGTTTGTTTCAAAAGCTCATTAATTACATGAGAAGCAGACAAGATGCGGCTGGTTATAAAGAGGTCAATACTCCAGAGGTACTAGATAGACAACTATGGGAAAAATCTGGGCATTGGGAAAAATATGGAGAAAACATGTATACTTCTGAAACACCAGATGAGAAAGTTTTTGCAATTAAACCAATGAATTGCCCTGGTCATATCCAGGTATTTAATCAAGGCTTAAAAAGTTACAGAGATCTTCCGTTACGTTTTGCTGAATTTGGAAAAGTTCATCGTTATGAGCCATCAGGCGCTTTACATGGGTTATTAAGAGTAAGAGCCTTTACTCAAGATGATGCCCATATTTTTTGCACTCAAGATCAAATTACTAGCGAATGTTTAATTGTTACAAATCTAATACTAGATATTTATAAGGACCTTGGTTTTGAAAATGTGATTCTAAAATATGCAGATAGGCCAGAGGTAAGAGTTGGTGATGATTCAGTTTGGGATAAAGCAGAAGCCTCTTTGCTTGAAGCTGTTAAAGCTTCTAAATTAGAATATACTATTAATAAAGGTGAGGGAGCATTTTATGGTCCTAAAATTGAATTTGTTTTACGAGATGCTATTGGTAGAGATTGGCAATGTGGAACTTTACAAGTAGATTTAAATTTACCTGGAAGATTAGATGCTTCTTATGTTGACAAAGATGGAACTAAAAAAGTTCCTGTTATGTTGCACCGAGCATTATTTGGTTCTCTAGAGAGATTTATTGGAATTTTAATTGAAAACTATGCAGGCAAGTTTCCATTTTGGATATCTCCTTTACAGACTATGGTAATACCTATTTCAGAGGAATTTAATGACTATGCAGTCGAGGTATCAAATAAAATTAAAAATTCAGGTATAAGTTCTGCAGTAGATTTAAAAAATCATAATTTAAATTATAAAATTAGAGATCATTCTTTAGCAAAAATACCACTTTTATTAATTTGTGGTAAAAAAGAAGTTGACTCCAATTCAGTAACGATTAGAAGATTAGACTCTAATAAACAAGAAAATATGGGTATAGATCAATTCTTAAAAACATTCTCTGCTTTGAATAAAGCATCATCAAACTAAGTGGCAGACTTCAAACAAAATTATTTTCAAAGAAGAACCAAGGACAGAGGTCCAAGATCTAATAATAGAATTTCTTCTCCTGATGTACAAGTTATAGCAAGTGATGGAGAAAATCTTGGAGTGATAAACACCAATGAAGCTATTTCTATGGCAAAAAATCAAGGTTTAGATTTAATTGAAATAGCACCTAATGCTAATCCTCCTGTATGTAAAATAATGGATATGGGTAAATATAAATATGATGCCCAGAAAAAAGCAAACCTCGCAAAGAAAAAACAAAAAATTGTTTCATTAAAAGAAATTAAAATGAGACCTGTTACAGAAACTCATGATTATGAGTTTAAAGTCAAAAATGCTAAAAAATTTATAGCTAAAGGAGATAAGGTTAAATTTACTATAAGATTTAAAGGTAGAGAACTTCAGCATTCCCATCTAGGAAATGAACTAATGGGCAAAATTAAAGAGGATATGAAGGATATCGGTAAGGTAGAATTGCATCCCAAGTTTGACGGGAAGCAAATGATCATGGTAATTCAGCCTTTATAAGCTTTAATAGAGGTTGTAAAATTATATCTTTCTTTGTATAAGTCCGCAGAATTATGCCAAAACTAAAAACAAAAAGCTCAGCAAAAAAAAGATTTAAAATATCCGCTAAGGGTAAAGTTATATCTGCTCAAGCAGGTAAAAGACATGGCATGATTAAAAGAACGAATTCACAAATTAGAAAACTAAGAGGTACTACAACATTGTCTAAACAAGATGGAAAAATTGTTAAGTCATACATGCCTTACAGTTTGAGGGGTTAATAATGGCAAGAGTTAAAAGAGGTGTAACTAGTAAAGCTAAACATAAAAAAGTTTTAAAAGCTGTAAAGGGTCAATGGGGCAGAAGAAAAAATACCATTAGAGTTGCCAAGCAAGCTATGGAAAAATCCATGCAATACGCTTACAGAGATAGAAGAAATAAAAAAAGAGATTTTAAATCATTGTGGATACAGAGAATCAATGCTGGAGTTAGAGCTGAAGGCTTAACTTACTCAAAATTTATCAATGGATTAAATAAATGTGGTATTGCAATAGATAGAAAAATACTTGCTGAAATTGCTTACGATAGCCCAGAAGCATTCAAAACGATTGTACAAAAAGCTCAATCAGCTTTAAATTAATCTTCGCTATTGTTTTTATTTCTTAAGGAAATAATCTACTAATATGTCAGAGATAAAAAATATTAGAGATCAGTTTATATCAAAGCTAGAAAATGATTTAAGCTTTGATCAAATAAATGAAATCAAAACGGAGCTGTTTGGTAAAAATGGTTTAATTTCATTAAAATTTAAAACAATAGGTTCAATTCCAGAGAATGATAGAAAAAAATTTGCATCAGATTTAAATCAAGTTAAAGACGAACTCCAGAATTTGATAACTTCTAAAATTAGTGAGATAGAAGGAAAAAAAATAAACGAAAAATTAGAAAAGGAAAAAGTCGATATAACTTTACCTGAAAGACCATTCGTTATAGGAAAAGTCCATCCAGTATCACAAACTATTGATGAAATTTCATCTATTTTTTCTGAAATAGGATTTAGTGTTGAAGAAGGCCCTGATGTTGAAAATGAATATAACAACTTTACTGCTTTAAATACACCTGACAATCATCCAGCAAGAGATATGCATGATACATTTTACTTAGATGAAAACAAAGAGGTTTTGTTACGAACTCATACTTCACCAGTTCAAATTAGAACTATGCTAAAAGACAAACCTCCATTTAAGATTATTGCTCCTGGGAGAACTTATAGATCTGATAGTGATCAAACACACGCACCAATGTTTCATCAAGTAGAAGGTTTGCATATCGACACAAATATTAATATGGGGCATTTGAAAGGATGCTTGAATTATTTTATTAAAGAATTTTTTGAAGTCGAAAAAATCAAAATGAGATTTAGACCTAGTCATTTTCCATTCACAGAACCATCTGCAGAAGTTGATATTGGTTATGAAATAAAAGATGGCAAAATAATTATTGGAGAAGGAAATAAGTGGCTTGAAATTTTAGGCTGTGGCATGGTGCATCCTAATGTTTTAAAAAATGTAAAAGTAGATCCTTCTAAATATCAAGGATATGCTTTTGGCATAGGTATAGACCGATTAGCAATGCTTAAATACGGCATTAATGATTTAAGAGCGTTTTTTGATTGTGATTACAGATGGCTAAATCACTTCGGTTTTGATCCGCTTGATGTCCCCTCAAATTACAGAGGTTTAAGCAGATGAAGATCACATATGATTGGTTAAAAGATCATTTAAAAATAAGTGCTAAAGAAGATAAACTTATTGAGAAACTAACAGATATAGGTCTTGAGGTTGAGAGTATAGAAAATTTATTTGAAGGATTAGATTTATTTAAAATAGCAAAAATTATAAAAACAGAAAAACACCCAAACGCAGATAGGCTAAAAGTTTGTGATGTTGATGTTGGTAATAAAGAAATCAAAAAAGTTGTTTGTGGGGCTGCAAATGCAAGAGAGGGTCTTCTTACTGTGTATGCTCCACCAGGTGCAATAATCCCAAAAAACAAAACTAAACTTGTTGTTGCTAAAATTAGAGATGTTACATCTTATGGAATGCTTTGTTCTGAATCTGAATTAAATTTATCAGATGAAAGTGATGGAATTACTGAATTATCATTTTCGAAATATGCAAAAAATGTTGGAAAAAGTTATTTTTCTAAACCAAGTTCTAATCTTATAGATTTATCAATTACACCAAATAGACCAGACTGTCTTGGTGTTCGAGGGATAGCAAGAGATCTATCAGCTGCAGGTTTTGGAAACTTAAAATTAGAAAAAGATAAAAAAATTAAATCTAATAGAAAACAGACCTTAAAAGTAAAAATAACAAAAGAAAAAAATCAAGGCTGTTTGTCTTTTGGCAGTTGCTTGATAACTAACGTCAAAAATACAGAAAGTCCTCAATGGCTGAAAGATAAATTAATTTCTATAGGCCAAAAACCAATATCTGCAATAGTAGATATTACAAATTATGTCATGATTGATATTAATCGTCCTTTGCACGCATATGATGCTGATAAAATTGATAAGGGAATAATTGTTAGAAATTCAAAATCAGGAGAAGAATTTACTGCTCTAGATAATAAAAGTTATAAACTAGATAATGGAATGTGTGTAATAAGTGATAACAAAGGTGTCTTAGGCCTAGGAGGAATTATTGGAGGAACAAGATCTGGTACAGAGTTAGATACAAAAAATGTTCTATTAGAATCTGCTTATTTTGATCCAAGATCAATTAGAAAAACTGCCAAAAAATTGAATATCGATACAGATGCTAAATTTAGATTTGAAAGAGGTATTGATCAGTTATCTATTGAAGTTGGATTAAATAAAGCAGCTTTTTTAATTAAGGAAATTTGTGGTGGTGAAATTAGCAAAATAGATATTCAGAAAATTGAATCTTATAAAAACAAAGTCATAAAATTTGAACCAAAAACGTTTGAAAAGATTACTGGTTTTAAAATTTCAACCAAGGAAATGATTAACATTTTAGAAAAACTTGGTTTTAAATTAAAAAAAGAAAAAAAATTCTTTAAATTATCAGTTCCATCTTGGAGACCAGATATCGTTCAAGAAATTGATATAGTTGAGGAACTTGTAAGAATTAGTGGCTATGAAAAAATAAAAATAGAAAATCCTATTAAAGAAAGATCAAAAAATACTTTAAATCCAACTCAAAAGTTATTTCATTTTCTTCAAAGAGCAGTAGCATCTAAAGGGTATCTGGAGGCTATTACTTGGTCTTTTACAGATTCAAAATATAACGATCACTTTAAAGAGAACAATAAAGAAATAAAAATTGTAAATCCAATTAGCTCTGAATTGGGAGTATTAAGAAATTCTATTTTTTCAAATTTAGTGATGCACATGAGCAAAAACTTAGATAGAGGAATTAAAGATTTATCAATATTTGAAATAGGACCAATATTTTATGGTCCACAACCTGGAGCTCAAAATACAGTTGTATGTGGCTTGTCGGCTGGGAAAAAATCTAGACTTTCATGGATTGAAAAAGAGAGAAATATAGATGTTTTTGATATTAAAAGAGACGTTACACAAACTTTAGTAGAAGCTGGTTATGATTCAGAAAAATTTTATATTGATGATGAAAGCCCTAGTTATTATCATCCAGGAAAATCAGGAAGAATATTTTTAAATAAGGGAAAAGATAAGATAGCTGCTTATTTTGGTGAAATTCATCCTAACATTATCAAAACACTAGATATTAAAACAGATTCTTTAGTAGGATTTGAAATATTTCTAGATAATTTAAAACTGCCAAAAAAATCTTTAAAAGATCAAAAAACAAAATATTTAGTATCTGACTTTCAAAAATCCGAAAGAGATTTTGCATTTATTATTGATAAAAAAATAAGTGTGCAAAATTTAGTAAGTGTAATATCAAATATTGATAAAAATTTAATTTCAAATGTTAAAGTTTTTGACGTATACGAAGGAAATAATATTCCTGAAAATCAAAAATCAATTGCTATCAGTGTAACAATTCAATCATTGGAAAAAACTTTAACGGATAATGATTTAGAAAAAATTAATAATTTGATAATAGAAACAGTTGAAAATAAAACTGGCGCTAAAATCCGTTCCTAAAAAAAATAATGAGTACAATTGATAATATAAGAAATTTTGCAATCATTGCGCATATTGATCATGGAAAATCTACTATAGCTGATAGAATTATTCATAGTTGCGGTGGATTAACTGAAAGAGAGATGAAAGCTCAAGTTTTGGACTCTATGGATATTGAACGTGAAAGAGGAATCACAATTAAAGCCCAAACTGTCAAATTAAATTACAAAGCTAAAAATGGAAAAGATTATGTTTTAAATATTATTGATACCCCAGGCCATGTTGATTTCAGTTATGAAGTTAGTAGATCATTATATGCATGTGAAGGTTCAATTTTAATTGTAGATAGTACTCAAGGTGTAGAAGCTCAAACTTTAGCAAATGTTTACCAAGCTTTAGATACCAACCATGAGATTGTACCAGTTTTAAATAAGGTTGATTTACCTGCATCAGATTTAGATAGAACAAAAAAACAAATTGAAGAAGTAATAGGAATTGATACCGAAAATGCAATTCCGTGCTCAGGTAAAACAGGTGAAGGTATAGAGGATATTTTAGAACAAATAATAACAACATTGCCTGCACCAAAAGGAGAAAGCTCAGCCGATCTAAAATGTTTATTGGTTGATAGCTGGTATGACACTTATTTAGGCGTAGTAATATTAGTGAGAGTAATAGATGGTAAACTTTCTAAACACATGAAAATAAAAATGATGTCTACTAATCAGGAGTATATTGTTGAAAAAGTTGGGGTTTTTACACCAAAGCCAGTAGACATAAATGAACTAAAAACGGGTGAAATTGGCTTTATTACAACAGGAATTAAAGTTTTGTCTGAAACAAAAGTTGGAGATACGATTTGTGATGCCTCAAAACCATTAAAAGATGCTTTGCCAGGATTTAAACCAAGTAAACCAGTAGTATTTTGTGGGTTGTTTCCAGTAGATAGTTCTGAGTTTCAAAAACTTAAAGATGGTTTAGCTAAATTACAATTAAATGATGCAAGTTTTTCATTTGAACCTGAGTCATCTTCAGCTTTAGGATTGGGTTTTAGATGTGGATTTTTAGGATTACTTCATTTGGAAATTGTAACAGAAAGACTAGAGAGAGAATTTGATGTTAATTTATTAACAACTACGCCTGGTGTTGTTTATAAAGTTCACCTTAATAATGGAAATATTATAGATCTTCAAAATCCATCAAGTTTACCCGATCCAACATTAATTAAATATATTGAAGAGCCATGGATAAAAACAACAATCATTACTCCTGATCAATATTTAGGTTCAATTATAAAAATGTGTCAGGATAAAAGAGGAATTCAGACTAACTTAAGTTATTCAGGTAATAGAGCTGTTGTAAATTATGAGTTACCGTTGAATGAAGTTGTTTTTGATTTTAATGATAGACTAAAATCTATGACTAGTGGCTATGCTAGTTTTGACTATGAAATCATTGAGCATAGAGAGGGAGATTTGGTAAAACTTGGTATTCTAGTTAATGGAGAACCAGTTGATGCTTTAGCAATGATGATACATAAAGATTTTGCACAAAAAACTGGTAGAGAGGTTTGTGAAAAATTAAAAGATTTAATACCTCGACATAACTTTATGATTCCAGTTCAAGCTGCAATAGGAGGTAAAATTATTGCTAGAGAAACAATAAAAGGGTTTAAAAAAGATGTTTTAACCAAAATTCATGGAGGTGGAGCAACTGATAGAAAAAGAAAACTTTTAGAAAAACAGAAAAAAGGAAAAGCTAGATCAAAACAATTTGGAAGAGTTGAAATTCCACAAGAGGCATTTATTGGTGTACTTAAGATTTCAAAAGAAAAATAGTTGGAGAGGTGGCCGAGTGGTTGAAGGCGCACGCTTGGAAAGCGTGTAAAGGAGTAATTCTTTCATGGGTTCGAATCCCATTCTCTCCGCCATTAAATAAGCTATATTTTTCAAGGGTTATTTGAGCATTTTACAGTTTTTTTGTTAAGATAAATCAGCAATTTTTATAAAAAATGTTATAATTTTCTTTTTCCAAAATTTAAAAAAATGACAAATAAAAATACATATCAGGCAGACTCAATCAAGGTCTTAAAAGGTCTTGAAGCGGTTAGAAAAAGACCAGGTATGTATATTGGGGATACAGATGATGGAACTGGTTTACATCATATGGTCTATGAAGTTGTTGATAACTCTATTGATGAGGCATTAGCAGGATATTGTAAAAATATTAATGTAAAAATTAATTCTGATGGCACAATTACAGTAAATGATGATGGAAGAGGTATTCCTGTTGATATTCATAAAGGGGAAAAAAAATCAGCAGCAGAAGTAATTATGACCCAACTTCATGCTGGTGGTAAGTTTGATCATGATTCTTATAAAGTTTCAGGTGGATTGCATGGTGTTGGTGTTTCAGTTGTCAATGCACTTTCAGAAAAATTACAGTTAGAGATATTTAGAGATGGAAAAAACCACTACATAGAATTTCAAAATGGTGAAGCTAAAGCTCCTTTAAAGGTAGTAGGAAAAGCAAAGCAAACTGGTACACAAATTACTTTTTTACCATCAAAAGAAATTTTTTCTTCAACGAAATTTAGTGCAAATATTCTTATTAAAAGAATGAGAGAATTAGCATTTTTAAATAAAGGAATTAAAATAATTTTTACTGACGCAAGTCAAAAGAAAGAGAAAACTTCTGAGTTTAAATTTGATGGTGGTGTTTTAGAATTCGTAGATTTTTTAGATGAAAAAAGAGAAAAGTTACAAAACAAAAATGGAAATGATTTATTTAGAAAACCAATATATATTGAGGGAAAAAAAAATAATATCGAATTAGAGTGTTCATTGAAATGGAATGCAGGATATACGGAAGACATATTTCCATATACGAATAACATATATCAAAAAGATGGTGGAACCCACTTATTAGGGTTTAGAAGTGCATTAACTAGGGTAGTTAATAAATATGCCAATGAAAATAATTTACTAAAGAAAAATAAACTAGCGATCTCAGGTGATGATATCAAGGAAGGTCTAACTTGTGTACTTTCAACTAAAATTCCTGATCCAAAATTTTCATCTCAGACAAAAGACAAGCTTGTTTCATCAGAAGTAAGGATGATAGTAGAAACATTGGTAAATGAAAAATTATCTATTTGGTTTGATCAAAACCCATCTATTGCAAAAACCATTTTAGCCAAAGTTATTCAAGCCGCAATGGCCAGAGATGTTGCTAGAAAAGCAAGAGAAAATGTAAGAAGAAAAGGAGCCCTTGAATTAAGTGGTCTTCCTGGAAAATTAGCTGATTGTCAAATTGGCAAACAAGAAGGAACTGAATTGTTTATTGTAGAGGGAGATTCAGCGGGAGGTTCGGCAAAACAAGGAAGAAATAGAGCAAATCAAGCAGTTTTACCACTTAGAGGGAAAATACTTAATACTTATGTAGAAGATTTTAATATTAAAAAAAATGGTAACGGTAATGGAAACGGTTCTGATCAAAGAACAAAAGCTTTGTCCAAAATGATTTCCTCAAATGAGATCGTTACCTTGATTAATGCTTTGGGTTTGGATCCAAAAGCACAAGAGATTGATTTAAAAGATCTAAGATATGGAAAAATTATTATTATGACGGATGCTGATGTAGATGGCTCTCATATAAGAGCCCTTCTTTTAACTTTTTTTAATAATAAGCCATTTAATAAGCTAATTGAAAATGGTCATGTTTATTTAGCGCAGCCTCCTTTATTTAAAATTAACAAAGGGTCCAAAGGTATTTACATTAAGGATGAGAAGGAGCTTGAAGATTACATAATAAATAATAATAAGGAGTTAAAAAAAATTAAAAAAGGATCCAAAGAATATTCAAAAAAAATTGATGAAGAAAAATCAAAAATGAATATCCAAAGATTTAAAGGTCTCGGAGAAATGAATCCAGAAGAATTATGGAGCACTACATTAGACCCAGAAACAAGAAATCTACTTCAGGTACAATACTCAAAAGATTTGAAAAAAGATCAAAGTTTAATCCATACTTTAATGGGTAATGATGTAGCATTGAGAAAAGATTTTATAGTTTCTAATGCTATAAATGTTAGAAATCTTGATATTTAAAAATGAAGTTCTTTGAAACTTCAAAATATCATTCTTTTAAAAAATCAACGTATATAACTCTTAGATGGATCGGAATTATTGGACAATTAATTGCAGTAAATTTTGTATATTTGTTTCTAAATTCTAGTTTAGATTTTATCACGTCAAATTTAGTTATATTTTTAGGAATATTAAGTAATTTATATTTAATTT
This sequence comes from uncultured Pelagibacteraceae bacterium, assembly GCA_902571135.1. Lineage (GTDB taxonomy): Bacteria > Pseudomonadota > Alphaproteobacteria > Pelagibacterales > Pelagibacteraceae > Pelagibacter. Next base: position 99,463 of record CACGAU010000003.1, on the reverse strand, counting down.
TTATTTATAAAAAAACACAATTATCAGATAGATCTGCTTTTATCTTTCTGGTTATAGATATATTGCAATTAGGTATCCTTCTTTATTTATCAGGAGGAATAACTAATCCATTTGTGATTTTTATATTAATACCAAGTGTTTTCTCTTCATCAAATTTGAGCTTAAGAACTAATATATTATTAGTAACTTTAACAACAATTATAATTATTTTTTTAACCTTTAACTATGAAGATTTGCCAATTAATTTAAACAGTGATTTTCATAACAATCATTATTTTTATTATTCTATACCGACATCCTTAATTGTTGCCTTGGTATTTTTAAATTATTTTGCAATGACATTTGGTACACAATCTAGATTAAGAAAAGAAGCATTAGGAAAAATGGAAGAGGCAATGGCTAAAGAACATGAACTATTGTCTTTAGGTGGTCAAGCTGCTGCAGCAGCACATTCTTTAGGTACGCCGCTTTCTACGATAACAATAATTACACATGATTTAATGAAACAATTTAAGGGGCAAAAAGATTTAGAAAAAGATATAGAGTTATTGAATAGTCAAGTAGAGCGATGTAATGAAATTTTAAAGCGATTAACTTTAAATCCTGTAGAAGAAGATGAATTTATTGATAAAGATATTAATATCCGAGATTATTTGCATGAAATTATTTCGTCATTTAAGGAAATAAGTAAAAAGGAATTTGTCTTCAATTTTGACCAGGACTCAAACTCAAAAAAGATAACCAAATCTATAGAATTAGTTTATGGGTTAAGAAATTTTATTGGAAACGCGAATAAATTTGCCAAAAATACAATTTTTATTAATCTGAAAAGTGATAGTGAAATAACTGAAATAACAGTTGAGGATGATGGTGATGGTTATCCAAGAGATATAATATCAAAAATTGGCGAGCCATATTTGAAATCAAATTATTCTAAAGACAAATCTAAAGAAGGTTTAGGCCTAGGCTTGTTTATTGGAAAAACTTTGTTAGAAAAAAATTTTGCATCAGTTAATTGTAGAAATTCAAAAACACGTAATGGCGCTGAAGTTGTTATTAGATGGAAGAATAAGGAATTATTTAATATTTAGTGGTATTTGTTCTTTGTTTCAAATAATGAGCTTAATTGAGATATCATAACATCTCCTAATTCATTTACGTCGGTAATTTTGATAGCTTTATTATAATATCTTGAAACATCATGACCAATTCCTATAGCCAAAACTTCAATATCTGATTTATTTTCAATAAACTTCACAATCTTTTTTAAATGTTTTTCTAAAAAGTCACCTGAATTTACAGAAAGAGTTGAGTCATCTACAGGGGCTCCATCAGAAATAACCATTAATATTTTTCTTTCTTCTTTTCTTTTTTTAATCCTATTATAGGCCCACGATATAGCTTCTCCATCAATGTTCTCTTTGAGTAAACCTTCTTTTAGCATTAGTCCTAAATTATTTTTCGCTTGTCTCCAATGGGTATCTGCTCCTTTGTAAATTATATGTCTTAGGTCGTTCAATCTTCCTGGAGTTTTCGGTTTAGAATTTTTAGTCCATAATTCTCTACTCTGTCCACCCTTCCAATTTTTGGTTGTGAAGCCTAAAATTTCGACTTTAACAGAGCACCTTTCCAACGTTCTGGATAAGATATCTGCACAAATAGCTGCAATAGTTATTGGTCTTCCCCTCATAGATCCAGAGTTGTCTATGAGCAAAGTCACTACTGTATCTTTAAAATCTAAATCTTTTTCTTTTTTGAATGATAAAGAATTATATGGATCCATGATAATTCTTGGAAGTTTTGAACTGTCTAATAATCCCTCCTCTAAATCAAATTCCCATGCTCTATTTTGTTTTGCAAGCAATTGTCTTTGAAGTTTATTTGCAAGTTTCGTTATAATATCTTGAAATCCGATTAATTGTTGATCTAAATTTTTTCTTAGTTTTGTCGCTTCATCTGCATTTTCTAGATTTTCAGCTTTTACAACTTCATCAAACTGAGTTGTAAATATTTTATAATCTAAATTGATATTATCTATTTTTTTTTGAGCTACTTGCTCAGAGCTTTGTTCATCTGACTCTGTGTCCGACAACTGTTCGTCAAAGTTAAATTCATCAACACTATAATCAGCATCTAGTGAAGCTTCTGATACATTTTCATCTTTTTCGTCTTTATTATCTTCTTTGTCATTATTTTCATCTTCATTTGATGGATTATCTTGTCCTTGATCTTGATTTTCTTCTTTTCTTTCGTCCTCATTTTCACTTTGAAAAATATCCATTTCTTCTAATATTTCTGAAAACTTTGAACTATAAATGTTTTGATCTTCAAGATTTTTAAGTAAAAATTCTTTATGTTTTTCTATAGCTTCCTCAAAGTCTTTTTCCCAAAAATTAAGCATTTTTGTTGTTAGAGGATTTAGCTTAATTTTATGAAAATTCTTAAGCATATATAACTCGAATGCCTCTGATACAGATACATCCTCTTTAGTTTTTAATTGATCTTTGCGTTTACGATTTATTATTTGATGATAATTTTCTTGAAAATTTTTCTCAATTCCTTTTAACATTTTTCCTCCCAGGCTCTCATAACGTATTTTTTCAGCGATATTATAAAGGGATCTAGAAGATGAATTTGAGGGAAGGTTTTTTTTGTAAATTGTTTCATTACAAAATTTTTTTTTCAAAGCAGAGGAGTCTGTTTCTGCACGTAATCTTATAAAATCAGCTGGACTAGTTAAATTATCAATTTCTAGAAAATTGAATTCTTTTATTTTTTTTTCTTCAGAATTTTTTTTTTTTACATCAAAATCATCAGCAATTACTTTTGCGGTAGAAGTTAAAGCAATCTTGAATTTTTCTTTTAAATTATTTTCTTTAGTGCTCATTAGATTTGAATATTAATTAAAGATTCTGGCAACTCTTCACCAAAACATCTTTGATAATATTCTGCGATAGTATTCTTTTCAATATCATCACATTTATTAAGAAAAGTTACTCTAAAAGCGTAACCAGTGTCTTTAAATATCTCTGCATTTTCTGCCCAATGTAACACCGTTCTTGGGCTCATCACTGTTGAAATATCTCCTGCAATAAATCCTTTACGCGTTAAAGATGCTACTTTTATCATGTTAGCAACCTTTTCTTTTCCCTTTGCGTTATTTAAGTTTTTATTTTTAGACAAAACAATGTCCATTTCTCTATCTAGGCTAAGATAGTTTAAAGTTGTAACAATATTCCATCTATCCATCTGGCCTTGGTTAATTTGCTGCGTACCATGATAAAGACCTGTCGTATCACCAAGTCCAACAGTATTTGAGGTAGCAAATAATCTAAAAAATTTATTTTGTTTAATTACTTTGTTTTTATCTAGTAATGTGAAATTTCCCTCGGCTTCTAAAACTCTTTGAATTACAAACATTACATCAGGTCTACCAGCATCATATTCATCAAAAACCAGTGCAACTGGATTTTGTATAGACCATGGTAAAATTCCCTCGTTAAATTGAGTTACTTGTTTACCATCTTTAAGAACGATCGCATCTTTTCCAATCAAATCAATTCTACTTACATGACTATCTAAATTTACACGAATACAAGGCCAATTTAATCTAGCAGCTATTTGTTCAATGTGAGTAGATTTTCCAGTGCCGTGATACCCTTGAACTAAAACTCTCTTATTAAACGCAAATCCTGAAATAATGGCTAAAGTAGTATCTCTATCGAACTTGTAGTTTTTATCAATTTCAGGAACGTATTCATTTTTTTTTGAAAATGCGTCAACTTCCATTTCTGAATCAATTCCAAAAGTTTGTTTTAGTGAAACTTTAATATCTGGTTCTGTGTTAAGATTTGGTGTCAATTTTTTCTCTATAGGTATTTTTTAATTGCGTATAAGCTAATGTTATAAGTTTAAGTTTTTCCTCGTATTTTTTATTTCCAGAATTCATATCAGGGTGAAATTTTTTCACAAGTAATTTGAATTTATCTTGTATTTTCTTCCACCTTAAACCCACAGAAACCCCCAATATTCCGAAAGCTTTTATATCTTTATGATCGAATTTAAATTGACGCATATGATCATAATCTCCATTTATTTTTTCTTTATCAAACTCATCTCTCAAAGTTGTATTCCATAACACTTTGAAAAAATTATCTGAAGAGCTAAAGCTTTGCGTGGGTTTGTGCCAAGTCATGTCAGATTTTAAAAAATCCATTACTTGGTCATCATTCATTCCTGAAAAATAGTTCCAATTTTTATTAAATTCTTTTACATGCTCAAGGCAAAGCATTCTAAATTTTCTGCTATTATCTTTTTCAACTGGTGCCTTATATTCACCTATTTCATTACAATTATTCCAGTCACAAATATTTTTCATGATATATAATAACATATATGGATATAAATGAGTTAATTACAATTGTAAAAAACAAATTATTAAATCAGGTTAATATTGAAAGTATAAATATTGAAGATAAATCTTTTCTTCATAAAAATCACAAAGGAAATCAAAAGGGAAAATATCATTTAAAATTAATTATTGTTTCTGAAGAACTAAAAAAAATGAATAAAATCGAAAGTAATAAAAAAATTTACAAGATTTTAGATCAAGAACTAAAAGAATTTATTCACTCAATCCAAATTTTAATTAGTTAAAAATTTTCTTAAAAATAAATTTACTTTTTTTTTCGAGTATTGTTTGTTGAAAATTGGCTTACCAATGTTTTTTAATAAAACTAAATTGATTTTTTCAGAATTATTTTTTTTATCTTTAATCATAAAAGATAAAATCTTATTTAAATCTTTTATAGAAAAATGTTTTTTTATTGAAGAAGGTAGACCAGAATTATCAATATGATTTATAATTAAATTATATTCATTTTTACTGATCATATTTTCACTTAAACTAAAATTAAGTGCTGTCTTCATTCCAAGTATTACACCTTCACCATGATTTAGTTTATCACTGTACCCTAAGCCTGCCTCATAAGCATGGCCAAATGTATGACCAAAATTTAATACTTTTCTTAATGCTGTTTCTTTTTCATCTTTTTCAACTATCTTTTTTTTAATTTTACAACTTTCATAGATAGCTTTTTCAATAAATGGGGATGAAAGACTTAAAACCCTTTTAAGATTTTTATTTAAGAAACTAAAAAATTTTTTATTTTCAATTAATGAATGTTTCAATATTTCTGCATATCCACAAATTATCTCTCTTTTTGATAAAGATCTAAGAAATTGAATATCTGAAAGAACCAATGATGGTTGATAAAAACTTCCTATTAAATTTTTACCATACTTAGAATTAACTCCAGTTTTTCCACCTATTGATGAATCAACTTGAGCTAAAAGAGTTGTTGGAATATTTGCAAATTTTAGTCCCCTTTTGAAAAGACTAGCCGCAAAACCACTTACATCGCCTGTAATTCCTCCTCCTAAGGAAATTAAAACATCATTTCTTGAAAAGTTTTTATTTAATAAAACCTCTAGAATTTTATTAACGCTATTAATATTTTTATTTTTTTCACTAGCATTAAAAAATAACACAAAAATACTTTTATTTTTTAAAGACTTTTTAATATTTAAGATAAATTTTTTTGGAACATTTTTATCAACAACAATTAAACATTTATCAAAATCAATTGAATTTGATTTAAAAATTTTTGATACACTTGAGGTCAAATTTGATCCAATAATTATTGGATATTTTTCAGTTTTAGTTACTATATTTAATCTAGTTTGTTTCATAAATTTCTACAATTTTTTTTACTATTTCGATTTTAGTAAGATTATCACACTTTATCTCATATAAAGCTTTAGAATAAATGTTAGATCGTTTCTTAATTAAATCAATTAACTCAGTATCTGTTGCATTAATCGCTAATGGTCTTTTTTTACTATTTTTAATTCTATTTAACAATGTTTTATCATCCCAATTTAGCCAAAAAGATAAATGATTTTTTAAAATTTCTTTCCTAATATTGTTATTTGTAAAAGCTCCACCACCGAGTGAAATCACAGTAGAGCTTAATTTAAGTTTTTTTAAAGTTGTTTGTTCTTCAATTTTTCTAAAATAATTCTCACCCTTAACTTCAAAGATTTTTTTTATTGTAATGTTCAGATTTTTTTCAATTTCTTTATCGATATCGACAAAATTTAATTTTAATTTCTTAGCTACTAAAGATCCAATAGAGCTCTTACCAGAACCCATCATCCCCAAAAAAACTAGATTTTCTTTTGATTTCATAAGTTTCTTTATTGAAAAAACATAAATATGTCTTAATTTGAAATTATCTAAAAGTATATGCAATTCATTAAAAACACAAGTTCAGGCAAAGCAAGTATCATTGGACTTGTAATTAAATCTATAATCGGATTAGGGGTTATTTTAGGTATTATTTTTTTTCTAAGTACAATTGATTTTCCTGCACCTAAAAAAGAAATTGAAAAAATTATTCCAAATGAAAATTTTAAAATTGTTAAATAAGAAAATTCTTTCAAATATATTAGTTTGTCTTATCTTTTTTACACCTGTATTTGCAGAAGAGAAACCAATTGATATTTGGAATATAGAAAAAAAAGATAATCAGGTTATTTCAGAAACAAATATTTCAAGCGAAAATTCTAGCGGCACTAGTCTGAATAGTGTTTATGAGCTTCAAACAAATAAGCAAACAGATAAAATTAAACTTGATAAAGAATTTTCATCAAAAGAAATTAGAATTGTTGGACTATACGATCCTAGCGAATACGGACTGAGTATGGATATGTGGTCAAATTCTGATGGAACTAAATTAAAAAATTTATTTCAGAATATTAATAAGTTTAATCTTTCAGAGGATGCATCTGATATAATGCATATATCTTTATTAACCAATGCTTATTCCCCAACCCAAAACATTACTGAGCAAGAATTTATGAGCTTTAAATCTGATTGGTTAATAAAAGATGCAAACTTAGAATTAATAGAAGAATATTTAATTAAAAATCAAATAATAAATTTGCATCCAAATTTAGCAAGATATTTAGTAGATACTTATTTATCAGAATCAAACGTAAAAAAATCATGTGAGATTTTTTCTAAAAATTCTGAACCCATTCAAGATGAATATCTATCAAAATTTAATTTATATTGTTTAATTAATTATGGAAAAAACGAAGAGGCACAACTTATCTTAGATTTAAAAAAAGAGTTAGGTTTTGAAGATAGTTATTACGAAAACAAAATAAATTATTTATTTGGATACTTAGACGAGGCAGATAAAGAAATATCAATAAATTCAATTTTAGATTTTCATTTAGCTCATAGGACTAACCCTGAGTTTTCTTATGAACCAAGCGAAGATACACCTAAAATAATCTGGAAATATCTTTCAGCTGCTAATTTACTTTTTAAAATTAAAGATATAGAGATTACTGATGTAAAAAAAATTTCTACAATAGAAAAAGCTGTTAATGATAAAAATTATTCTGAGGAAGAGTTATTCGAATTTTATAAAAAATTTCAATTTAATATTAATCAATTTTTAAATGCAAAAGAAGTATATAAATCTCTATCTTCAATCGAAGGACGCGCACTTTTATATCAAAGAACTCTTTTAACCGAAGAACCAAAAATTAAATTAGAATTTATAAAGATATTAAAGGATCTATTTATATCTGATGATATTGGTGATGCCTTTGATTTGGAATTAAAAAAATTTTTAAGTGAAATTAATGTTGAGGATGTGCCCTCAAATTTTACGACATTTTATAAAAGTAATTTAAACAGGAAAGAGATAGCTGATAAAAAGATTAAATTTAATAGTAAAATTTTACATCAATCAAAACTTATAAATTATTTCAATGGGGACTATGCAAAATCTAAAATTGAAGAAGATCTGGATAAATTTTTAAAAAAAATTAAAAAAGATAAAAAATATTTTTTATCAAAAAAAGATATAATTTTTCTAGAGGCGCTTAAATCTGACGGAGTTGAAATTTCAAAAAAATATGATGGCCTTTATGAGGTGAAGCAATCAGAAATGCCTGCTGATATTCAAAAAATGATAGATAATAATGAGATTGGCGCTGCATTGTTGAGAATAATTGAGGTAATTGGACCTGATAAAATTGAAAACATTGATGAAGATACAGTTTATTTTATTATCAATACTTTGAATCAATTAAATGTTGATTTAATTAGAAATAAACTATTGCTAAAAGTTCTTCCTTTAAAAGTATAAAAATTATAATAAAATCAAGATATGGCTATCAGAACTATAATAACAGAACCTAATAAATTACTTAGACAAATTTCTAAACCAGTCAATGGTGTTGGTAAAGAAGAGCAAAAATTGATGGACGACATGCTAGAGACAATGTACGACGCAAACGGAATTGGTCTCGCGGCGATACAAGTTGGTGTACCAAAGAGAATTATTGTAATGGATATAAGTAAAGATGAGAGTAAAAAAGAGCCAAGATATTTCGTAAATCCAATTATTAAAAATAAAGATCCAGAAAAAGCAACTTATGAGGAAGGATGTCTTTCTGTGCCAAATCAGTTTGCAGAAATTGATAGACCTAGTAAGTGTGAAGTGGAATATCTTGATTATGATGGAGAAAAGAAATTGCTAAAGGCCGATGGTCTTCTTGCAACATGTATTCAGCACGAGATGGACCATTTAGAGGGAATCCTATTTATTGATTATCTTTCAAAATTAAAAAGGTCAATGATAATTAAAAAATTATCAAAATTAAAATCTACTTCTGTAGAAGCTTAATCAATGCTAAAAAAAATAGTATTTATGGGTACCCCCATGTTCGCTGTTCCAATTTTAAAATCACTTTATCAAAATGGATATCCTATTTCATGCGTTTATACACAACCTCCTCAAAAATCTAAAAGAGGTCAAAAAATTAACAAGTCACCAATTCAATTAATTTCAGAGACTTTAAATATAGAATTTAGAACACCAAATTCATTAAAAGAAAATTTAGATGAATTAGAATATTTTAAGTCTTTAGAGGCAGATTTGGCAATAGTTGTTGCTTATGGTCAAATTATACCAAAGTCATATTTAAATTTAACTAAAAAAGGATTTATCAATATACATGCATCTATTCTTCCAAAATGGAGAGGTGCTGCTCCTATTCAAAGATCAATTATGAATTTAGACAAAGAGACAGGAATTAGTATTATGAAAATAGGGGAGGAACTAGATACAGGACCGGTATGTAATGTTTATAAAATTAATATAGAAAATAATTTAAATGCTGAAGATATTAATGAAAAGTTATCAAGTTTGGCTGCAGAGAAAATTTTAGATAATATAGATAATATATATGAGGATAAAGCGAACTTTATAGAACAAGATCACTCATCAGCTACATACGCATCAAAAATTCAAAAATTAGAGGGGCAGATTAATTGGAAAGAAGATGCTAAAATTATAATTGGTAAAATAAATGGACTTTATCCGGTTCCAGGTGCTTATTTCATGTTTAACGGTGAAAGATATAAAATATTAAAAGCAGAAATTGGACAAGCACAAGGAAAACCAGGTGAGGTTAAATCTGACCATTTAGAAATTTCATGTGGAGATAAAAAATCAATAAAAATTAAAGAAATACAAAGACAAGGAAAAAAGCCTCAAAGTATTGGAGAATTTGTTTTAGGAACACAAATTAAAAAGGGTTCATTTTTATAATGAATAGATACCAAATATTTATTGAGTATGTAGGGACAAATTTTAGAGGATGGCAAATTCAAAAAAAAGGGCCAACTATTCAAGGATTAATTCAAGAAAAACTATCTAAATTATTAAAAGAAAAAATTATTTTACATGGTCAAGGAAGAACTGATGCAGGGGTTCATGCATTTGAGCAATCTGCACACTTTGATTGCAAAAATAAAATAACTGATAAAATTAAATTTTTAAAATCCATTAATCATTTTTTAAATTTAAAAGACATTGCAATTAAAAATATAAAAAAAAGAAATAATAAATTTCATGCTAGATTTTCAGCAAAACAAAGAATTTATAAATACTTTATTTTTAATCAAATAAGCCAACCAATAATTGAAAAAAATAGAGCATGGCATGTTCGTAGGCCTTTAAATTTAGAATTAATGAAAAAGGGTGCAAAAAAGTTATTAGGAACTAATGATTATTCAACTTTTAGATCTTCAAGCTGTCATGCTAAAAGTCCAATTAAAACTATTAAATCAATTAAAATTAAATTATCAAAAAATAAAATTGAATTTCAATTTAGTTCACAATCATTTTTACAACATCAGGTTAGATCTATGGTTGGTTGTTTAAAATACTTAGGAGAAACCAAATGGGATTTGAAAACTTTTGAAAAGAGATTTAAGTCAAAAAAAAGAACACTGTGTGCTCCTCCAGCACCACCAAGTGGTTTATTTTTATTTAGAGTTCTTTATTAATTTATTTTTATTGCTCATAGCAAACTTTTTATTTATTCGCCATCTAGACTCAGCTCTTACAATATACCCACAACAGTTTTTTGATTTACATTTACAAGGAAATTGTTTGTAGTTTTCATCATAACCAAATCCATAATCACAGGTAAACTCCTCACCTTTTTTAATATCTTTGATTGCTTTGACCCAAATTTTTAATCCCTTTCCATCGTAGTCACAATTATTATCACAAGAATGATTAATTAAACCTGCGGTATTCCATGGAAAATCTCCATCTAGATCGTATCTTTTATTTATTGTGAATAAATATATTGGTTTACTATTATCGTATTTATCAGAATCTTGTGTTTGTTTTTTTGTTATAAGTTTTCCGACATAGTCAATTATTTTTGTTCCCTCTTTAATATCACGAGTTGCATAAAGTCCTCTTCCTTTATTATCAATGCCAGATTTTTTTATTTTATATAACTTCATGAAATTTTTTATTTAGAGTTTTCTTAAGAATTATCAATTAAATTCTAAAAGAGCATCAACGTGCCTTTTAGTGCTGTCTCGAAGTGCATTTAGGTCATAACCGCCCTCTAAAATTGAAACAACTTTTCCATTACAAAACTTTTTAGAAGTCTCTAATACTCTTTTAGTAATAGTAAAATAATCCTCTGTTTTTAAGTTAAATTGAGCAAGAGGGTCATCTTCATGGGCGTCAAAACCAGCGCTAATCAATATAAAATCTGGTCTAAACTCCTCTAATTTTTTTAATACACGGTCAAATACGTTTAAATATTCTTCTGAACTTATGCCAGCTGGCAAAGGTATATTAAAGATGTTATTAAATTTACCTCTTTCTTGTTCTGAACCAGTTCCTGGGTAGTAGGGATATTGGTGAGTTGATATAAAAAGAACATTTTCATTTTCATAAAAAATATCCTGTGTTCCATTACCGTGATGTACATCAAAATCTATTATTGCAACTTTCTTATATTTATATTTTTTCAACAAATAATTTGCACCAATACTCACTGAATTTAAAATGCAAAAACCAGCAGCCTTATTTTGTGAACTATGATGTCCAGGAGGTCGAACACTACAGAATGCATTTCTAAATTCTTTTTTTTCCACTCCATCAATTGCAGTAATTATTGATCCAACTGCATCGAAGGTTGCGTCTTTGCTTCCAGGTGAAATGATTGTATCACCATCAAGTGAAGAAAAACCTTTTTTTGGGAAAGAACTTTTTACTAAATTTAAATAATTATTTTCATGTGTAGTTAATAGAATATCATCTGAAACCTTAGATGGTTTCTTCCATATAAGATTTTTATTATTAAGTTTTTTAAAATTTTCTACTATTACCGACACCCTTGCTATTTGTTCTGGATGCCCAGGACCTGTATCATGATTTTGAGACGTATCTGATGTAATTAAGCCAGTTTTCACTTAAAGTAATTATCTAAGATTTTAGTATAAATTAAAGTTAATCTTTTTAAATCAGATAATGACACACATTCTCCTACCTTATGCATAGTTTTTCCCACTAATCCAAACTCTAAACATGGAGCTATTTTTCTTATGAATCTAGCATCCGATGTACCACCAGTTGTAGATAATTTAGGTTTAATTTTAGTAATTCTCTTAATTGTATTTTGTATCATAAATGTAGTTTTGTTTGGTATAGTTAAAAAGGCTTCACCAGAAACACTATATTCAATTTTATATTTTGATTTATTTTTATTACAAATTTGTTTTATTATTTTATTAATTTTATTCTTTAATTTGTAAGATGTGTGTTTGTTATTAAATCTTATATTAAAGGATGCACTAGCTAATCCTGGAATTACATTATCAGCTGAATTATCAATGTTAATTTTTGTTATTTCTAAATTTGTAGGTTGAAAATCTTTTGTTCCTTTATCAAATTTAACTTCTTTTAACTTTCTGAGTATTTGGACTAAAGCTGTTGATGGATTGTTTGCTCTGTTAGGATAAGCTACGTGACCTTGAATACCAATGACAGTCAATTTTCCAGTCATACTACCTCTACGACCAATTTTAATCATTTCTCCTAATTTATTTGGATTCGTAGGTTCTCCTACTAAGCAAAAATCTATTTTTTCTTTTCTTTTCCTCAAGTATTCAACAACTTTTTTCGTCCCATTAATTGCAATTCCTTCCTCATCTCCAGTAATTAGAAAGCTGATGGAGCCGTCAAATTTTTTGTTTTTCTTTGAAAAGTTACTTGCCGCGGTAACAAATGCAGCTATTGAGCTTTTCATGTCATTTGCACCTCTACCAATTAAGTATCCTTTCTTAACAGCAGGTTTAAAGGGATTAACAGTCCAATCATTTAAATTACCAGGTGGTACTACATCCAAATGACCTGCATAACAAAAATTTGGACTTGCGGTACCAAGTCTTGCATAAAGATTTTTTACGGGATAGCTATTTTTATCTTTGAACTCAAGAATTTTAGTTTTAAAGCCGATTTTTTTTAATTTTTTTTCTAAAAATTTAATAACACCGGCATCAGTTTTTGTAACAGATGGAAACTTAATTAGCTCTTTAGCTAATTCAAGTTCATTAATTTTTTGCATTTTTATTCTCTTAAAAGATCATTAACTGATGTTTTTGATCTCGTTTTTTCATCAACTTGTTTAATTATTACCGCACAATACAAAGATGGCGCTTGTGGATTGTTTTTATCTGGCAAGGATCCTGGAACTACCACTGAATAAGGTGGAATTTTTCCATAAGTTATTTCACCAGTTTTTCTATTAACAATTTTTGTTGATTGTCCAATATACATTCCCATACTTAGAACTGAGCCTTCTCCAACTATTACACCTTCTACTACTTCTGACATTGCTCCCAGGAAAACATTATCTTCAATAATTGTTGGTAATGCTTGAGCAGGTTCTAATACACCTCCAACTCCTGTACCAGCTGAGATATGACAATTTTTTCCAATCTGACAACAACTTCCTGCACGGCTAAATGTATCCATCATTGTTCCTTCATCAATATATGCACCAATATTTACATAACATGGCATTAAAACCGCATTCTTTCCTACAAATGATCCTTTTCTTACTGGTGAATTAGGCACCATTCTAAAACCAGCTTTTTCATGATCTTGTTTTGTCCATCCAGCTGTTTTACCTTTCAGCAAATGAGCTTTGTCATACCAGCTACTGTATGGACCATTTAAATTTTCCATTGGATACATTCTAAAACTTAACATTATAGCTTTTTTTAGATGCTGATGAGTAACCCATTCACCATTGATCTTTTCAGCTACTCTTGCTTTTCCACTGTCTAAATCATCAATAATTTGATTAACAGTATCCTTTAAAGATTGGTCTGAATTTTGACTTACTTGGTCTTTATTCTCCCAAGCTTCATTTATAATTTTCTCAATACTCATAGTTTTATGAGTTTTTTAATAACCTTATTTCTTTTAAAAATAAAGAAAGATTTTCAATTTTGTAATCAATATACTCTTCATCAGACTCTTTTTTCCCCCAGTATTCATCATTGATTAACCAAACTGTTTTTGCTCCTCTTTCTTTTCCAATAGATAAGTTTTTTGCGATATCTTCAATGTAAAGTGTCTCAGTTGGATCAATTTGAAATTTTTTGACCATCAGATCAAATGCTTTTGCCTCAGGTTTTGGACTATACTCAGCATCAACAATATCAAATACACCGTCAAATTGATCATCAATTCCTAAGTGAGTAGTAATATTTTTAACATGTTCTTTACTACCATTTGTAAACACAAATTTGTTTAGATTAATATTTTTAAGTTCATTCCTTAAAGTAGTATCTTTTTCTAAAAAATCTAAATTAATATCATGCACGTAGTCTAAAAATTCTCTTGGAGGTATATCGTGATGTATCATTAAACCATTAAGACTAGTGTTATATTTATGAAAATAATTTGTTTGTAATTCTTTTGCCTCTTTTAAATCTACATTTAATTTATTCGAAATATATTGAGTCATTTTTTTACTTACTTGACCAAATACTCCTTCAAGATCACTGTAGAGTACCCCATCACAATCAAATAATATATTTTTGATATTCTTAAATTCTTTCATTGTCTTATAAGGGTTCCAGAGCCTTTGTCAGAGAATATTTCCCACAAACATGAATGTGGCTTTGTGCCATTGATTATGCCAACTGCTGTTACACCATTATTCACTGCATCTAAGCACGCATTTATTTTAGGTATCATACCCTCTGTAATAGTTTCATCTTTAATCATTTCTATAATTTCAGACGATGAAATTTCTTCTATTAATTTTTTATTTTTATCTAGAACACCATCCACATTCGTCATCAATAAAAGTCGTCTCGATTTTAAAGATTTTGCTATGGCCATTGCGGCAGTATCTCCATTAATATTATATGTTTGGTTTTCTTTACCTAATCCTAATGGTGAAATTATAGGAATTTTATTTTGATTAATTATATTTAATATTTGTTCATTATTAATCTCATTTGGTATTCCTACAAATCCTAGTTCTTCTGCTTCTGGTATAGTTTTTATAACATTATTATTTTTTGTGTGCATAGAGATTGCCTCTGTTCCTTTAATTTTTAAAGAATTAACAATGTCATCATTAAAATCAATCAAAACAGATTCAACAACATCAACTATATTTTTATCAGTTACTCTTAGTCCCCTTATAAATTTTGATTGAATATTTGATTTTTCTAGCTCTCTTTTAATTCTAGGTCCACCACCATGAATCACTACAGTTGCAAGTCCTAATTTATTTAAAACATTAAGATCAGTTATAAAATTATTAAATACGTTTCTATCAATTAAAACGTTTCCACCGTATTTAATTACTATTAAATCATTTTTGTATTTTTCAATATATTTAGTTACTTCATTAATTGGTGGCCCATCTTTAGGTAATATCTTTTCAAGATCCATTTATTAATTTTTATTAGGTTACAGTTTTAACTGTTGTACGTTTCATGATTACAACCTGCTGAGCCATTGTTAAAATGTTATTTACAGTCCAATAAATTACTAGCCCACTTGGGAATGGTGCAAGAATTACTGTTAAAAATAAAGGGAAGAACATAAATATTTTTGCTTGCATTGGATCTGTTGGAGCAGGATTTAACTTTTGTTGCACCCACATTGATAATCCCATAGCAACTGGCCATGCTCCAATTACAAGGAAAGAAGGTACGTCATAAGGAAACAATCCAAATAAATTAAATATAGAAGTAGGATCCTTAGCACTTAAATCTTGGATCCAACCATAAAAAGGCATATGACGCATTTCTATCGTTACAAATAAAACTTTATACAAAGCAAAAAATACAGGTATTTGAATTAGAATTGGCAAACATCCGGACATGGGATTTACTTTTTCCTTCTTATAAAGAGCCATCATTGCTTGTTGCAATTTCATCTTGTCATCTTTGTGCACTTCCTTAAGTCTTGCCATCTCAGGCTGAAGAGCTTTCATTTTAGCCATGCTTCTGAATGAAAAATTAGCAAGTGGAAAAAATGCTACACGAATACAAACAGTAACAGCAATAATTGCCAATCCATAATTACCAAATATTTTAAAGAAATATTCTAAAGCAGTAAACAAAGGACGTGTTAAAAAGTATAAGAATCCCCAATCAATCGTAAGGTCAAATTTATCAATTTTTAATGATTCTGCATACCCATCAATTACATCAACTCTTTTTGCAGCTACTATTACTTGCAAGTTTTCTTCTATAGAGGAATTTCCAGTTAACTCTAATGGTTCTGTTGTAACAAAGTTTATTCTATACTTGTTTTTATAATCCATCGTAGTTTTAAATTCTTTTTCTCTTGGTGGAATTAGAGTTGATATGTAATACTTATCTCCTATACCTAACCATCCTTTTTGAGCAGTTCTTGAAAATTTTTTCTCTTCAATGTCGTCATAATCTTCCTCAATTAACTCTTCATCTAATGTAGCGATAGGACCTTCATGAAGAATATAAAAATCGGTTAAACCTTCTGGGATTTGATTTCTTATAATTTGTCCATAAGAATAGAAGTCATAGTTTTTATCAGTAGAATTTATAACTCTCTGTTTTATTGTGAATAAAAACTTATCATCTAATGCAATTTCTTTTTCAAAAGTGATGCCTTGATCATTAGTCCAACTTAGTTTTATAGGAGATTGATCAGTTAATTTATTATTTCCAGAAATTGACCAAATTGAATCTGAATTCGGAATATCGATATTTTTATCAGTAGTTATAAAACCACTCTCTACTATGTAGCCTTCTTTAGAGCTTCGTGGTGCAAGAAATTTTACTTTTTCATCACTTTCCAAACTAACATTATATTCTTTGAAAGTTAGATCGTCTATTGCGGCCCCCTTTAATGAAATAGATCCAACAATACTTTGGTTCTCAAATTGAATTCTTTCACTTTGTTGTAACGCTTCTTCTCGTGAAATTTCAGTTACATTTTCTTTTTGATCAAGACTAGGTGCATCTGAACTCTGTTCAGTCTTAGTTTTTTCAGTTAAATTTTCTTTCGTTACAGGAGGCGGTGCAAAAAATAGCGAGTATAATATAATAACAGCAGCTGATAAACTTATGGCAGCAATTATATTTCTAGTTTCCATTATTTATTATCCTTCATTTCTTTTTTAACTGGATCAAACCCTTCGCCACCTCCTAAAAATTTTATTGGATGGCAGGATAAAATTCTTTTTATACTAATTAATAAACCTTTAAAAAAACCGTATTCTTTTAAAGCATCTATGCTGTATTCAGAACATGTTGGTAAATATCTACAAGAATGACTCAATAATGGACTAATTAAATATTTATAGGCTTTGATAAATTTAATTAAAATTAAAGTAAATATATTCATTATTTTATTTTTGCAAAATCCTGAAAAAGAGTTTCTTTTATAATTTTGTATTCATTATTTAGCATAGAAGACTTAGCTATAACAAGAAATGAATAATCAAAGTTTATCTCTACTTTTTTAACAGCTTCATTCACAATGTTTCTTAATCTTCTTTTAATTTTATTTCTCTTTACTGCATTACCAATTTTTTTTTTAGTCACAAAACTGATATTTAGTCTTTTTTTATCTTTATTTGATAATTTTCCAAAAAAAATACTAACGTATTTATTGGTAATCTTTTTTTGTTTAAGTAAATTTTTAAATTCTTCGTTTTTTGAAAGAGCAAGTATTTTGCTTTTCATTATTCTATACAGAAACAGTTAGTGATTTTCTTCCTCTTGCTCTTCTTCTAGCCAAAAGTTTTTTACCACCTTTAGTTTTCATTTTTGAACGAAAGCCGTGTTTTCGAGCTCTTTTTTTATTTGAGGGTTGATAAGTTCTTTTCATAATTAGATTTGATATGGTTTTTTATAATTTTTGCCCCTTTATATTAGTAATAATTAAAATAGCAAATAGAAGATTAAGCATTAAAATGAGAAGAATCATGGAAAATACAAAAAAAATTAAATTATTTATTGGGTTATCTTATCTATTAATTATTTGCTTATTTTTATATTTCTTTTTTTCGAAATTTAGTCTTTCAGAAATTACATCCTATGATTTTATAAGAAATAATCGGTCTTATTTTATTGAACTTAAAAATTCTAACTTATTTTTTATAGCTATAAGTTTTCTGATATTGATTGTTATTTGGACATTCCCACTGTTAGGTTTTGGGAGTCCAGTAGTTTTAATTGGTGGATTTATATTTGGAAAATGGATCGGAACAATTTTATGTGTTCTTGGTTTAAGTATTGGCGCAACATTTTTATATATATTTGGAAACTATTTTTTAAAAAATTTAATTAGAGAAAAATTTTTAAATAAATTTAAAAATTTAGAAATAAAATTTAAAAAATCTGAATTTATTTATTTATTAATTTATCGTTGTGTTGGAGGAATCCCCTGGCAGCTACAATGTTTATTACCAATTTTATTTAACGTTAAATTAAAAAATTATTTTTTTTCAACACTTTTCGGTATTGTTCCAAGTGTTTTTATTGTTTCTTCAATAGGAAGTGGGTTAGAAAAAGTTATTGAACAGAACTTAATAGCCCCTGGTATAACTGATATAATTTTTTCACCTGATATATATGTTCCTTTATTAGCTTTCTTTATTTTGGTTCTGATTACGATATTTTTGCGAAAGTTTATTTATAGAAATTAGTGGTGCTCCCACCCTGTACTGACCAGGGAACTAGTCATTACCAATGACTTGTTATACCATTTAACTACAGGAGCTTAGAGACAAATTGTATTTTATTGATAATAAAGCATTTTTTTCAAATTATTGCCTTAATTTTTTGATGAATATGATTTATATCTATTTTAGGAAAATGTTATGGGAATTCATTACGATTACAAATCAACTAAAGGTAATAAGCTTATGGAAAAGCAGGCTAAAAGAGAGAAAAAGCTTGCTGAAAAAAAAGCTAAACGTTTAGCTAAAGAAGGCCCAAAAAAAGAAGAGGAAAAAGCACCTGCGCTGGATCCCAACAAACCAATTTCTTTAGATTTCCTGACCAACCCAAATAAAGAATGAGTTCAAAAGATAAAAATGAGCGTTTAAGCTTGGCGCTTAGAAAAAATTTGAAGAAAAGAAAAATTTTTCAAAAAAAAAATAAAAAGAAAAATAAATAATGTCAATTAAACCTGATTCTTGGATTAAAAAAATGTGCAAAGAGCACAATATGATAGAGCCATTTTTGGATCATCAAGTTTCTGAAGGTAAAATTTCTTATGGATTAAGTAGTATGGGATATGATGTTAGAATCTCAGATGAATATAGAATTTTTACCAACGTTAATAGTTCTTTAGTTGATCCAAAGAATTTTTCTGATGATAACTTTATAGAACGAAAAGGACCACATTGTATTATCCCACCAAATTCATTCGTTTTAGCTAAAACAGTAGAATATTTTAGAATACCAAAAGATGTTTTATGTATTTGTGTTGGAAAAAGTACTTATGCTAGGACAGGAATTATTTGTAATGTTACTCCAATTGAAAATGAATTTGAGGGCAATATTGTAATTGAGCTAAGTAATACAACACCTAATCCTGCAAAAATTTATTCAAATGAAGGAATAGCACAATTTTTATTTTTCAAATCAGATACTCAGCCAGAAACAACTTATAAATCAAAGAACGGTAAATATCAGGGTCAAACTACAATTCAAGTTGCTAAAATTAAAAAGTAATTTATGGATAAATTTCTGATTAATGGCCCTTGTAAAATCAAGGGCAATGTTTCAATTTCAGGTTCGAAGAATGCATCTCTCCCAATTTTAGCTGCAACATTATTATTTGATAAACCTGTGGTTATCAAAAATTTACCAAGAGTTAGAGACATTAATACAATGTTAAATTTATTAAAGTCTCTTGGTTCTAAAATAATTTTATCAAGAGATAAAAAAACAGCAAAAATTATAAATAAAAAAAATATGAAAACTTTTGCCAGTTATTCTTTAGTTAAAACAATGCGTGGTTCTATTTTAGTTTTAGGTCCACTTATTTCAAAATACCATAAATCAAAAATCTCTTTACCTGGAGGATGTTTAATTGGTGCTAGACCAGTTAATTATCATCTAACAGCATTAAAAAAACTTGGTATGAAATTTGAATTAAAAGATGGATATATTTTAGCAAAATCAAAAGGAAAACTTAGCGGAACAACTGTAAATTTTCCGAAGATAAGTGTCGGAGCAACTGAAAACTCTATAATAGCAGCATGTTTAGCAAAAGGAAAAACAGTTTTAAAAAATTGCGCAATAGAACCTGAGATTAAAGATCTTGCAAATTTTTTGAATAAAGCTGGAGCGAAAATAAAATGGAAAGGAAGAGTTTGTAAAATCATAGGTGTAAATTCTTTAAATGAAACTGAATATTCTGTAATGGCTGATAGAATAGAAGCAGGTACATTTTGTGTAGCTGCAACACTTGCAAAAGGTAACTTACAAATAAATAATTTAAATCCTAAAATTATTGGTACAGAAATAAAATTGCTAAAAAAAGTTGGTGCTAAAATTAAAACTAGTGAAAATAAAATCTTAATTAAAGGACCTGAAAAAATAAAATCTATAAAAAGCATTAAAACTAAAGAATTTCCAGGTATTCCAACAGACCTTCAAGCACAATTGATGGTTTTGATGTGCAAAGCAGTTGGCAAAAGTTCAATAACTGAAAGTATTTTTGAAAATAGATTTATGCATGTTGCAGAATTACAAAGATTAGGAGCAAAAATAAATATTAAAAATAATACTGCTACAATAGAAGGAAATACTAAATTCATTGGTGCCGAATTAATGTCTAGTGATTTAAGAGCTTCTGTTGCTTTGGTTCTTGCAGCTTTAGTTTCTACTGGTAAATCATATATTAATAGAATTTATCACTTAGATAGAGGTTATGAAAAAATAGAAAATAAATTAAAAAAAATAGGCGTTAAAATTAAAAGATTAAAATAGTGAATAAATATTTAGCAAAAATAATAGCAAGTGACCAAGAAGGTTTACAAATGATTTCGGCTTGCAGTTCAGGTGCTAAGGTTAAAATTTCAGATATAAAATATCTCCCATCAAATAAGGTTTTTTTATTATCAATTGAAAGAACCAAGGTTGAAAGTGATCAAGAAGATAAAAAAATCAATAGTATTTGTAGGTTTGATTTTGTTGATAATGTAAGATCAAAGAACATTGATCAATCAAATCAAGAAATAGTCTTAGAACTAATAGGTATAGATTATTTGAAAAATAATGATGTTTATGAAATAAATCTTATTTTTAATAACAATGCTCATATTGCTTTAAGTACAGAAACTATTGAAGCAAGATTAGAGGATCAAAGTGAAATTAAATAGTTATGAAGATATTAAATAGTAAAAGTAAAAATTTTGATAAATTATTAGAGAATTTACTTTTACAGAGAAAAAAAAAAATTCTATCAGACTCTGTTTCTGTAACAAATATAATTAAAGATGTTAAAAAAAATGGAGATAAAGCATTATTAAAATACGAGAAAAGATTTAATCAAAATAACACAATTATTCCAAGCTCAAAAAAAATAAAAAAATCTATAAATTCACTTGATAAAAAAGTAAAGAAAGCAATCGATACGGCTTATAATAGAATTTATAAATTTCATTCACTTCAAAAATTTAAAAATATTTCTTATACAGATAAATTAAAAAATAAACTCGAATATAAATACGTACCTTTGGAGTCAGTTGCAATATATGTTCCTGGTTCTACTGCTTCATACCCATCAAGTGTGTTGATGAACGCTATTCCAGCAATTGTTGCAGGAGTTAAGAGAATAGTTATGATTAATCCAGGCCATAAAGGAAAACAAAATCCAGCCGTATTATACGCTGCAAAAAAATGCAAAATAAAAGAAATATATTCCATTGGGGGCCCTTCTGCTATTGCAGCAGTATCCTATGGGACTAAAAAAATTAAAAAAGTTCATAAAATAGTTGGTCCAGGAAACGCATATGTTGCGGCTGCAAAAAAAGAAGTTTTTGGTGTTGTTGGAATTGAAGGTATGACCGCAGGTCCATCAGAAGTGACTGTCGTTTGTGATAAATTCTCAAATCCTGAGTGGGTTGCAAGTGATTTAATTGGACAAGCTGAACATGATATTCTTGCACAATGTATTTTGATTTCAAAAGATAAAGATTTGCTAGATAAAGTAAAAATTGAAATTACTAAACAATTAAAAGAAATTCCAAGAGCTTCTGTTGCAAGAAGAAGCTTAATTAATAATGGAATTCTTATGTATATTTCTTCAGACACTAAAATAATAAGTGTTATAAATAAAATTGCACCAGAACATTTAGAATTAAATATTAAAAATTATAAATCGTTAGTTCCAAAAATAAAAAATTCAGGATCAATATGTTTAGGAAAATATGCAGTGATGGCAATGACTGATTATAATGTTGGATCAAACCATGTGTTGCCAACTAATGGTTCTGCCAAATACTCAAGCGGTATTAGTGTAAATGAATTTTATAAAAGAATTTCATACATAAACTTATCAAAAAAGGGTATTGAAAGTCTTGGACCATCAGTTATAACACTTGCAAATTACGAAGGGTTGGTTGGACACGCTCAATCTGTAGTAAAACGAATAAGGAGAAAATAAATTTGTCAAAACAAGACTTACTGGAATTTAAAGGTACAGTGATAGACCTACTTCCGAACGCTATGTTTAGAGTAAAATTAGAAAATGGACATACTGTTACTGCCCATACAGCTGGTAAGTTAAGAAAAAACAGAATTAGAGTTCTCCAAGGTGATAATGTGACAGTTGAAATGACACCTTACGATCTTACTAAAGGAAGAATTATCTTTAGAGGATAAATAAGGCTGAGTAGCTCAGGAGTAGAGCAGAGCCCTGAAAAGGCTTGTGTCGGAGGTGCGAATCCTTCCTCAGCCACCACCACAAAGTTTCATCTTGAAATAACTGTAAAAGAAATTAACTTTAAGAGATAATAAATAACAAAAGGACTAAGAAATAAGATGAGTACACTACAAGGAAAAATTAAATGGTATAATGGTAAAAAGGGATATGGCTTCATTGAAAGAGATGATAAAGAAAAAGATGCCTTTGTTCACGCTTCAGCGGTAAAAGCTGCTGGTATGAGATATCTCAATGAAGGTGATAAACTTGAATTCACATTAGAAGATGGTCCCAAAGGTCCTTCTGCAGTAAATTTAAAAAAAATAGACTAATTTAGAAATTATTTAAAAGGGCGTTTTATCTACCAAATAGATAAACGTCCTTTTTCTATTTAGACCTTGAATATTAATTTTTTTTGTCTAAAAGACTGCTCATGAATATAAATATTACATACAGAAAGACTTTTAGAAGTACTCACAGAAACTGTTTCCATAGCCAGTAGGCTATTTATTTATATTATAATTTTAAATCCACATAAAATAAGATAAAAACAAAGAGGATAAGCCCGGGTGGTGTAATGGTTAGCACGGAAGTTTGTGGAACTTTAAGTTTGAGTTCGACTCTCAGCCCGGGTACCAAAAAATGAATAAAGAAAAAAAATTAATTCCTGGATTGCCTTCAGGATTTGAAGATCGTTGGGATAAAAAACTTCTTCTCAAAAAAAAGCTTTTAAAAGCTATTGAGAATAATTTTATTAAATTTGGAGCAGAGGCTCTGGAAACCCCTTCGTTTGAGATAAGTGAAAATATAGGATCTTTTTTGGCAGAAGATGACGCTAATCCTATGTCTGATGTATTCTCATTTCAGGATGGAGAAAAAAACATTACTCTAAGGTATGATCTTTCAAGCCCACTTGCTAGATTTGTTGCTCAAAACAATCAAGGGCTTCCATCAATCTTTAAAAGGTATGCCATTCAAAATGTCTTTAGAAATGAAAAGGCTGGTAACGGAAGGTACAGGGAATTTATGCAAGCGGATTTTGATATTGTTGGAAATGTTAATCCTGCCCAGGCAAATGCTGAGCTTTGTAATTTAATATCAAGTACTTTGTTAGATTGTGGCCTAAAAAAAAATCAATTTACAATTAACATTAGTAATAGAAAAATAGTTCAAGGATTAATTGACGATTTAAAAATATCAGAAGAAAAGCAGGTAAAAGTAATTCGAGCAATTGATAAATTAAATAAACCAGGTTTTGGTTTAAAAGGTGTTGAAGATCTGCTTAAAAAAGAGAGAAAAGATATAAGTGGTGCAATTACTAAGGGCGCAGATTTAAACGATGAACAAGCATCAGAAATACTTAATTTTCTAAAAATTAAAGATTTAAAAGAATTAAAAGAAATATTAAAAAATCCTTTGTCTCAAGAAGGCATAAAGGAATTAGAACAAGTATTTGAAGTATTGGGTTACAGTTCAAATTTAAATCAGGTCAAAACAAATTTTACAATTATTAGGGGATTGGCTTATTATTCAGATTTCATTGTTGAAACAAATCTAAATTTTAAAGTCACAAATAACAAAGGCAAAGAGGTCGATATAGGCAGTATTTGTTCTGGAGGAGCCTATGCAAAATTAATTTCGAGATTTAAAGGCGTTGATATTCCAGGCACCGGAATTAGTTTTGGAGTTGATCGATTGTTATTTGCTTTAATGCAATTGGATCAAGTAAAAGTAGATAGTCAAAAACCAGTTTTAGTTTGTGTAATGGATGAAAAATATCTTAAAAGTTATTATGAAATTTTAGATCTATTAAGAAATAATAATATCAATGCTGAAATTTTTTTAGATACAAAAAAAAATTTAGGTAAGCAACTAACCCTAGCAAATAAACGTGAGTTGGATGTTGCAATAATATGTGGTGAAAATGAATTTAATGAAAATACAGTCACTATAAAAAGTCTCAAAGGCGTTAAGGGTGAAAACAATAAAACATTTCCAAAAGAAGATTTAATCGATGAAGTCAAAAAACTTATCTGAAAACATCCTTAGATCAGTAAAATCTAAGGGTTTTAAATATATTGATTTACCTTCAGTAATTGAGGCTAATCATATTGTTCAAAGATCAGGAGAAAATTTTAGAAAGTTTATCTTCTCCTTTACTGATCAGAATGGAAGTGAGTTGTGTTTAAGACCAGATTTAACAATTGCATCTTGTTTAAGGTATTTGGAAAATAATTTAAAAGGTAAGGAAAAAATTTTCTACAGTGGTCAAGCTTATCGAAAATCACAAAACAAAAAAGACTCAATCATTAGAAATCAAATTGGATTTGAAATTTTAGGATCTAAGGATGAGAAAAATGACGATAAAGAAATTATAGATACATCTCTTAAATCACTTCAAAATATTAAATATTCTTCAGGAACACTAACTATTGGAAATGTTGAAATATTTAATTTGTTAATTTCAAAATTGGATATTCCAAAGAGATGGAAGCTAAGATTAGCCAGACACTTCTGGAGAGAAGAATATTTTAATGATTTATTAAAAAGATTAGAAACTAATTCAGATGTTGATCCAACAATTGTAGAAATAGATAAAAAGCGTTACGTGAAAATGCTTAAAGAGGATTTATCAAATATTGTTGCAGGAAGAACAATTAATGAAATATTAAAAAGGTTTGATCAGAAAATAAAAGATCCTAGAAGAGCCAGTAAAGGAAAGAATGTTTCAAAAATAATTAAAGATTTCTTAAAAATTAAATGTCCCATAAATAAAGCAGCAATTGAGTTAAATAAATTTTTTAAAAAAAACAAAATAAATCTAGCTGTAGATCAAAAATATTTTCCAATCTCTAATAATAAGGTTTCAAAATTAAATGTAGTATTTTCAGCATCCTTTGGAAGACAATTAGAATATTACACCGGAATGGTTTTTAAAATTGATATTAAATCTAAAAACTCATTAAAAAATATTATTAATGGTGGTCGTTATGACGGTCTAATTTCAGACTTAGGATCAAAAAAACAAACTCCAGCAGTAGGTGCTGCTTTAAATTTAAATTACTAATGACAAAAAATATTTTTAATATTGGAATTCCAAGCAAAGGTAGACTTAGAAAAGATGTTTTAAATATTTTTAAAAAAAATAAATTAAATCTCATTTCTGAAAGAGGAGAAAGAGATCTTTTAGGATCTATAAAACAATTTAAAAATATTAAGATTTTATATCTTCATGCAAGAGAGATCATCGAAAGACTTGGAGATGGATCTTTGGACATAGGTTTTTCTGGCTTTGATTTATTAAAGGAAAGTGAAATTAACACTCAAAAGAAAATTAATGTTTTAAAAAGATATGGTTTTGGTAAGGCTACATTAGTAGTCGCAATTCCTGATCCATGGATAGATGTACAAACAGTTGCAGATTTAGAAGAAATTGCATTTGAATTTAAAGATAAGAAAAAGAAAAGATTAAGAGTAGCAACAAAATATCCAAACTTAACAAGGGAATTTTTGTTTTCAAAGGGCGTTACCCAATTCAAATTAATTGATAGTTTAGGTGCAACTGAAGCTTATCCTTTTACAGGCTCATCGGAAATAATTACAGATATCACTTCTACCGGAGAAACGTTAAAAGCAAACAATCTACGTATTTTAAAGGATGGAGAAATATTAAGATCAGAGGCCTGCATGATGATTTCTAAGTCATCCAATAATAAAATGGGTCTTAAAAAAATAGTAAAATTACTTTCTGAAAATTAAGTCTTTCCAATAAATTAGTATAATTTTGATAATATCTAGATTTCTAATAATTGCATAAAGTGCAACAATAACACAAATAATAAAGAATATTTTTAATACTAAAATTAGTTCCATAAAGTATTTTTAAATATTTAAATACATTAATCAAATATTTACGATAAAATAAAAAATTAGAATCATGGATAATATATTGTTAATTTTACTAGTTTTGTTATTAGGTGGCGTTTTAGCTATTCTTTATCTAAATTTAAAAACTAAGCCAAAAGATGAAAATGAAAACAAAGAAGCTGAGGAAATAGCTAATTTAAAATCAGAAATATCAAGTTTAAAAGATACCTTAAACACTACAATCAATAGCTCACTTGGTGCAATGTCGACTTCATTTAATAATCTATCAACTGGGGTTACTAAAGATATGACTGAAACTTTAACTAAGGTAGAGGAAAAGGTTGGTAATTTTAATCAACAAGTTCAACTATTAAATCAAAGCCAAGAGGGGATAACTAAAATTTTAGCTGGAGTTAAGAAATATGGAACTCTTGCAGAATTTAGCTTAGATGCTCTAATTAAAGATTTGCTACCAACCTCTCAATTCATGACAAATGTTAAAATGAAAGAGGATACCAGTGAAAATGTTGAATTTGCAATAAAGCTTCAAGGAGATGTTTTAGTTCCTGTTGATAGTCATTTTCCAGTAGAAAAATTCAAAGCAATTACCGATGGTCATGACGCGGAAGACAAAAGGGCTGTAGCAGATGCTAGAACAAAATTAGCCTCAGCGTTTAAAGCAAAAGCCAAAAGTGTTAATGAAAAATATATTGTTCCACCAAAAACTACTGATTTTGCAATCGTATATGCTCCTACAGAAAGTTTATACAAAGAGTTAACTGAATACCAAGATCCAAGTACAAAAGAATTATTAACTCAAGAGTTAATGAAAAAATATAAAGTTGTAATATGTGGACCTAATACTCTTTCTGCTTACTTACAGTCTTTACATATGGGATTTCAATCATTGAAGGTACAAAAAGGTGCAACGGAAATTTATAATCATTTAAAAACAATCAGTACAAGATTTTCTAAACATTTTGACAACATTATAGTTCTTAGAAAAAAATTGGAAGATGCTATGGGAGTTGTTGATAAATTTGGAACGGATGCAAGATCAATTTCAAGAACCTTAGAAAATATTAAAGATCCCGAGCAGGTTGAGAAAGCTGTACAAACTGAAAACGTGGAAAAATTTGTTGAACGAAATAGGCAGCTTAAAAATTAATTTCTTTTTTTCCTTAATAACGTCTATAAGAAATCTCATGCAGTGGAATCAAAAATATGATTATCCAAAATCATCAAGAGCAACAGTTGATGGCATTAGAAGATACTTATTAGGGGAAACAAAATTACCAAGTGTAACTTCAATTTTAGATGCAACTCGATCTGAAGAAGATAAAGCAGCATTAGCAAATTGGAGAGAAAGAACTGGTCAAAAAGAAGCTGAAGCAATTACAAAAGCGGCAAGTAGTAGGGGATCTCAAATGCACAACTATTTAGAATCTTATTTACTTGGAAGAGAAAATTTAAGTTTTTTTGAAGATAACGAACAATACAAATTAATGGCCAAAGAGATTATAGAAAAAGGTTTAAAAAATAGATTGGATGAAATTTGGGGTGTTGAGTGTACTCTTTATTATCCAGATAAGTACGCTGGTACTGCTGATTGTGTTGGAGTGTATGAAGGAAAAGAGACAATCATTGATTTTAAACAAAGTAATAAACCAAAAAAAGCTGAGTATATAGATTCATGGCTTCTTCAAACAAGCGCATATTCATTAGCACATAATATTGTGTATAACTCCAATATCACTTCTTGTGTAATTTTGGTTTGCACAGTAGATAAATTATTTCAAGAGTTTAAAATTCAAGGGCATGATTTAATTGTTTATCAAAATTTGTTTTTGGGAAGATTAAAAAAATTTAATGAGCTATCGGATTTAACTTAGGATTTTATGGATAAAATAGTAATTTACGATACAGAAACAACAAATAGCACAATTTGGGGCTCAATTATTGAAGTAGGTGCGGTAGTTGTCGATAAAAACTTAAAAGAAATTGGTAAGTTAAATATTCGTGGCAGAATGCCTGAAGGCGAGGTTCC
Organism: uncultured Pelagibacteraceae bacterium; assembly: GCA_902571135.1. Lineage (GTDB taxonomy): Bacteria > Pseudomonadota > Alphaproteobacteria > Pelagibacterales > Pelagibacteraceae > Pelagibacter. Next base: position 70,693 of record CACGAU010000003.1, on the reverse strand, counting down.
AAGCGCAAAAGCCTTATTAGTTAACTCAACAAGTATTGATTTACTTACCAAAGGCAATTACTCGCATTATGATTTTTTAGGAGCTGTCGAAAACTTTTTTTCAAAAGCTGCACCAGCATTATTTATGGGTTGGAGTAACTTAAATTTTGATAGAAGAATGTTTCATTTTAATTTTTTTAAAGGAAACAGATATCCTTATATTACACACTCATCACCTAATAAAGAACATGATGGTTTACATGTTGCCAGGGTAGCACAAACCTTAAATCCTAAAACATTAAAGACTGAATTGACTGAAGCTGGCAATGAAAGCTTAGCATTGGAAGGTTTAGCCAGACAACAAGGATTTGACACAACTCAACAACACACAGCTTATCATGATGCATTTACTAGCTTAAAAATTCTTAGAATTATTAAAGATAAACATGAAGAAAACTGGGAAAATTTTTTAAGAACTTCCACAAAAAATAGCGTTGAAACACTTTTAAAAAGTGAGGGGATTTATTCAATCTTCGAAAATGTTAAAGGAAAAAATATGATGTATCTCGTCTCTACATTGCATCCAGATCATTGTTTCCATCCATCATATGCATCTTGGGGATATTTGTTTGATTTAAGAAGAGACCCTGAGCCTTTATTAAATTTATCAGTAAATGATCTTAAAGTTTATTTAAAAAAGTTTAGTCCAAAAGCACTTAGAGTAATTAAAACTAATAAAGCTCCTGTTGTATTAGATAAAAAATTTGCATTTAAAGAAAAAGCATATGCAGACTTAGATTTAGAAATCATTCAAAAAAGAGCAAAAATGGTTAGAAATAGTGAAAATTTTTGTAAAAATATTCAAGTCATTAATAGAGAAGCAGCTGAAGAAAAAGCTCAAACTCAAACTCAAGAAGATTTATTACCAGAAGAAACTTTATATGAAAAATTTATTCCTAACAAAGACACACAATTATTTAAAACTTGGCATAGTTCTTCTTGGGAAGATAAATTAAGAATGCTGGATAAGTTTCAAGATAAAAGATGTAGTTGGTTTGGGCAAAAAATTATTTATCAAGAAGCACCACATATTTTGCCACCAGATTTATATAGAAATATAAAAAGTGAAATTGCTAGACGAATTTTAAGTAAAAATAGAGAAAAGTGGCAAACAATAGGAATGGCTTATCAAGAAATTGATACTTTAAGAGATCAAGCATCAAATCGAGATGATGAAGATGAACTAAAAAAATTAGATGAAATAAATGAATTTATTATGTCTATAGAAAAAAAATATGAAATTGCCTAGTTGACTTTAAGGCTCTAATTAATAGAAAGGGTACATGCTTACAAATTTTAAAGACGAAGATTTTGAGACTAAAATTAAAAATGAAGATGTTTCAGTCATTCAGTTTTCAGCTGAGTGGTGTGGTCCATGCAAAGCACTAAAACCAGTAATGGATAAATTATCTGATGAATATAAAGATAAGGCTGGTTTTTATTATGCTGATGTTGAAGATGGTGGAATAAATACTGGAAGTGCAGCAGGGATTAGAGGTGTTCCAACAGTTATTATCTATAAAAAAGGTGTTGAAGTAGATAGAAAAGTTGGTGGAGTTCCCGAAAGTCACATGAAGGAATTTTTAGATAAAAATATCTAATTTAAATTTAAAACCTCACCAGCAAGATATAACGATCCAGTAATTAGTATTATATCATTTTCTTTTAATGGGATTGACTTAATAGCATCCTCTATACTTACCTTATAATTTATATTTGAAAAACTATTTAGCTTATCTTTAAGTTCTTTTCCTTTAATTGAATTAGGTTGATTAGGTATATCTATTGTAGTCAATGTAGCAATATCCTTAAAGAAACTCATATATTCATTATGATCTTTATTAGCCATCATTCCAATAATGATATGTTTATTGCAATCCAAACTTTCCAAGTATTCATTCAAAACCTTTGCGCCCAAAGGGTTATGAGATCCATCAACAAAAAGTTTGTGATCTTTTACAAGCGCTTTAAGTTTTCCAGATTTAATTTCTTGTAATCTTGCAATACTATTTATTTTTAAAACACCTTTTTTAATGTGATCATCTTTAATATTTAAATCTTTCAAAGTTCTTAGGGTTGCAATAGCTGTTGAGACATTTTCTAATTGAAATTGACCCTTAACATTTGGCACAGGTAACTTTATTCCTCCAAATTGATCTTCATAATAAAAGAAGTCATTTTCTTGCATTGTAAAACTATAATTTTCGTTATGGAAAACTTTACTTGATCTATTATTTGATATTGTTTTTTTAATATGATCTGTGATTTGATTAGTACTTTGTTTTGCTATTATAATATTTGAGTTTAAAAGAGTTGATGTTTTTTCAAAAATAATTCTTTCAACATTTTGATCATTTTCAGGCAACCAATCTAAATGATCAAGGCCAATAGACGTTACAACACTAGCAAGATTATTTTTCAAGATATTGGTAGCATCAAATCTAAAAAATAATCCACTCTCAATTAAATTAATATTATCTAAGTATTGAGAGGCCTTTAGAAAATAAGCTGCAGTCAGTATTTCAAAAAAAGTAATCGGTTCATTATTGTTAGCATTTTCAATTTCCTCAAGTAAATTTGCTAAATCTTCATCACTCAACTCTTCATTATTAAAAACAAACCTTTCATTAATGCTTTTGATATGTGGGCTTGTATAGACATTACATTTTAAATTTGCTTCTTTTAAAATTGATAACATTGCTTGGATAGTTGAATATTTTCCATTAGTTCCAACAATTGAAATTGCTTTGATTTTATCTTGAGGATTCCCTAGTTTTTTGCAGAGACTTTGAATACGATCTAGACTTAAATCTATTTCTTTAGGATGCAACTTTTGTAAGCGACTGACTATCTTCTGAAGTTTCATTTTGTTCAGAACTTATATCAGAATTTTTCTTTAACAATATTGATAATAAAGTTCCAATTTTTGATGCCAGTTCTTTACGCTCAACAATTAAATCAACAAAACCAGTTTTTTCTACATATTCACTTTTTTGGAAACCTTCAGGTAGCTCTTCTTTAACGGTTCCTTGTATTACTCTTGCACCTGCAAATGCAATTAAAGCTCCTGGTTCTGCAATATGAATGTCACCTAACATCGCGTATGATGCAGTAATCCCACCAGCAGTCGGATCAGTGATACAAACTAAATATGGAAGTCCATTTTTCTTTAATTCATTAATTGCAAGAGTTGTTCTTGTCATTTGAGATAAGGATATTAAACTTTCCATCATTCTCATTCCTCCACCTGCACTAATACATAAAAAAGGTGTTTGATTTTCTATGGCATGTTGTATTCCATATAAAAAAGCTTCACCTTCTGCAGCTGCCATTGAAGCTCCTAAAAAATCAAAATCAGAGGCCACAGCTGTAATTTTAATATTATTTATAGTTCCAGAGGCAACCATCATTCCACATTCTAATCCTGTTTTTTTTCGTGCGGTTTTTAACCTTTCTTTATAAGGTTTGGAATCTGTCCAATTTAGTGGATCGTCTTTTGGTATCGGAGTTTTGAAAATTTCATAATTGTTTTTTCCAAACAATATATCAAATCTTTGATGGGGTTTTATTCTATGATGACGCTTACAATCTGGACATACCCACAAGTTTTCCTCTAAATCTTTTTTTAAAATTGGACCCTTACAACATGATGTCCAATCACTTTTTGCAATATCTTCTTTTGTAGCTCTTTCACGAATAGCAGTTTTAATTTTTTCACCTGCTTTAATAATTTTTGTTATCCAGTTCATAGAATTTTATTTTTTAATCTTTTAACTACATTAGTAACATTTGTGACCGCATTTTGTCTCTTTTCAATTGATTTAGAGATTTCCTTACAAATTGCGCTTCCAACCACCAAACCATCAGCTTTTTTTAGAGATTTGATGGTTTTTTCTGTAATTCCAAAACCAATAACAACATTTTTTGATTTATTTTGTTTTTTTATCACACTGTATTTTTCTAATATTTTCTTTGGGGATACTTTAAGTTTTCCACCTGTCGTAGATAGCATGCTTATATAATAAATCATGTCGTGTGAATCTTTTATGATTTTTTTCAATCTTATCTTAGAGGTTGTTGGTGAAACCAATTGAATAAAATTAATTTCTTTTTTTTTGCATTTTGATGCAAAATTTTTATTTTCAGGATAAGGTAAATCAACAACTATTAAACCATCAACTCTCGATTTTTTGCATTTTTCTAAAAATTTATTTTCATTATATTGATAGATCATATTGTAATAGCCCATCAGTATAATTGGTTTATTTTTTTTTATTTTTTTAAAATTTTTTGCAATTGAAAATACATCATTAATTTTAATACCGTTTTTAATTGCTCTATAAGCACTTGTTTGTATTTGTCCACCATCAGCTATTGGGGTGTTATGTGGAAAACCTAATTCGCAAATATCTGCGTAATTAGAAATTGATTTTAATATTTCTAAGGATTTTTTTTTATTATTATCTCCAGCAACAGTATAAGTGAGTAATGCAGGCCTGTTTTCATTCTTCGCATTTGTGAAGACTCTGTTAATTAATGAGCTCATTAATTTTTACCCAGTCTCTCTTTTAAGATATCTCTATCTTTTTTAGCATCACCACAAGAGTTGACAATTATTATTGTATCTTTACTTAATTTTGGAGCAATTTTGATCGCCTCAGCAAATGCATGACTAGGTTCTAAACTTGGATTAAGTTTTTCAAATTTAGTTACCATAACATGTGCTTTTAGTGCTTCTTCATCAGTAGCATAAGTGTATCTAGCTCGTTTTGTATCTTTTAAAAAACAATGTAATGGACTGACACCTGGGTAATCTAATCCAGCGCTAATTGATTCAGTGTCATTAATCTGACCTTCATTGTTTTGACAAACATAAGAAGCTGCACCATGTAAAATTCCAATTTTAGCATTTCTACTTAGAGGAGCGGCATGTAGTTTTGATTTTTTTGGACCTCCAGCCTCTACACCAACTAACTCAATTTGTGATTTCTTAAAATCTATAAATTCGCTCCAAAAACCATATGCTGAACTTCCACCACCCACACAGTTAATTAATTTAATTTTTTTTGGAATTTTTTTGAATTCTTGTTTAATTTGTATTTTTAACTCTCTTGAAATTTGTGCTGTACTCCATCCACAAATTTTTACAAATATATTTGGACCAACTGTACTTCCAACGCACATATGTGTGGTGTCACAATTTGATACCCAATATCTCATACACTCACTGACTGCATCGACTAAGGTTTGACTGCCTGAATATACAGGAATTATTTCAGCACCATTTTTTCTCATAGCATCACAATTTGGTTTTTGTCTCTTGATGTCTTTTGCACCCATGAAGATTTTACATTTGAGGCCAAATTTCTTAGCAGCCATACTTAACATTTTACCAGCGTAACCAGCACCAGTGTCACCAACTATATATTTTTTGCCCATAGCCTTGCAAATTAAAGCATGAACAGTTGCATTGTATATTTTGTGGGCACCACCATTAGCCTCCGAAACAACTTTGGCCCATATTTGAGCACCACCCAAATGATTAGATAAATTTTCTAATTTTACAAATGATGTGGGTGATCCTATATAATTCTTAAAGTAATAATCTCTCTTTTTTAAAAAATTCTTGTTATTTCTTAATTTTGAAAATTCCTGTGTTAGATCTTCTACAGGTTTTTTTAAAGTTTCAGGAATAAAACTTCCTCCAAATTTACCACCCCAAAACCCATAACGGTTATGCTGGTCAATTAGAGGAATTCTTTTTTTAAGTTTCATTTTTTAATTTATTTAAATTGTTTAAAAAAATATCAATTTTGGATATATCTTTTAATCCAGAAGTTTCCAAGCCTCCAGATAAATCTAAATAATCTGCAATTTTTTCATAATTTTTTAGATTATCATCGAATTTTATATTACCAGCTAGCATTAATTTTTTGTTTAATTTGATATTTTTAATCAAGTTATGATCAAAGCTGTGACTTTTTTCATAACCTTTACTATCAAATAAATATACATCAGTTACGTCAGCAAATGACTTATGCCTAAGAACGTCAGACTTATATTTTATTGTAAAAGCTGTAATAACTTTTTTTTTATATTTTTGTTTTATATTTTTAATTTTATCAGGAGTACAGTCATACAATTGATAATAATCAAAAGGTAAACTTTTTATTTCTTCTAAAATCTCATTATTAGGTTTTACTAAAACAGCAACAAACTCAGTTTTGTTTTTTTTTATATTCAATAATTTTTTTAGTGATTCAAGTTCAACATATCTTGAGCTTTTTGGATAATTACAAATGAAACCAATAAATTTTGGAGGATAGGGATGATTTATTATATAATTTAAAGTATCAGAATCTGTTACACCACAAATTTTACAGCCTTTGATCATTTGTTTAAATGATCAGCAAGTTTTTTGGTGTTATTTTTTATGTTACCTTTTGTAAGAGATCTTCCTATAACAATACCAGAAACCTTATTTTTAAAAGCTTGTTTCGGTGTCATAATTCTCATTTGATCATTTGAACTATCACCAGGCAATCTTATTCCTGGAGTTATGATTAATAAATTTTTGTATCTTTTACGAACTATTAAAGCTTCCTGAGCAGAACAAACTATACCATCGCATCCTGATTTTTTAATTAATGCTGCTTGTTTTAAAACTAACTCTTTTATATTTTTTGTATGACCTATCTCTTTAAGAGATTTATTATTAAGACTTGTTAAAATAGTAACGCCTAAAACCTTTAAATCTTTATTTATTTTCTTCGCTTTTTTTTTAATTGATTTAAGCATTTCCAAACCGCCATTTACATGCACTGTAATGTATTTACATTTTTTTAAATCTTTTAAACTATCAATAGCAGACAATGCTGTCTGAGGGATGTCATTTATCTTTAAATCTAACCAAAAATTTTTTTTAAATTTTTCTAAAAATTTTCGTCCATTTTTAGAATAAAAAAATTGAATTCCAAATTTAGGAATTATTTTTAAATTATTTGAATTAGTTTGATTAATTATTTTTTTTATTTCAATTAAATTTGAAGTATCACAAGCGACAAAAATAATTTTATTCTTCATAATTTAATTTTTTAAACAAGTCTTTTGACATTTTAAAGTGAATAGTTTTCTTTTCAGGTGTGTTAACTTTTTCACCTGTCTTAGGATTTCTAGATATTCTGGCTTTTTGAATATTTGTAGAAAAAACACCAAACCCCCTTAGTTCTACTCTATCACCCCTTTTCAGTGCTCTTTTAATTTCACTAAATATAATATTAACAAATTTTTCTAAATCTTTTTTGAGGAAATTTGGGTAATTATTTGAGAGTTGTTTTAAAAGCTTTGATTTTACAATAGCCAATTTAAATCTTCTATTTTATTATTTTTCTTCTTCTTTTTTCTTTAAATCTTCAGATAGAGATGAGAATGGTAAGTTTTTACCAGATCCCTCTGATCCATATTTTTCTAAGGCTTCTTTTTTTTCAATTTCCTCAAGTAATTTAATACTCAGCGCCACTTTTCTTTTATTTAAATCTAAATCTGCTATAGCGCAGTCTAGTTTTTCTCCACCAGTCCATCTACTTGGTCGAGCATCTTGAGGATTTACTGCAATAGCAGTTTTCTTTATCGGAAATTCTAATTCACATCCCTCAGGCTTAACTATCAAACCTTTATTATCTGTAGATATTACTTTAACAGTTATTATTTGATTTTTTCTTTTGTCTTTAAACCAATCAAATGGATCAGGTAAAGTTTGCCTTAGACCAACCCTAATTTTTTGCTCAGAAGATTTAATTTCTAAAACTTTAACTTTTATTTTTTCACCTTTTTTATATTTTGTTAATTCCTCTTCTCCATCATTAGAGTAAGTTAGGTCATTGCAATGCAGAAAAGCGTCTATATCTAAATCATCAATTTTAACAAATAAAGAATATTCATTTTTACTTACTATTTCACCTTCTGTAATTGTATTAACTGGATATTTTTTTTCGAAAACTTCAAATGGATTCTCTTTTGTTAACCTATGAGAAATGGCCACACGTCTTTTTTCTTTATCTATCTCAGTTATAACACAGTCAATTTCATCACCTAATTTAAATAATTTTTTTGCAGATAGATTTTTTTTTGTCCAACTAAGTTCGCTTGAATGAAGTAAAGTTGTGAGGCCAGGTTCTAACTCACAGAAAGCACCAAAGTCCATTATCTTTACAACTTTTACCTTGTAAGTTTTGTTTAGTTCATAATTTTCTATATGTTCAAAGGGGTCGGGTGATAATTGTTTTATTGAACAACCAACCTGTAATTTATCTTTATCAACACTTATTACTTTCAAGTCATGTTTTTCACCAATATTAAAAACTTCGTCAGGATGATTAACTCTTGAGTAAGATATTTCTTGTAAATGAACAAGAACATCTAATTCATTGTTTACATTAAAGAAGCATCCAAATGAGCTGTAACCTTTTACTTCTGCACCTTTTATAATATCTCCAACTTTAAATTTTTCTATTATTTTTGCTTTGTCCTCTTTTTTAAATGAAGAAATAATTTCTCTTCTTGAAACACATGCGTTACCTCTTATTTTATCTAACTTTATAAGGGCAAATTTTTGTGGTTCATTCATTAAATGGCTAATGTCCTTTAAAGGCTTATCACTAATCTGTGACCCAGGAAGAAACATTAGTGAGCCTGTATCTATATGTTCAACTATGCAGCCACCTTTACACTTAGATGTAATCTTACCCATTATAGGTTCATTTTTTTCATATGCTTCAACTAGTTTATCCCAACCTTTTATTTTTTGAGCTTTACTTGCAGAAACCAAAACCTCACCATGTTTATCTTCTATTTTTTCTAATAAAACTGGAATAGTTTCACCAATTTTTATTTTTTCTGAAAGACCCATACTTTTTAATTCATTTATGTCCAAAACTGGTTCAGACTTAAGTCCTTCAACAAAGAGAAAAACAAATTTTTCTGTAATTTTATTTATCTTACCTTCAATAATTTTACCTTCTTCGATTTGAATTTTTGATAACTGGCTATTAAGTAATTTTTCGAATTCTTGGGAAGCTGGGTTAGATAAATCTTTATATATTTCCATTAATTGATAGTTTTTTGTCTATTATTTTTTTTATTTTTAAAAAACATGACCTTTTAGTAAGGTTTGTCGTATTAATCAATAGGGAATCTTTAGTTTTTCTTAAAGGAGATATCTTTCTGTTTAAGTCGCTTTTATCACGTTTTTTAATGCTTTTTAATACTTCCTTATAACTAATTTTTTTATTTAATTCTCTTAATTCTTTGTATCTCCTCATTGCTCTAGTTTTTATGTTGGCTGTTATAAATAATTTAATATCAGCATCTGGAATTATTTTATAAGTAATATCTCTACCATCTAAACAAGAACCTTTAAATTTTTTAGGTGGATTATAAGCATAATCTAATTGAAAAGAGTGAACTATTTTTCTTGTTGTTTTTGATTTTGAAATAATTGATGCAACTGTCCCCACTTCATCTGAGAGTAGTGAATTTTTTGAAAGATCTTTCATTTTAATAGATTTAATTTTAGATCTAATAAACTTTTGATTAAATTTTTTTGGAAATTTGATTTTCAAATATGCAATATATCGATAAATTTTACCTGTATCTAAATAAAAAAGATTATAGTATCTAGATATAGATTTAGCCAAGGTACCAGCACCTGCTGCAGCAGGCGAGTCTATAGCTATCTTTAAAATATTTTTCCTTTTTTTCATTAATTTTTGAGTTCTTTAACAATATTTAAAAAATTTGGAAAAGATGTTTTTATGGACTCTTTATCATAAATTTCCCATTTACCTCCAAAAGATAATGCAGCAATCACACTTGTCATAAAAACTCTATGATCTTTTAAATAATTTTTTATTATAATTTTTTTATTAATATCAAGCTTCGGGTTGCCAAATATTTTTATAGAATTTTTTGTAAGTATAGTTTTTACACCCATTTTATTTAAAATTTTATTACCCCATTCAAGTCTAGGACTTTCTTTCTGATTTAATTCCTCCAAATTTTTGAAAAAAGAAATTCCATTAGCTTTAGCAGCTACTAAAAAAATAACTAAAAATTCATCTATAGCACCACTATTTAGTTTAGTAGGACAGTTGATAGGTTTTAATTTTTTTGGGCTTATAATTTCTATATCCGCTTTTTTTTCGCCTTTATATGTATTTTTATTTTTAAATTTAATTTTTACTCCCATTTTTTTTAGAATAGTAATAATTCCTACCCTGCTAGGATTAATGTTAACATTTTTAATGATCAACTTAGAATTTTTAGACAAGGTAGCTAAAACTATAAAAAAAGCACTAGAGCTTATATCTGAAGGAATTTTATAGTTTAATGGTTTAACTTTATTTACTTTTTTTATCTTTATTTCATCGTAATTTTTTTTATTTTTAACTTTAATTGGTAGTTTTAAATATTTACATAAGAGTTCAGTATGATTTCTAGATTTTTTAGCTTTTATTATAGTTGTTCCTTCTGCTCTCATAGCACCAAATAATACAGCACTTTTACATTGAGCTGAGCCTCTATTTTCTATGTAATTAATTGAATTTAAATTTTTTGAACCTATTATCTTTAAAGGTAAATTTTTCATATTCTTTAATTTAAATTTTGCGCCAAATTTAGAAAGTGGTGTAGCAATTCTTTGAAAATCCCTTTTAGATAGACTTTTATCTCCAATTAATTTGATTGTTTTGTCTGTATTAATTAACAACCCAAGAACTAATCTACCGAGTGTTCCTGAGTTTTCTGCATCTAATATTAAATTTTTTTTATACTTGTAACCATTGATCCCTTTCCCAAATATTCTGCAAGATGATTTTTTTAAGTCCACTCTAATTCCTAATTTTCTTATTGTTTTTATCGCAGCAATTACATCCTCAGACTTTAGAAGATTTGTAGCTTTAGATACTCCATTTGCTATTGAAGAAAATAGAACCCACCTAATACTTATACTTTTATCGCCTGGAACAGTTATAGACTTTTTAAATGTTTTAATTTTTTTATTAATTATTAAACTATTTGACATTAATGCTTAATTAAATTTGAAACTTTCACCAAAATAAGCATTCTTAGCATTTATATCTTTAACAAGGTTAGAAGGCGTATCAAGAGCAATAATCTTTCCATTATTTAAAATCATTGCAACGTCTACACATGCAAGCAAATCTCTTGCCTGATGATCACAAATACAAATTGTAATTTTTGTTTCTTGTTGCAAATTAACAATAGTTTCCTGTAACATTTTTATTGTCAAAACATCAAGAGCGGCAAAGCATTCATCCAATAAAAGAACTTTTGGATCATTTAAAAGTGATAGTGCTATAACTAATTTTTTTTTTTGACCACCTGATAAAAATTTTGCCTTAATATCTTTTGAATTATCAAGTTCAAATTTGGAGATTAAATAGCTTACTTTTTCGTTTCTAGCATTTTTGTTTTGAATTACTAGTTCACTGATTGCTTTTAAGTTCTCATAAAGTGTAAGATCATTAAAATATCCACCATATTGAGGTACATAACCAACATTGAACTTTTTTGACCTATAATAAACAGGGTATTCAGTAACTTCTTCACCTTGTAATTTTATTTTACCATTTTTTGGTTTAACTAAGCCTGTGATTAAATTAAATATAGTTGATTTTCCAACTCCATTAGGCCCAAGCATACCAAAGATTTGACCTTCATTAATTTTAAAGTTTATATTATCTAAAATTAATCTATTTCCATAAGCAAGAGAAATATTTTCAAATTCAATTACTGAATTAATATTTTTAAAAGATTTAATTCTAAATTTTTTAATTATTGCCATTTTAATCTTTACTTTTAATATTTACTTTTTCTTCATTGCTGAACATTGAAATTTTAGTGTCTTTGGTATCTATATCAATTTCCACAACATCTGCCTTCAGTATATTATTGGTATTTGTATATGTTACATTTTTAGAAATAATCATAGAGTTTCTATTAATAGAAAAGTCAAGATAATCTCCTTTAATTTCATTTTCTAAGTATTTTATTAATACATTTTTTGAAAAAATTGTATCAAAATTATCTGTATTATATTTGCCGTAATCTGAGTAAATTATAATTTGATTTGAATTTGTAAGTTTAATTAGCGCATCGACATTTGTAAGATATACTGTATTTGTATTATTATAATCTATTTCTCCTTGCTCTGCATAAATAATATATTCATTCCCTCTAGCATCAATTGATGAGTAGTTCACATTTTTAATTATATTTGAACTATAAACTTCTTCAGTTTGAACTTTGCTATCTGAAACAATTTCAATTTCGTTAGGTTTAAAAATTTTAAAAAGGAAAAATGTAGTTACCAATAAGATTAAAATAGATATTAGGATTAATTTATTTTTACCCATCTATGAGATATTTGACTGTAATATATGATGAATATGAATGACGCCGATTGTCTTGATTTTGTTCTTTTTATTGTAAACACAAAGTGATGTTATTTTTTTTGAATTCATTAAGGCCAATGCTTTAACAGCTAATGCATCTTTCTCAATACAAATTGGATTTTTAGTCATTATGTCTTTAACTCTTGATATTTGAAGATTTTTTTTCCTTTGATTAAATCTTCTTATTTGACCATCTGTAATAATACCCGTTGTTTTTTTTTGTTTATCTTGAGCTATTAAAACACCAAGTTTTTTTTCACTTAAAATTTTTAACGCCTTCTTCATTATTAAATTTTCACTTACAAAAGGAATTTTTTTTCCTGTAAGCATAATGTCTTCAACAGTTATTAGTTGAGCTCCAAGATTTCCAGCTGGATGAATTTTTTTAAAGTCTAATTTACTAAATTTTTTGTATTGCATTGTTGCTATAGCCAAAGCATCACCAATAGCTAACTGTGCAGTTGTACTTGATGTTGGAACGATTCCTCCTGACTCAGTTACCTGTGGAACAAGTAATTTGATATCTGATGCTTTGTATAAAATAGATTCTTTTTTTGAGACAATACCGATTAAAAAAATTTTATTTCTATTCGCGTATTGAATTATATTTTTTAATTCATTGGTTTGCCCTGAATAACTAATCAATATCAATATATCTTTTTTTGATATGCTTCCAAGATCTCCATGCGACGAATCACTGGCAGATAAAGTAAATGATGCTGTGCCAACTGATGATAATGTTGCGGCAATCTTAGATGCAATTAATCCGCTTTTGCCAACTCCACAAAGAATCACTTTTGACTGACATTTTGCAATTTGTATTACGGCATGGTTAAATGAGGCATTGATACTACTTTTTAATTTTTGAAGAGCTTTAATTTCAAGATTAATTACATCTTTTGCGATCGATATAAATTTTTTTTTTTTCATCAGTGAGACCAAATATCGTCTTTAAAAAGTGCTAAATCAAGATCAACTCTTGTTTTTAAAAATTTTAGACAATTTTTATATAATTTAATTCTATTTTCTCTCTCGAGTATTTTATTAAGTTCTTCATGAATTTTATGTAAATAAATTACATCATTTGCGCAATATTTAAGTTGTGCTGGAGTTAATTCTCCTCCAAAATCTGAGTTTTGGAATTGTTTGCTTATGTCAATATTAATAAATTCTTTTATTAAAGTTTTTAAAGAATGATTATCCGAATATGATCTTGCAAGTTTTGAAGCAATTTTAGTATCAAGTATGTTATTTGTTTCAGTTCCCAAATAATATTTAATATGCGCCATGTCAGCTCTTCCATAGTGAAATATTTTAGTGATTTTTTCATCCTCCAAAATTTTTACCAAGTTTGGTGAATTATAATTTTTTCTGTCAAATTGAACTATGTGGGCATCAGAATTACCTGATGATATTTGTATTAAACAAAGAGGATCTCGTCTGACATTTAGTCCCATAAATTCACCATCGACTGCTAATATATTGCCTAATTCTAAATCATCTGGTAGATCGTTTTTGTATAATTGAATTTTATTACTCATTTTTGACATATATATATGAAAGCAAGAAATTGTCTAATTTTTGGTGGTAGTGGACAAATAGGTAGAAACCTAATTAGAAAACTTACGAAGAACAACTACAAGGTTACAGTAGTCACAAGAAACATACACCAAAAAAGCTATATTATTAAGACCCAAGCAAATGCTGGCTATATTGACATTGTTGAAGCAAATATTTTTGATGAGAATAAGATAAGAAAACTTTTTAAGGATGCTGATATCTGTATCAATTTAATAGGAATACTGTTTGAAAAAAAAAAAACAAATTCTTTTAAAAACATTCATTCAGTTTTACCATCTTTGCTTTCAAAATTATCCAAAGAATACAGATTACATCATTTTATCCATATTAGTGCTTTAGGAATCAATGAAGCAAAAGACTCTAAGTACGCTCAGAGTAAGTTAGAAGGAGAAGCTAAAGTTTTAAAAAATTTTCCTTTAGCAACTATATTAAGACCCTCAATTGTTTACTCAGTAGATGATAATTTTACAACAAATTTTATGACATTATTAAGTAGATTGCCAGTTTTTCCGCTGTACTATAAAGGAAATACAAAGTTTGCACCAATACATTGTTCAGATTTGACTGATATAATTCATTATGTTATTTCAAAAAATATTTACTCAAATATAATTGAGTGTGTTGGTCCTGAAGTATTTACTTTTAGAGAATTATTAGAAAAATTGTTAATTTCAATTAATAAAAAAAGCATTTTTTTACCAATTCCAATACAGGTGGCTAACTTAAAAGCTAAATTTTTTGAATTGATGCCAAAACCTATCCTTACAAGAGATCAGTTAAAATTACTGAAGTATGATAATATTGCTTCAGGTAAATATAAAACTAATTATGATATAGGTATTCCAAGCTTAAGAAATTTTGAGGAAGAAGTTGAAAAATATAGCTATATGTGGAAAGAAGGCGGTCAATTTTCAACAGAAAAATATTCGTCAAAAAAAGATGCTGTATAAAAATAATTCTTAAAATAAAAAAAAATTTTAAATTAAGCTGATTGAATTTTCTTTCCAATAAATTCTGGAACTTCTTCCTTTTCTAAGTTATCCTCTTTTTTCCCCTTTGGTTGATAAGCGTAAAGAAGGTGTAATTTGCAATATGAAAAGTCTTTTAAAGATGATCTACCACAAAAGTAAAAATTTTTTTCGTCGGGATGTCCAATTGGCCATTTACAAGTACTTTCGTCAAGCTCTTCTAGCTGCTTAGGATTTTCTGGTTCAAAATCTTTTTCAATAATTAAAGATTTAAATTTACTTCTACGATTTTTCTTTATTTTTGTGTTACCACTTGAGGAGCTATTAAAATTTTCGTTTGATGCAGCAGCTCTAGTCTTAATTTTTGCTGATAAATTTAGTCTGTGAGCTTTTCCAATAACTGCGTTTCTACTTATTCCACCAATTATTTCAGCAATTTGACTTGCTGTATTACCTTTTCCCCAAAGTTCTTTTAGTTTTGCAACTTTTTCTTCATCCCAGCTCATTATCTATATTTTGTATATCGTTTATATAAAACAACAATATACTGATATAAAATTAAATTAAACAATCTAAAAATAAGAGTTATCAACATTAATCTGAGTTTTAAATATTTAGATATTTTCAATCCATACTTGTATTAATAAATAAACTTTATAAAACAAATTAAATTTATGAGTTATTTAGCAAAA
The DNA here is from genome assembly GCA_902571135.1 of uncultured Pelagibacteraceae bacterium. GTDB lineage: Bacteria > Pseudomonadota > Alphaproteobacteria > Pelagibacterales > Pelagibacteraceae > Pelagibacter. The sequence continues at coordinate 54,940 of CACGAU010000003.1, read as the reverse complement.
AACTATAATAGAAAAAAAATTTCCTTTAATTACGGCAAAGGTAGCTATCTATATTCCACTGATAAAAATAAATATTTAGATTTTGTGCAGGGAATTGCGGTCAATTCTTTAGGTCATGCACATCCCAAATTAGTAAAAACTATAAAAGTTCAATCAAAAAAATTATGGCACGTTTCTAATGCATTTCAAATTCCAGAGGGAGAAAAATTGGCTAAAAAGTTATGTAAAAAAACTTTTGCTGATTATGTAATGTTTCAAAATAGTGGAGCCGAAGCTACGGAAGCAGCAATTAAAGTTGCCAGAAGATATTTTTACTCAATAGGCAAACCAAATAAAAATAGGATTTTATGTATTAAAAACTCTTTTCACGGAAGAACTTTAGCAGCAATTTTTGCTAGTGGATCAAAGAAAATGACTGAGGGATTTGGTCCAAAAGTAACAGGATTTGATCACTTCAGTTTTGGCGATCATAATTCTCTTAAAAAAAAAATAAACAAAAACACAGCTGCAATCATGGTTGAAACAATTATGGGTGAAGGGGGTATAAAAGTTATTCCAGATTGGTGCTTAAAAGAATTAAGAGCATTATGTAATAAGAAAAAAATACTATTAATTCTTGATGAAGTTCAATGTGGAATAGGAAGATCCGGCAATTTTTTTGCTTTTGAAAAATCTAAAGTAAAACCTGATATTGTACCAATTGCAAAAGGAATAGGTGGAGGATTTCCTATTGGAGCAGTTTTAATGAATAAAAAGGTCGCCTCAGGCATGACACCAGGTACTCATGGATCAACATTTGGAGGAAACCCTTTGGCTATGTCAGTTGGAAATACTGTAATGGATATTATATCAAATAAGAAATTTTTAAATAATGTAAAAAGTTTATCAAAATATTTTTTATTTAAGCTTAATAAAATTCAACAAAAATATCCAAATGTTATTAAGCAAATAAGAGGGAGAGGTTTTTTGATAGGGATACAGTTATATAAAGACCAAACTGAATTTATTAAAAAATTGATGGATAATCATTTATTGACTATTCGAGCAGCAGAAAATGTTGTTCGGATTTTACCTCCATTAAATGTCAAAAAAAACGAACTAAATTTAGCATTAAAAATTATTGAAAAAGTCTGTTCTCAGATAAAATAATATGAAACATTTTATTAATTTAAAAGACATACCTGCAAAAGATCTAAGAAAGATCATTGTTGATGCTAAGAAAAGAAAAAGTTTAAGAAAAAAGCTAAGTACATTAGAGGTTGACAAGGGTGCACCCTTAAAAGGAAAATTATTGATTCAAATGTTTGAAAAATCTAGTTTGAGAACAAGATTGAGCTTTTATTTAGCTATCAAACAATTAGGTGGTGGTACTTTGACTTTGAGATCTAATGAGCTTCATCTAGGTCAAGGTGGAGAGAGCATTGCTGATACGGCTAAAATTCTCTCGACCTATGGTGATGGATTTATGCTTAGAACCGATAGCGATAAAAAGGTTGAAAATTTTGAAAAATATTTATCTATACCTGTCATCAATGGTTTAAGTCCTTCATCTCACCCAACGCAGGTTTTATCAGATGTTTTTACTGTTGAGGAAATAATAAAGAAACCTATTTCTAATTTAAATATTTGCTGGATAGGTGACTCCAACAATGTTTTAGATAGCTTAATAGCCGCATCAGTTAAATTTTCTTTCAAGCTAAGTATTGGCTGCCCAAAAAAATTTGAACCAGGAAAAGAAGTTAGAGCTTGGGTCAAAAAAAATAATAAGCAGATTTATATTTATAATGATGTGAAAAAAGCAGTTTCTAATGCAGACGTGATTTTTTCTGATAAAGTTATTTCTTTAAATGACAAAGTTAATAAGAAGAAAAAAATAAAAGCGTTTAAAAATTTTAAAATTGATAAAAAATTAATGAGTTATGCAAAAAAACGTTGCATTTTTTTGCATTGTTTGCCCAGAGGAAATGAAGTGAGTGATGATGTTTTCTTGGGAAAACAATCTCATGTATGGCAACAAGCACTCAATAGAGTTCACGTACAAAAAAGTATTTTATTATATTGTTTTGGAAAATTAAGGTAGCGGCAAAGGGCTGTCTGAATTTTCATTTAGATATTTTATTACAGAGGCTCTATCTTTTTCTTTTCGTAAACCTGCGTAAGCCATCTTTGTTCCCTTAATCCATTTAGCAGGTTTTATTAAAAATCCATTCAGTTCTTCAAAAGTCCAATTCTTATCATATGCAGCTAACGCTTTAGAATATTTATAATCTTCAATAGCTCCAACTTTTCTTCCCACAACATTATATAAAGCGGGTCCTATAGCATTTTTCCCACCCTTAACTATTGAATGACAAGCAGCACATTTTTTAAAAACTTTTTCACCATGCGCAATATCTCCCATTGCCATTAGTGTGGCTATGTCAATTTCATCTGATGCTGAACTTGAGCTAGATGCAGATACTGTAGTTGCAGCCTCTACTTCAACAGCATAACCTGGTGTCTCAGGTTTCTCTACATGGAATATAACATCAGATAATTTTCCAATTCCGATAATAAGTAGTGCAACCATTAAAACTGCAGCAACTATTTTATTTATTTCGAAAGAATCCATTTTTTCTAAATTTTGTAGTGAACGTATAACATGATAAATTAAAAAAAAGCTAAAATTTAATGTATAAATTTGCCTCTATAGTTGTTTAATGAGTATAATAATTTGAAAATATAATGAAAACTTTAGTAATTATACCCTCTAGAATGTCCGCCACTAGGTTGCCAGGCAAACCTTTGCTAAAAATAAATGGTATATCAATTATTTCACATGTATCTAGAAAAGCAGAAGAAGCCAATATTGGAGAAGTGATTGTAGCCACAGAGGACCAGGAAATTATTGACGATGTTAAAAGCAATGGTTTTAATGCTATTTTAACTAGCAATAAACACAAAACAGGTACAGATAGAATTCACGAAGCACTTAAAAAATCAAATATTAGAGATATTGATTTCATTATGAATTTACAAGGTGATGAACCAGCAATCGAGATTGATGATATAAAAAGTTTGAATGACAAAATGGTAAAAAATAATTCCAATTTAGGAACTCTTGCCGCAAAAATAAAAGATATTACAAATCTTAAGAATGAAAATATTGTTAAGGTCATCACCGAAAAAAGCCTAGAAGGGGGTCATTTTCCAAAGGCAGTCTCCTTTTCAAGAATATCTGAGCAGGTAGATAATATTTATCACCATATTGGAATTTATTGTTATTCAAGAGATTGTCTTGAAAAATTTGTTCACTTGAATCAATCCAAAAATGAAATAGAAAATCGATTAGAGCAGTTAAGAGCATTAGACAATGATATTGATATTAATGTATCAATTGCAAACTCATCTCCAATAGGAGTTGACACAGAGGAAGATTATCTAGCCTTGAAAAAAATAATGGAATATAAGAATTGATGAGTAAAATTTATTTTCAAGGAACTTTTGGTGCATATTCTCACTTGGCAGCACTTTCTATTGATCCTAAAGCTGAGATTTTGCCTTGTAAAACTTTTGATGATTGTTTTAATAAAGCATCTGAAGAGCCAGATAGTAGAATTATAATCCCAGAGTCAAATAGAATTACTGGTAATATTGGAATTGAATATTTAATATTTAAACACAGACTAAATATTTATAAAGAGCATTTTCAAAAAATTGAACACAACTTATTAGGACAGCCTGGTGCTAAATTAAAAGATATCAAAGAAGTATACTCACACGCGCAAGGATTGTCTCAGTGTTCAAAATTTATAAAAGAAAATAATTTAGCAGAACATATTAGAGCAGATACCGCCGGATCTGCTGAAATGATTTCTAAAACAAAAGATATCAAACAATCTGCGATAGCATCTTCCTTAAGTGCTGAAATTTATGGCTTAGAAGTAATTAAAAAAAATATAGAAAATGAAAGCGGAAATTTGACAAGATTTTTGGTTATGGGAAAAAATATTTCTCAACCAGAATTTAAAGACAAAACTTACATAACCTCTTTTTTATTTAAATTGAAAAGTAAGCCAGCTGCCCTCTATCAATCACTAGGAGGTTTTGCTATTAATGGTGTAAATTTAACTAAACTACAAAGTTATCCAGAAAAAAATAGTTTCGATTCTTATTTTTTCTTATGTGATTTAGATGGACATATTGAAGACTCAAAAGTTCAAAAATCTCTTGAAGAGCTGGGCCTACATTGTGAGGATTTTCACGTTCTAGGTGTTTTTGAAGCTGATAGTTTGAGACAAAATAAATAAGAATCTTTTCTTGTAGATTAGAAATTTTAACTGCTATAATAGATTTGGAGGCTAGAGGTGGATGCTGCTTGAACCCGACCAGATCTTAACGGAAGCAGTCGTAGAGACAGTTATTCAGGTTCTAGTCTCCTTATAGATATATGAATAATAACTCAAAAGTATTAGCGCTTAAATATAGACCACAAACTTTTGATGATCTTATTGGTCAAGAGGTTGTTGCTGAAACTATTACTAATTCTATTAAAGCTGATAAAATACCTAATGCATATTTGTTCACAGGAATAAGGGGAATAGGAAAAACCACAACAGCACGAATTGTTGCAAAAGCACTTAATTGTTCAAATGGTATCGATAATTTATGTAAAGAAAACTTTTGTGAAAGCTGTAAATCTATAAGCGAGTCTAGTCATATAGATGTGCTTGAAATGGATGCAGCAAGCAAAACAGGTGTAGATGACGTAAGAGATTTAATCGAATTTTCAAGATACGGGCCGACCTCGGCTAAATATAAAATTTTTATTATTGATGAAGTTCATATGTTAAGCAAACAAGCATTTAATGCTCTATTAAAAACTTTAGAGGAACCACCAGAATATCTAAAATTTATTTTTGCAACTACAGAAATTAAAAAAATTCCAATTACAGTCGTATCTAGATGTCAAAGATTTGATCTATCTAGAATTAAATCCTCAGAATTATTGGAGTTTATTAAAAAAATTAAGGATAAGGAAAATGGAAAAATAAGCGACGATGCTTTAAAGCTTATAGTAAAAATTTCTGAGGGCTCTGTTAGAGATTCTTTATCGTTACTAGATAGAGCACTATTAAGTTTGGATGAAGGAAAAGAATTAGACTTAAATTCAGCTCAGAAAATTTTTGGGTATTTTGATAAATCTCAATTAATCGATTTGTTTGAGTTAATTTTAAAAGGTGAAGAAAAAAAAGTAATAAGTATTTATAGAAAAATTTATGACCAAGGTGTTGAACCAAAGGTTTTTATTAATGATTTCTTAGAGTTACTTTACTACTTTAAAAACATTAATTCTTTAACTTTAGAAAGTACAAACTTTTCATTAAATGATGATGAATTTTCTAAAATTAAAAATTTATCAAATCAAATAGATTCAGAGGTATTAATATTATTTTGGCAATTTGCCATCTTTTCTCTCGAAGAGATAGACATAGTATCCAATCAACACCTTTCAATTGAGATGTTCTTAATAAGACTAATGCATTTAAGTTCTGCAACATCTGACAATAAAATTGGAAATGTTGAGGCTCAAGTTAAGAATGAAAATTTTGTAGAGAATACAGAAACTGAATTAACCTCTAAAACAATAAATCAAATTAAGAATGTTGCACAGGAAGAAAAAACCAAACCAGAAGTTCAGACAGAAATTAAAGCAGAATATAAAATTAATATAAATGCATTTGAGGATTTAATTGAAATTTGTTCAAAAAAAAAAGAGATCAAACTTAAATATGAGTTAGAAAAAAATGTTAACCTTGTAAAATTTGAAAAAAATAGAATTGAAATATCTTTTAATGAAAATCTAGATAAAGATTTTGTAAAAGATTTATCATCAAAACTTTTTGAATGGACCGGTGAAAGATGGATTATTACGTTTAGTAAATTAAAAGGGCAAATGTCAGTAAAAGATAAAGAAAAAAATGTAAAAAAACAGTTAATGGATGAAATGAAAAATTCAGAAATATTTAAAACTGTGATTGATAAATTTCCTGATGCCGAATTAATAGATGTAAATTCAAACAAAGATGGAGCTGATAATGACTGATTTTAGTAAAATTTTAGATAAAGCAAAAGAACTTGAGGCAAAAATGAAAGAAAGCCAACAAAAGATTAAGGAAATTAGAGTTGAAGGAGTTTCAGGTTCAAATTCTGTAAAGATAACTTTGGATGGAGAGGGAGAGATGCAAATAATAAAGTTATCTGATGAAATTATGAAAGAGGACAAAACCATAATTGAAGATTTAATTGTTGCAGCACATAATAGTGCTAAATCCCAACTTAAATCAAAAACAACTGAGGAAATTTCAAAAGCAACTGGAGGTTTTGGAATTCCTGGTTTTAAATGGCCTTTATAATAGATGCAAAACATCAGTGAGATAGAAGAATTAATTAAATTAATTTCAAAACTTCCAGGTTTAGGTCCCAAATCAGCAAAAAGAATTGTTTTAAAATTAATAAATAATCGCGACGAACTTGTAAAACCTATGGCAAACACATTGGCGCAGGTTTATAAAAATGTAGTTAGATGCAATTCATGTGGTGCCTTAAAGTCAAATTCAAATGGTTGTTTAAATTGTGAGAATACAAAAGAAAAATACAACAAAATTTGTGTAGTAGAGGATATTGCAGACCAATGGTCGATTGAAAATTCAAATATCTTTCAGGGCTATTTTCATATTTTGGGAGGAACAATTTCTTCAGTTGGCCAAAGAAAAGAAGATTTATTAATTAACTCACTAGTTGAAAGAGTTAATAGAGATAAAATCGAAGAGGTAATTCTTGCAACTAGTGCAACTGTTGAAGGTCAAACTACTGCATATTATATTCAAGATAGTCTAAAAAATTTAGATGTTAAAATTACTAAATTAGCACAAGGTTTACCAGTAGGAGGAGAGATTGAAAGTCTAGATGATGGGACTTTATTTTCTGCTTTTAAAAACCGGTCTAATTTGGTTTCGAACTCAGATTAGATTTTTTTTTCAATCTATTTAAATGAAGTAATGGTTCAGTATAACCTGAAGGTTGCTCCTTACCTTTAAATACTAAATCACACGCAGTTTGAAATGCTATAGAATTTTCATAATTATCACTCATTTTAACATATAGCGGATCACCTTTGTTCTGATCATCTACTATTTTGGCCATCTCTTTCATTATTTCAGTTACCTGTATTTTTGTTGTAATTCCATGATGAATCCAGTTGGCTATATGTTGTGAAGAAATTCTTAGAGTTGCTCTATCTTCCATCAAGCCAATGTTGTTGATATCAGGAACTTTTGAACAACCCACACCTTGGTCGACCCACCTTACAACATACCCCAATAAAGTTTGTGCAGAGTTTGAAATTTCTTTATTTATATCTTCTACAGACCAATTAGGTCTATCTGCTATTGGAATTGTTAAAAGATCATCAAGCTTAGCTGGTTCTCTATCAATTAATTTTTTTTGTGCGTTAAAAATATTTATTTCATGATAATGTAGAGCATGTAAAGCAGCTGCTGTTGGTGATGGAACCCACGCACAGTTTGCACCTGCTTTTAAGTGTCCTGTTTTTTGATCCATCATATCTTTCATTTTATCTGGCATTGCCCACATCCCTTTTCCAATTTGAGCTTTACCAGAAAACCCACAACTTAAACCAATATCAACATTGTTATTTTCGTATGCAGTAATCCATTTAGATGATTTCATATCACCTTTTTTAATCATAGGACCGGCCTCCATTGATGTATGCATTTCATCACCAGTTCTATCTAAGAAACCAGTATTGATAAAAAAAACTCTATTTTTGAGACTTCTAATACATTCTTTTAAATTTGCTGATGTTCTTCGCTCTTCGTCCATAATCCCAATTTTACATGTGTATTTAGGTAAATTTAGAACTTCCTCAACTTTAGAAAAAATTAAATCTGTAAATGCCGTCTCGTCTGGACCATGCATTTTAGGTTTTACAATATAAACTGATCCAGTTCTTGAATTATTTTTATTTTTTATATCATGCAGCGCGGCTGCTGTAGTTATAAATGCATCCATAATACCCTCGGGTATTTCACTTCCATCACTTAATAAAATTGAAGGGTTAGTCATTAGATGACCAACATTTCTTACAAGTAAAAGACTTCTGCCATGTAACTTTAAACCTTTCCCATCTTTTGAGATATAGCTTCTGTGTGGATTTAATTTTCTCTCAAACAATTTTCCTTCTTTTTCAAATTTTGACTTGAGGTCTCCTTTCATTAGACCTAGCCAATTTCGATAACAAATAATTTTATCTTCTGAGTCAACGGCTGCTACACTATCTTCGTTATCACAAATTGTAGACACTGCAGATTCTACTATAATATCACTTATACCTGCATGATCTTGTTGAGCAGCAAAAGCTCTTGAGTCTTTTAGAATTTCAATATGCAGATTATTATTCTTTAGAATAATTGCAGACGGATTATCGCTTTCGCCTCGGTGCCCAACAAATTTATTTTCGTCCTCCAAATCAAAAATATCAGCACCTTTTAAAACTTTTAATTTCCCATATTTTACAGCAAAACTTGTAATTTTATTCCAACTTAATCCAGCTAATGGAAAGTATTTATCTAAAAAATCTCTTCCATATTTTATAACCATTTCACCTCTTAAAGGGTCATACCGTTCAGATACGCTGTCTTCAGACTGTTCAATTACATCTGTACCATAAAGACTATCATATAAGCTCATCCATCTTGCATTAGCAGCATTTAATGCATACCTCGCATTCATGACGGGCACAACCAACTGAGGTCCAGCTATACTTGCAATTTCTTCATCAACATTTTCAGTTTCTATTTTAAAATCAGGTCCTTCATTTTTTAAATAACCAATTTCTAATAAAAATTTTTTATACTCATCTAAATTAAATTCCTTGTCTCTATTTTTGATATGCCAGTCGTCTATTTTTTTCTGCAATTCTTCTCTAAATTTAATTAATTCTTTATTTTTTGGAGCAAGCTCATCGAGGGTTTTTTCTAGACCTAACCAGAAATTTTCTGAAGATACATTTGTATTTTTTAATAATTCATCATTTACAAAGTTTGATAGCTTTTCAGATACTTGAAGATTATTAATTTTAATGTATTTTTTTTGCATAGCACTTAATTCGTACCCCATCTGTATTTTTGCCTGAGAGCTTTACTCCTTCGGCGGAAATCAATCTCTTTCCAGAGTGTTATGCTTTAATCGGTCCTTTTGCCTGAGAGTTTCCGGGGTGGTTGCTCCTTCGGCGCTATAAATAGTCTCTCCCGATAATGAATTTGTATCTGTTAAATGATTTAAGTCAATTAATAAGAATTACACCTTATTTAATATCATTTTATTGCCTTTTTTGTATTTTAACCATCCGCTATAAATAAAATATGAAAAATTATCTAAATTTTGAAACAGAAATTAAAGATCTAGAAAACGAATTAGAAAAATTGAAAGATCCTTACAATCAAGAGGGATTATCAGAAGTCGATACTCAAAAAATTTCAAGCACTCAAACAGAAATAGATGAAAAATTAAAAAATATTTATTCTAATTTAGATCCTTGGCAGACTACTATGGTTGCTCGTCATGAAGATAGGCCTAAAGCAAAATTTTTTATTGATAATTTGTTTGAAGACTTCATTTCATTATCTGGGGATAGATATTATGGAGAGGATAAATCAGTATTAACTGGATTTGCAAAGTTCAATGGAAAATCTGTTTTAGTAATAGGTCAAGAAAAAGGAGAAGATTTAGATAGTAGGATTGAGAGAAATTTTGGGATGATGAGACCAGAGGGTTATAGAAAAACAATAAGATTAATGAACTTAGCAAACAAATTTAATATTCCCATAATCTCTTTTATTGATACTCCAGGAGCATATCCAGGTGTAGGAGCAGAAGAGAGAGGACAAGCCGAAGCAATTGCAAAATCAATCGAATGCTGTATGGAGCTTAAAGTTCCAACAATTGCAATAATTATAGGTGAGGGTGGTTCTGGTGGAGCAATTGCATTAGCTTCATCAAATAAAGTCCTTATGCTAGAAAATGCAATTTATTCAGTAATATCCCCTGAGGGATGTGCAACTATTCTATGGAGAGATCCAAAAAAAATGCTTGATGCTGCGAAAGCTATGAAACTTTCAGCTAAAGATTTATTAAAATTAAAAGTTATTGATGAAATAATTGAAGAACCTTTAGGTGGTGCGCATAGAGATAGAGATATTATATTAAATAACGTGAGAGAAACTTTAACAAAAAATTTAAATTATTTTGATGAATTATCTTCAGAAGAAATAATGAATGAGAGAAAAAATAAATTTCTTAAAATTGGAAGAAACGATGGTTTTATGACTAGTACAGAGGATCTAAGCACATTAACTGTTAAGAAAAATAATTTTGATAAAATTTTAAAATCAAAAAAAGTATTATCAGCTATTGCTGGCGGATTAATTGTAATTTCTTTAATTCTGTTATTTATTTAAATTTATAAAGCACCATGACAATGCTTGAATTTTTTTCCAGATCCACAAAAACATGGTTCATTTCTTCCCATTTTTTTATTGTTTGAAATTTGTTTAGAAATATCGTTTTGTTTGTTTTCATTTTCCTGGTTTGACTCAAGAACAACTTTTAAGTTCATTAAAATAGTTACATAATCTAATTTTAATTTTTCTAAAAGATTTGAAAATAATTCAAATGCTTCTTTTTTGTATTCAATTAGTGGATCTCTTCCACCATAAGATCTAAGACCAATAACTTGTCTTAATTGTTCCAAATATTGAATGTGAGATTTCCAGTTTAAATCTATTGATTGAAGAAAAATTCTTTTTTCAATTTCTTTTGCATGATCTTCACCCAGAAGTTTAATACGGTCGTCTCTAGTTTCCTGAAATTTATTTGAAATTTTTTCTCTAAAATCTTGATCTTTTGCATCAATTAAATCCTTAAACTCAGTTTCATCAAAACTTTTTCCAACTATTTGCTTAGTTTTATTATTAAATTCATTGCTTTTAGGGTTGGATAATTTTGAAATTTTTAATTGTATTAAATCATCAGATATTTCTTTCAAAAAACTATCTGAGTAATTAAAGATATTTTCACTATTCATCGCATCTTTTCTTTGAGAGAATACAACATGCCTTTGATCATTAAGAACATTATCAAATTTGATCAGTGTTTTTCTTATATCAAAATTTCTAGCTTCCACTTTTTGCTGCGCTCTCTCTAATGCTTTGTTGATCCAAGGATGATCAATACTTTCACCGTCTTTGAGTCCAAGTTTTTCGAGCATACTATTCATAGACTCTGATCCAAAAATTCTCATTAAATCATCCTCTAGACTTACGTAAAATATAGAACTACCTTCATCTCCTTGTCTTCCAGATCTTCCTCTAGCCTGGTTATCAACTCTTCTAGATTCCATTCTTTCTGTGCCAATTACAAATAAACCACCCAGGGATTTAATTTTATCTTTATTTATTTTAAGTTGGTCTTCTGGAATAGAACCTTTCTTACCACCAAGTTGAATATCAACTCCTCTTCCTGAGATACTTGTTGTAATTATTAATGAATTTTCTTTTCCTGCATTTGCAATTATCTCAGCCTCATTTTCATGATTTTTTGCATTTAACACTACATGTTTAATATTTTTTTGATTTAATAAATTTGAATAAACTTCAGATTTATTAATGCTTGATGTAAATACTAAAATAGGTTGACCTAATTTGTTTCTTTCAACTATTTTTTCTATAATCGCATCATTCTTTTCTTTTTCTGTTCTAAAAATCAAATCATTAAAATCTTTTCGGATCATTTCTTTATTAGTTGGAATAACAACAACAGGTAGATTGTAAATTTCAAAAAATTCTTCAGATTCTGTAGCGGCTGTACCAGTGCAACCAGATATCTTTTTATAAAGTTTAAAATAATTTTGATAAGTTATTGAAGCTAACGTTTGATTTTCAGCTTGCACTTGAATTTTTTCTTTGGCCTCTAATGCTTGATGCAAACCATCCCCAAAACGTCTGCCCTCTAAAATTCTTCCAGTAAGTTCATCAATAATTTTAAGACTTCCATCTTTAACAATATAGTCTCTACCCTTTTCAAATAAATGATTTGCTCGTAAAGCTTGATTAACATGGTGAACTAAATGTAAATTTTCTGGGTCATAAAAATTATTATTTTTTAAAATACCTGCATTAGAAAAAAGTTTTTCAACATTATTAATTCCATCATTTGTCAATAAAATACTTTTTTCTTTTTCATCTATTTCAAAGTCTTTATTATTTAAGATTCTAATTAGTTTATCAATTGCTAGATATTGAGAAGTTTTATCTTCAGCTGCTCCAGAAATTATCAAAGGTGTTCTTGCTTCGTCAATTAAACATGAGTCTATTTCATCTACGATTGAAAAATTATGATCTCTCTGAACCATCTGTTCCTCAGAAAATTTCATATTGTCTCTTAAGTAATCAAAACCCAATTCACTATTAGTTGCATAAGTGACATCACAATTATAATTTTTTTTACGTTCAGCATCATCTTGATAGTTGTTAATAAATCCAGATGTAAGACCAAGAAAATTATAAATTTGCCCCATTTCAATAGAGTCTCTTTTTGCAAGATAATCATTTACAGTTACTATATGAACACCTTTGCCGTTCAATGCATTTAAATAGGCAGCAAGTGTTATGGTTAAAGTTTTTCCTTCTCCAGTTCTCATTTCAGCAATTTTGCCTTCATGCAAGGCTACACCTCCTATTAACTGAACGTTAAAATGTCTTTCATTTCGCGTTCGTTTGGCAGCCTCTCTTACCAAAGCAAAAGCTTCAGGAAGTAACTCGTCTAAAGTTTTCCCATCTTTTATCAGATTTTTAAATTCATTAGTTTTTTTTGGAAAGTCGTCGTCATTTAAACTTTTTAAATCTTCCTCATGTAAATTTATTTTTTCAACAATTTTACCAATTCTATCTAGCTCTTTTTCATTACTAGATTTGATAAATTTTGTAATTAAATTTAATGGGTTAAACATTACTATTTGATTTATTCTTTACTTATATTGTTTAATATATGTATTAAATAAATAATTTAAACAATATGGGAATTAATTTTACAAATTTTTTATCATCTCAATCAAAAAATACTAAAATGATTGATTTTCAAGACCTTGATCATTTAGACGGTCTTTCAATTTCAGTAGTTTCAGCAAATTTATATAAAGATATTAGAGATGATTTAACAATGTTCTATTTTAGAGAAGGTGCTAATTACGCATCTGTTTATACCCAATCAAAAATAGTATCCGAAAATATAAAATGGAATATAAACCAAAGACCAAAAAAAATATATTCTCTTATTGTAAACACAAGAAACGCCAATGCTTTCACTGGAAAGAAAGGATATGAAAGTTTAAAAAAAATAGCTGATTTGACAGCTAAACAACTTAATAAAAAACAAGAAGAAGATGAGGATAATCCTAAAATAATTTCTACAAAAAATATAATTTTTGGTTGCACTGGTACTATTGGAGAAATTTTTCCACATGAAAAAATTTACAATAATATTCCAAATTTAATAAAAAAAATTCGGTATACACAAAATAAATTTATTTGGATGAAGGCAGCACTTGCAATCATGACAACGGATACAAAGCCAAAATTAGCTATGGAGGAATGTCATATTGGAAGTGAAAAAGTAAAAATATATGGAATAGCCAAAGGATCTGGAATGATACATCCAAACATGGCTACTACACTTGCATATATATTTACTGATGCAACTTTATCTAATGATATTTTAGGAAAGTTATTAAAAAAAAATATAACTAATACATTTAACGCTATTTCTTGTGATGGTGATACTAGCACCAATGACATGGCAACTATTTTTGCAACTAATGAAGTAAAAAATTACCAAGTGAAAAGTATAAATGAAAATAAAATTAAAAATTTTGACAAAGCTCTAAATAATGTTCTTTTAAATTTAGCTAAAAGAGTCGTTTCAGATGGTGAAGGAGCATCAAAATTCATAACAGTCAATATTAGCAAGTGTAAAAATGAGATAGATGCAAAAAAAATTGCTTTCTCAGTTGCAAACTCTCCATTAGTAAAAACTGCAATTGCTGGAGAAGATCCAAATTGGGGACGAATTATAATGGCAATCGGTAAAGCAGGGCCTAAAATTAATTTAAATAAATTATCAATTAAGTTTGGAAGTATATTAATTGTAGAAGGCGGAAAATTAAATCAAAGTTATGATGAAAAGCAAACAGCAAACTACATGAAATCTGAAAATATAGAGATAAATATTGAAACTTTTACAGGAAACAAAAACTTCACAGCTTATACAATGGATTTAACGAAAAAATATATTGAAATTAATGCAGACTATAGAAGTTAACTTATTGAAAATTTAAATTGAATGATTAACTAAAAATCATGATTAAATATAAACTCTTTTGTAAAGGATGTAATTTAAAATTTGATAGTTGGTTTGCATCTTCAAACGAGTATGAAAGATTAAAAAAGAAAAAACTTTTGAATTGCCATAATTGCAATTCAGTAAAAGTTGAAAAAACAATTATGGCACCTCGGTTAATAAGCCATAAATCAAAAACTGATGAAAAAACAAATTTAGAAAAATATAATATAGTTAAAAAAACTATAAAAGATTATCAAAAATTTATTAAAGAAAATTTTAATTATGTAGGTGATAATTTTGCTTATGAGGCAAGATCAATACATTATAATGATAAAAAAAAATCAAAAGGTATTTACGGTAGAGCATCAAAGGAAGATTTGAAAGAATTAAAAGAAGAAGGTATAGATGCTCAAATGATTCCTTGGATAGATGAAAAGGAAAATTAGTTTTTAGTAAATTTTGCTATATAATTTACAGACAAATCCTTAGAAATACTCCATTCATCCTTAATAATGTTAAAATTCATTCCTTCTAATTTATTGAGGGATAAATCATATTTCATTAAAATTTTTTTAAGATCTTCAGGTTTAACAAATTTATCCCATTCGTGTGTTCCAATTGGAAGCCATCTCAAAACATACTCTGCTCCAACAATTGCAAAAATATAAGACTTTAAAGTTTTATTTATTGTTGCAACAAACATTAGTCCATTTTTTTTTAAAAGTTTTGAGCAAGACTTTAAAAAAAAATCTATATCTTCTACGTGTTCAACAATTTCCATATTTAAAATAACATCAAATTTTTTTGTAATTTTAATTTTTTCGGGTGATGAACATATATAATTAATTTTTAGTTTATTTTTTTTTGAATGAAGTTTTGCAATTTTTATATTTTTACCAGATGCATCGATACCTGTTACATTTGCTCCCATTCTTGACATTGGTTCGGATAGCAACCCTCCACCACATCCAATATCTAAAATATTTATTCCTGATAAAGGTCTGAATTTATTTTTTAATTTGAAATTATTAATAATATTTTCCTTTATATATTTTATTCTTGTTGGATTAAATTTATGAAGTGGTTTGAATTTACCCTCTGGATCCCACCATTCATTGGCCATTTTAGAAAATTTATCTATTTCTTTTTTATTTACACTAGTCATTGTGATAAATAGTTGACATAATAATTTAGATGTATTTTATCCATTATTTATTAAATATTAATAATTAAAGCTAGCATGAAAACTATTGTATTAAAATTTGGCGGAACATCTGTAGGAACTATAGATAGAATTAAAAAGGTATGTAAAATTATAGCTTTTTACAAAAAGAAAAAAAACAAAGTAGTAGTTGTTTCATCAGCAATGAGTGGTGTGACAAATGAGTTAGTTAATAAATCTAAACTGATAAGTAGCAATTTTGATAGAGCAGAGTATGATGCATTAGTTTCGACTGGAGAACAAGCATCGTGCGCACTTATTGCTGGTAGACTAAAACATAATGGCTTTAAATCGAGATCTTGGACATCATGGCAATTACCTATTTTAACAGATGGTCCTCACTCAAGTGCAAGGATTAGTTCAGTGGGCATTAAAGAACTAAATAAATATACAAATTCAGGTGGAATACCCATAATCACTGGTTTTCAAGGTGTTAGCAATGATTTTAGAATTACCACTATAGGAAGAAGTGGATCTGATGCAACTGCAATTATGCTTGCAAAATTTATCAAAGCTGATGAGTGTATAATTTATACTGATGTAGATGGAGTTTATACAACGGATCCAAGGCAATATAAGAAAGCAAAAAAAATTAAAAAAATTTTTTATGATGAGATGTTAGAAATGGCATCACTTGGGTCAAAAGTAATGCAGCCTACCTCAGTTCAGGATGCAAAGTTAAATAAAATTGATATCAAAGTAAAATCCTCTTTTGTTTCAAAAAGTGGAACTTTAATAACAGGTTCAAAAAAGACTTTTAGCAATCAAATTATAACTGGAATTTCGTCTACAAAAAATGATGCTAAAATCACAATTGTGGGTGTTAAGGATAGACCCGGGGTAGCTGCATCAATTTTTAGACCATTATCTAAGAATTTAATTAATGTTGATATGGTTGTTCAAAATATTTCTCAAAATGGAAAAGAAACAGATTTAACATTTACAATTAAGTCTGAGGATTTGAAAAAAACTGAAAGATTAATAAAAAAGAATAAGTCAATATCATATAAAAAATTGTCTTTTGATAGAGATTTATCAAAAGTTTCTATTATTGGAGTAGGAATGATAACTACACCTGGAATAACTTATAGGATGTTTCAAGCATTAGCTTCGAAAAAAATAAATATTCTTGTTATATCTACATCTGAAATAAAAATTTCAGTACTTATTTCCTCTAAGAATGTTAAAAAAGCTGTAGCGGTCTTACACAAAGAATTTAAACTAGACTAATTTTATGAGCCTTAGGCCTTTTAGAAATATTAATAGAAAAAAAACTAAAGTAATTAGTGTAGGTAATGTAAAAATTGGAGGAGATAACCCAATTTCAGTTCAATCTATGACTAACACATTAACAACTGATGTATCAGCAACAATAAAACAAATTCAAGAAATTCATGATGAAGGTGCTGATATTGTAAGAGTGTCTTGTCCAGATGAAGACTCTTCAAAAGCATTAAAAGAAATCACCAAAAATGTTCAAATCCCTGTAATTGCTGATATCCATTTTCACTACAAAAGAGCTATTGAAGCTGCAGAAAATGGTGCAAACTGTTTAAGAATTAATCCAGGAAACATCGGTGATAAAAAAAAAATTCACGATGTTTTAAAAGCAGCAAAAGATAATAATTGTTCAATTAGAATTGGCGTTAATGCTGGATCTTTAGAAAGAGATATTCTGGAAAAATATAAAGAACCGTGTCCAGAAGCATTGGTAGAAAGTGCTTTGAGAAATATAAAAATTTTAGAGGATGAAGATTTTTTTAATTTTAAAGTAAGTGTTAAATCTTCAGATGTATTTTTATCAATTGCAGCTTACAGACAACTTTCTAAGGCTATGAATTACCCATTACACTTAGGAATAACAGAAGCAGGAGGTTTTGTTGCAGGCAGTGTTAAGTCTTCTATAGGACTTGGATCACTCCTTTTGGATGGTATTGGTGATACTATGAGGGTATCTTTATCTGATGATCCTGTAAAAGAAGTTAAAATTGGAAATGAAATTTTAAAGTCGTTAGGATTAAGAAACAGAGGTGTAAAAATTATATCTTGCCCATCATGCGCAAGGCAAGCTTTCCAAGTAATAGATACAGTAAAAATACTGGAGGAAAAATTATCTCATATAAAAACCCCAATAACACTCTCTATTATAGGCTGTGTTGTGAATGGCCCAGGTGAAGCTGCTTTGACTGATATTGGCATAACTGGCGGTGGAAAAGGAAATAATATGCTTTATTTATCAGGTGTTCAAACTGAAAAAGTTTTAACTAGTGAGATTATAAATAAAGTAGTTTCAGAAGTTGAAAAAAAGGCAGCGGAAATAGAAAATAAATAAAAAAATGATCCCATTAAAAACAATTGAAGAGTTAATTGAAAAACATTCATCTTTAGAAAAAGATCTTTCTTCAGGAGAAATAGATAAAAAATTGTTTGCAGAAAAATCTAAAGAGTATTCAGATATTAATGAAATTATAGATATTGCAAAAGAATATATCACTTTTGAAGATGATAAAAAAGAGTTAGAGAAGATTTTAGAAGATCAAACATCAGATAATGAACTAAAAAAGATGGCTGAAACAGAATTGACCGATTTAAGTTCTCAACATGAAATTAATGAAAAAAAATTAAAATTATTTTTGTTACCAAAAGATGAAGCAGATAAAAAAAATGCTATTATTGAAATAAGAGCTGGAACTGGTGGATTAGAAGCAAGTTTGTTTGCTTCCGATCTATTTAAAATGTATGAAAAAGTTAGCCATAAAAAAAAATGGACTCTAGAATTGATATCAATATCAAGAAGTGATGCAGGAGGTTTAAAAGAAGTAATTGCTTCTATCAAAGGAAGAAATATTTATTCAACTTTGAAATATGAAAGTGGTGTTCACAGAGTCCAAAGGGTTCCAGATACAGAAACACAAGGACGAGTTCATACATCAGCTGCAACCGTAGCTGTTTTGCCTGAGGCAGAAGAAGTTGATTTAAAAATAAATGATTCTGATTTAAGAATTGATGTTTTCAGGGCTGGAGGACCGGGAGGACAATCAGTAAATACAACTGATAGTGCAGTTAGAATTACACATATACCAACAGGTTTATCTGTGTCTCAACAAGATGAAAAATCTCAGCATAAAAATAAAGCTAAAGGCATGAAAATTTTGAGAGCTCGTCTTTATGAGCTTGAAAGATCTAGAATAGATCAGGAAAGATCAAAAGATCGTAAGACTAAAATAGGGACAGGAGATAGATCAGAAAGAATAAGAACTTATAATTTTCCTCAAGGAAGAGTTACAGATCATAGAATAAATTTAACAATTCATAAATTAGAGGAATTTTTGGAAGGTGTAGCATTTGATGAAATGATCGAGTCTTTGACTCTACAAGCACAAGAGGAAAGCCTTAGTAACTTAAAATAATAATATGAATATTAGTTCAGCAATTAATGAGGGTTCAAAATTTCTAAAGAGTAAATTTATATCGAGTTCACAGTTAGACTCTGAAATTCTGATGGCAAAAACAATAGACAAAGATAGAAATTATATTTTGCTAAATTCAAATAATTTAATTAACAAAGATGATTTAAGTAATTTTTATGACTTAATCAAACAAAGATCTTTAGGAAGTCCAATTGCTTATTTAACAAATTCAAAATTTTTTTGGAACTCTAAGTTTTATATAACAGAAGACGTATTAATACCAAGACCCGATACAGAATTAATAGTTGAAAATTTGTTGAGGTTAACTAAACATAAAAATAAAATTAATATTTTAGATATAGGAATTGGCTCTGGGTGTATAATTTTATCAGTCCTCAAAGAAAGAGAGGATTTTATTGGAACAGGAATAGATATAAGTAAAAAATGTCTAAATATAAGTAGAATAAATGCAATAAATCTTAATGTTAGTTCAAGGTTAAAATTATATAAATCAGATGTTGACAAATTCAATTTAGGAAAATATGATTTAATTGTTTCTAATCCTCCTTATATTAAAACACATATATTAAAATATTTGGAAAGAGATGTTGCAAATTTTGAGCCAAGAACAGCATTAAGTGGTGGATTAGACGGTTTGTCAGAAATCAGAAAAGTAATCAAAAAATCATCTGAGCTGATAAAAAAAAATGGCAAATTTATTTTAGAGATCGGATATGATCAAAAAAATAAAGTTATTAATTTATTAAAAAAAGAAGGTTTTTATATAAATAGTACTCAAAAAGATCTCGCTTATAATGATAGGTGTATTGTAAGTACAAAAATATAACTAATTTAAATTATGGTAACATTTAGAAATAACAACAATACTAATAACAATAGAAGAAGTAATTTTAGAAGAAATACTAGAAATTTTAAATCAAATAGTGAAACTTCTAAGTTTGGTTCGAATTTTTCAAATAATGATAGTTTTAAAAGAAAAGCACCTGGAAGAAACAATCATAATGCCTCAAAATTAATCGAAAAGTATAATGATTTAGCCAGGGAAGCATCGTCAAATGGTGACAAAATTTTATCAGAAAATTATTTGCAGCATGCAGATCATTTTACAAGGATTCTAAACGAGAGAGAAAATTTTAAAAAAGAAAAATATTCTGAAAGTAGATATCTAAATAATTCAGAGGTTGTTGAAGAAAAAATTGAAAATCTTGAGCATAATTCTGATAAAGAATTAGTTGAGAATACTAACGACGAAAAAATGACTCAAAAAAATGTAAAATCACAAGTTGAGATAAGTTAATTTATTCCAAGTATTTTTTCAGATTTCATCACATCTAATTTAATTTTTTTTGTTTCAAATAGTTTTCTTTCTTTACCTTTCAAGATTTTTCCAGATGGAAGCTTTAGTTTTTGTGAATTTACTTTTTTACCATTCACAATCACTTCATAATGTAGATGTGGGCCAGTAGATTTACCAGTTGATCCTACATAACCTATTGTTTGTCCCTGTTTAACTCTCACTCCTGGTTTAATTCCCCGTGCAAATTTTGACATATGTGCATATACGGTTTGATAGGTTGAGTTGTGTCTAATTTTTACACAATTACCACCGCCACCACACCATCCAGCTTTTTTTATTATGCCATCACCTGAGGCCATTATTGGCGTTCCCTTCGGTGCAGCAAAGTCAGTACCTTTATGCATTTTATTAAAACCATCTATAGGATGTTTTCTCATTCCAAAAGGAGATGAAAGTCTTGCTCCATTAATTGGTGTTTTCATTAAAGCTTTTTTAACACTTTTGCCATTCCTGTCATAATGACCCTCACTTCCTGGCTCATCAAAATAGTATAAACTATTATTTTGACCACTAATTTTTAAATTTGCGTAAAGGATTTCTCCAGTTTCTACAATTTCTTTTTTATCGTTTAAAAATACTTCATACATAACATGAAATTTATCTTTTTTTCTAATATCTCTTTGAAAATCAATTTGAAATCCATAAATACCAGCAAATTCAATTATAATATTTGCTGGAATATTTTTGTCTGTTGCAGATTTATATAGACTTTGTTGTATTATATTTTCTTCATAAATTATTTTTTTTTCTAATTTAACTGATAAAATTTCATTACTAAATTTATCATTCTCGAGATTTCTTTTTAAATATATTTTTTGAGTATTAGAAATTTGGTATATAAACTCAACTATTTTATTATTAGTTTTATCCAAACTAAATTGAATTATTTGTTTTGTATTTAATTTATTTAAATTAATTTCTTTTTTCAGAGAATTTTTAATTTTAGTTATCTCTTTTTTATCAATGTTATAACCTTCTAAAATTTTATCGAATGTTTCTCCAGATTTAATCTTGTGTTTTATTTTTTTATATTTTGGATCTAAATTCTCAATTAAGTGGTTGAGAGTTTTTTTTAAATAAACATTGTCTATAAAATTAGCGTATGTATCTTCATTGATATTTTTTTTATAATTATAATAGCTTGTTGATATAGTCGTACTAACAATTAGTACAATTAAACTAAATACCTCTAAATTTTTTTTAATTTTTAATCTGATATTTTTTATCATTAGAATTTGTCTCAGTTACAATTATTAGTTTAGAGGCTAAAAAAAATCAAAAAAAACCCTTTAAAAACAATAATTTTTATGTTTTTTTTTAATGTTAAATGCTTGATTTCCTATTATTTTAGCCTATAAGCACTGAACTTTCTCAATGAATTATTGTTAATATAATAAAAAAGTGAGAATTATTGGGCCTTTTTTTGTCCAATTAGCTATTTAAAAAGTAAAAATTTAAGAAGAGAAGTGTGGACGGTTAAGGTTACCAAAAATTTGTCGTACACACTTCAACATCATATAAATTTTATTCTTAGAATTTATATGGAAGCTAGTGTGCGCCGTTTTTAAACTTGAGAGTTTGATCATGGCTCAGAACGTACGCTGGCGGCACGCCTAACACATGCAAGTCGAACGAAGTAGCAATACTTAGTGGCAGACGGGTGAGTAACATGTAGGTATCTGCCCTTTGGCCTGGAATAACACGAGGAAACTTGTGCTAATACCGGATAAGTCTTTACGGAGAAAGCTTTATGCACCATTGGATGAGCCTGCACTTGATTAGTTTGTTGGTGGGGTAATGGCCTACCAAGACTGTGATCAATAGCTGATTTGAGAGGATGATCAGCCACATTGGGACTGAGACACGGCCCAAACTCCTACGGGAGGCAGCAGTGGGGAATCTTGCACAATGGAGGAAACTCTGATGCAGCGATGCCGCGTGAGTGAAGAAGGCCTTTGGGTTGTAAAGCTCTTTCGTCGGGGAAGAAAATGACTGTACCCGAATAAGAAGGTCCGGCTAACTTCGTGCCAGCAGCCGCGGTAATACGAAGGGACCTAGCGTAGTTCGGAATTACTGGGCTTAAAGAGTTCGTAGGTGGTTGAAAAAGTTGGTGGTGAAATCCCAGAGCTTAACTCTGGAACTGCCATCAAAACTTTTCAGCTAGAGTTTGATAGAGGAAAGCAGAATTTCTAGTGTAGAGGTGAAATTCGTAGATATTAGAAAGAATACCAATTGCGAAGGCAGCTTTCTGGATCATTACTGACACTGAGGAACGAAAGCATGGGTAGCGAAGAGGATTAGATACCCTCGTAGTCCATGCCGTAAACGATGTGTGTTAGACGTTGGAAATTTATTTTCAGTGTCGCAGCGAAAGCGATAAACACACCGCCTGGGGAGTACGACCGCAAGGTTAAAACTCAAATGAATTGACGGGGACCCGCACAAGTAGTGGAGCATGTGGTTTAATTCGAAGATACGCGCAGAACCTTACCAACACTTGACATGTTCGTCGCGACTCTAAGAGATTAGAGTTTTCGGTTCGGCCGGACGAAACACAGGTGCTGCATGGCTGTCGTCAGCTCGTGTCGTGAGATGTTGGGTTAAGTCCCGCAACGAGCGCAACCCTCACTTTTAGTTGCCATCATTAAGTTGGGCACTCTGAAAGAACTGCCAGTGATAAGCTGGAGGAAGGTGGGGATGACGTCAAGTCCTCATGGCCCTTACGTGTTGGGCTACACACGTGCTACAATGGTATCTACAACAGGAAGCAAAACCGCGAGGTTAAGCAAATCCTTAAAAGATACCTCAGTTCGGATTGCACTCTGCAACTCGAGTGCATGAAGCTGGAATTACTAGTAATCGTGGATCAGCGTGCCACGGTGAATGCGTTCCCGGGTCTTGTACACACCGCCCGTCACACCATGGGAGTTGGTTCTACCTTAAGGCAAGGTTTAAAACCCTTGACCACGGTATAGTCAGCGACTGGGGTGAAGTCGTAACAAGGTAGCCGTAGGGGAACCTGCGGCTGGATTACCTCCTTTCTAAGGATGAATAAAAGTAAAATTTTATTCTAAATAATATACAGGTAATGTTGACCGTCCTCATTTCTCTTCTTAAAGTAGTGTTTCTCTTGCATAGGGGCCGGTAGCTCAGTTGGTTAGAGCACACCCTTGATAAGGGTGGGGTCGAAAGTTCGAGTCTTTCTCGGCCCACCAATTTAAGATCATGGGGGATTAGCTCAGCTGGGAGAGCGCCTGATTTGCATTCAGGAGGTCAGCGGTTCGATCCCGCTATCCTCCACCAAAACACTTAGTTATAAAAAATTGTGAATAAAAAAATAATTAATATCAATATCTATATCCGAACATTAGTAATGTTATTAGCTAATGTTCAAAATAAAAATTTGATTCAACACAGAATTTTTTTCTGTGCATAAATCAAGCGTTTAAGGGCGTGTAGTGGATGCCTTGGCACTGAAAGCCGATGAAGGACGTGATATACTGCGATAAGTTTCGGGGAGCTGTATGTAAGTTTTGATCCGAAAATTTCCGAATGGGGAAACCCACCACTTTATGTGGTACTTTAAACTGAATACATAGGTTTAAAGAGACAACCTGGAGAACTGAAACATCTAAGTAACCAGAGGAAAAGAAATCAATTGAGATTCCGTTAGTAGTGGCGAGCGAACGCGGACTAGGCCAGTAGTTTTGTTAAAAAAATTTGAATAGTTTGGAAATGCTAACCATAGAGGGTGATAGTCCCGTATGAGTAATGTTTAACAAAATTCTTGAGTAAAGCGGGACACGTGAAATCCTGCTCGAATATAGGGGGACCACCCTCTAAGCCTAAATACTCTTCAGTGACCGATAGTGAACTAGTACCGTGAGGGAAAGGTGAAAAGAACCCCTATTAGGGGAGTGAAATAGAACCTGAAACCGCATGCCTACAATCAGTCGAAGCTCTTTTTAGAGTGACGGCGTACCTTTTGTATAATGGGTCAGTGACTTAATTTATTAAGCAAGCTTAAGCCATCTAGGTGTAGGCGCAGCGAAAGCAAGTCTTAATAGGGCGATTAGTTTAATGAATTAGACCCGAAAACGAATGAGCTTACCATGAGCAGGTTGAAAGTTGGGTAACACCAACCGGAGGACCGAACCAGTTGACGTTGAAAAGTCTTTGGATGACTTGTGGTAAGGGGTGAAAGGCCAACCAAATTCGTAGATAGCTGGTTTTCCGCGAAAACTATTTAGGTAGTGCGTTGAATAAATAGACATTTAGAGGTAGAGCACTAAATGGGCTAGGGGGAAGAGATTCTTACCAAACCTAATAAAACTCCGAATGCTAAATGTTGTTCTTCAGCAGACAGACTGTGGGTGCTAAGGTCCATGGTCGAGAGGGAAAGAGCCCAGACCACCAGATAAGGTCCCCAAATTATGATTAAGTGTGAAAGGATGTGGAAATTCCTTAACAGCCGGGAGGTTGGCTTAGAAGCAGCCATCCTTTAAAGATAGCGTAACAGCTCACCGGTCTAATAGAGTTTCTGCGCCGAAGATGTAACGGGGCTAAAATCATATACCGAATCTGTGGATTTATAATTTTTTCGAAAATTGTAACTGGTAGCGGAACGTTCTGTAAGCCTGTGAAGGGATACCTGTGAAGGATCCTGGAGGTATCAGAAGTGCGAATGCTGACATAAGTAACGATAAAAGAAGTGAAAAACTTCTTCGCCGAAAATCCAAGGGTTTCTGCGCAAGGTTAATCCGCGCAGAGTTAGTCGGCACCTAAGGCGAGGGCGAAAGCCGTAGTCGATGGAAATAAGGTTAATATTCCTTAACCAGATGGTAGTGACGGATCTTGTAAGTTGTAAGTTCTTAATGGATTGAGCTTGCCGCGAAAAGGTTCCAAGAAATAGCTCCATCATAAGACCGTACCCTAAACCGACACAGGTGGATTAATAGAGTATATTTAGGCGCTTGAGAGAATGATGTTGAAGGAACTCGGCAAAATACTTCCGTAACTTCGGGATAAGGAAGACCTTTTAGTAGGCAACTATTAGAGGGTGGCACAAGCCAGGGAGAAGCGACTGTTTATCAAAAACACAGGGCTCTGCTAACACGTAAGTGGATGTATAGGGTCTGACGCCTGCCCGGTGCTGGAAGGTTAATGCGGTTGGTGCAAGCTAACTTCTGAAGCCCCAGTAAACGGCGGCCGTAACTATAACGGTCCTAAGGTAGCGAAATTCCTTGTCGGGTAAGTTCCGACCTGCATGAATGGCGTAACGATTTCTCCGCTGTCTCCAACATCAACTCAGTGAAATTGAATTCTCCGTGAAGATGCGGAGTTCGCGTAGTTAGACGGAAAGACCCCGTGCACCTTTACTGCAACTTTACATTGGTATTAGGAAAAACATATTTAGTATAGGAGGGAGACATTGAAGCAAAGGCGTCAGCTTTTGTGGAGTCATCAGTGAAATACCTCTTTTGTTTTTCTTGGTATCTAACTGACTGCCGTTATCCGGCGTCAAGACATTGTATGGTGGGTAGTTTGACTGGGGCGGTCGCCTCCCAAATAGTAACGGAGGCGTGCGAAGGTAAGCTCAGAACGGTCAGAAATCGTTCGTAGAGTGCAATGGCATAAGCTTGCCTGACTGTGAGACTGACAAGTCGAGCAGAGACGAAAGTCGGTCATAGTGATCCGGTGGTTCTGAGTGGAAGGGCCATCGCTCAACGGATAAAAGGTACGCCGGGGATAACAGGCTGATACTGCCCAAGAGCTCATATCGACGGCAGTGTTTGGCACCTCGATGTCGGCTCATCACATCCTGGGGCTGGAGCAGGTCCCAAGGGTTTGGCTGTTCGCCAATTAAAGTGGTACGTGAGCTGGGTTCAGAACGTCGTGAGACAGTTCGGTCCCTATCTGCTATGCGTGTAGAAGAATTGAGAGGAGTTGACCCTAGTACGAGAGGACCGGGTTGAACATACCACTGGTGGACCGGTTGTAGCGCCAGCTGCAGTGCCGGGTAGCTAAGTATGGACGAGATAACTGCTGAAAGCATCTAAGCGGGAAACTCACCTCAAAACTAGTTCTTCCTATAGAGCCGTGGTAGACCACCACGTTGATAGGCTGGATGTGGAAGCGCAGTAATGCGTGCAGCTGACCAGTACTAATAGCTCAATTGGCTTGATTTATGCACTGAAAAAAATTTATTTTATTTGATATTATGCTAATTCGTGTCATGTTAAAAGATGATTTTAAATGACAAAAATTTATTCTAACGATAAAGATAGACAATTTTACAACAAGAATGGATATGTTGTATTCAGATCAGTACTCACTGAAAAAGAGTGTGATGTTTACATAAAAGAATCACATAGAGTTTGTAAAAAAAACCTTACAGTTACTTCTAATATTTACAGAAAATCAAAAAAATTTGAGAATCTACTTAGGCATAAAAAAATATTATCTCTTGCTGACTCATTGTTGAAATGGAGGGTAATACCAATTGGTGATATATTTTTTTTTGGCAAATCAAAAAGTAAAAAAGAAAATGGGTCTGTACCTCATCAAGATAACTATGCTCAAAGGGCAGAATATGGTGCCTTTATGGCCTGTGGAGTTTATTTTGACGAGGCTCTAGAAGATAATGGTGCACTTAGAGTGTTTCCTGGATCTCACAAATTAGGTGAAATAAAATCAAACCCAAAACCAAATTGGGTTTATAGTAAGTCTGGAAAAATTTTGAGAGCAAACCCTATTGGAAATAATACAATAATTCCAAAAAAGTTTAAAAATAAGGAAAAAATAGTTGAGTTAGGCAGGGGAGATGTTCTCTTTTTTCATGCACACTTAATTCATTACGCAAAAAAAAATAATTCAAATACTAAAAAGTACAGAAGAGCTTGCTATTTAAAATATATAAAAAATGGTTATGCATTTTGGCCTGGCTGGACTGAAAGAAGAGTTCTTATTGACAGAAATGACTTTAATCCAAAAAACTTTCAAAAAAGTTCCAAAGTTTAATTTAACTAAATTCATGAAAAGTTTTGAAGTTTAGGATAAAGTAAATTAAAAAACAAATGTTAGGAATTAATTCAATTAAAAAATCAATATTTTCATTTCAGAAAAAAGAGCCATTTCTTTTAAAATTTGCATATTTTTTAGTTTTAATCTTTAAATTTAATATTGTTAGTAGATTTATAATAAATAACCATCTTAAATTTTTTCTATCAAACAAAGAGGATTTTGATGATATTGTTGCGAAATATAATTTGCCAAAAAAAGAATTCTTAACGAAAGCTATATTATTTAAAAATAATTCAATTAAAAATAGATCTTTGTTAAATTTAAAATACAAAGAAGAGACAATTAAGGCTGTTAAAGAAATAGATGAAAATTCATTTTTTAATGCATCAAAAATTATTAATTTAGAAAAAGAAGATATAGAAAAATTTGTAAATTTATGTTCTTCAAGTTTAGCTTTTAATTCAACTTTGCCATTAACTTCAGATCTTAAAAAGAAAAAGATTGATAAATCTGTAAATTATTACTCTCTTGATCCTGGACAAGAAAATTTAAAAGAATTTTATATGAAAATTTTAAAAAATAACAAATTGAGAGAAATAATTAATTTATACCTGGGTTTTTCTGGTGAGTTATTTGCAATTAATACTATGGTTACTAAAATGGACTCTAAATTTAGACATCCGGTAACTGACATGCATAGAGATTTTGATGATTTTCATTGGATAACTATGTTTGTATATTGGACCGATGTGTCTAAAAATAACGGAGCAACATCAATTATGTCTGGATCACACAGATCTACCAACACATCAGATAAAGAAATATACTTAGAGGGTAAAGCCGGATCAGTTTTTTTAACAGATAATTTAGCTTATCACTCAGGAAATAAAGTTTTAAAAAACGACAGAGTCATAACTGCAATGAGATTTGGTAAAGCATTAAATCCAGCTTCGTATATCAATAAAGATTATTTGTTTTTTCAATATTTTAATGATTTATATAATTAGTTAAAAATTAGATAACAAATTTTTTGTACCATTGAATAGTTTTTTTTAAGCCAATATCTAAATCTGTCCTTTTAAGATTTTTAATTATTTTATTTATTTTTTTATTTTCTAATACCCTAAAACTAGCTGAACTCCTTTCCAAATGATTGAAATGTAGCTTTTTATCAGATTTCGCGATATATAGTATTTTGTTTGCAAGTTTAATTATTGATGTAGCCTCACCAGAGCTAAAATTGATTGGTTGCAAAATTTTTTTTGTTTTAGTGAATTTTAGGATTGCATCTACAAGATCATCTACATAAACAAAATCTCTAATTACTTTTTTATTACCCCACACCTCAAGAACTTTTTTTTTCTTGAAAACTTTTTTTATTAAAGCTGGTATTACATGAGATTTTTTTTCATTAAAATTATCATAAGGCCCATAGATGCTTGATGTTCTTATAATTTTTATATCGATTTTTTTACTTTGATTGTAAAATAAGCATAGTTTTTCAAGGTATCTATAAAGCCACCCAGTACCTAAGTAAATATTATATGGATCAATATTTAAGTCTAAATCACTCTCTTTTATTTTTTTTGGGCTAGGTTGATATATTGTTGAACTGCTTATCCATAAAACTTTTTTTACATGATTTTCAACACAACTTTTTAGTAGGTTCGACCTTATTAAAAAATTATCTATAATATTATCGTCAAAATTTTTTTTCATATTAAATATTCCACTTCCTTTCACAGCAGAAATAAAAACAATATCCATATTTTTTGTTGCTTTTAAACAATCTTTGTAATTTATGAAATTATATTTCTTATAATATTTTTTAATTTTTTTATTTTGTATCTTTGTATTATATGAAGCTTTAACCTTATGATTTATTGAAATTAGCCTTAAAAGTAAATTTGTACCAACTAGACCCGATCCTCCTGCTATAAATATTTTTTTATTTTTATAAAATTTCATAGTTTCTAATAAGTGAATGTCCAATTATCACTGAGGCACTATCCGAGACTTTCAACAAATTTTTAAAATCTACAAGTTTTAATTTTATAAATTCTCCCTCTTCTTTTTTGCCATATGTTTTTTTAATCATTTGTTTTAATGTTTTTTCATTCACAATTTTCTTAAAATAATAAAAATAAGCTCTTGCATAGTTATTTGCTGGTAGCATGAATATACCAGTTTTATTCAATTTAATGATATTTTTTGAATCTACATTCATTCCTAATTCTTCAAAAATTTCACTTTTGGCAGATTTTTTTAAGTTTTTATATTTAGCTCCACCTGACGGAAACTCTAAATTATAACGACCAAGTGGCGCCCTAAATTGAGACACTAATATAGTCATAATTTTATTTTTGAAGTATATAAGGGGTATAATAACAACACTTGTTCCTTCTAATTGGATTGCTCTTGAGTATTTTTTGTTTTTATAAACTAAATCTGTATCAATTGTCGAAAGAGTAAAATCACAATTGTCCCTTTTTATAAATGATTTAAATCTAATTTTATTTATTTTAACTTGATTCTTTTTAATAGATTTTTTCCATTCTAAATACGCTTTTTGTAAGTGAATTAATTTTTTTTTTTTCAATTTACTAAGAAAAATAATTAAATTTCTTTTTTGAGGTATTTTGATTTGATAAATACCATTTAATTGTTTTGTCGATACCATCTTTTAAATTGGTTTTATTTCTAATATTTTTACTTTCAGCAAATGAAGTATCTAAAACTCTTTTCTTGTCACCACTTTTCTTAGTTTTATCAAAAATAATTTTTGGTTTATTTTTGATGTTTTTCGAATTAACAATTAATTTTACCAGATTTTTAATTGAAGTCCCTTTTCCACTTCCAATATTTATTGGTTTAGTAATGTTTTTTTGAATTATCTTTAAGATTGAAGCTGCAACATCATCACAGTATACGAAATCTCTTATGTTTGAACCATCTCCCCAAACCACTAAAGGATTTTCATGATCACAAACTCTTTTAATTAAAGATGCTACTACCATAGAATTTTTTGGATTAAAATTTAAATTTGGTCCATAAATATTTGCTGGTCTCACTACATATAAGCCCTCAAAATTAAATTCTTTATTATAAGCTTCAACTTGTAGTTCACCCATTCTTTTTGCCCAACCAGCATATTTATCGTGCTCAGATGGAAAATCTTTCCAAACATTTTCCTCTTTCATTTTTAATTTTTTACCATAAACACCATATGTACTTGTATAAAGATATCTTTTGACTTTGTTAATTTGACTTGCGTATAAAAGATTAACTGCACAATATAGGTTTGACATCATAAAACTACCTGGATTAGTATAATTTATTTTTGGCGAACCCGTTACTCCAAGTAAATTTATTACGTAATCTTTATTTTTAGTAACTTTAATACAATTTTGAACATTAATCAGATCTAATTTATAAAATTTTTTAATAATTTTACTCTGCTCTTTGCTTATACTATCTAATGATGCAACAAAAACATTTGCTCCTAATTTTTTAAGCATTTTAGTAAGAGGTAAACCCACCATACCTGTACCGCCAGCAACTAAAACAGATTTACCTTTGAATATATTTATCAATTTATTTATCTTTAATTATTTTTTTAACAAACCTAACAATTTCCTTAGAATTTGGTGGTAAGTTATCTAAATTTTTACCAGTTCCAGCTGTTTTGTTTTTTAAACCTAAAGTATAAACCATTTTATTGGATTTTAAATTTAAATCATTTGCAATTGATTTTGAAATACCATCCACATAATCATCATCCAAAACTAATCCTCCAAATTTTGATGATTTTAAATTTTTAATTATACCATTAGAAATTTTCAGTGGTTTTATCCACAAAAGATTAATTAAAGATATTCGTATTTTTTGTTTTTTTAGGATTTCAAAAGCTTTGCTTGCCTCAAATCTTGTAATTGATATCGCAAATATAACTAAATCTGGTTTATTAATTAAGATATTAGGAAGCTCATTTTTATTTGGATAACTACCTCTATGTTCAGAGACATAATAAACGCTGTCGTCTTTTAAAAAAGAATTATATATAGATTTATACTCTTTTGGAGTCATGGGACTAACAATTTTTATTCCAGGCATTCTATAATATAAAGAATGGTGAGAAGAACCAGCTACAGGACCTATTCCACCTTCCATCGCTATTCCCCTTACAAAAATTGGGCATGGAGTTTTCCATATTTCTTTTGACTTGCAAGCATAATTAACAATCATTGGACAATTGTACCAATTAAATCCTTGATACCTTATGACATAAATGGGTTTTGATTTCATTAAAGCAGCACCTACTACAAAACCTCCATCAGCTACATCAGCCATTGAAACTTCTACCATTCCATCTTTTTCATATAATTCAGGCAAAGTTCCTCCAACCCAACCAACAGCTGTAAGACATTGTCCAAAGACTTTTCCAATTTTCTTTTTTAAATGTCCTCTAATTATTTCTTTTATAGTTGTTCGGAGATCTTTTTCCATTTTTTGTTCATAGATTGATTAATTTTTTTATCATAAAGAATTGATTTTTTACCAACTTTTTTCATTAAGATTTTATATCGATCGAAAATTTTATCTGAGTCTATCCCAGCTCCTGAGTGCCAAAATAATCTGTTAGTATTAATATTTAAAAGCATTGGTTCTTTAAAAAAAAATTTTTTATATTTAAATATTTCTTCGGGATCATCTGATATATTAAAACCTTTCATTTTAAATGATCTTGCCACTTCATGCATATTCCAATTTCTTCTAATTTTTTTTTCTGTTAAAATCGACAAATTATTATCCTCAACAATAAATAAAATAGGTAATTTTTTTGTTGATGCCCACCCTAACGCACCTAAAACGTAATCCTCTTCAGCTGAAGCATCACCCATGAAAACAACAGTTGGTTTTTTTGATTGAAAACAAGCACCTGTACCTATTGGAACTTGTGTTCCCATATGACCGTCATGACCAAACATATTTATTTCTTTACAATGAATTGAAGCTGATCCGCCCATTCCATATGTACACCCGTATTTACTACCTAATAACTCAAGAATAAGTCTATCTAAATGACCTCCAAAAGATAAATATATCGAATGACATCTATGTTGCCCAAAAATTAATGGTTTAATTTTTTTTTGTTTACAAATTTCAGATATCGATGCGCTAATTGTTTCTTGGCCAGCTGATAAATAAGTAGGAAGGTTAATTTTTTTTTGTTTAACGTATTCAAATACTGATAGCTCAAAATTTCTATTTAAAGAGGTTTTTTTAAAAACATTCCATAAATAATTTTTTATAATCATATAGCTAGGTATGTTATATATTTTTTTATTTTAAAAACTTCAGTAAGTTTTTTAATTGTGTCCATACCAACTATATCGCCTGGAGATAAAACTAGTTTATTATCAGAACTTTTTAGTCCACCTCCAAGCACAGCTATAATGCTATTTTTTTTCATACTTCGAAGTTTTTTTAAGTTGTTAGTTTTTATAATTTTAATTGTAGTATTATCAACAATATATTTTATAGATGAATTTATTTTTGGTTCTTTAAAAACTGGATCTTGCTTTTCTAGTTTTGTTGTATTTTTATAATTTTCATATGGCTTATTTTCCCTTCCATAATTGTCTTTAAATCTTACTAAATCATCTTTATCAATAGGTGTTTCTATCTCTAAAATTGTAGCAGTTTCTTTATTGAAATTTTTTGTACAGTGAAACAAACCTGGTCTAATCATTAATCTTGATATAGATGACATTCTTTTAGAATTATAGAAACCTAAATCAACATTTACTTTCCCTTTGATAATAATAAATCCAGTCTTTTTCATTGGGTGACAATGTAGAGAGGTACTTCTGTTGAAATTTATTCTTAGAAGTTTAGTGCTACTTATTGAATTTCGAAAAATTGTGTATTCTGAACCCCAAGGCTTCAAAACCTTTCGATTTTTTGGAATATCATTAATTTTCATTAAGAATTAATTTTATAATATTCGCCAATTACAGCTTTCATCCAAGGTCCTAAGTCTTTGTAATGTGCAGTAGTAACAATATTGTCATCAATGACTGCTGGTAAATCCTCGTAAATTGCTCCAGCATTTATTAAATCATCTTTCATGCTATAGTATCCTGAAATTTTATTATCTTTAACAACTTTTGCAGAAATCAATAGTTGAGCTCCACTACAAATACAACCTATAATTTTTTCCTCACTATGAAATTTTGAGATAAAATCAATTATTTTTATATTTTGTCTTACTTTTTCCATGGCTTTAACTCCACCAGGTAAAATTAATAAATCATAATCACTTGTATTGATTTCATTTATTTTTTTTATAACCTGATCTTTATTTGAAGGTATATCTGTACCTAAAATTCCTTTTACTTTTTGACCTTCATTAATACAAACATCAACTTTGAAATTCTCCTCTAACAATCTATAATAAGGGTAAATAAATTCATGATCTTGAACTAAGTTTCCAGTAATTATAACTGCACGCTTTAACATATTTTTAAGAATTTTTACTATAATACCATTTAATAGTTTTTTTTATACCAATATCTAAATCTATTTTTGGCCTCCATCCAAAATCTTTCTTTGCTTTGGAGCAATTTAAACATATGTAAGTTTTTAAGTTTTTTTTCGAAATATCATTTATTTTTTTAATATTTTTATTTGAAATTTTAATAATTTTATCTGTGAGTTCGTTAATACTTATAAGTTTTTCAGAACCCACATTATATAAACCAAATTTAGTTTTTTGTTTTTTTATAACAATCTTAACAAAATCAACTAAATCAGATATGTAAATCAGGTCCCTCTTTTCTTTGCCATCGCCCCATATTATTACTTCTTTCTTTGAGGAATGTACTTTGTTAATTGTTCCAGCTAAAACATGAGATTTTTCTAAAGAAAATTTATCATGAGGACCATAAACATTCGAATGTCTAATAACAGTATATTTATTCCTACCCAAGTTTGAATAAAATTTACACATGTTTTCAATAAAGATTTTCATATGAGCAGCTCCATAGTATCCATGATATATTTTATTAACATCTACATTGTCTTCTTTTTGGAGTTTTTTAGAGTAAGGATCGTACATAATTGAACAACTAAAAAAAATTATATGCTTTATTCGATAATCAAAACAAGCCCTGGTTATCATTGAGTTAATAATTGCGTTATCATTAACATGTATATAAGGTTTTTGAATTATATCTTTAGCTCCCGAAGTTGTTGCGGCGGCCTGAATAACAATGTCATTTCCTTTAATAACCTTATCCACATCTTTTTTTAGAGTTAGATTTGATTTAATCATCCTTACATTTTTAATAAAAACTTTATTTTTAAAATAAGTTCCACGGACAGAAAATTGTTTATTTTTTGATAAATTTAATGCAATATTTTTTCCAATGAATCCACTTGCACCTAAAATTAATATTTTTATTTTTTTCATAATTAAATTAATACATTAAAATATTTAATTTCATAATAATTTTACTTATTAATAAAATTTTTCCTTGAAATATTTAATTTAAATTAGCTTTAATTTATTAAAGCGTAAAATCTTCTTACAATAAATGAAATACTTTTTTGGAAATAAGTTATTACAATTAAAAAAAATATTAATAATTTATTTAAAAAATTTATATTTTTATTTTCAAAAGTAATTTTCGCTAAATTTTTTGAAAGATTAAATTGATAAACAAATATAAATAAAGAGGTTTTCAACTCATTTAAAATATACACTCTATGTTTTCTTTTTTTTTGAATATTGTATCTATCTTTATCTCTGTAACTAAAAAGTACTTTTTTAACATAACCTATTTTGTTATTTAATAAAAAATGTGCTAAAAACAAAGTATCATAATTGGATTCTGTTTTGTCGTAATAATAAAAATACTTTAAAGAACTAATATATTTTTCACTTAAAAAAATTCCAAAAAATGCAGGTACCATATTTCTGTGTAATATAAATTTTGATAAATTATAAAAATATGAGCTTGATTGATCGTAGATTGGATAGTTTTTTACTTTGTAAAAATTATTCTTAGACTTAAAATGATTATACCCACAATAAACCATACTTAAATTATCTTGAGTTATTTTTTTTTGCAAAGTTTCAAGAAATCTTGGGTGATAAAAATCATCATCACTTATTACACAAATATATTTATATTTTTTAAGATAATTTTTAATTAAGAATTTTTGAGAATTTACTAACTTCCTCCTTTTATAATCTTTGATAACTTTTATTTTTATTTTAGTCTTATTTTTTTTTTTTATTTCATTAGCTATTTTTAAAGTGTTATCAGTTGATCTATTATCAAAAATAATTAGATCAAAGTTTTGAATAGATTGCTTTAAAAGTGAATTAATTGTGGTTCTAATAGTTTTCTCACCATTCCAAACCAATAATCCCATACCTATCTTGGAAGTCATTTTATTGTAATAAATTATAATTTAAATTTATTTTAAAATAGAAAATTTTTATGTATAAAGATATACAAAAAGTAGCTCATTTCAACAACTTGACTATTTTTTTTAAAAAATTAAATAATTTAAAAACTAACAAAACTTGATTATTTCTAAAACTCCTTTTAGAGTTTCTTTTTTCGGAGGTGGCACAGATTATCCATCATGGTATAGAAAACATGGTGGAGAAGTTCTTTCTACAACTATAAACAAATATTTATATTTGACTTGCAGACATTTACCTCCATTTTTTGATCATAAATATAGAAATGTTTGGTCTATAATTGAAAAGGTAAAAAAAGTTGATGAAATTCAACATACTGCTGTTAGAGAGCTTTTAATTCACATGAAAGTAAAAAAAGGTTTGGAATTACATTATGATGGAGACCTTCCCGCACAAAGTGGAATGGGTTCTAGCTCAGCATTTGTAGTTGGACTAGTTAATATTTTTTATGCGTTTAAGGGAAAAAAGCTAACTAAAAAAAATTTAGCAGATAGAAGCCTCTTTTTTGAGCAAAATATTTTAAAAGAAACTGTTGGTTCTCAAGATCAGATAGCAACAGCTTTTGGAGGTTTTAATTCAATAAAATTTTTTAAAAATGGATCATACAAAGTAGAAAAATTTTCAATTAAAAAAAAAGTAATAAGCAATTTAAGTAAAAACTTAGTACTTATTTACTCAGGAAATGAACGACGTGCTAATGATATAGCTGAAAAATATGCTCATACATTGAGTTCACAAAAGAAAAAAGAAATGAAAGATATCCATAAATTTGTTGGTAAAGCAAAAAAGCTTTTAAATGAAAATAAATTAGATGATTTTGGTTATTTAATTGGAGAAAGTTGGCACAAAAAAAAAGAACTCAGTGAGAATATAACTTCTGAAAAAATTGAATTTTTGTACAATAAAGCTATAAAAAATGGGGCTTTAGGTGGGAAAGTCTTAGGAGCAGGTGGAGGAGGCATGATGTTATTTTATGTTAATGAAGAAAACTCAGAAAAATTCAACAAAGCTTTTAAAAACTCTCTAATTATACCTTTTAAATTTGAAGAAACTGGAAGTTCAATTATTTTTAATGAAAATAGTGAAAATATTTATGAATAAAAATTTTAATCATCCTTTAATGTATAATAATATAACTAGCAAAGATGTATCTAACTTAATTCATTTTTTAAAAAATAATAAAAAAAGAATATTCACTCAATCAGTTAAAGTTAGAGAATTTGAGTCAAAATGGTCAAAATGGTTGGGCGTTAAGTATAGTGTATTTGTTAATTCAGGGTCTTCAGCCAATTTACTTAGTATGCTTGCTGTTAAAATTCTTTATGGAACTGGTGAAATAATAGTTCCACCTTTAACATGGGTATCTGATATTGCAGCTGTAATTCAAAATGGATTTAAGCCAGTTTTTGCAGATATTAATCCAAAAACTTTGTGCATGGATGAAAAAGAAATAATAAAAAGAATTAATAACAGAACTAAAGCTGTCTTTATTACTCATGTTCAGGGTTTTAACGGATTAACTAGTAGATTATTAAAAATTTTAAAAAAAAAGAAAATAACACTAGTAGAAGATGTTTGTGAATCCCATGGAGCAAAATTTAAAGGTAAAAAACTAGGTTCTTTTGGGCTAATGTCCAATTTCTCTTTTTATTATGCACATCACATGACTACGATTGAAGGTGGTATGGTTTGTACAAATGACAAAAAAGTTTATGAACTTATAAGAATTTTAAGATCTCACGGGATGGCAAGAGAAAGTGGAAGTCAAAATTTTAAAAAAAATATTATTAAAAAATACCCACTTCTTTCTCCGCAATTTATATTTTTATATCCAGCATACAATCTTAGAAATAATGAGATCTCCGCCACTATTGGTTTAAGTCAATTAAAAGATTTAGATAGAAATAACAAAAAAAGAAACGAAAATTTAAAAGTATTTTTAAACAATATAGATAAAAAGCACTACAGGTTTGATTATTACCTAAATGGATGTTCAAATTATGCATTTCCATTAGTTCTCAAAAAAAGAAATTTTAAAAATAGAAGTTTATTAGAACAAACTATGTTTAAAAATAAAATAGAATTTAGAAGAGGAAATGCAGGTGGTGGAAATCAACTAAGACAACCATATTTAAAGAAATATTTAAGAGAGAATAAGCTTAAAAATTTTAATGAAGTAGATCATATCCATTTTTTTGGATATTACATTGGTAACTACCCTTCACTGACAAAAAGTAAAATTAAAAGAATTTGTAATATATTAAATCATATTAAATATGAGTAGAAAATTTAAAAAAATATTGATTACTGGTGTTACAGGTTCAGGAGGAAGCTATTTAGCAGAACATATTATAAAAAAAGAAAAAAATATTGAAATCCTTGGGCTTTATAGATCAATAGGTTATTATAAAATTTTGAAAAAATATAAACAGGTAAAATTAAAAAAAGTTGATTTAACTAATTATAAAACATTAAGCAAAATAATTAAAAAAAATAATCCTGATGTTATATTTCATATGGCTTCTAATGCAAATGTAAGGGAGTCATTTGATAAGCCAATTAAATTTATAAAAAATAATAATACTATAACTGCAAACTTACTTGAGTGTATTAGGGTTAATGATTTAAATCCAATAATTTTGATTTGTAGTTCTTCCGAAGTTTATGGGAATGTAGAAAAAAAAAATATGCCAATAAAAGAAAATCAAATTATATCACCAATAAATCCATATGCAGGCACCAAAGCTTTTCAAGATATAATTTCTCAAATTTATTATAAATGTTTTGGATTGAGAATTATAATAACAAGAATGTTTTCATATACCAATGCAAGAAGAGCAGACTTATTTCAAACATCTTTTGCTAAACAAATTTCCATGATAGAGAAAGGAAAACTAAAATATCTAAAGCATGGAAATTTAAACAGTATTAGAACATTTATTGATATTGATGATGCTATGGAGGCGTATTGGATTGCAGCAACTAGAGGTAAAATTGGCGAAATATACAATATCGGTGGAAATAAAGTAATATCAGTCAAAAATTTTTTAAACAATTTAATTTCTTTATCAAAAAAAAAGATTAAAACTAAAATAGATCGTAAATTGCTTAGACCGAGAGATATAAATATACAACTAGTAAACTCATCTAAATTTTTTAAACATACAAATTGGAAAGCAAAAGTAAAATTTAATAAATCTGTTCAAAATTTACTTAACGAGTGTAGAAAAATTTATTAAATTTTAAACATAAATGAAAATATAATATAATAAGAATATGTTAAATTATAAATTAAAATCATATATATCTGAAAATATAAAACTTAAAAAAGATATCTTAAAAAAGGTTAATATTTTAAAAAATATTAAGTCTGAAATTTCAAGTAGATTACAAAATAAAGGTAAAGTTTATATATGTGGAAATGGAGGATCAGCTGCTGACGCACAACATCTAGCGGCAGAATTTGTTGTTAGATTAAGACCAAATAAAAATAGAGACCCTTACCCAGTGGTAGCTCTGGCAATGGATATCTCTACTTTAACAGCTTGTGCAAATGATTATGGTTATAAATATGTTTTTTCTAGACCGTTAAAAGCTTTAGCTACTGAGAAGGATATATTAATTGTAATCTCAACATCCGGAAACTCAGGAAATATAATAAACGCTTTAAAAGAAGCAAAAAAAATGGGAGTTTTCACAATAGGTTTTTTAGGATCAGGAGGAGGGAAAGCAAAAAAGCTCTGTAACTTAAAATATGTAGTAAATAGTCGAAATGTTGCAAGAATTCAAGAAACACATATTTTTCTTGGACATTTCATTTTTGAAATGGTTGAAGACGATTTAATCAAAAAATATAAATTTTAAATTAATATGAAAAAAAAAATTTTAATTACTGGAGCAGCTGGTTATATTGGTTCTATATTATCTACAGAACTAGTAAAGTTGAATTATGAAGTTGTAGCTGTAGATATTCTTAAGTATGAACAGAATTCATTATCACATCTTCATTTTTATAAAAACTTTAAATTTATAAAGGGAGATGTAACAAAGCCAAGTGTAGTAAAGAAAATATTAAAAGGATGTAATTATATTATACCTTTAGCAGCTTTAGTTGGGGCACCCCTATGTGATAAATTTAAAAAGGAGACGAAAAGATTAAATGTGGACTCTATTAAACTATTAATAAAACACTTGAATAAAAAACAAAAAATTATCTATCCAACAACTAATTCGGGCTATGGTGTAGGTGAAAAAAATAAATTTTGTGATGAAAATTCTCCTCTTAGACCAGTATCATTATATG
Source organism: uncultured Pelagibacteraceae bacterium (assembly GCA_902571135.1). GTDB lineage: Bacteria > Pseudomonadota > Alphaproteobacteria > Pelagibacterales > Pelagibacteraceae > Pelagibacter. The sequence goes on along the minus strand of CACGAU010000003.1, from coordinate 14,650 downwards.
GTGTAACCAAACTTCAGGCAGAAAAAATAATTTTATCTCATAAAAATTCTATTTGTTTTAGACTTGCAACAGTATTTGGTTATTCATACAGGATGAGAACTGATTTAATTGTTAATAATTTTACTCAAAAAGCTGTTAAAGAAAAAAAATTGGAGATATTTGAACCTCATTTTAGAAGAAATTTTGTACATGTAAAAGATGTAGTCTCCGCTTTCATATTTGCAATAGAAAATTTTAATAAATTAAAAAATAATATTTATAACTTGGGTTTATCTTCAGCTAATATTACTAAATTGGCATTAGCTAAAAAAATAAAAAATAAAGTCAAAAATCTCAAAATAAAAATAATTACCAATGCTAAGGATCCTGATAAGAGAGACTATTTTGTTAGTAATAAAAAAATAGAAAATGCAGGTTTTAAAGCCAGTATACCTTTAGAAAAAGGTATATCAGAGCTTATTGACTTATTTAGTTCATCAGACGTAGATTTTATAAATAATTATTAGAATTTAGTTTTGGTTTCAAAATGAATAATAATGTTTCAATATTAATTAATACATGTGATAAATATCACGATGTGCTACCTCTTTTTTTCTCTGCTTTTAAAGAACATTGGTCTGGATGCAACTATCCAATAAATTTGAATTCAGAGTATGAAAAATATGAATGTTCTGGTTTAAAATTAATTTCACATACAGTTTTAAATAATGAAAAAACGAATTGGGGGTATAGATTTAAGAAAGCTTTAGACAAAATTAAATCTGATTACATTATTACACTTTTTGATGATTATGTTCTAGAGAGCGATGTTGATGTTGATTTTATAAATCAATCAATACAAAAATTAGAGTCAAATGTAAATATTGGAGCTATTTATCTGTTTCCTATCCTAAAAAATCAAATTCAGAATGAAGTGAATAATGATAAATTTATAATTATAAGTAATTCTGTACCATATAGAATTAATACTTCTCCTGCAATTTGGCGAAAAAGTTTTTTAAAAGAATTGATTTCAGAAAAAGATGATCCTTGGAGCTGGGAGGCTTTTGCTCATCTAAAAGAGTTTGCAAAATCAAAGGAAATTTTGTCAATTTCTCAAGATATGTTGCCAGCTTATAATTATTGTGCATCAGTAGGTGGGGCTATTTATAGAGGAAAATGGGTCCTATCAGTCGTAGATCCTAAGCTACAAAAGTATAATATAAAATTAGACTTAAATAAAAGAGGGGTTTATTCAAAGAATTTTATTCAACAAAGATCTTTATTATGGAAAATAAAATTTTTGTTATCAGGTTTTAGAATAGCAGGGCTTAAAATAGTATACTTTCTAATTAAAAATTATAGAAAACTATAAATGATTTAATTTTTTACTCAATATTTAAAGTAATTGTGATTAATTTATATGATTTATGTAATAACTAAAACAGCTTCAAATCAATTATGAAATTTTTAATAAATTTTAAACAATTTATAAATATAATCGGAAAAAAAAATAGATTTTACTTATTCTTTATTATTTTTTTAATGATATTTCAGTCAATTCTTGAAGCGTTAGGTATAGCATTAGTTATACCTATAATGAATTTTCTACTAAAAGAAGATACAACCATAATTTTCAATTATTTACCATTTTTAGAAGACACATTTATTGATCAAAAAGATAACTTAATAATATTTTCTTTACTTTTTATATTTATTTTTTTTCTTTTTAAGAATTATTTTTTATTCAGGGTAGTCAAATTATATTATGATTTTGCTTATAATATTCAGACATTAATTAAAAATAAAATTTTTTCAAATTATTTAAATATGAGCTATTCAGAATTAACAAATATCAAAAGTAGCAGTTTAATTTCAAACTTATCAGTTAATTGTAATTTATTCAGCCAGACGTTTACTGTTCCATTTATGATTTTCTTTTCAGAGCTAATGATTTTAATTGCAATTTTAATTTTACTATTATTTTTTAATTTCAAATCATTTTTGATTTTATCGTTATTTTTAGTAATTTTAGTAATGATATACCTGTCATTTTTATCAAAAAGATTAAAAAATTTAGGTCTTGATAAAGAATTAAATGAAGATTTGCAGGTCAAAGCTGTTTCAAATGCAATAGGAAGTATTAAAATTTCAAAAATATTTAAAATTCAACACATCCTTTTTAAGAATTTTTCTATTTTTAATAATATAACTGCTAAAGCAACTAGTAAAATGGGATGGTTGACAAATGTACCAAGGGTTGCATTAGAGATTATTGCTATACTTGGCCTTTCAATAATTATAATTTTTTTAATTTTTACTAATCAAGATTATGATTCTATTGTTATAACAATAAGTATATTTGCTGTATCCACATTTAAAATCATACCTTCTACTAATAGAATTATTACATCATTACAGAGTTTAAATTTTTCAGAATCAATTTTTTCATCTTTGTTAATTGCAGTTAAAAAACCTTTAGACAAAAAAAATATTATAAAAAAATATAAAAGAAAAAAAATATATATAAAAAAAAATATAATCTTAAAAGATATAAGCTTTGTTTATCCTAATTCTAAAAAAGTAATAATAAATAAATTAAATTTCAAATTAAGTATTGGAAAAAACGTAGGTATAATGGGAGAAAGTGGTATTGGTAAGTCAACTTTTATGGATTTACTTCTTGGTTTATATAAAATTAATAAAGGAAAAGTTATCATAGATAATAAAGAGGTTAATTTCAAAAACCACGAATGGATGGATAATTTTAGTTATATTGGTCAGGATAATTATATGTTTGATGATACTCTTTTAAAAAATATTACACTTAGCGAAAAAAGAATAAATAAAAAAGAGCTTCATAAAATTAACAAAATTATTGAAGTGTTAAAATTAGATGATTTTATCAAAAATAATCCCGATGGTTTAAACATGAAAATTGGCGAAAGGGGAATTCAATTGTCTGGTGGTCAAATTCAAAGAATAGCATTAGCAAGAGCTATATACTTAGATAAACCAATAATAATTATGGATGAACCTACAAGTGCACTAGATGTAAATATAGAGAAATACTTTTTTGATAATTTGCATAAAATAACCAAATCAACTCTAGTGATTGTATCACACAAACTAAAAACCTTAAGAAAAGTTAATTCAGTTTACAAGTTTTTAGAAGGTGGAAAATTAAAAAAAATCAATTAAAAAAGTCTGTTTTTTTAAGTCTTGATAGAGATGAATAGTTTTTTTCATCTAAAATATAGACACCCATATCTATTAAGTGTGATAAATCTTTAAAATTATTTTTTATTTTTGAATTTGTATTTAACCTTTGGGCTACTACAGATAATATTTTTGCTATGATTATTTTATTAATAGAAAATTTATAATTTAATAATATTTTTTTTATATATTTAAATTTTTCTTTAGTATTTAATTTGTTAAATTTAGAATAAATAATTAAATTATTAATCAATTTTAAAGTAATTTTAAAATTGTAATCAATAATTTCATCATTAAAACTTTCATATATTAAATTTGAAGTATTCTTATTTGAAATTTTTAAACCAACAATTATTGCTGATGATATGTTGTTTGATTTATTTAAACATCCTTTATGAATAAAATAACCTGACCATTTAATACTATTAAATTTTTTAACTCTTATTTTATATTCTGGTAAAAATTTATCAATTTTAAGCACTTTTAAAAATCTATAAAAGAGTGTCCCTACATTATAATAAGCTAAAGCATCATAATTGTATTCAGTTAATGGCGTCCATATTGTTATAGTTTCATCAGTGCCCAACTGGTCATAATGATATCTTCCTTCTTCCATAACATCACCTGGTAAATGAATCATTAAATTAGGATTGTCTTCTGCAAGATAAGCTTTTTCTTTATAGTCGTTTAATATACTTTTACAAAAATCTACAGACAACTTATCATAGCATATTATGCTTTTGATAAAATTTTTTTTTAACTCATTTATGATTAATTCATTTTCGTTGTCACTACTATTATAATCATTATTTAAATTAAAAAAAAAATTACAGTAATAATTAAATTTTTCTGATATTTTTTCTAAATTTTTATGGGTTTCTTTGCTAGTTTTAAAATTACTGTATTTATAATTTAACTTATTAAAATGAAGCATAAAAAATATTTTTTAGTTAATTTTATTTTATAATAAATTTTGTTCATTAGAAAAATAAATTTATATTTATAATTTCTTCAATTCTTTTTCTAACATTATTGCACATGAAATAAGCATTATAAAATCAAGGCTAAATACAGCATGCGAATTTTCAAAAAAACTTCGTACACCAATGAATAATAGAATTAATGATAAACAATCGACATAAATTTTTTCTTTTATAAGATTTTTTCTATTTTTGAAGTACTTGGCAAGCAATCCTAAAATATATAAATTTAGTAAACAAAAAAGAATTAACCCCACATAACCACCACATATAAATGAATATAACAAAGAACTTGATGCATTAGTCATAAAGCCACTTGTAAAATATAATTTATTATCTATTAGTTCTATAGTTTGTTTACTTTTTAATATTACATATCTATCTGCTTGTGGGCCATATCCAAAAATTCGGTTATACTCATAACTGTTAATAATTTTCTTCCATATTTCATTCCTACTTGAAGTTACATATCGAATTTTAATATTATCTTTTTCCTCAGAGTTTGAGTTTATATCTTTTTCGTCAGAGTTTGAGTTTATATCTTTTTCATCAGAGTTTGATTTTATATTTGAGTAAGCCTCAATCAATCTATTTTGTTTCTGATTTGTATTTTCGAGGTAGAGTTCATAAATGAAAGGAAAATGTTTTTCTATATATATTTTTTTTGAATATTGTAGAACTTTAAATAACATTAAAGCTAAACTAAATATAAATATATACAAAATTATATTTTGAAAAAATTTTTTATTAGAAATAAATAATGTGTATACAAATAATACAAACACCAAACAAATGAATACTCCTCTTGATTGCAACGCCCATATATTTGATGTTAATAAAATTAACAGAAATATGAGATAAAACTTATTTTTTTTGCTGTTAATATTGTCTAATAAAACTATCAAAAATATTAGTACTAGTCCCAAAACTCTAGATAAACCAGTTACTCTAATCATTGGATCATCAAAAACATTCTCTCTCCATGTTTGAGTGTTATAAAAAAAAATATGTGGATTAGAGAAATAATCTTTATAAATATTGGGTAAATAAAAAAATGAAATAGTAATTAATAAAACAATATTAACAAAAAAAAATTTTCTTAATTGTTTTGAGTCTAATAATTGATTTGCAAAATAAAGTAAAATTATTGTATTTATTCCAAATAATGGTAAAAAATTTCTCTCTAAATTAAATTCTGAAAAGTCATAGAAAATCAATCCTAAAATTTGACTCAGAAAAAAGGTCGTATAAAAAATTACTAAAATATTTGCTTTAAAATTAATTTTTTTAAAAAAAATCAAGTAAATATAAAAGATTATTGAAAAAAAAATTGGTAAATAAAATCTTAGTGCACTTAATGTCGAATAAATTATATTTTTTGATATACCTTCTTTACTAAATGTGTTTTGCAAATATTCAAAGTCTGGTACAAATGTATTTAGAGACCCCCAAATACCTACCCACAATAATACAAAAAGTATGACAATTTTATTTTGAATAATTTGATTATACATACTTAGTTAAGTAAATTTTTTTTAATTAATATATAAATATATATATATATATTTATTATATAAAATATAAAATATTACCTATGAAGTTTTTAATAACAGGATGTGTTGGTTTTATCGGTTTCAGTATTGCACATAAGTTGTTAAGTAAAAAAAATAATTTGGTAATCGGTGTAGATGTCATTTCAGATTATTATTCAAAGAGTTTAAAAAATAAGAGATTAGTAGTCTTAAGAAAAAATAAAAATTTTACGTTTTTAAAAAAAGATTTATCCAAAAAGAAAAATGTTGATGAAGTATTTTCAAAATATAAATTTGACAAAATAATTCATTTAGCCGCTCAACCTGGTGTAAGGAGGTCAATAAAATATCCTCAAGAATATTATGATAGCAATATTTCCTCTTTTTTTAATATTTTAGAATGCTCTAGACGATATAAATCAAAGCAAATTTTTTTTGCCTCCTCAAGTTCTGTTTATGGAGATAATAAAACCTTTCCTTTGAAAGAAACATTTTTAAAAAATCCAAAAAATTTTTATGCTCTATCAAAATGTATAAATGAGGATATGGCAAAATACTATTGTGAAAATTTTAAAATGAAAATTATTGGTCTAAGATTTTTTACGGTTTATGGTCCATATGGAAGGCCTGATATGTTAATCTGGAAAATGTGTGAAAATATACATAATAATAAAACTTTAAAAATTAATAATTTTGGAAAACATGAAAGAGACTTTACTTATATTGATGATGCTGTTGAAATGGTAGAAAAATTATTACTAAAAAAAAATTTAAATAAATTTCAAGTATTTAATATTTGTTCCAATAATCCGACTAAATTAAGTAAAATTCTCAAAATTTTTTCAAAATTAAGAAAAAATAAAAAAAATAAATTTATTGTGTATCAAGAATTTCAAAGTGGTGATGTGTTAAAGACACATGGATCAAACACTAAAATATTAAATGTAATAAAAAAATATAAAAGAACCAAAATTGAAGATGGGATACTCAAGACATTCAATTGGTTTAAAAATCATTATTAAAATTTAAATTATGTGTAGTATCCTTGGTCAAATAAGTTTAGCAGGGAATTTAATTAATCAAAATAAATTTATTCAAGCATCAGATATTTTACGACATCGAGGACCAGATAAAAAAAAATATCTTTCAGATAATAATCATTTTCAATTTGCATTTAATCGTCTTTCGATTATTGATTTAAATGATTCCGGTGATCAACCAATGGTTTCAGATTGTGGGAGATATATTTGCGTATTTAATGGAGAAATTTATAATCACAAATCTATATTTGAAGAAATAAAAGAAAAATTTCAATGGAGGGGTAACTCTGATACTGAAGTTTTAGTAAATGCCTGGTCTTTATATAAGGAAAAAGTTATCAAAAAGTTAGATGGGATGTTTTCATTTGCAATATGGGACAAGAATGATGCAAAATTAACAATTGTACGTGATAGAATAGGTGAGAAACCTTTATATTATTATTTAGATAATCAAAACTCATTATTTTTTACCTCCAGGCCAGAGCCAATAAAATTTATTTTTCCCAATTTAAGAAAAGAACTAAACGAAGATAGCCTTACTTTTTATTTTGAAAGCGGTTATCTACCTAGAAATAAATCTATAAATAATAAAATTTTTAAATTAGAACCAGGATGTTATTTGGAGTTTAAAGAAAATAAAATTAAAATTAATAATTACTGGTCTGTTAATAACTTTTTTCCAAAAAATACAAATAATAAGACTTTAAAAACTTATGTTGCAGAATTAGATGAACTACTGAGAGAGAGTATATATGATAGATTGATTAGTGATAGGCCACTTGGATTTTTGTTGTCTGGTGGTCTAGATAGCTCTTTAATTGTAGCAATTTCCAGCACGATGCAAGATAAAAAAAATTTAAAAGTGTTTAATTTAGGCTTTGATAATAAAGCATATGATGAGAGTGAAGACGCTAAGTTAGTTACCAATTCACTTGGAATAAACTTAATTAAAGAAAAGTTAAATGCAAATGATTTAATAAAATTAACTGATATTTTTTTTGAAAAATTTGACGAACCATTTTCAGACTCTGCTTGTTTTCCACTTATGGCAATTTCAAAATTTGCTAAAAATTACGTTGATGTAGTAATAACTGGCGATGGTGGAGATGAGTTATTTGGTGGTTATCATTATTATCATTTGATGAATTTGTATGAGAAATTTGAAATAATTTTCACTTTTCTAAGATATTCTAAATTAACTAAAACTTTAAGATTATTTAATAACCATAAGATAAAACTTTTCATGAATTTTATTGAAGCAAAAAATAGTATATCTAGATTTTCTTTTATAAGAAGCGCAAGAAAAGACTTTCCGTCAGTACTTAACAAAATAACAAAATATAGCCTCCAAAATTCTTACTTAAATTTAAAAAATAAAATGCAAAATGATAATGACGTTTTAAGTCAAGTTATGAAGTTAGATATACAGAATACTTTAAATGACAATTATTTACAAAAAACAGATCTATCAAGTATGGCTTTTTCTTTAGAGTCTAGAGCTCCATTTTTAAGTAAAAAAATAATTGAATGGTCTCTTCAAATTCCAACAAAATATAAAGTTAATTTATTTGAGAAAAAAATAATAATTAAAGAGTTAGCAAAAAAATATCTACCTAATGAGATTGTAAATAAGAAAAAAAAAGGTTTTGAACCACCTATAAAAGATTGGCTTAAAAAAGATTTAAAAGATTGGTCTCTAGACTTAATTAAAAACGATAGAAATTATAAAGGTTTAAACTTAGACAAAAGTAAAATTATAGACCTATTTAATCTTCATCTTTCTGGCAAAAGGGATTGTCACCCTTACCTGTGGACGATATTAATGATGTTAAAATTTAATGAAAAAGAAAATACTTACTATAATTATTCCAACTAAAAATAGATTTTTACTTTTAAAAAAAATAATTTTAGAAATCAAGGATTTAATAAATTTAATTGATATTATAATTATTGATGACTGTTCAAATAAGTCTGAGAGATCTAAACTAGAATTTTTTTTTTCGAAATTAAAAAAAATAAAATTTATTAAATTTAATAAAAATAGAGGCCAAAGCTATGCTTGCAATTATGGATTGAAAAATTGCTTAACTGATTATGTTTGGTTTTTTGATGATGATGATTTTTTAAAAAAAGAAAATCTTTTAAAAATTACCAAATATTTATCAAATAATAACTGTGATGGAATATTACTACCTATGAAACAAGTTTATAAAAATAAAACTATTAAGATTGTGAACCCACTAAAAGAAGATCATAAATATGAAGTTTTGAGAAATCAACAACAGAAGGTAAGCACCTCCTGTGCAATTTTTAAAAGAATAAAGATAAATAAAATAAAAGGTTGGGATGAAAAATTATTTGGAGGTACTGACACAGATTTATTTTTAAGATTCTCCAAAAAAAATAATTTTGAAATTTTAAAAGTAAAGCCAATTATTGTTAACTTTGCAGCGCCTGGAAGGGTAACAAATAAATTTTTAAGACAGCAAAAGGCTAAAATATATTTTTTAATAAAACATTGGAAAATTCTTACATTGAAAAGAAAATTTTATTATATTATAAGTTTTGCTTTATGTTTTCCTTTATTAAACAAAGTAAAATTTAAATTAAAAATAGCTAAAATTTAATGATTAAAAATTTTAATAATAAAAAAATTCTGATTGTAGGTGGAACAGGATCTTTTGGAAAAGCAATGGTCCAAAGAGTATTAGACTCAAAATTGAATTTTTCTGAGATAAGAATTTTTAGTAGAGATGAAAAAAAACAAGATGATTTAAGAAAAGAATTAAATAATTCTAAAATAAAATTTTATATCGGTGATATTAGAGATATTTCTAGTATTGATAATGCTACAAGAGAAATTGATTATATTTTTCATGCTGCTGCTTTAAAGCAAGTTCCATCTTGTGAATTTTACCCACTTGAGGCTGTAAAAACAAATGTGATTGGAACTCAAAATTTAATTGAAGTTGCTGAAAAAAACAAAGTTAAAAAAATAGTTTGTCTTAGTACTGACAAAGCAGTTTATCCAATTAATGCAATGGGAATATCTAAAGCTATGATGGAAAAAATTGCAATATCAAAATCTTTACAAAAAAACGGAAATACAGAGATATGTGTTACGAGATATGGAAATGTTATGGGATCAAGAGGATCTGTAATACCTTTATTAATCAACCAGATAAAATCAAACAAACCAATGACAATAACTGATTCTAATATGACAAGATTTATGATGACTATGGATGAAGCATTAGAGTTGGTTTTATATGCTTTAGATAAAGGAAAAAATGGTCAAATATTTATAAAAAAAACTGATGCATCAAATTTAAAAGTTCTTACCAAATCATTAGCTAAAATTTATGGAAAAAAAAATTATCCAATTAAAATTATAGGTGTGAGACATGGTGAAAAACTTCATGAGACACTTATGAATAGAGAAGAAAGATTAGCCGCTAAAGAAAATAAAAGTTATTTTATAATTTCACCAGATTTAAGAGATTTAAATTATGATAAATATTTTTCAAAAGGACAAATCAAATTATCTAATTCATCAGATTATACATCATTAAATACTAATCAATTAACAATCGAAGAACTTGAAAAAAAAATATTAAAAATTTAAAAATTAAATCAATGAATGTTTTAATAATAGGCTCCAAAGGATTTATTGGTTCAAATTTTAAACAATATCTTATACAAAAAAATTTTTTAAATATCTTAGATCATAATAGGAAAGATAGTATAAATAATCTTTTAAAGAAATTAAAATCATCTGATTTAATATTGCATTTTGGTGGTGAAAATAGATCAAAAAATAAAGTTAATTTTTTTAAAAATAATTATGAATTAACTAAATTAGTTGCAATTAATGCAAAAGAAAAAACTCAAATCATTTATACTTCAACTATAAAAATTAACGAAAAAAATCCTTATGGTCTCTCAAAAAAAAAAGCAGAGAAAATTTTAAAAAAATATAAAAACAAAAATAATTATAAATTATCAATTTTAAGGCTTCCAAATGTTTTTGGTAGATGGAGTAAACCAAATTATAATTCTGTTGTTTCAACATACTGTTATAATGCAGCAAGAAAGAAATCTTCTTTAATTAATGACAAAAAAAAAGAACTTAAACTTTTATATATAGACGATTTAATGGAGCAACTAATAGATATTATTAAAAGTAAAAAAAATAAATTGTATCCAACTATAAAAAATATAAATAAAATTAAACTTGTTGATCTTCATAAAAAAATTTACTCCTTAAATCAAAAAAGAATAGATCTTGACACAGATTTAGTAAAAACAAAATTTGATAAACAAATATATAGTACATATTTGAGTTTTTTACCTGAAAAAAAATTTTTGATAAGTTTCAAAAAAAATGAGGATAAAAGAGGAAATTTTAGTGAATTATTAAAAAGCAAAAAAAATGGTCAAGTATCATTCTGTACAATAAATCCAGGTGAAACAAGAGGAAATCATTTTCATTTTACAAAAGTAGAGAGATTTTTTGCCTTATCTGGTAAAGGCAAAATTATTTATAAAAATATAAACAATAAAAAAGAAAAAATTTATGCTTTTGATTATAAAAAGCCGCTAATCTTTGAGACGATCCCTGGATGGTCTCATAAATTAGTAAACACATCAAAATCAGTTGCAATATTTGTATTGTGGACTAATGAAATTTTTGACATAAAAAAACCTGATACATATTTTTACAATATATGAAATACAAATTAATAACAGTTGTTGGAACAAGACCAGAAATAATAAGATTAAGTGAAATTATAAAAAAACTTGATCAAAATTTTAATCACATTCTTGTTCATACTAACCAAAATTATGATAAAAATTTAAAAGATGTCTTTTTTAAAGATTTAAATCTAAAAAAACCTAAATATGATCTAAATATTAAAGCTCCAAATTCAATCAAAACAATTTCCAAAGTATTAGTTGGTGTGGATAATATAATTAAAAAAGAAAAGCCTGATGCGTTCTTTGTTTTAGGTGACACAAATAGTGCTCTTAGTGTAATATCTGCAAAAAAACATAAAATTCCAATTTTTCATTACGAAGCAGGAAATAGATGTAATGATCAAAGAGTTCCAGAGGAAATAAATAGAAAAATTGTAGATCACATTTCAGATTTAAATTTAACTTACAGTGAATTTGCTCGTGACAATTTAATTTTTGAAGGTTTACCCAAAGATAGAGTCTTTAATATTGGGAGTCCTTTGGGTGAAGTGATAAAAAATAATAACAATAAAATTAAAAATTCAAACATTCTTAATATTCTTAAACTAAAGAAAAACAATTTCTTTTTATTTAGTTTTCATAGAGAAGAAAATGTTGATGATAAGAAAAGATTAAAAAAATTTTTGCTAATATTGAATAAAACTGCGGAAATTTATAAAAAAGATATAATTATTTCAACTCATCCTAGAACTCAGCAACGTTTATCCAAAATTGACATACAATTGAGTAAAAAAATTATCTTTAATAAACCTTTTAACTTTAGTGATTATATAAGGCTTCAAAAAGATTCATTAGCAGTAATTTCAGATAGCGGAAGTATTTCTGAAGAGGCCTCATACCTTTCTCTTAATGCTATAAGTTTAAGAGATACGATTGAAAGACAAGAAGCAATGTCAGAAACTGCAGTAATTATGTCAAGTTTAGAAGAGAAAGAATTTATTAACAATTTAAACTTATGTATTAAAGGAAAAAAAAATAAAGAAATCATTATAGATTATAAAAAACAATTTATTTCAGAAAAAATATCTAGACTTATTAATAGTTATATTCCTTTCATAAATAGAGAGGTTTGGAAAAAATATTAATGAAGATATTGGTTGTAAGTCAATACTTTTGGCCAGAAAATTTTAGAATTAACGATTTAGTAAAAGAATGGAATAAAGATAAGTTTCAAGTTGAAATATTAACAGGTACACCAAATTATCCTTCGGGGGTTATTTTCGAGAATTACAAAAAAAATAAAAAAAATTTTGATTTTTATGAAACAGCAAAAATACATAGAGTACCAATGGTACTTAGAGGACATGGGTCTAGATTTAAAATTTTTATTAATTATTTAAGTTTTTTTATTAGCGCATTATTTTTTGCTTTCTTTAAATTAAGAAAGAATAAATATGACATTATTTTTACTTTTGGCACTTCACCAGTAACTGTCAGTTTAATTGGTATTTTCTTATCAAAGTTTACAAATTCAAAAAATGTTATTTGGTTATTAGATTTGTGGCCAAATATTCTGAGTGAATTAAAAATAATAAATAATAATTTTTTTTATAAAATCATCAAGGTCATTGTCGAATATATATACAAAAAAAATGATATAATTTTTGCACAATCGAAACAATTTAAAAAAATTTTATCAGATAATAAAAATATTAAAAAAATAGAATTATTATATTCTTGGCCTGAGCTAATAGATTTTAAATTAAATAAATATTCTAATGAAATTGAATTTTTACCAGATCATCTTAATATTATTTTCACGGGAGCTATCGGAGATGCACAAAATTTTGAAGAAATTTTATCTGTTTTTAAATCTTTAAAAAACAACAAAGTAAGAATGATTGTAATTGGAGATGGTAGAAAAAAAAAATGGGTAAGCGAATATGTATATAAAGAAAAATTAAATAATATTATTTTAATAAAAAACCAACCAATAGATAAAATGCCAGAATATGTATCTCATGCAGATATTTTATTTTTTTCTCTCAAGGCAGGCAAATTTGGTTCAGCAACAATTCCAGGAAAATTATCTACTTATTTAAAATATAATAAACCTATTTTGTGTCATGCAGCAGGCGAGTCTAGTATGATTGTTGAAAATAATAAATTTGGATTAGTCTCCAAACCTGGTGACTTAACTCAATTGAAAAAAAACATTCAGGTTTTTCAAGATTTGAAAAAAAATAACCTTTTAAAGGAAAAATTTAATCAATCCTCAGATTTTATAGATTTTGATTTTTCAATTTCTTATAATAATCTCAAAAGTCATCTAAAGAATTTAAAAATTGAAAAGGATAAAAATAAATTAAAATTAATTACTAATATTAACAATATCCCTTTTAATGAAAATTTTATTTTGTCTGGTTTGAATCTTGCTTTTATTGGATTTCTGAAGTCAAAAGATCTTAAGATAAATAAAAAAACCTACTTATGGCCTGATGGAATTTTTGCTAAAAGATTTTTCAAACAAAAAATTAATAAAATTTCAGGTAGAAATTTAATTGACTCACTAGTAATTCCAAAAGAAAAAGACACTATACATGTGATTGGAAATTTACCATCAAATTCAAAAATTTATTTGCAGAAGAAATTTAAATTATTAATTAAACATACCCCATTGCCATTTGCTAGTGCTCAAGAATTAAAATTAAAAATTCCAAAAATTTATGCAAATGAAGTGATATTTTTAACACTCCCAACCCCTAAACAAGAAATAATTGCAGAGGAATTATCTTTAAAAAATGAAAAATATTCAATATTTTGTATAGGGGGAGCACTTAATATGTTAGGTGGATATGAGCCAGATCCACCAAAATTTGTAGAAAACAATTTAGAGTTTTTATGGCGATTGAGATTTGACACTAAAAGAAGGTTAAAACGGCTCATAATTTCAATGATTTATTATCTAATTGGCGAAATTTCGCTTGAATATAAAAAATATGATTGGGAAATAGTAAAAAATTAATATTTTTTGTTTGATTGAATACAAATAGTTTTAAAAAATTATTTTTTATAGAAATTAAATAAATTTTAAATATAAGCAGTCAAAAATGCTCTCTGTTATTAAACAATTTGATCTTAATCAAAAAAAAATAATTTTCTTCTTAGCCATTCTATTAATTCCTACCTTAATTACAGGTCC
>CACGAU010000002.1 GCA_902571135.1 uncultured Pelagibacteraceae bacterium | reverse complement strand
TCATTAAAATTAATGGAGCCATTTAAATCGAATTCAATTAAAATAACTATGAGATGTAGTAAAACAAAAATACCAATGGGACTTGAGGATAATCAAAATAAAATATACGGATTTCAATTTCATCCAGAATCTTTTTTAACAGAAAATGGCAACACTCTTATTAAAAAAATCTTATCAGCTTAGTAATCTTAAAGAAGTTAATTTCAATGATCTTTGGGGATCTAGAGGTGTATTCACCACAATTCGAATGGTTGGAAAACCTCCTAAGTTAATACTTTTAAAACCGCATTTAGAGAGTTTAATAAAATCTACAAAAAAATATGGAATAAGAAAAAACAATTTAAAAAACATTATTAAAGATTTAATTAACAAAAATACTCTATACAAAGGTTCTGACAATTTATTTCGTATAGCGTTAAATAAAAAACTGATATCAGTCTCAATTAGAAAAAGACCAAAACCAAAAAGTAATTTTAATCTTTTATTGTTTAAATATAAACGAGTAGAACCAAATTACAAAAATCTCTATTATAAAAAAATATTGGCAAAATTAAGCAAGGTTGACTCAACTAAATTTGATATTGCTCTTGTAGCAAATGATAAAATTTTAGAAACTGGTACTTCAAATTTAGTTTTCGTGAAAAATGGAAAGATTTTTTCACCTAAAAAAAATTGTTATTTTGGAAATACACTTAAATTTATAAGCAAGAAAATTAAAATTAATTTTAAAGATATTTCTATTAAATCAATTTATGATTATGATGAAATAATTCTAATTGGATCTGGTAAAGGAGTAACATCAGTTTCAAAAATAAATGAACTTAAATGGAAGACAAGAAAGAGTAATTGCTACAATAAGCTTAATAAAATATATAATTCTCTTGTTTAAATATGAAAGATCCAAACAACCCTTGTATATTTTGTAAAATCAGAAAAGAAGAGCTCCAGTTTGAAAACCAATTAGCTTATTCATCTACAGATAGCTATCCTGTCTCGGAACTTCATAGTCTTATAGTTCCTAAAAGACATGTAGAGACATATTTTGATCTTACTAAAGACGAAATTGAGGCATGCAATGAGTTGATTTTAAAAACTAAAGAAATAATTTTAGAACAAGATTCTAGTGTTAAAGGATTTAATATAGGCACAAATGCAGGAAAGTCTGCAGGCCAATCAATTATGCATTGTCATATTCATTTAATACCAAGAAGAGAAGGGGACGTGGAGAATCCACAAGGAGGAGTCAGGTCTGTGATCCCAAAAAAACAACATTACAAAAGAAAGTAATTATTTTCTAATTGTTATTAAAGACAAATTTATCAATAGTTTTTGTTGATATGATGAGTTATCTAGACTAGAAAACTTTAAAATTATTTAAAATAATTTAAGATAAGGGTAAAATGCTTGAAACAAATCCATTTTCGTTATTATCAGAAGTAGTTCCTACTGTTGTTATGCAAGGTTTTATAATTGCAATGGCTCTTTTAATTGCTTTTGGAACAATTATTCAGATGATAAATCACAAAAATTTAACTTATTTCTTTAACAATGCGAAAAAAGCAAAATTGCAGGCAACAAGAGAGGTTGGAGCTGCTGAAAAGGCAAAAATTATTGCTAAGACTACTGTTTATGACATTGGAACAACATCTGAATTAGGTTTTGGAAAAAGAAGATTGGCACATGTTCTTGGTATGTATGGAACTATAATCTTTTGGATTGCTTCAGCAATGCTAGTGTTTTGTTATACAGGTGCAGATAAAACTTCTTCTGCATTATGGTCAACGCTATGGCATGTAGGCGCAATACTTACATGTGTTGGTGGATTTTGGTTTTGGTTTTTTTTAAGAGTAGATGTTTCTGCCGAAGCGCACCCTTGGTATAGAATTATTAAAGCTGATTTGTTTGTTCTAGCATTATTAGCATGCTCAACTTTTGGACTAGCTTGGTCTTATACTCAATTTAATGGTCAGGTAGGTTTGTCATTCTTATTTTTTGCATTGTTTGTAGTTTCTAATTTAGTTTTATTTGGTGGAGTTTATTGGTCGAAATTTGCTCACATGTTCTATAAGCCTGGAGCGGCAATACAGAAAAATTTGGCTGAAGCAGATGGTTCTAGAGATAATTTACCACCTCCTGCAGATGCTCCTGAGCAATTTGGCCTAGGAATAAAAAGAGAAGAGCCAAAACATTATTAATATGATAACAAAAAAGGAAAGAAAATAAATTATGTCAACTTTTGTATATATGACTAGATGTGATGGATGTGGTCACTGCGTAGATATTTGTCCATCTGATATAATGCACATTGATGAAAATATTAGACGTGCAAAAAATATAGAACCAAATTTTTGTTGGGAATGTTATTCATGTGTAAAAGCATGTCCAAATCATGCGATTGACGTAAGAGGTTATGCAGATTTTGCTCCAATGGGACATAGCGTTAGAGTAAGACGTGAAGAAGAAAAAGGAACCATTTCTTGGAAAATTAAATTTAGAAATGGAACGACAAAAGACTTTGTTTCACCAATAACAACAAAGCCATGGGGAAAATTTATTCCCAAACTTGCAGATGGTGAAAAAATTAAACAAGGAGAATTAAACTCACAAAGACTTTATACTGAACCTGAAGGACTAAATATCGATGGTGAACTTCCCGCAGTTCCAAAAGAGTCTTTTAAAAAAGGAGTTTATTACTAATGGCTAAGCATAAAACTCATTATGAAGACTGCGATGTACTAGTTGTTGGCGGAGGTATGGCTGGAACTGGTGCAACTTTTGAAGCAAGGCACTGGGGCAGAGATATGAAAATTGTTTGTGTTGAAAAAGCAAACATAGATAGAAGTGGAGCAGTAGCTCAGGGACTTTATGCGATTAACTGTTACATGGGAATGCAATGGGGTGAAAACCAACCAGAAGATCATGTCAGATACGCGAGAAATGATTTGATGGGAATGGTTAGAGAAGATTTAGGATATGACATGGCTCGTCATGTAGACTCAACTGTTCATATGTTTGATGAGTGGGGTCTTCCTATGATGAAAAATGAAGAGACTGGAAGATATTTAAGAGAAGGTAAATGGCAGATAATGATCCATGGTGAAAGTTATAAGCCAATTGTTGCAGAAGCAGCAAAAAAATCTGCAGACAAAATTTATAATAGAATTATGATTACCCATCTTTTGATGGATGAGGCTCAAGAGAATAGAGTGGGTGGAGCTGTTGGATTTAATATGAGAACAGGTGATTTCCATGTATTTAGAGCAAAGGCTGTAATTGTTGCAGCAGGAGGAGCTTCACACATATTTAAACCTAGAGCTGTTGGAGAAGGTATGGGAAGAACTTGGTATGCTCCTTGGAGTAATGGTTCAGCATACGCATTACCAATTGCAGCTGGTGCTAAAATGACTCAAATGGAAAATAGAATTGTATTATGCAGATTTAAAGATGGATATGGACCTGTTGGTGCTTACTTCTTACATTTAAAAACATATACTCAAAATGCAAACGGTGAAAACTATGAGAAGAAATGGTATGACCAGACTAAAGAATTAGTAGGTGAATATATAGATCACCATCCAACACCTACGTGTTTGAGAAATCATGCTTTTATTCAAGAAACAATGGCAGGTGGTGGACCAATCCACATGGTTACTACTGAGGCTTTTCAAGACCCACATTTAGAAACTGTTGGTTGGGAGAACTTCTTAGGAATGACAGTGGGTCAAGCTGTTGTTTGGGCATCTCAAAATATTGACCCGAAATATACAAATCCTGAATTAACAACATCTGAACCATACGTAATGGGTTCTCATGCTACTTGTTCTGGAGCTTGGGTAAGTGGACCAGAGGACTTGTCTCCACCAGAGTATTTCTGGGGTTATAATAGAATGTTAACAATTGATGGATTATTTGGAGCAGGTGATACTGTAGGTGGAAGTGCTCACAAATTTTCGTCAGGCTCATTTACTGAAGGTAGATTAGCAGCAAAAGCAGCTGTAAAATATATTGAAGACAAAAAAGCTGAGGGTTTAAAAGTATCGGATAAACAATGTGAAGATTTCAAAGTTAAAGTTTACAAACCTTTAGAAAATTACACAGTTGCTCAAAATGAGATTACAGGAGGAACTGTATCTCCAAGCTATATCTCGCCTATTCAAGGCTTACAACGTTTACAAAGAATAATGGATGAATATGTAGGTGGAATAGCTACAAACTATATGACTAATGCTAATATGCTAAAAAGAGGATTAGAATTGTTAGCTTGGCTTGAGGAAGATCTTGAAAACGTGGGAGCTGAGGATTATCACCAGCTTATGAGGGCATGGGAGCTTAAACACAGAGCTTTGACATCTCAGTGCGTAACAGAACACACTATGTTTAGAGAAGAAACTAGATGGCCTGGGTATTATTATAGAGGTGATCATATGAAACTTGATGATGATAATTGGCATTGTTTGACAGTTTCTAGAAGAGACCCTAAGACTGGTAAGTTTAGTATGGAGAAAGTTCCTGTCTACCATATAGTGGATGAGAACGAGAAGAAAAAAGCTTCTTAATAAACTTTTCAAATAAATTTTATGGATATTTTATCTAAAACAGATGATGAGATATTTGAATTAGCCAAACCAATTTGGGATAATTTGGTTAAATCATCTAATCTCAAGGATTATGGTGGTTTCACTAAAGATTTCTCCACTCAAATGCTTTTTGGTGCTAACGAAGTAGAGCTTGGTAAGCAGTGGGCTAATAACAAGCTAATTACTAATCTTAAAGAGACTTTTGAACCGTTTGGATGTCTTAGAAGAGGAGACCATATAACTGTTCTAATTAAACAGACAAATAAAGAGATCCCAGGAGAGTTCCTTGGAAGGTTGGTTTTAGGAGTTGAGGACGATACAATTAAAGTTTTTGGGGCCACCATCTATTAAGCAAAAAAAATTACTTAATAATAAATAATTGTTTGACAAATTTCGTTGTGGGTGTATTGACGAATTTAATGTTACTTTCTAACGTAAAAATTATAAACAGACTCTCAAATTTTAAAACTATATTTATTAAAGCAGGAATTATAGCAAGCTTAACAGCTTACTGGGGAGTGATTTTAGTTGGAACATTTATTACTTTTAATTAAGTTGTTTTTTAACAACTTTTAAATTTTTTATGGAAGTATTTTTACCGATAGCTCAAGTTTTTGTTAACCCTATCGAGATACTTTTATTAAGTGCGATTGTTGGAGTGCTTTCAGGTTTATTTGGTGTTGGTGGTGGGTTTTTGATGACACCTTTCTTAATTTTTTTAGGAATACCTCCTGCATATGCAGTTGCAAATGAAGCAAATAATATTTTAGCTACTTCAGTTTCTGGGTCTACCACGCATTATTTAAAAAATACATTAGATTATAAAATGGGTTCAATGATTGTAATTGGAGGTGTAATTGGAACTTCTTTAGGAATTTACACTTTTACTTATTTTAAAGGTATTGGAAAAATTGATACAGTTATCTCTCTGGCCTACATGTATATATTAGCAATAATCGGAACTTTAATGTTGGTTGAAAGTTTGGGTGAAATAGATAAGGCAAAAAGAAACGTCGTAGTTAAAAAAAAATTACATGTTCATTATTGGATACATGGTCTTCCATTAAGAATGAGGTTTCCAAAGTCTAAATTATATGAAAGTATTTTTACTCCAATAATTATTGGTTTATTAGTTGGATTTATTGCAGCCATTATGGGAATCGGAGGTGCTTTTATTTTAGTTCCTGCAATGATTTATATAATTAAAATGCCTACTAAATTAGTTCCTGGTACATCTTTATTTGTAACAATCTTTGTGAGTGTGGTTGTTACTTTTCTTCATTCATTTAATTATGGATCTATAGATTTATTTTTAGTTCTTATGTTGGTTGTAGGATCTATAATAGGAGTTCAAGTTGGGCAAAAATTAGGAGAAAGAATCGATAGTTCTGGTTTGAGAGCTTTATTAGCAATTTTACTACTGATAGTTGGCATAGCAATAGCTTACGATACATTTTTTGCAGAAAAAATTATTAATGGAACTGCTAAAGCCACTAGTTCAGATTTAAACTTCTTTTCTGAATTTATAATTGATTTTTCTAAAGAGATGCCTTTCTTTTATGGACTATTTACAATTATGTTTGCAATTATTTTAGGTGTTGGAGCTGCTTTTATAAGAAGATTTATTTCAAACTTTAGAAAAAAGATATTAGCAAAATCTTAAATTAAAAAATTTTTTAAAGTTTCTATATATATTAAACTGATAATTCCTACTGTTACAGCTGCAATCAAACCAACTGCAAATGGTTTATACCCCATTGATTTAAGTTCACCTAAGTTTATCGAAATTCCTACAGCTGCCATTGCCATTGTTAAAAATACAGTTGCTAAAATTTTTAAATATTCAATAAATTGTAACCAAACATAAGAATTATCACCTTCAATTGAAAAGAATTGATCTCCCAAATTTCTTACAATTATCATACCAATGAAACCTAGTACAAAATAAGGAAAAATACTTAAAATTGAGTACTTTTGTTCCTTAAATTCACCCCTATTATACAAGTAAGCAAATAAGGGAATTAGTATGACTAGAAAAGTATTCCTAATTAATTTTGTTACTGTTGCTACGTCTAAAGTTTCAGGATTATTAAATTGTTGATCATAAATTAATCCTGCAGCAGCGACCTGTGAGGTTTCATGTATTGAAGTTCCTAAAAACAATCCAGCCTCCAAAGCATTATTATCGAAATACCATTCTGCAAAATAGGGGTAAAGTAGCATAGCAATCACCCCAAACAGTGTAATATTAGCTATTGCATAAGCAACTTCAGTTTTTTTTGCATTTATAACAGGAGCTGTTGCAACAATTGCAGTAGCACCACAAACACTAGTACCAATGGCAATTAGGTAAGACATTTTAGATGAAATAGGTACTTTTTTTATGAGAAGTTTTATTAATATTAATACTCCCAAAATACAAAAAATCACAAGAGGTATCGCGACAGAGCCAAATTTTATAAAATCAGCAAAACTTAATCTAATACCTAAAAAAATTATTCCTAATTTTAAAATATATTGTTGGGTAAAATCCAAACCAATCATCATACCTGGTCTTGGAGTAAAAGCATTTCCCATTAAAATTCCAAGTAGTATTGCAATTAATACTGTTGAAATTGGACTTTTTTCAGTACCAAAAATCTCTATCGCTAAAACATTATTAATACCCTGAGAAAATAGACAAAATATTAAAGCTAATACAACACCTGGAAAAATTGATTTTAGATACTGAAGCTTATCAACCACAGAAATTTTTATGCACTTCTGTAGAGTTTAGTCATCACAAATTCTCTGTGACCTAAAGCCTCCGCACAAGTCAATCTTCCGTTAGCTACCCTTAAAGTTGTTTTAATTAATTCATCACCAGCTTCAGATAAATTCATTTCTCTTGAAAGAATTTTTGAAACATCACAATCGATATGCTCTCCCATACCTTTTACAGTTAGTGGGTTAGCTGTTAATTTAACAACAGGTTCAATTGGATTTCCAACGATATTACCTTGTCCAGTTGGAAATAAATGAATATTAAAACCAGCAGCAGCTTGAAGCGTTACACATTCTGCAGCAGCAGATGATGTATCCATAAAATATAAACCTTTTCCTTTAGTTGGTTCTTCAGCTGGTTCAAGAACGTCAATAAATTTACAATTTCCAATTTTTTGAAAATTACCAAAAGCTTTTTCTTCAATTGTTGTAAGTCCTCCAGCTATGTTTCCAGCTGTTGGTTGACTTTCAGAAAGATCATCTGTCGCTTCTTTTAAAATAAAATCATTATAAGAGCTCCAGGTTTTCATAAATTTGTCAGATGCTTCTTTTGTAGCTCCTCTAGTTGCACATACTTGTTCTGCACCAGTTAATTCAGATGTTTCACCAAAACACAAATGAACACCTAATGGCTCAAGTTTGTCCATTAAATTTCCAACAGTTGGGTTTGCAGCAAGTCCTGAAGTAGTATCAGACTCTCCACACTTAACTGAAATCCATAAATCACTTAAAGGGCATTCTTCTCTTTGTTTTTCTGAAGCCCACATCACAAATTCTTGTGCTTTTTTTGAAGCTTTCATTGTCGTACCAATATCTCCTGTACGCTCAATATGAAATCCTTCAACTGGTTTTCCAGTTTTAGCAATTCCATCTACAATTTTTTTTGTCCATTTCGGTTCAATACCAATGACAATTACTGCTGCAACGTTCGGATTACATCCAGTTCCTATCATTGTTCTAAAATGGAGCTCTAAATCTGCACCAAACTGAAGTCTTCCGTAAGAATGAGGAAGAGCAATTGTACCCTTAATGTTATTTGCAACTGCCTCTGCACATGCGTTCGAAATGTCATCAACTGGCAAAATAATTACATGATTTCTTGTTCCGGCTCTGCCGTTTTCTCTTTTATAACCTAAAAAGCTCTTTGGGATTTCCATACTATTACCACTTCTTTGTTTTTACGTTGTGAACATGTACATGCTCACCTTTTTTGATTGATTTAACAACTTTACCAATATCGTGACCATACTTTAAAATAGTATCGCCCTCTTTAAGGTCAACCATTGCAATTTTATGACCTAAAGGTATTTCATCTACGGATTGAATATTTGTTGAACTGTCGTCTTCCATTATCCAGCAAGCACAGTCCTGTTTAGGAGTGATTTTTTCAATAACAACTACTCCCACGTTGTCTTTTTTATCATGTATGATTATATCTGTTGCCATATCGTGTCGATTTGTTTGTTTGAAATTCGTAAAAACTTATATATTAATCGCAAAAATTAACAAACGAATTTTATAAATAGTATATTACACTTTAGAGAGGTTCTATTTTTATGACAAAAATGACAACAGAAGAAGCTTTTGTAAAAGTTTTACAAATGCACGGTATTGAACATGCGTTTGGAATTATCGGTTCAGCCTTTATGCCAATTTCAGATATTTTTCCAGATGCAGGTATTACTTTCTGGGACGTCGCTCATGAAACAAATGGTGGTTTAATTGCTGATGGTTACACACGAGCTACTGGTAAAATGTCAATGGTTATTGCTCAGAACGGACCTGGAATTACTGGACTAGTTACACCAATCAAAACAGCATATTGGAATCATACTCCTCTTTTATTAGTTACACCGCAAGCAGCAAACAAAACAATGGGTCAAGGTGGATTTCAAGAAGTAGAGCAGATGAATTTATTCAAAGACATGGTTTGTTATCAAGAAGAAGTAAGAGATCCATCAAGAATGGCTGAAGTGCTAAATAGAGTTATAGAAAAAGCTATAAGAGGATCAGCTCCAGCACAAATTAATGTTCCAAGAGATTATTGGTGTCAAGTAATTGATATCGATCTTCCTCCAATTGTAAGACTTGAAAGACAAGGGGGAGGAAATGATGCTGTTGCTAAAGCAGCTGACTTACTATCTAAAGCAAAGTTTCCAGTAATTTTATCAGGAGCAGGTGTTGTTATTGGAGGGGCTATAGAAGCTACAAAAAAACTTGCAGAAAAATTAGATTCACCTGTTTGTTCAGGTTATCAACATAATGACAGTTTCCCAGGAAGCCATCCTTTAGCAGTTGGTCCTTTAGGATATAATGGATCTAAAGCTGCAATGGAATTAATTTCAAAAGCTGACGTAGTGCTAGCTTTGGGAACTAGATTAAATCCATTTTCGACTTTGCCTGGTTATGGAATTGATTATTGGCCAAAAAATGCAAACATCATTCAAGTTGATATTAATCCTGACAGAATTGGTTTGACTAAAAAAGTCACTGTAGGAATAAGTGGTGATGCAAAATTAGTTGCTGAACAAATTTTTGAAAAATTATCTTCAAATGCTGGTGACACTGATAGACAAGCTAGAAAAGACTTAATTCATCAAACTAAGTCAGCTTGGTTACAAAAGCTTTCAAGTTTAGATCATGAAGATGATGATGAGGGAACAGTCTGGAACAAAGAAGCAAGAGAAAGAGATGCCGATAGAATGTCACCAAGACAAGCTTGGAGAGCAATTCAAGTAGGAATGCCTGACGATGTAATTATATCAAGTGATATCGGAAACAATTGTGCGATAGGTAATGCTTACCCTACATTCGAAAAGCCAAGAAAATATTTAGCACCAGGTTTATTTGGTCCTTGTGGTTATGGTTTTCCATCAATATTGGGAGCAAAAATTGGTTGTCCGGATACTCCTGTTATTGGATTTGCTGGTGATGGTGCTTTCGGAATAAGCATGAACGAAATGAGCTCATGTGCAAGGGAAGAGTGGCCTGCAATAACAATGGTTATTTTCAGAAATTATCAATGGGGTGCGGAAAAAAGAAATACGACACTTTGGTTTGATAATAACTTTGTTGGTACAGAATTAGATCCAGAATTAAGTTATGCTAAAGTTGCTGACGCATGTGGCTTAAAAGGTGTAACCGTTAGAACAATGGAAGAAACTACAAATGCAATCAAGCAATCTTGTGAGGATCAGAAGAAAGGAATTACAACATTTATTGAGGTAATTCTTAACCAAGAGCTTGGAGAACCATTTAGAAGAGATGCTATGAAAAAACCAGTAAGAGTAGCTGGCATTAAAAAAGAGGATATGAAGAAGCAGCCTTCTTTAAATTCTTAAAATCTTTTAAATAACAACCAATTATCGTAATCTTCTTTCATGGAAGTATTGAACGATAATAGCTGTAGTTGGGTTAATGATTTAAGTCCAAGAAATAATATTGTAACACTTTCATCTGATATAGATTGTGAATGGTTAGTTGTAGGTGCTGGTTATACAGGTTTATCTGCAGCAAGAAAATTAGGTCAACTTTATCCTAATGAAAAAATATTTTTAGTTGATGCCCAGTTAGCAGGCGAGGGTGCTAGCTCAAGAAACTCAGGATACTTAGTGGATACAACACTTAATGATGGTTTTACCTCTAATAAAGAATTAGATAATTATAAAAAAAAAGCTGACATTTATGAATTAGGAATAGATGTTATTAAAAAATTTATTAAAGAATATCAGGTAGATTGTGATTGGAATGAATGTGGAAAATATTTTGCATCATCAAATCAAGAAGATAGAAAAATATTAGAAAATTTTTCAGATACCTTATCAAAATTAGGTTTTGAACATAATTTGCTATCAAATAAAGAACTTAAAAAAAGATTAGGCACCGATTTTTATAATATTGCTCTTCATACAAAGGGAGGGATTTTATTACATCCAGGTAAATTGGTTAGAGCTATGATTGATACATTGCCAGATAACGTAAATCTTTATGAAAATTCTTCATTATTAGATTGGAAAAAGAAAAATGATACAGTTATTTGTAAATTTAAAAATGGTTCAATTAAAACTAAAAAGATTATTTTTGCTACAAACGGGTTTCTGAAGTCTTTAGGAATAAAATCAAATTATAATTTTCCAATTACTTTAACAGCTAGTATGACCAGATCTTTATCAGATCAAGAGTTTGCATCTATTGGTGAACCAAAAGAGTGGGGTGTTTTACCTATTAAACCAATGGGGGCCACTATAAGAATGACTAAAGATAGAAGAATTTTAATCAGAAATACTGCAGAAGTTTATAATCCTTATCAAATGTCTAAATCTGAATTAACCAAAAGATCATTAAAACAAAAGATTGGAATTAAAAAAAGATTTCCTGGATTACCTGATGATATTATTCAATCTTCGTGGTCAGGTATTGTTTCAAGAACTAGAAATAGTTCTCAAATTTTTGAAAAAATAGATGACAATATATTTGTTGCAGGTTGTTATAATGGCTCTGGTATTGGAGTTGGTACTTTATTTGGAGAGCAAATAGCAATCAAAGCAAGTAATCAGAATACTAAAGAGATAGAAACTATTGAAGCAAGAAAAAAACCCACTTGGCTTCCTCCTGATCCAATATTAAGTTTAGGAGTTAGAACTAGATTGATTTATGAACGTTTCAGAGCAAGATCTGAAATTTAAAAAGAAAGGTGACTAAATTTTACAGTTGAGTAAAATTTAAAATATATAAAATCTGAATGTCTAGAATTATTTATCTCATACTACCTTTCTTTTTGATGATCGGAGCAACATTTGCTGGTGAGAAATATTGTTTTGATTGTATGCACAAATACAAAATAGGTGATAAGAAAAATGAAACCTATGAGTTTGAGTTTGATTTACAAACTACCATCTTCATTAATTACAGAAACAGTATCGGAAGAATACAGACTAAAGATTTATCTAAATTAGTTGAAGAACAACTTAAAGATAAAAAAACTGGTTTAGTTTCTTACATCTTATTTGAAAACAACAAAATTTTAGTTGATCAAAATAGAAAAAGTAAATACAGAGGACCATATCCTTCACATTCTGTAGGTAAAAGTTTAGTGAGTCTTGTGACTGGTTATGCCATTTGTGGTGGTTATATTAATCATTCAGTTTTTGATAGAATAGATTATCCAACCGTTGAAGGTACTTTATATGAAAACCAAAAATTAATTCACTTACTTAATATGCAGGCTGGTGATGATGAAATAATCGGTGACAGACTTTATCATAAAGACAATGCTATTAAGGGTAAAGGTTTAAATACAAATACTAGACCTATAAAGTATGTTATGAAGAAATACTTTAAAGGTAAAGATGGTTTAGAACCTGGTGTTCATTTTAACTATAGTGCTTTAACAACTAACGTTATTATGAATTACGTTATTTATAAAACTGGTGATGACTGGAATAAGTTATTACATAAGATATTTGTAGAAGACGCTAAAGTTGCTAAAAGAGTTTATTTTGGTAAGTCATTAGAGAAGAGTAAATCAGGTAATAGAAAATCTGGTGAGTACGGTAGATATTCTTTCTATGCTGACAGATACGATTATGTAAGAATTGCTAACTTAGTGTTAAATCACTGGAAGAATGATACTTGTGTTGGTAAGTATTTAAAAACTATGTATGAAAATAGAGTTGATAGACAACATGGTGAGTACAGAAATAATGATGGTAACCATAACGCTGCACAAACTTATGGTGGTCAGTTTTTATGGGATGCTATCGGTGTTGAAGATAGACCTATCTTAATGATGGACGGTGCTCATGGACAACAAGTAGTTATTGATTTTGATAATAACAAAATTATTACTGCTCATTCTGTAGAAAGAGATTATGACTATTATAGTTTGATATACCTACAATTAAATTCAGATACATCATACAAACCATTTAATGAAGAAAATTCATTAGAAAAAATGCGGGTACAACCATGTACTGGAACAGTACTTGAATGTTTAGATCCTGCTAAAGAATTATAATAATCCTTTTGCAAATTAGATTAATTGCCAGGTGCTCGAATAGACTTAGTTCAATTAATCACTGACATTGGATCAAGTCGAGTTTGAAACCAATTAACTCTAAAATCTAAGTGTGGTCCAGTTGATCTACCGGTTGATCCAACTGTTCCAATGATATCCCCTTGATTAATTTGATCACCAACTGAGACTAATACATTTTCTAAATGAGAATATATTGTTGATATCCCGTGACCATGATCCATTATAACTGTACCACCAGTATAGTATAAATCATCTTCAGCCATAGTAACTACACCCGAACCAGATGATTTAATCATTGTTCCTTGTTTCGCTGCAATATCAATTCCATAGTGAGGCCATCTTGGTTTTCCATTTAAAATTCTTTGACTACCATAAACACCACTGATTATTCCTTCAACTGGCATTATAAATTTTTCTTTAAAAAATTGCAGATCCGAATTGATTGCTCTTGCTTCTCCAATTGCATTATTTTCTTTTTTAATTCTTTTATAAACAGACTCTGGTGGGGTGACTTTACTTTCTGCCAAACCGTCTATTCTTTGTATATTGTATTTCCGCTTTAAAACCTTTTTTGTAGTTATTGTTTTTTTTCCATCAATAATTTTTGTAAAATTTAGGTCGTATTTTTGATCTCGATCTATACCAAAAACAAAAAAACCATCTTTTGATACTTTAACCTCTTTTTTTCCAACCAAAATTTTAGCATTAGGGTCGGTTTTACCTAATATAAAATGACCTTGTAGAAATTTACCTTGGAATTCAATAGCTTTTACTGGTGATATAAAAATAAAAAAAACAAAAAAAAGTCTATAAATTATTGAGCTGTCCATCCACCATCTATAATTATTGATGTTCCGGTTATCATTGAAGATGCTGATGATGCCAAAAAGCATACTGTTGTAGCAACATCGCTTTCAGTAGCTGCTTTTCCCATTGGGATATTTCCAAGGGCTAATTTTTTAAATTTTTTGTTTTTAAAAAAGTTTTTAACCATAGGTGTTTCAACAAATGTAGGAGCCACTGTATTTACTCTGATATTTTTTTTGGCCAACTCTACACCCATCCCCTTAGTTAGTCCTTCTATTCCAAATTTTGTCATATTGTAAACGTTTCTACCACTCATACCAACATGACCAAGTTGAGATGACATATTTATAATTGAACCAGGTCTTTTTTTATTTTTTAGCATCTTTTTTACAACAAGTTGTGCTACGTTAAATGCTGCCTTTAGATTTAAATCCACAAGGTAATTCATACTTTTTTGTTTAATTTTTTCAAAAGGCTCCGGAATATTAGTTCCTGCATTGTTTACTAGCACATCAATAATTTTAATTTTTTCTAATTTTTGTTTTAAATCTTCATAATTCATTACATCGCATGAAACTTTAATAATTTTACCTTTAACTTTTTTGATATCCTTTTCTAATTTATTTAAATCTGAAGGAGTTCTACTTAAAGCTATAACCGTTGCTCCTCCCTCAGCTAATGCAATTGAGCATGCTCTTCCTAATCCTTTGCCCGCACCAGTAACTAATGCATATTTGTTTTTAAGATTTATTTTTTGAAGATACATTAAAAGAATATTATTTTAATATCTGTGTAAATCAACTCTACAGCTACTATTAATATTGCTAATAACCCAACCCAAGCGATCCATTTATATTTTTTAATCCATCCAGATATTAATGTTGCAGCAGTTGCCATTAAAACGATTGATAACACCAATCCAAATACAAGCAGTCCATAATGATCACCTGCTGCACCAGCAACACCTAAAACATTATCTAAACTCATTGTAAAATCTGCTAGTAAAACTGTCCAAATAGCCTTTAAAAAACTAGAATTATCTACTTTAACATTCTCCTCTGTTTCGGAACCTTTAATTACATCTACGTAAAGTTTGTAGACAATATAAAGTAATAATAATCCCCCAATTAATCTTAAACCAGTGATTTGCAGTAGATAAGCTGTAAGCAAAGTTAGTATAATTCTTAAAATTACAGCACCACCAATTCCCCAGAATATAACTTTTTTTCTCTGTTCAACTGGAAATTTAGATGCAACCATTCCGATTATAATGGCATTGTCTCCAGCTAAAACTAAATCAATAAAGATTATTTGAGTTAATATCGCTATTTGCTCAGGTGTAAAAAATTCTGCAAACATTATTGCTGTAGTATCATGTCTGCACCTTTTTCTGCAATCATTATTGTTGGTGCATTTGTATTTCCTGAAGTGATGTTAGGCATTATTGATGCATCTATAACTCTTAGATTGTCAATACCTCTTACTTTGAGCTTTTCGTCTACCACAGACATCTCATCTTGACCCATTTTACAAGTTCCAACTGGGTGAAAAATAGTTTGAGCATAATTTGAGGCCTCTTTAACTAATTCCTCATCATCATTTAAATGAATACCAGGTCTGTATTCTTCTGGGGTATATTTTTTGAAAGTTTCAGACTCCATTATAATTTTTCTGGTTAATTTAAGTCCTTTAGCTGCAATCATTCTATCGTGATCTGTTGATAGATAGTTTTGTTTTATTTTTGCATAAGTTCTAGAGTCTTTATCAACAATGCTAACATGCCCTCTACTTGTTGGTCTGATATTTGACACAGTAGGGGTGAATGCATGAAAATCATGATTTTTTGTTGCTCCCAAAGTATCCATACTCATAGGCTGAACATGCCATTGTAAATCTGGTAGCTCTAAAGATGGATCGCTTTTAGCAAACATACAAAGTTGACTAGCACCCATAGTCATTGGGCCGCTTCTTTTAAAAATGTATTCTAAGCCAATCATTAAATTTCCAAATAAACTATTTATTTTTTTATTTAAGGATTTTAATCCATTAATTTTATAAATTGGTCTAAGCATCAAATGATCATGCAAGTTTTCTCCAACCCCATTTAAATTTTGTACCATATCAATTCCAAGATTTTTAAGTTTTTCAGGATTTCCTATACCAGATACTTGTAAGATTTGAGGAGAGCCAATAGCCCCTGATGAAATTATAATTTCTTTATTTGCTTTAACTTTTTTTAATTCATTTCCTTCCCAATACTCAATTTCTTTGGCAGTCTTATTTTCGAAATTTATTTTTTTGACATGTGAATTAGTTAAAATTTTTAAATTTTTCCTGTTCTTGATTGGGTTTAGATATCCAACAGCTGTGCTACATCTAAAGCCATCCTTTTCTGTCACTTGGAAATAACCACAGCCATGATTATCACCTGTATTAAAATCTTTTGTTTTTGGAATACCAAATTCCTCAGCAGCATTTTGAAATTCATCTAGAAGAGGCAGATGTATTCTTTGATCTGAAACAGATAAAGGGCCTCCAATTCCATGGAACTCATCTTTTCCTCTTTCTTGATTTTCTGCTTTTATAAAATAAGGCAAAACATCATCCCATCCCCAGCCAGTATTACCTAATTGTCTCCAAATATCATAATCTCTGTGTTGACCTCTAATATACAGTAGACCATTGATAGAAGAACTGCCTCCTAAAGTTTTTCCTCTAGGATACCTAATGGAAATATTATTCATGCTTTCATCAGGCTCTGTTTTGTAACACCAATCAGTCTTTGGGTTATGCATTGTTTTGAAATAACCAACAGGAATATGTATCCAAGGATAATTATCCTTACCTCCAGCCTCAATTAAAAGTACTTTATTTGAAGGATTTTCAGACAACCTGTTAGCAAGCACACATCCCGCAGATCCTGCCCCAAGAATTATAAAATCAAAATTATCCATATTAGAACTCTTATAAATTAATTTTTTTTTATTTGTTATATTTCTGTACACAAAAAAACTCGAATAATCCAATAATAGCACTTGTTTTAGATTTCATTCTTTGACAAAGTTTCATTTTTAAAAATAAAGAGAGGGAAACAAATGAAAAAAATCATTTCAATGTTATTTGCAGTTGCGATGGTATTTGGATTTATTTCAAATGCTAATGCTGCAAAAACACTAAAATGTCAGACAGTTCTTAACACTAAGGCTGATGAAGTTAAAATGTTAAAAGACTTTACTGACACTGTTACAACTTTGACAGGTGGATCTCTTAAGTTTGAAATTATGCCTGCAGGAGCAGTTGTTGGTGTAAAAGAAACTTTAGATGCAGTTGATAAAGGACTTATCGATTGTGGATTTGCTTGGACACACTATTGGTCAGGTGATCACCCTGCCGCTATGTTATTTGGTTCGCCAGTAGCAGGTGGTGGTGTTGGTATTGACAACATCGCATTCTTATCATGGTTTCAGTATGGTGGAGGAAAAGAACTATACGACAGACTATGGAAAGAAATGGGAAGAGATATTAAAGGATTTATGATTCAACCAGTTGGTCCTGAAGCTTTAGGTTGGTTTCCAAAACCAATTAAAGATATGGCTGACTTTAGAAAATATAAATTCAGAACTCCTCCAGGAATTCCAGGACAAACTTATAAAGACATCGGTATAGCATCTGTTGCTATGGGTGGTGGAGATATTCTACCAGCTTTAGAAGCAGGAACTATTGATGCTGCTGAATGGTGTTGTCCTAAGCCAGACTTAACGTTTGGTTTCCAAAAAGTATTAAAGCACTACTACCTACAAGGTTTACACCAAGTAGTCGTAAATGCTGACTTTTATATTACTGGAAAAACATATGAAGCTATGAGTGCTCATGAGAAGAAGTCTTTAGAAGTTGCAGCAAATGCATCTCTAGCTAAATCTCTAAGTTACAGAATCTATGAAAACGGAAAAGCTTTAAAAGAGCTTACTGAAGTTCATGGTGTAAAATTAGAAGATACTCCTTCTGATTACTTCACTGAATACATGGCAGCTGCTAAGAAAAGTTTGGAAACAAACGCAGCTAAAAATGCATTCTTTGCTGAAGTTTGGGACTCTATGAAAGAATTTGCTGATATCGCAGTTCCTTTCTGGAGTGGTGCTCAAATGTCTAATGCGAAGCTAGGAATGGCTCACGCAGCAACATTAAAGTAATCATTAAATAATCTTTACGTTAGAGCGGACTTAATAGTCCGCTCTAATTTTTTACATAAAATTTTATGGCAGACGAACCAGGTAAACTAGATATATCAGATGAAATGATTGCCGAAAGGCGAGGTGGTTCAGGAAAAATGCCAAACGATATGCCACAATGGATGGCAAGTTCAATTGTAAATATTGATAAATTTAGCAAATGGGTTGGTAACGTCGTTTGTTGGATATTAATGCCGTTAATTCTTGCAATGACTTATGAAGTTCTTGCTAGAAAATTATTTCATGCCCCAACTATTTGGGCTTACGACATCAGTAGATTTTTATATGGTGCACTGTTTATGTTAGGTGCTGGGTATGCACTTTCTAAAGGTGTTCATATCAGAGCAGATTTTTTATACAGAAATTTTAAAACCAAGAATCAAGGTACAATTGATTTTTGGTTATATATTTTATTCTATTTCCCAGGCTTAATCGTGTTCCTTTATATGACTATTGGATATGTGGGAGAATCAATCCAAAGAGGTGAGAGAGGAATGGATACTACATGGATGCCATATATGTGGCCAATAAAAACTTGCCTACTAATTGGTATAATATTTTTACTAATCCAAGGTATTTCAGAATTATTTAAAAGTTATTGGGCTGCTACAAGAGGGAAGTGGCCAGGAGAAGATGAATGATAGCTGAATTTATAGATCCAGCATACTTAGGTTTTATCTTAGTTGGGGTAATGTTGTTTGCTATCTTTGTTGGATTTCCTATTTCATTCACATTAATTTTCTTAGGTTTTGTATTTGGTTATCTAGGTTTTGGAAAATTAGTATTTTATTTAATGACCCTCCAGTTTTCGATGGTCATGACCGAACAAACACTCGCCGCCGTTCCGCTCTTTGTCTTTATGGGCATAATGATGGAGCAGGCAGGATTGATGGAAAGATTATTTTCATCATTTCAAATGATGTTGGCTAGAGTAAGAGGTGCTTTATATTATGCTGTTTTGTTTGTTTCAGTTATTTTTGCAGCTGCAACAGGAATTGTTGGTGCCTCAGTGACTATTCTTGGAATAATGGCTGCAAAATCAATGAATAGATCTGGTTATGACGTAAGACTTGCAGCTGGGACAATAACTGCTGGTGGAACTTTAGGAATTTTAATTCCACCAAGTATTATGCTTGTTGTGATGGGTCCAATTATGGAAATTCCTGTAATTGATCTATTTGCTGCAGCTATAATTCCTGGCATTCTTCTTGCAAGTTTATACGCTGGCTACACAACAATAAGATGCATGATAAATCCTAAACTAGGACCTGTAATTCCTGAAGAAATGAGAGCGGCTAGTATGAAAGAAGTTTGGATTGAATTTTTCTTAGGTTTAGTTCCTCCTGCAGCGCTTGTTTTTGCTGCATTAGGAAGTATTTTATTTGGTTTTGCAACACCAACAGAAGCTGCTGGTTGTGGCGCAATGGGTGCATTGTTACTTTCATTAGCATATAAAAAATTAACTCTATCTAAACTCCAAGAAGCACTAGTTAAAACTTTAGAGATTACTGCTTTAATAATGGTTTTAGTTGCTGCATCAAACTTTTTTGGTGCTGTATTTGCAAGACTTGGTACCCCAACATTGTTAACTGAATTTTTGTTAGGTTTAGAGATGAACAAATATTTTATTTTAGCAATTGTTATGGTTGCTATATTTTTATTAGGCTGGCCATTGGAATGGGTTCCAATTGTGATGATCATTGTACCAATTATTTTACCATTAATTGAAGCTTTGGGCTTTAATTTAACTTGGTTTGCAATATTGGTTGCTGTCAATCTCCAGACCGCCTGGCTGTCTCCACCTGTAGCTTTGTCTGCTTATTTTTTAAAAGGTGTAGTACCTGAATGGGATTTAAAAGATATTTATTATGGAATGATGCAATTTATGGTTCTACAAGTTATAGGTTTAATTTTAATAATCATATTTCCTAAAATTGCCTTATGGCTACCAACTCTCTTATATGGACAGTAGAATTTATTAGTTTAAAATAAATTAAGTGAATCAACCTAAAGTAAAATACTCTCTATCTAATTGGGACTTAGTTACAGTTAATCCAAATTATAAAACTTGGAATTGGAAAGATCTATTTTGTTTTTGGGGAGCAAATGTACAGAGTGTAATTGGTTTCTCATTAATATCCTCTTTATACTTAATGTATAGTTTAAATATATTTGTAGTTTTTTTTGGAATAATATTAGGATCTTTTTTCGTTTATTTATTTTCAAATATTATTGGAAAACCTTCCCAAAAATTCGGTTTACCATTTGCAGTATTGCTTAGATCCTCACTAGGATTTAATGGCGCTAAATTTTTTGGGTTAATCAGAAGTTTAGTTGGAATATTTTTATTTGGAATTCAAACTTATTTTTTGTCTAAAATTTTAGTTTACTTAATTAGAATAGTAATTTTTTCTATAGACAATTCTTTATTGCAGCAGGAAATATTTATTTTTTATTATTTTGGTATGAATATTATTGATTGGTCTGCAATAATAATCACAATTATTCTACAGACTTTGTTTTTTACTGTTGGGATGCAGTACAACAAGAAAATAATTAATTTTTCAGCAATGACAGTCTATGCTGGTTTGTTAATTTTTTTCTTTGTTGTTTTATTAAGTGATGTGAAAATAACTACTGAAGCTTTTTCAAATATTTTTAATTTAAATAATTTTTTAGATATTAATAATTTAGCACCTTTATTGACTGTTGCTGGAACAATATTTGCCTATTTTTCAATTTTGATAATTAGTTTTGGTGATTTTTCTAGATATGTAAAAAATGAGCAAGAATTAAAAAAAGGAAACTTAAGTTTAATTTTGAATTTAATTATTTTTTCATTTTTATCTGTTTTCATTGTTATAGGGTCCGATGTTTTTCTTAATCAAAAATTTTCAGATATAGATAGAATTTTTACCAATCCAACAGATATAGTAGGAAAATTTGATAATATACAAATAACAATAGTCGTTCTATTTTTTATTATAATTGCTTCAGCTTCTACAAATTTAGTTGCCAATTTCATTCCATCTCAATACTCTCTAATAAATTTTGCTCCTTCAATATTAAGCTTAAAAAGCGCTAGTTATTTAATTGCTTTTTTTGGTTTGTTGATTGCAATATTCTGGCTAACTATATTGAGCCAAATAGGAATTTTATCGTTTGTTGATACATTTGGTGCTTTTTTTGGTCCTTTATTTGGAGTGATGGCAGCTGACTATTATTTAATTAAAAATCAACAATTAAGTAATAAAGATTTATATTCTATAGATAAAGAGAGCGCTTATTATTATTCAGGTGGTTGGCATATAAAAGGTGTTTATTCTTTAATTATTGGATTTATATTTTCAGCGTCTACAATTTGGAATACTAATTTAATGTTTTTACAGTCTTACGCTTGGATAATGGGTGCATTTGTTGCTTGGATAACATATTACTTGTTGGCAAAAAAATAATCTTAATGCACACATTTGATTTTAAAAATAGAATAGCTGTAGTTACTGGTGGAGCCCAAGGGTTTGGTTTAGATGTTGCAAAAAGATTTTTAGAGTCTGGTGCTAAAGTATTTATATGGGATATCGATGAAAAGCTTCTTAAATCAGCAGTTGATGAAGTAAAAAACCCTAACTTATTTTACAGTGTCGTTGATATATCAAATTATCAAGATGTAGAGAAAAACGTTGCAGACATAACCTCAAAATCAAATATAGATATTTTAATCAATAATGCCGGGATAACAGGTCCTACAGGTCCTTTATGGGAGTATGATGTCGATATGTGGAATAAAATAGTACAGATAAATTTAATGGGTACTTTTAACTGCTGTCGAGCAATTGTCCCAAATATGATTAAAAACAACTATGGAAGAATTGTTAATGTAGCTTCCGTTGCAGGTAAAGATGGTAATGCAAATGCAAGCGCGTACAGCTCAGGAAAAGCTGGCGCAATTGGGTTAACAAAAGCTTTGGGTAAAGAATTAGCTGACAAAGATATAGCCGTAAACGCTGTCACCCCAGCAGGTGCTAAAACTAGAATTTTAGATCAAATGAGTAAAGAGCATGTACAAAGAATGCTGTCAAAGGTGCCAAGAGGAAGATTTCTTGAAATACATGAGTTTACCTCACTAGTTTGCTGGCTTTCTTCACAAGAAAACACTTTTTCTACAGCCGCGGTATTTGATATCAGTGGTGGTAGATCCACATATTAGTCTCAAAAATTTGAAACTATTTTTCGATCATTATTTTGATTTTTAATAGAATTTTTACCCATAACTGGTGCTGTGATCATTATTGACCAATATATAAGAAGCATAAACACAGAAATTATTTTCATATAACTCATTTAACAATCAATTTTGAATTTAGAATGTTGAAATTGTGACTGAATATTGAATTTATAAATAATCTATCTATAAGAAGAACATGTTAAAAATTTTTTATATTTTTATTACATCATTAATCTTTTTTAGCTCCGCACATGCAGAAACTGTAAAAATTTTTGAATTTACTGAAAAAGAATTATCATCACTTGAGATACGTAAAGTAAGAGGAGCTGATAACAAGACTTCTTATACTGTTGGATCAAATGAAAATGGTAATTTTTTAAAAGCAGTAGCAGACAATGCTGCTTCGGGCCTTGGAAAAGAGATCAAAATTGATCTAAATAAAACACCTTTTATCAATATTACATGGAAAATAGAGAAGGATCTTCGAGGGATTAAAGAGAATACCAAAAAAGGACATGATTATGCTGCCCGTGTTTTTGCGATTAAAAAAACTGGAGCCACACCTTTATCAAATAGAGCAATTAATTATATTTTTTCAAGTAATAGTGATGTTGGTGAAAATAGACCAAGTCCTTATACAAAAAAATCAATAGATAATGTATTAGCAACTACAAAAGACAATCTTAATGTTTGGGTAACGGTAAAAGCCAATGTTAAGGAAGATTTTAAAAAATTTCATAATCTAGATGTGAATGAATTAGATGGTTTGGCTATAATGGCTGATACTGATAATTCTAAAATGAAATCAATTTCTTATTTTCAGAATATTTATTTTTCAGCAGATTAATTACCATTTTAAATACTTTTTTAATCCAATACTTAAAAACGATAATAAAATAGCTGCAATAACATCAGCGATTGGAATTGCATTTGGAAATCCAAAGTTCCATAAAATTACACCAATTAACCAAATTAAATAAATTTTCATTAAAGATATTATATCTTAGTTTATATTAAATTTTTATTTATTTGATATTATTAACTTATGCATAAAAACTTTACTCATACTGTTAAAGTGTATTATGAGGATACAGATGCTGGTGGAGTAGTGTATTATGCTAATTATTTAAAATATTTAGAAAGAGCTAGAACTGAAGCGCTATCAACTATTGGATTAAGCAATACAAAAATAAAAAATGATTTCGGT
Source organism: uncultured Pelagibacteraceae bacterium (assembly GCA_902571135.1). Lineage (GTDB taxonomy): Bacteria > Pseudomonadota > Alphaproteobacteria > Pelagibacterales > Pelagibacteraceae > Pelagibacter. The sequence goes on along the minus strand of CACGAU010000002.1, from coordinate 131,267 downwards.
GCTCTAATAATAGTTAAATCATGTAATATTGAATATAAAAAATCTGCATATTTAGAAGATGATTTAAAAATTAAATCTTTTGTTGAATCTACTTCAAAAACTTCTTTTTTAATGAATCAATCAATATTTAAAAATGAGGATCTGATCGTAATGGCTAAAGTTCATCTAGTATTTATAAATGAAAAATTCAAACCAGTTAAAATTTCAGAAAAAATTTTATCAGACTTTAAACCCTATACTTCTAGTTTATAGATATTTTTGTAGCTTTTTTAAATAAATCTACAATCATTCTTTCAGATATTAGTTTGGTATTTACATTTCTGGGGCTAGGGTGATAACAGGCAATTAGTTTAATATTTCCTGGTAGTAAATAGGATTTTCCATGAATAAATTTTACCTTCTCATTAAAACTGTATTTTTTTTTATAAAATTTAACACAATTATCAAATGCCACTTTTCCTAATGCAATAATAGTTTTTAATTTTTTTAAATTATAAATTTCACTATCAAAATATTTTGAGCAATTGTTAAGCTCTTCTATTTTAGGTTTGTCTTCCGGAGGAACACATTTTAAAATATTAGTTATATATGTTGATTTTAATTTAAGACCATCATTTAGATTTTCTGAATTTGGTTGGTTTGAAATTTTAGCTTTAAATAAACATTTAAATAAAAAATCACCAGATTTATCTCCTGTGAACGCTCTTCCTGTCCGTGTACCACCATGGGCTGCTGGGGCCAATCCAATTATTAAAATTTTTGCATCAATTGCACCAAAACCTGTAACTGGTTTTCCCCAGTAGGTTTCGTTTATATTTTGCTTTCTTTTTTCTGTTGAAATTTTTTTTACAAAATTAACAAGCCTTGGACATTTTTTACATTTAAGAATTGTTTTATTTAAACTATCTATTTTAATATTCATAAATGAAAATTTTAAATTATTTAGTCATAATATTTATATGTATTAATCCCTCAGTTAAAGCAGATTCAAAACAAACTTTAATTAATGAATTACAAAAGGGTGGAAAATTAATTTTCATAAGACATGCTTATGCCCCTGGTGGTGGCGATCCAGATAATTTCGATATTAACGATTGTACAACTCAAAGAAATTTAAGTAATAGTGGTAGAGTTCAATCACAAAAAATTGGTAATTTTTTTAAGAAAAATAAAATTTCAATTGGAAAAGTTTATTCCAGTGAATGGTGTCGATGTAAAGAAACAGCATCTATTGCCTTTAAAGAATATGAAACTAAAAATTTTCTAAACTCATTTTTTAGTGCAAAATTTGCCAGCAATAGAAAAAAGCAAGTTATTGATTTTGATAAATTTATTAGCACTTGGGACAAAGATCAAAATTTAGTTTTTGTTACACATTATGTGGTGATTTCTGAAATTTTAAATTACGCACCATCATCTGGAGAGATTGTTGTATCGGATAAAAGTTTAAAAGTTATTGATACTTTAGAAATTGAATATTAAACTAAAATATCATGTCATCTAAAAGAGCAATGAGACAAGCGCAAAAACAAGCATACGCGAAGCATCGTTCAAATATTACAAATAGTAGATTTGAACTTAAGAAAAAATCTATTACTAAAAACAAAGAAGAAAAAAAAAATAAAAATTAACTTTCTTGATCAAATTTCTCTATTTTTTTACAACTAGAGATTTTAGATAAACTTTCGACATCATTCAAAACAGCCTTAACAAATATTTCTGGTTTGTTTTTTTCAAATAAAATTTGAGTATAAAACTGAGGATAACCATGTTTTAATGTAAGTATTTTTCCATCTTCCTCATAAATATTTCTCACATAGGAGTTTTTCTTTTTAACGCTTAAATCAGTAATTTTATATTTTTGATAAGTTTTTTCATTATAAACGTAATTACGTGTCATAATTAGTTCATTAAGATTAAAAATATATTCATTTTTTAAAAAACCGTCCTCTTTATGATCACATTTACTCAACACAATTATTTCTGAGTGAGAATTAAAGGATATAAAAAAAAATGATAAAAAAAATATTAAAAACTTATTTTCTCTCATTTTTATCAACAAAAAATAAAGCTATAATAAATATTACAGTCCAAGCAAATACAGACAATGTTTTTAAAGGGGTGGTATCTGCTCCCCAAACATCAAAGAATAAAGCGCCAATAATTATTCCTATAGCATAGATAATACTTACAATTTTAACTTTACTCATATTTTATCAATCTTTGATTAAGTTTTTCTTAAAAAGAGACATGCCATTCTTGATTTTGTAAGAGTATGACTCTTTAAAACTTTCAAGCTGCCAACCAGTAAGTCTTTTTTCAATTACAATTATATTTTCTTTTTTCCAATCATCAGTTGTTTCTTCCAATTTCCAAAGTCTTTTTTCCTCATTACTTCTTCCACAACCATAACAATAACCTGTTGATGGATCAGTTTTACAAATGCTTATGCAAGGTGAAATAATCATTTTTTATAAATTAGTATAAATTTTATTAGATAAATAGATAATTTTTTAACAATTGTCATTGGACAAATAGTTTCAATAATATATAAAACCTCGTAATTTGTGGGGCGATGGCGGAATTGGTAGACGCGTTGGTCTTAGGAACCAATATGGCAACATGTGAAGGTTCGAGTCCTTTTCGCCCTACCATTAAAATATTATGAAAGTTACAGTAGAAAATAAAAAGGGATTAAATAAAGACCTTAAAGTTTTTATCGATAAAGAGACAATGAGCTCTTATATGGACGAAAAATATGAGGAGATAAAAGGTAGTGTAAATCTTAAAGGATTTAGACCAGGCAAAGTTCCAAAAGAAATTTTAAAGAGACAATTTGGTAAAGCAGTTTTTGGAGAAGTTTTAGATAAAGTTTTAAAGGAAACATCTACAAAAGCATTAGAAGAAAATAAAATTAAACCAGCTGGTCAACCCAAGCTTGACTTAAAGACTTACGGTGAAGATAAAGATCTTGAGTATGTTTTATCAGTCACCGAGTTACCAAAAGTAGAAATTAAATCTTTAGAAAATATTAAATTTGACGAATACACTGTAAAAATTGACGATGGTGAAACAGATAAAAGAATTAAAGAAATTGCTAAAAACCAACCAAATTTTAAAGAAGTAAGTGTTGATACAAAAGCAAAAAAAGGTGATTTAGTTTCTCTAGATTACAAAGCAACAGTTGAAGGTAAGGATTTTAAAGGAAGTGAAGGAAAAAATACTCAATTAACTTTAGGTAAAGATTTATTTTTAAAAGGCTTTGATGAGCAATTAATTGGAGTTAAGAAAGATGATGAAAAAATTGTAGAGGCAACTTTGCCAGATAATTTCCCTGAAAAAGAATTAGTAAACAAAAAAGCTAAATTTAATTGTAAAATTTTAAGTGTTAAACAATCAGAAGAAGTAAAAATTGATGATGATTTTGCAAAAAATTTAGGAGCAAAAGATTTAAAAGATTTAAAAACATTAATTTCAAAACAAATTAATGATGAATATAAAAATTCTCTAGATCAATTATCTAAAAATCAAATTTTAAAAGAAATTGAAAAAATTAAAGTAGATGAGGTTCCTGAAAATTTAGTTGATGAAGAAGTAAAAATTCTTTCACAAGGCATGTCAGAAGAAGAAGTCAAGAAAAATAAAAAAAACTTCGAAGAAAAAGCTAAAACAAGAATTAAAACTGGTTTAATTTTAAACGAGTTTGGTGAAAAAAATCAAATTAAAGTAACAGAACAAGAAGTTCAAGCTGAAGTACAAAAACAACTAAGAATGATGCCAGGACAAGAAAAAATGGTTATGGATTTTTACCAAAAAAACCCATCTGCATTAGCTAGTTTAAGAGGAACCGTATATGAAGAAAAAATTTTAAATTTAATTAAAGAAAAAGGTAAAGCAAATAAGAAAGAAATTTCAAAAGATGAAGCTGAAAAGATTTTAAAAGAAGCCCATAATCATAATCATGATCATGATCACAGTCATGGAGAAGAAAAAAAAGTAACTAAGAAAAAAACAGTCACAACATCTGCGAAAGAAAAAAAACCTGCAACTAAAAAGGCAAAATCAAAGCCAGCTGTGAAAAAGATAAAAAAAGTTAGCAAAAAGTAATCTCAAGTTGTATAAGTAGAACGAATCAACTTATGACAACAAAATTATCAGAACATATGAGCAATCTTGTACCAATGGTTGTTGAACAATCAAGTAAAGGTGAAAGAGCTTATGATATTTATTCAAGACTATTAAAAGAAAGAATTATTTTTTTAACAGGTCAAATTAATGACAACGTAGCATCATTGGTTACAGCTCAATTATTATTTTTAGAAGCTGAAGATCCAAAGAAAGAAATTTATTTATACATTAATAGTCCTGGAGGTTTGGTTACAGCAGGACTTGGTATTTATGATACAATGCAATATGTAAAGCCAGACATTTCTACTTTATGCATAGGTCAAGCAGCTTCAATGGGTTCTTTTTTGTTAGCAGCCGGCACAAAAGGAAAAAGATTTTCATTACCAAATTCAAGAATAATGGTTCATCAACCATCTGCAGGTTTTCAAGGTCAGGCAACTGATATTGAAATTCACGCTAATGAAGTTTTGTCTTTAAAGAAAAGGCTTAATGAAATTTATTCTAGACATACTGGAAAAAGTGTTGATGAAATAAAATCTGCTCTTGAAAGAGATAATTTTATGACAGCAGATGTCGCACAATCATTTGGTCTAATTGACGAAGTAGTAGAAAAAAGATCTTAATACACAATATATTGAGTCAGCATTATTCCAAACTTGATTAGTATGAGTCTTCTATAATAGAGTAATTAAATTGATTCGTTATAAAAATTAAAATGACAACAAATAATAAAAATATTCTTTACTGTTCTTTCTGTGGCAAGAGCCAACACGAAGTAAGAAAGTTGATTGCTGGTCCAACAGTTTTCATTTGCGATGAATGTGTTGAGCTATGTATGGACATTATAAAAGAGGAGAGTAAAGATACTTTTGTAAAACATCAAGATGGCCTTCCATCTCCAAAAGAAATTTGTTCAGTATTAGATGATTATGTAATTGGTCAGGCTCATGCGAAGAAGGTATTGTCTGTTGCAGTGCACAACCATTACAAAAGATTAAATTATGAAAGCAAAACTAGTAAAAATGTTGAGCTATCAAAATCTAATATACTTTTAGTGGGTCCTACAGGTTGTGGAAAAACATTGCTTGCACAAACTTTAGCTAGAATTTTAGATGTTCCATTTACAATGGCTGATGCAACCACTCTAACAGAGGCTGGTTATGTTGGTGAAGATGTAGAAAATATTATTTTAAAATTGTTACAAGCATCTGACTATAATGTTGAAAAAGCTCAAAGAGGTATAGTTTATATCGATGAGGTTGATAAAATAAGTAGAAAATCAGAAAACCCATCAATCACAAGAGATGTTTCTGGAGAAGGGGTTCAGCAAGCTCTTCTTAAAATAATGGAAGGAACAGTTGCTAGTGTTCCGCCTCAAGGTGGTAGAAAACATCCTCAGCAAGAATTTTTACAGGTAGATACTACAAATATTTTATTTATTTGTGGTGGTGCTTTTGCAGGTCTTGATAAAATAATCTCTCAAAGAGATAAAGGAACTTCAATAGGTTTTGGTGCAGATGTGAAAAATACACAAGACAAGAAAACTGGTGAATGGATGAAAGGTTTAGAACCTGAGGATTTATTGAAATTTGGACTCATTCCAGAATTTATTGGAAGACTTCCAATGATAGCAACACTTGAAGATTTGGATGAAAAATCTTTAATTAAAATATTACAAGAACCAAAAAATTCATTAACAAAACAATATCAAGAGTTGTTTAAGTTAGATGGTGCTAAACTAATATTTAAAGATAATGCTTTAAAAGAAATAGCGCAAAAAGCAATTAGTAAAAAAACTGGAGCAAGAGGTTTGAGATCAATTCTAGAAAATATTTTGTTGAAAACAATGTACGATCTTCCAAGTCAAGATAATATTGAAGAAGTTATTGTTGATGCAGGTGCAGCAAAAGGACAGTCACAACCAATTTTAGTTCATGCTAAAGGTGATAATAAATCCAAGTCAAATAAGACCACAGCGGCTTAATATCCTTAATAAGTAATAAATATCTATTGCATTATAAAATATAATATCCATATTATTACTATGGACGTCAAAATTTCACTACCGTTGTTACCACTAAGAGATATCGTGGTTTTCCCGAGCATGGTAATTCCTTTGTTTGTAGGAAGGGATAAATCTATTTCAGCTCTAAATGAGGTAATGAAAAAAGATAAAAAAATTATTCTTGTTACTCAAAAAAATTCTGAAATTGATGATCCTAAGAAAACTGATGTTTTTATGTATGGTTGTGAAGGAAGTATTTTACAATTATTAAAATTACCTGATGGAACTGTTAAAGTTTTAGTAGAGGGAATTAAGAGAGTAAAAATTTTAGATTTTAAAGATAATGAAAAATTCATAACTTGTGATTATTCCCATTATCAAGATATTTTGCCTAAAGACGAGGATTTGTTTCCTTTAGCCGCTACAGCTTTAAGAAGATTAGAAAAATTAACCTCAATAAATAAAAAAATTTCTAGTGAAACAATTAATACAATTAAACAATTAAAAGACCCTTCTCAGATTGCTGATAATATTGCATCTCATATAACTGCTACGATTTCTGAAAAACAACAAATTTTTGAAACTGTGGATGTGAAGAAAAGATTAAACGCCATTATTAAAATAATGGAAAATGAGACGAGTATTATTGGTGTCGAAAAAAGAATAAGAGGTAGAGTTAAAACTCAAATGGAAAAAACTCAAAGAGAGTATTATCTAAATGAACAATTAAAAGCTATTCAAAAAGAACTTGGCGAAATTGAAGACGGCAAAGATGAAACAACCAGTCTAAATAAAGCAATTACAAAGGCCAAGATGCCAAAGGAAGTAGAGAAGAAGTGCTTACAAGAGTTAAAAAAATTAAAGAATATGAGTCCAATGTCTGCAGAGGCAACAGTTGTGAGAAATTATTTAGATTGGATGACTGAACTGCCATGGCATAAAAAAAGTGAAGTAGATATAGATTTAAAGAAAGCTCTTGATATTCTTGATAAAGACCACTTTGGATTAGAAAAAGTAAAAGAGAGAATTATTGAATTTTTAGCGGTTCAAAAAAGAATGGAAAAAATTAAAGGACCAATTTTATGTTTAGTTGGACCCCCAGGTGTTGGAAAAACCTCTTTAGGAAAATCAATTGCAAAAGCTACAAATAGAGAATTTGTTAGAATGTCAGTCGGTGGAATGAGAGATGAGGCAGAAATACGTGGACACAGAAGAACATATATCGGATCTCTTCCAGGTAAAATTATTCAAATGATGAAAAAAGCTGGAACAAAAAATCCATTAATTTTATTAGATGAAATTGATAAAATTGGAAATGATTATAGAGGTGATCCATCTTCAGCATTGTTAGAAGCATTAGACCCTGAACAGAACACTACATTTAATGACCATTATCTAGAAGTTGATTATGATTTATCTGATGTGATGTTTGTAACGACTGCTAATACTTTAAACATTTTACCTCCTTTATTAGATAGAATGGAAGTAATTAGATTAGCGGGCTATACAGAGGATGAAAAAATTAGTATCGCAAACAAGTATTTATTACCAAAACAAATTAAAGATAACGGTGTTAAAGAAAAAGAAATGAAGCTAGATGATGATATCATCAAAGAAGTAATTAGAGGATATACAAAAGAGTCAGGTGTAAGAAATCTTGAAAGAGAAATTTCTAAACTTGCAAGGAAAGTTGTTAAGAAAATTGTTGCAGGTGAAGAAAAAGAGGTCGGAATAAATAATAAAAATTTATCTGATTTTTTAGGTGTTCCTAAATTTAAGTTTGGAGAATTAGAAGCTGAAAATAGAGTAGGTATTGTAACTGGACTAGCTTGGACTGAGTATGGTGGAGAAATTTTAAAAATTGAGACTGTTACGATGCCAGGAAAAGGGAGAATGCAAATCACCGGTAAATTAGGTGATGTTATGCAAGAATCTGTTAAAGCCGCAAAATCTTTTGTAAGGTCAAAATGTTTAGAGTATGGAATTATTCCTCCTATTTTTGAAAAAAAAGATTTTCATATTCATGTTCCCGAAGGTGCAACACCAAAAGATGGTCCATCTGCTGGTATTGGAATGGTGACATCGATAGTCTCCTCAATTACGAACATTTCTGTAAGAAGAGATGTTGCCATGACTGGTGAAGTAACTTTGACAGGTCAAGTATTACCAATTGGTGGTTTGAAAGAAAAACTATTAGCAGCACATAGAGCTGGAATAAAAGAAGTTTTAATTCCTAAAGAAAATGAAAAAGATCTAGTGGATATGCCTAAGAAAATTGTAGACGATATTAAGATCACTCCAGTTGAATATGCTGATCAGGTTATAAAAATAGCTTTAACAAAAGAACTTAAACCAACAGAGTGGGTTGAGGTCGATATATCTAAAAAAGATGATAAATCTCAAGCTAGTATTCAATAATAATTAATTTACATTATTTAAGTGTTGATGTAATAAGTAGCCTTGTTTTGGGCGGTTAGCTCAGTTGGTAGAGCATCTCGTTTACACCGAGGGGGTCAAAGGTTCGAGTCCTTTACTGCCCACCAAAACGACAAAGTGGGGGTGTAGCTCAGTTGGTTAGAGCGATCGCCTGTCACGCGATAGGTCGAGGGTTCGAGTCCCTTCACTCCCGCCACTTTTTCGCATTTTTTAATGTTAATATTAATAAAAATGTGACGTATCAGCCCTTCAACAACAGTTAAAAACTGATATATAGATTTCCATGTTATCTGATTTTTTAAAAGATTACCTACCAATAATAATATTTTTATTATTAGCTCTTGGCTTAAGTTGTGCTTTTGTGGTTGTAAACTTTATTCTTTCACCAAAAAAACCCGATCCTGAAAAACTTTCAGCTTATGAGTGTGGTTTTGAACCTTTCGAGGATTCAAGAATGGAATTTGATGTGAGATTTTATTTAGTTGCAATTCTATTTATTATTTTTGATTTAGAGATAGCATTTTTATTTCCATGGGCAATATCTCTTGGAAATATTGGATTATTAGGTTTTTCATCAATGATGATTTTTTTGTTCATACTTACAATAGGTTTTATTTATGAATGGAAAAAAGGTGCTTTAGACTGGGAATAAAAATTATAAACCACAATGAATAATAAAATAGATCAAGTTCCTGAGGAATTTAAACAACTTGCAGAAGATTTTAGTAAGAATGGTTTTATAACAACCTCCCTTGATAATTTAATTAACTGGTCAAGATCAGGATCACTTCATTGGATGACCTTTGGTTTAGCTTGTTGTGCTGTTGAAATGATGCAAACAGCTATGCCGAGATATGATTTAGAAAGATTTGGTGCCGCTCCAAGAGGTTCGCCAAGACAATCCGATGTTATGATAGTTGCAGGCACTTTAACAAATAAAATGGCACCGGCTTTAAGAAAAGTTTATGACCAAATGCCTGAACCAAGATATGTGATTTCAATGGGTAGTTGCGCAAATGGAGGAGGATATTATCATTATTCATATTCAGTTGTTAGAGGTTGTGATCGAATTGTTCCTGTAGATGTTTATGTACCAGGATGTCCTCCATCAGCAGAGGCACTGCTATATGGCATACTACAATTACAAAAAAAAATTAGAAAAAAAGGATCTTTTATTAGGTAGTTATGAAAAGTTTAGAAGATCTAGAAAAAAAAATTAATTCTGAGTTAACTACCAAAATTAACAATACAGAAATTAAACATAACCAAATTTATATTGAAACAGATAAAGAAGATATTGTTGATGTAGCTATATTCTTAAAAACAAATCAAGATACTAAATTTAGGCAATTAATAGATATAACGGTTGTTGATTACCCAGAACAAAATCAAAGGTTTGAAGTGGTATACTTGTTTTTAAGTCATGAATTTAATCAAAGATTGATTGTAAAATATTCAATTGCTGAAAATGAAGTTATTCCCTCATTAACTAGCATTTTTCCATCAGCAAATTGGATGGAGAGAGAAGTATTTGATATGTACGGGGTATCTTTCAAGGATCACCCAGATTTGAGAAGAATACTAACTGATTATGGATTTGAAGGTCATCCATTAAGAAAAGATTTTCCATTAACTGGTCACTCAGAAGTTAGATATAGCGAAGATCAGAAGAAGGTAATTAGTGAACCAGTAAAACTTGAGCAAAATTATAGAAATTTTGATTATGAAAGTCCTTGGGAAGGAACAAAATACATTAAAGAAGAAATTGAAAATAATGACAAAAAAAATTAAAAATTTAAATTTAAATTTTGGTCCTCAGCATCCTGCTGCTCACGGTGTTCTAAGATTAATCTTAGAGTTAGATGGTGAAGTAATTGAAAAAGCAGATCCTCACATCGGTTTACTTCATAGAGGAACAGAAAAACTTATCGAAAATAAAACTTATATGCAGGCAGTTCCTTATTTTGATCGTTTAGATTATGTTGCTCCAATGAATCAGGAGCATGCATTCGCACTAGCTGTCGAAAAAATACTTAAAATAGATGTACCAATTAGAGCACAATACATAAGAGTTATCTTTTGTGAAATAGGCAGAATCTTAAGTCATATTTTAAATGTTACAACTCAAGCGCTTGATGTTGGGGCGTTAACACCTTCTCTTTGGGGTTTTGAGGAAAGGGAGACCTTAATGACATTTTATGAAAGAGCCTCAGGATCAAGACTTCATGCAAATTATTTTAGAGCAGGAGGTGTTCATCAAGATTTGCCAAAAGGTTTAGAGGAAGATATTGCAAAATTTTGTGAAACGTTTCCGAAAATAATTAACGATTTAGAAAGTTTGTTAACTGATAATAGAATTTTTAAACAAAGAAATGTCGATATAGGAGTAGTCACAAAAGAAGATGCTTTAGATTATTCTTTTTCAGGAGTTATGATAAGAGGCTCAGGTGTTCCATGGGATTTAAGAAAATCCCAACCTTATGACTGCTATGAAAGTTTAGAATTTAAAATACCAGTTGGAAAAAACGGAGATTGTTATGACAGATATTTATGCAGAATTGAGGAAATGAAAGAAAGTGTTTCAATTATCAAACAATGTCTGGCAAAAATGGAAAAAGGTCCAATTAAATCATTAGATGGTAAGATTAGCCCGCCACCTAAGGCAGAAATCAAACAATCAATGGAGGCTTTAATACATCATTTTAAACTTTTCACAGAGGGATACAGAGTTCCAAAAGATGAAATTTATACAGCTGTTGAGGCACCAAAAGGAGAATTTGGTGTTTACTTAATATCTGATGGTTCAAGTAAACCTTATAAATGTAAAATAAGAGCACCAGGATTTTCACATTTGCAATCAATGGATTATCTAATTAAAGGCCATATGTTAGCTGATGTTCCTGCGGTATTAGGTTCTTTAGATATTGTTTTCGGTGAGGTAGACAGATGAGTTTAAGAAGACCTGCTAAAGATCAGCCAGAAAGTTTTGAATTTAATGCTTCATCATTAGAAGCAGCAAATGTTATTCTTGCAAAATATCCTCAAGGTAAACAGCAAAGTGCTGTAATGGCCTTACTTTATATAGCTCAAAAACAAAATAATAACTGGATACCTTTAGCTGCAATGAAGTACATCGCTAAGTTTTTAGACATGCCTTACATTAAAGTTTATGAGGTAGCTACTTTTTATACAATGTATAATTTAGCTCCTGTAGGCAAATACTTTGTTCAAGTATGTACCACAACACCATGTATGATAAGAGGTGCAAATCAATTAGTTGAGGCTTGTAAAGAAAAAATTTCTGAAAACGAATGTGAATTATCAAATGATAAAAGTTGTTCTTGGATGGAAGTTGAATGTTTGGGAGCATGCGTCAATGCTCCAATGATGCAAATTAATGATGACTATTATGAAGATTTAGATAAACAAAAAACTTTAGATATTTTAGATAAAATTTTAAATGGAGAAACCCCAAAACCTGGTTCGTATAGAGGAAGAGTAAATAATGAACCTGAAAATAATAGGAAAACCTTAATGGATTTAAAAAATGCTTAAAGATCAAGATAGAATTTTTCAAAATTTGTATAATGATAAAGGCTCAGATGTATCTTCATCACAAGAGAGAGGTGATTGGGTAAATACAAAAGAAATTACTGACAAAGGAAGAGACTGGATAATTAATGAAATTAAAGAATCTCAATTAAGAGGTCGAGGTGGAGCAGGATTTCCTACTGGTTTAAAATGGTCATTTGCGCCAAAAGAAGTCGGATCTAGACCACATTACTTAGTTATTAATGGCGATGAGTCTGAACCAGGGACTTGTAAAGACAGAGATATTTTAAGATTTGAACCTCACAAGTTAATAGAAGGTTGTTTAATAGCATCTTATGCAGTGCAAGCACATGTTTGTTATATTTATATTAGAGGAGAATATTTTGTTGATGGTCAAAAACTTCAAGCAGCAATAGATGAAGCTTATGAAAAAAAATTGTTAGGTAAAAACGCAGCTGGTACAGGATGGGATTTAGATATTTATATTCATTACGGAGCCGGTGCATATATTTGTGGTGAAGAAACTGCGCTACTTGAAAGTTTAGAAGGTAAAAAAGGTCAACCTAGATTAAAACCGCCTTTTCCAGCTTTGATAGGTCTATATGGATGCCCTACAATAATTAATAATGTTGAAACAATTGCAGTGGTCCCAACAATTTTAAGAAGGGGAGCCAAATGGTTTGCTTCTTTAGGAAGAGAAAAAAATACTGGAACCAAAATTTTTTGTATTTCTGGAAATGTAAACAATCCTTGTAATGTTGAAGAAGAAATGAGTATTCCTTTAAAAGAATTAATAGAAGTTCATGCTGGAGGTGTAATTGGTGGATGGGAAAATCTACAGGCTGTAATACCTGGAGGTTCCTCAATGCCATTAATACCGAAAGAGAGATGTGAAACTTTAAAAATGGACTTTGATGCTTGCGTTGAAGAAAAAAGTGGACTTGGTACAGCAGGTATTGTGGTTATTAATAAAGATCAGGATATCATTAAATGTATGGCTAGAATTGCAAGATTTTACAAACATGAGAGTTGTGGTCAATGTACACCTTGTAGAGAAGGCTCAGGTTGGATGTGGAGAATGCTTGAGAGGATGGCAAAAGGTGATGCAACCAAGGATGAAGTAGATATGTTAGGTGATGTTACAAATCAAATTGCTGGACATACTATTTGTGCTTTTGGAGAAGGTTCATCATGGCCAGTTCAAGGATTGCTTAGACACTTTAAAAAAGAAATTGAGAAAAGAAACAATTTGGATCCTATTGTTCAAAAGAAAAATAATATTCCATATTTAGTAGATCAACATTTATTGGATAAAAAAAATGCTTAAATTAAAAGTAAATGAAATAGAAGTAGAAGTCGAAGAAGGTTTAACTGTACTTCAAGCTTGCGAAAAAGCTGGAGTTGAAATTCCAAGATTTTGTTACCATGAAAAATTATCTATAGCAGGTAACTGCAGAATGTGTTTAGTTGAAATGGAAAAATCTCCTAAACCAATTGCTTCATGTGCTATGCCAGCTGCTGAGGGCATGAATATTAAAACAAATACTGCTTTAGTAGAAAAAGCTCGTAAGGGAGTGATGGAATTTTTATTAGCAAACCATCCCTTGGATTGTCCAGTGTGTGATCAAGGAGGTGAATGTGATCTTCAAGATCAATCAATGTACTATGGTGTCGACAAATCAAGATTTAAAGAAAACAAAAGAGCAGTTCCTGAAAAAAATATGGGACCATTAATAAAAACTCAAATGACAAGATGCATTCACTGTACGAGATGTGTAAGATTTGCAACGGAAGTTGCGGGGGTTCCAGAGCTTGGTGCTATAGGAAGAGGTGAAGATATGCAAATTACAACTTATCTAGAGCAGTCAATGCAATCTGAATTGTCTGCTAATGTTGTAGATTTATGTCCAGTAGGAGCCCTAACATCAAAACCTTATGTATTTGAAGCTAGACCATGGGAACTAAAGAAAACAGAAACAATTGATGTAATGGACGCAATAGGATCAAACGTAAGAGTAGATACATATGATTGGGAAGTCAAAAGAGTACTTCCAATTATAAATGAAGATATTAATGAAGAATGGATCTCAGATAAAACAAGATATGCTTGTGACGGTCTTTTACATCAAAGATTAGATAATCCATTTATCAAATACAACGGCAAGTTTGAAAAGGCTTCATGGGATGAAGTGTATAAAATAATTAAATCTAAAATTGAAAACACATCTAAAGAAAAAATATGTGGTTTTGTTGGCGATTTAACCAATATGGAGACCAGTTATATTTTTAAAGAATTTTTTGATCGAACAATTGATAGTAAAAATTATGAGTCAAGATCTGATAATAGATTTATAAATACTTCAAAAAGAGAAAACTATTTATTTAATTCTTCTATAAATGGTATAGAAGAAGCAGATTTAATTTTGATAGCAGGTGCAAATCCAAGATATGAAGCAACTATTTTAAATGCTAGAATTAGGAAAGCTTACTTAAACAATAATACAAAAATTATTTCACTTAATGATGTTGGTGATTTAACTTATCCTTATCAAAGTTTAGATGGTCAAACACAAACTTTAAATAATATTCTTGAGGGAAATCATGACTTATCTAAAGAAATTATTAATTCAAAAAGACCAATAATTATTATTGGTGAGTCTCTACTTAGATTAAAGTCTTCAGAATTTTTGTTTAATAAAACAAAAGAATTTTTATCAAAAAATAATAAAATTTCAGATGAATGGAATTCTTTAAATATTTTATCAACTGATGCAGCAACCGTAGGAAATATTGATCTTGGAATAATTAATAATGAAAATAACTTAATAAATGATTTAAAAGAACATAAATTTGATATTGTTTATCTTGTAGGTCAAGACAATTTAGAATTTGATAAAAAAGATGAATTTATAATTTACCAAGGTAGTCATGGTGACAAAGGTGCTGAGTCTGCTGATATTATTTTACCAGGCGCTGCTTACACTGAACAAGATGGATATTTTACTAATCTAGAGGGTAAAATTCAAAAAGCCTATAAAGCATCTTATCCACCAGGTGAAGCAAAAGAAGATTGGCAAATAATAAATGAACTAACTGAATTTATGAATAATAGAAAATTATTTAATGACAAAAATGAATTAGAAAGCAGCATGTTTAACTATTTAAATTTACAAAAAGAAAAAAAAGTAAATGAGATTAATAATTCTACTAATGAATTTAAAAATGAAAATTTAATAATCAATGTAAAAGACTATTATTTTTCAAATGTAATTGCTAGATCATCTAAAACGATGGTTGAATGTAATAACTCTAAATTAAATTTAAAATCAACAGGTACAGAAGGTTAATATGGAATACTTGAGTATAGTTTTTCAAGAAGTTTATAAGATTTTATTCTTACTAGTTCCTGTTCTTGTTTCTGTAGCAATGATAGTTTGGCTAGATAGAAGGGTTTGGGCTTTTGTTCAAAAAAGACAAGGACCTAATGTTGTTGGTCCGTTCGGTTTATTACAATCTTTAGCTGATGCTTTAAAATATATATTTAAAGAAATCATTATTCCATCTAGTTCAAATAAAGTGATTTTCATACTGGCTCCTATAGTCACGATGACTTTAGCTTTGATCGCATGGGCTGTAATTCCATTTAGCGCAACTCAGGTTTTGGCAGATATCAATGTTGGAATTCTTTACTTATTTGCTGTTTCTTCACTAGGTGTTTACGGAATAATAATGGGTGGATGGGCATCAAACTCCAAATATCCATTTTTAGGGGCAATTCGTTCAGCTGCTCAAATGGTATCTTATGAGGTTTCAATTGGAGTAATAATTATCAATGTTTTACTTTGTGTTGGTTCACTGAATTTAAACGACATCGTTATTGCTCAACAAAATATGTGGTTTGTAATTCCATTATTTCCAATGTTTGTAATATTTTTTATTTCCGCTTTAGCTGAAACTAACAGGCCTCCGTTTGATTTACCTGAAGCAGAAGCAGAGTTGGTTGCCGGTTATCAAACAGAATATTCAGGAATGATGTATGCAATGTTTTGGTTGGGTGAGTATGCAAATATTTTATTGATGTGTGCGATGGGAGCAATATTATTTTTAGGTGGGTGGATGTCCCCAATTGATGTTTATCCATTTACGTTAGTACCAGGTGCAATATGGTTAATATTAAAAATTCTTCTTTTGTTCATTCTTTTTGCTTTAGTTAAGGCAATAGTACCTAGATATAGATATGACCAATTAATGAGACTTGGTTGGAAAGTTTTTCTTCCTCTTTCTTTAATTTGGGTGGTATTGACAGCTAGCTATTTGTTTTATTTTAACCTTTTACCTGTGAATTAATAATGAAGATTTCAAGATTTTTTAAAACTATATTGATGACAGACTTCATTGGAGGTTTGTTGATTGCTATAAAAGAATTGTTTAAATCAAAAAAAACAATTAATTACCCATTTGAAAAAGGTAAAATTAGTCCTCGTTTTAGAGGTGAGCATGCTTTGAGAAGATATCCAAACGGAGAAGAAAGATGTATTGCTTGTAAATTATGTGAAGCAGTTTGCCCAGCACAGGCAATAACAATTGAGTCAGCTGAACGAGAAGATGGAAGTAGAAAAACAACTCGTTACGATATTGATATGATGAAGTGCATTTATTGTGGCTTATGTGAAGAAGCTTGTCCAGTAGATGCAATAGTACAAGGTCCAAATTTTGAGTTTTCAACGGAAACAAGAGAAGAACTTTATTACACAAAAGAAAAATTATTAGATAATGGTGATAGATGGGAGAATGTTTTGGAGGCTAATATTAAAGCTGACAATATCCATAGATAAAAATGATTGCACACGCTATTTTCTTTTATACATTTTCTATAATTGCTGTTGTTTCAGCTATAATGGTAACAGCTTCTAAAAATACTGTTCACTCAGTATTTTTCTTAATTCTTGATTTTATAAGTATCTCATGTCTTTTCATAATGATTGGCGCTGAATTTTTGGGGATGATAATGCTAATTGTTTATGTTGGCGCTGTAGCAGTTTTATTTTTGTTTGTTGTTATGATGTTAAACGTAGCCCAACAAAAAAATCAATGGTTTGCAGGTCAAGCAACCTCTAAACATATCCCAGTTGGTTTAATTATAAGCACATTAATTTTCTTTGAAATTATAATTGTGATAGGTGGCTGGAAATATAAACCAGAAATTTTTGATATTAACAATTCACTTGCTAATACAAGTATAAGCAACACTCATTCATTGGGCCAAATTTTATACACTGATTATATTCATGTGTTTCAAATAAGTGGAATGATCCTACTAGTAGCTATGATTGGAGCCATTGTATTGACTTTTAGACAAAGATCTGGAGTTAAAAAACAAAGTTATATCAAACAAATATCTAGAGAAAGAGCAGAAGGTGTTGAGGTGTTAGAAGTGCAGAGCAATAAGGGAGTTAAAATAGATGATTGATATAGGTTTAGGACATTATTTAACTTTAGGTGCTGTTATTTTTTCAATTGGAGTAATTGGTATTTTTCTTAATAGAAAGAACATCATTGTCATTTTAATGAGTATTGAATTGATATTACTAGCTGTAAATATCAACTTGGTTGCTTTTTCTATTTATTTAGGAGATTTAGCAGGACAAGTTTTTACTCTATTCATTCTTACTGTTGCAGCAGCAGAAGCGGCCATAGGATTAGCAATCATTGTCGTGTATTTCAGAAACTCTGGAACAATAAGGGTTGAAGAAATAGATAAGTTAAAAGGATAATCATGGAACTATCAATTATATTTCTTCCGCTTATTGCTTCAATAATCTCTGGTTTTTTTGGAAGATATATCGGTGATAGAAATTCTGAAATAGTAACAAGTGCTCTTGTTTCAATTTCTGCACTCTTATCAATTAATGTTCTTTATCAAGTAATTGTAAATCAATACGAAGAAAATATTGTTATAGCTACCTGGATAAGCTCAGGGTCACTTAATGTAAATTGGTCAATGTTAATTGATCCATTATCAGCAGTGATGTTAGTGGTTGTAACTTCTGTATCAGCTTTAGTACATATCTATTCAATTGGTTATATGTCACATGATCCTCATAAGCCAAGATTTATGGCTTATTTATCATTGTTTACATTTGCAATGTTGATGCTAGTAACATCAGACAATTTTATTCAACTTTTTTTTGGTTGGGAAGGTGTTGGTCTATGTTCTTACTTCTTAATTGGTTTTTGGTTTAAAAAAGAAAGTGCAAATGCTGCAGCCATAAAAGCATTTGTTGTAAATAGAGTAGGTGACTTTGGTTTTGCTTTAGGAATTTTTTTAATATTTTATTTATTTGGAACAGTTAATTACTCAGATGTTTTTCAACAAATTCCAACGGTTGTAGATAAAAATTTATCCTTTTTAGGTTTTGAAGTTAAAGCAATAGATTTAGTTTGTTTACTTTTGTTTATTGGGGCAATGGGTAAATCTGCGCAGATATTACTTCATACATGGCTACCTGATGCTATGGAAGGTCCAACACCTGTTTCTGCATTAATTCACGCAGCAACGATGGTAACAGCTGGTGTTTTCTTAGTTGTAAGATGTTCTCCAATTTATGAATATTCACCATTGATACTAAATTTTATAACTATTGTTGGAATGACCACAGCATTCTTTGCAGCAACCGTCGCTCTAGTTCAAACAGATATAAAAAAAATTATTGCTTACTCTACATGTAGCCAACTTGGTTATATGTTTTTTGCTGCTGGTGTAGGTGCATACAATGTTGCCATGTTTCACTTATTTACTCATGCATTTTTCAAAGCTTTATTATTTTTAGGATCTGGTTCAGTAATCCATGCATTTAATGATGAGCAAAATATAAATAAAATGGGAGGTGTATGGAAAAAGTTACCATATACCTATGCTTTAATGATAATTGGAACGCTCGCTTTAACAGGTTTTCCATTTTTGTCAGGATTTTATTCTAAAGACGCAATTATAGAATTTGCGTATTTAAAAGGCAATACTACTGGTTATTATGCAGCTGGGATTGGAATAATTACAGCATTTTTAACATCTATTTATTCATGGAGATTGATATTTAAAACTTTCCATGGAGAGTACAATAATAAAGAGATCAAAATAGAAGAAACGCACGAGTCTCCATTAGTTATGCTTGTTCCATTATTTATTCTTTCAATAGGAGCGGTATTTGCTGGTTTTCTATTTAAAGGACTATTTATTGGTCATAGTGATAATTTATTCTGGGCAGGGTCTATTAAGTTTTTAGAGCCTTTAAGCACTGAACATCCACCTTTATGGTTTTTACTTTTAACACCTTGTTTAGTTTTAGTATCTATTCCAATTGCTTATTACTTATTTGTAAAAAACAAAGAATTACCTAATTCAATAGTTTTTATGAACAAACCTTTGTATAATTTTTTAGTCAATAAATGGTATTTTGACGAGTTGTACGATGTCTTGTTTATTAAATCCTCAAAAAAACTAGGTTTATTTTTGTGGAAATTTTGTGATGGAACTATAATTGATGGTTTTGGTCCTGATGGAATTTCTTCTTTTATAAAAAAATGTTCAATTAAAGCAACTAAATTTCAAAGTGGTTTTATCTATCAATATGCATTTGTAATGTTGTTAGGTTTCTCTGCTTTACTAACTTTTTTAATAGTTAAATAATGAATTTTCCTATTCTTTCATCTTTAATATTATTACCAATAGTTGGTGCTTTATTTTTATTTTTTACCAAAGATAAAGAAGGAAATAATTTAACTGCTAAATATGTTGCTTTGTTTACAACTGTAGTTAATTTTTTAATTTCGATTTATCTTTGGATTTCTTTTGACCAATCAACGTCTACTTTTCAATTTGTAGAAGATAGAACATGGATTGAAGGATTTATTAATTATAAAGTTGGAGTTGATGGTATTTCAATTTTATTTATAATATTAACAACATTTATAACTCCCCTTTGTATAATATCTGTAAATAATTCTGTTAAAAATAGATTGAGAGATTTTTTAATTGCAATTCTAATCATGGAAAGTTTCATGATTGGTGTTTTCTGTGCACTTGATTTAGTTGTATTCTATTTATTTTTTGAAGCTGGACTAATACCAATGTTTTTAATTATTGGTATTTGGGGAGGTGCAAGAAGGGTTTATTCTGCATTCAAATTCTTTTTATACACATTGTTAGGTTCTGTTTTAATGTTAGTTGCAATAATTTCAATTTATTGGATTACAGGAACAACTGACGTAGTTCAACTATATGAAATTGGTATTGATGTTAAATATCAAAACCTATTGTGGTTAGCATTTTTTAGTTCATTTGCAGTTAAAACACCTATGTGGCCAGTTCATACATGGTTACCTGATGCGCACGTTGAGGCTCCTACAGCAGGATCTGTATTATTAGCCGCAATTTTATTAAAGATGGCTGGATATGGTTTTATAAGATTTTCTTTAGGTCTTTTCCCGGTTGCATCAGAAGTATTTACACCATTAATTTACACTTTGAGTGTTATAGCAATCATATTTACTTCACTAATAGCTTTAATGCAGGAGGATATGAAAAAGTTAATTGCTTATTCTTCAGTTGCGCATATGGGCTTTGTAACTTTAGGTATATTCACTTTGCAACAACAAGGAATTGAAGGAAGTATAATTCAAATGATAAGCCATGGCTTAGTTTCGGCAGCATTATTTTTAACTGTTGGCGTAGTTTATGACAGAATGCATTCTAGATTGATAAGTACATATGGTGGACTAGTTTCTGTAATTCCAAAATATTCAATACTGTTCATGTTATTTGCTTTAGCATCGCTTGGTTTACCTGGAACCAGTGGTTTTATTGGTGAGTTTTTAATATTAATGGGAGCTTTCAAGGATAATTTTTTAGTAGCTGTTATAGCAAGTATAGGAGTTATTTTAGGAGCCGCATACATGTTATGGCTCTATAAAAGAGTAGTATTTGGAAAATTACTTAATGAAGATCTTAAAAAAATTTTAGATTTAAATAGATCTGAATATTTTATTTTATCTTGTTTAGCTGCACCAATCTTATTTTTTGGTTTTTACCCCGATCCATTAATCAACACTATTGAAGTTTCTGTTACTGATTTAATTAATATGCATAACACAAATATAGCTAGTAAATAATATGGAAAATTTAAATTTAATATTACCTGAAATTTTTATTTCTTTATCAATTATGTTTTTACTTATTTTAGGTGTGTTTAAAAATGACAGTTCTAAAATTACTTTTAATTTATCTTTGTTTGTAATTTTAATTACAACAATAATAACATTTAATGAAACTTTCTCTATAACTAGAGAAACTTTGTTTAATGAAAGCGTTGTGATTGACAGTATGTCCTCGCTAATGAAAATTATAACTTTAATTGGAGGTTTTTTAGTTTTAGTTATTTCGTCAACTTATTTAAAAACATTTAAAATATATAATATAGAATATCCAGTTCTTATTTTGAGTTCAATTCTTGGAATGATGGTAATGATCAGTTCAAATGATTTAATTGTTTTTTATATGGGCTTAGAATTACAATCACTAGCTCTTTACGTACTAGCAACATATAACAGAGATCAATTAAAATCATCAGAAGCTGGTTTGAAATATTTTGTTTTAAGTGCATTATCATCAGGATTATTATTATATGGATGTTCTTTAGTTTATGGTTTTTCAGGTTCTACCAATTTTGATATAATATCAAATCAACTAAATTCTGAGGAATATGTTTTAACTTTTGGGATTGTCTTCATATTAGTTGGTTTAGCATTTAAAATTTCTGCAGTTCCATTCCATATGTGGGCACCTGATGTTTATGAAGGGTCTCCAACAACTGTAACTTTGTTTTTCACAATAGTACCAAAGGTAGCTGCTTTGACTGTATTTATTAGATTTTTATATGTTCCTTTTTTAAATTTAATTGATCAATGGCAAATGATAATAGTTTTCTTATCTATAGCTTCTATGGTTTTTGGAGCAGTTGCTGCTATAGGACAAACTAATATTAAAAGACTAATTGCTTACAGTTCAATAGGACACATTGGTTACACATTAGCTGGTTTAGCCACAGCATCAAACGAGGGAATTCAAAGTTCGATAATTTATATTTCTATTTATGTTGTTATGAATTTAGCTCTTTTTTCATGTCTATTAATGTTAAGAAGAAAAGATCAATATTATGAAAATATTGATGATCTCTCAGGATTATCAAAAAACCATCCACTATTATCTTTATGCTTACTTGTAATATTGTTTTCTTTAGCAGGTATACCGCCTTTAGCAGGTTTCTTCGCAAAATTTTACGTTTTTAAAGCAGTATTGGAACAATCAATGTATTTCTTAGCTATAGTAGGGTTGTTATCAACTGTGGTTGCAGCTTTTTATTATCTAAGAATTATAAAAATTATGTATTTTGATAAGGAAAAAGATAAATATGACAATGACCATAGCTTATGGTTAAAACTTTCTCTTACAGTTTCAACTATATTAATTCTTTTATACTTCATATTCCCAAGTCAGTTAATAGAAGTTGTTTCAAGAATTAATATTATTTGATGAAATTAAAAAAATTTAAATTTAAAAAAGTTAAAAGTACAAATAATACTGCAATAAGAATTATCAAAGAAACTAAATACAACTTAGGTATGGTTGTTGCTGAAACACAAGTGAATGGTAGAGGACAGTATGGAAGAAAATGGATATCGTCAAAAGGAAATTTGTTTATATCATTCTTCAATGAACTTAATAAAACAAAACTATCGATTAACACTATAACAAAAATCAATTGTCTTTTAGTAAAAAAATTACTCTCGTTATTTACAAGTAAAAAAATTTTATTTAAAAAACCGAACGACCTATTAATTGATAAAAAAAAGATTAGTGGCATTTTACAAGAAGTCATATTTATAAGAGGTAAAAAATTTTTAATTACTGGCATAGGCATAAATATTAAAAAAAATCCAATTATTAAGAATTATCCTGCCACAAACTTGCAAGAGGTAACTAAAAAAAGTATTAGTAAATTAATTATAGAAAATAAACTAAAACAACTTTTTGAAAAAAATTTATCGAAATTGTATAAAAATTAAATAATGTATATTCTAGGTGATATTGGTAATACGGAAACAAAATTATGTATTGTTTCTAAAAATAATAAAATTACAAAAAAAATTACTTTTTTATCAAAATCTATAAACTACAAGCAGCTTAATATTTTATTTAAAAAAAATAAAATTCAATTAAATAAAATTGAAAAAATATTATTTTGTAGTGTCGTTCCAAAAACATTTTCTATAATTAATAAATTTTTATCGAAAAAAGTTAAACTAAAATGCTATGAGGTTAAAAAATTAAACCTAAAATCACTTATAAAAATCAAAGTAGATTATAAACAGGTAGGCTCAGATAGAATTACTAATGCTATAAGTTTAATGAATAACAAAAATAATTTTATAATTTTAGATTTTGGTACAGCAACAACTTTTGATGTACTTATTAAAAATACTTATTTTGGAGGAATTATTGCCCCGGGTGTGAGATTATCTCTTAATACCTTGTCTGACAAAGCAACCTTGATTCCAAAAATAGATTTAAAAAAGATTAATAAAGTCATTGGCAAAAATACAATCTCTGCTGTTAGATCAGGCTTTTTTTGGGGTTATGCAGGTTTAATTGACAATATTCTTAATTTAATTAAGAAGGAGACCAGAAAGTCTTTTAAAGTAATTATTACTGGTGGATTTTCAGATTTATTTAAAAACTCAATAAAAACGAAAACAAGTCACAACCAAGATATTACAATTAAAGGCTTAATAAAGATTTCAAAATTAATTAAATAATATGAAAGATGAATTATTATTTTGTCCATTAGGTGGATCAGGTGAAATAGGCATGAACATGAATTTGTTTGGCTATGGACAGCCTAGTGATCATAAATGGATTATGGTCGACATAGGGGTAACATTTGCAGATGATACTATTCCAGGTGTTGATTTAATTTATCCAGATCCTGGGTTTATAGTAGAAAGAAAAGATAATTTATTAGGAATAGTTTTAACACACGCACACGAGGATCACATTGGTGCAATTGCTCATCTGTGGCCAAAATTACAATGTAAAATTTTTGCAACTCCTTTTACAGCTGTATTAATTCGAGAAAAATTTAGAGAAAAACAAATCGATATAACTAATGATTTACAGATTGTTGAGTTAAATGGAAAGGTTTCTCTGGATCCATTTGAAATTGAATATATTACTTTAACGCATTCTATATTAGAACCAAACGGCCTTAGAATAAAAACTCCTGCAGGAGTTATTTTGCATACTGGAGATTGGAAGGTAGATCCAAATCCTTTGATTGGAGACAACATAAACGAAAAAAGATTAAAGGAAATTGGTGAAGAGGGTGTACTAGCAATGATTTGTGATTCAACAAATGTTTTTAGCGCCGGTAGATCAGGTTCAGAATTAGATGTAAGAAAAAATATGTTAAACGTTATGTCTCGATTAAAAAAAAGAATTATCATAACATCATTTGCTTCCAACGTAGCTAGAATGGAGACAGCTTTTTATTGTGCAGAACAAACAGGAAGACAAATCTCTTTAGTTGGAAGATCAATGCATCGTATTTATAAAGCTGCGCGTCAATGTGGTTATTTAAAAAATACAATTGAGCCAATAGATCCAAGAGAAGCTAAAAATTTTTCAAGAGAAAAAATTGTGTATTTATGTACTGGAAGTCAAGGCGAACCAATGGGTGCAATGATGAGAATTTCTAGTTATGTTCATCCAGATGTTTTTATTGAAAAAGATGATGCTGTAATTTTTTCTTCAAAAATTATACCTGGTAATGAAAAAAAACTTTATAAACTTCACAATCAACTTGTTAAAGATGGAATTGAAGTAATATCTGAAGAAACCGAATTTGTGCATGTTTCTGGACATCCAAATAGAGAAGATCTTAAAGAGATGTATCAATGGGTAAAACCTAGGTGCGTAATACCTGTGCACGGTGAACACAGACATATGATAGAGCACATTAATTTTGCAAAAGAAATGCAAGTGCCACATCCAGTTCAAGTAGAAAATGGTGATATCGTTAAGTTATATCCAGGTGAAAAACCTGAAGTGTATGATAAGGCTCCAAGTGGCAGACTTTACTTGGATGGCAGTGTTAGTGTTGATCCAGATTCACAATCGATAAAAGATAGGAAAAATTTAAGCGCAAATGGATATCTCGAGGTAACAATTATGATTACGCCCAAAGGTAATATACACAATAACCCTATTCTTTCATTTCGTGGTTTACCTGTAGATGATCGAGATGATTTTGTTTATGGATTAGAAGAGGAAATAGAGAAAACTTCTAGAACTTTTAAAATTGGAAGCAAACAACAAGAACACAATCTTATTGATGCATTAAAAATTGCATGTAGAAAATTTTCTAAAGAGAGAACAGGGAAAAAACCTTTTACCAATATCAATTTAGTAAGAATTTAATGAGCGCAACAGGCTTAGCTATTATCTATATAATTATATGGTGGATAGTTTTTTTTGCTATTCTCCCTATAGATGTGAATCGAATAAAGACTGTAAAAATTGACGGTGAGGATCCTGGTTCACCTGAAAATCCAAAAATGCTGAAAAAATTCCTGTATTGCACTGGAATTACTACTGTCATTTTCATAATAATTTACTTATTAATTAAATTTGAATATTTAAATTTAAGAAATATGATTAATTAAGATGCTTTTATCAAATTCATTTATACCAATATTAAAAAATAATCCTTCAGAAGCAAAAATTAAATCTCATCAATTGATGTTGAGAGTAGGCATGATTAAGCAAGCCTCTGCAGGAATTTATTCATGGTTACCTTTAGGTTTTAAGGTAATGAAAAAAATAGAAGACATTGTCAGACAAGAACAAAACAAAATTGGAGCTCAAGAAATATTAATGCCAACAATTCAATCCAGCGAAATTTGGAAAGAAAGTGGTCGTTATGACGATTATGGTGAAGAGATGTTAAGAATAACGGACCGTCAAAATAGAGAAATGTTATATGGACCAACCAATGAGGAGCAAGTTACTGAAATTTTTAGATCTTCAATAAAATCTTATAAATCACTCCCACAACTTATGTATCATATTCAATGGAAGTTCAGAGATGAAATTAGACCTAGATTTGGAATTATGCGAGGTAGAGAGTTTTATATGAAAGATGCCTATTCATTCGATGTATCAGATGAAGAAGCTTTTTATTCTTATAATAAATTCTTTCTTTCATATTTGAGAACTTTTAAAAGATTATCTTTGACAGCAATACCTATGGCTGCTGATACAGGACCTATAGGTGGAAACTTATCTCATGAATTTATTATTCTTGCTGATACTGGAGAAAGTAAAATTTTCACAGATAAAAGAATATTTGATCTTGATAGTGATGATACCGAAATAGAAAAAGCATCATTGGAAAGTATGAGAAAAAAATATGAACAGTTTTATGCTGTTACTGATGAAAAGTTTAATAAAGAAGATTTTGAAAAAATTGTTTCTAAGGAAAATCAATTGATTACAAAAGGTATCGAAGTAGGTCATATATTTTATTTTGGTGATAAGTACTCAAAACCAATGGGAGCATCTGTTGATTTACCAGGAGGAAAAAAAGTTTTTGTTAAAATGGGTTCTTATGGAATTGGTGTATCAAGGTTAGTAGGGGCTATAATTGAGGCAAAATATGATGACAAAAATGAAATCATGAAATGGCCATTGTCTGTTGCTCCTTATAATATTGCTATAATACCTATGATAAATAAAAATGATACCTCAGCTTTAGATAAAGCAAATAATATCAATATAGAATTGCTTAAAAATAATATTGATGCAATCATTGATGATACAGATGAGAATTTCTCATCAAAAATAAAAAAAATGAATTTAATTGGTGCCCCATATCAAATTATTATTGGTAAGAAAAGTGAGGGTGATTTATTAGAGTTCAAGGAAACCGGTGGTGAAACTCAAAATTTGCCGTTAAGTAAAATTATAGAAATTATAACTAAACAAAAAAATTCAATTTGATTTCTACTTTAGAAAAAGAAATTACTTTTAGATTTTTAAAAGCCAGAAAAAAAGATGGCTTTTTGAATGTTATATCTATTTTTTCTTTTATAGGAATAAGTCTTGGAGTTGCAGTTCTTATTATTGTGATGTCAGTTATGAACGGATTTAGGACTGAGCTGATTAATAAAATAGTAGGCTTTAACTCACACATAACAGTAAAAACTTATGGAAATCCAATTGATGAAAAAAAAATAAATAAAAAAAATTTAAAATTAATTTCAGAAAATATAATTTTTAGTAACTCCGGTGAAGCTATTATACTTAAAAACAATACATCAAAAGGAATAGTTTTACGTGGATATAAAACAGGTGACTTTTCAAGTTTAGAAATTGTTAAAAATGATAAATTTAAAGGTAACAAGAAACAATTAAATGGAAATTTTATATCAATAGGTAATGAATTAAGTTTTTCATTAAATCTTAAAATAGGTGATGAATTAACTTTACTTTCACCATCTGGGGTAGAAACAATTATTGGTAGTATGCCAAAACAAAAAACGTTTCTGATAACCTCAATTTATAATAGTGGTTTAGCTGAATTTGATAACAATGTAGCATTTATTAACTTAAGCACACTTGAAGATTTTTTTGACTATAAGTCAGATGATAGAAAAATAGAAATTTATTTAAAAAAACCGAATAAAATTGAGCAACAAAAATTTATTATTCAAGAAATTTTTAACGAAGAATTTGTTTTTAGTTGGGCAGATATGAATAGTTCATTATTTTCCGCTCTGAAAGTAGAGAGGAATGTTATGTTTATCATTTTATCTTTAATAATTATTGTTGCAGCATTTAATATAATTTCAGGACTAACAATATTAGTTAAAAACAAAACAAGAGATATAGCAATTTTAAAATCAATTGGTGTTTTAAATAAGTCAATTGTAAAGATATTTTTTTTAATAGGGGTATTTATAGGAACATCAGCTACTATTTTTGGAATTATTTTAGGTGTAACTTTTTCTCTTTATATAGAAAATTTTAGACAATTTCTTAGTTCAACATTTAATATAAGTTTATTTCCAGAAGAAATTTATTTTTTAAGTAAGATGCCTTCAGAAATAGATCCAAAATCAATTTTTTTAATTTCAATTTGTTCAATAATTATAACAATAATAGTTTCAATTTTTCCTGCATTTAAAGCAGCTAAACTGGACCCAATTAAATCTCTAAAATATGAATAATTTTCTTGAATTAAAAAAAATATCTAAAAATTTTAAAAATGAAAAAACTGTTAAAGTATTAAAAAATCTTTCTTTTAAGTTTAATAAAGGTAAAAGCTATTCTATAATGGGACCCTCTGGGTCTGGTAAATCAACACTATTAAATTTAATTTCATTGATAGATAGACCGTCATCTGGATCAATCAATTTTGATAAAATTCCAATAAATTTCAATGAGTCTGAAAAAAATGATGTTTATAGATCAAAAAAAATAGGAATTATTTATCAACAAAATAATCTTCTCCCAGATTTTACTGCTTTAGAAAATATATATTTGGCCTCACTTGCAATTAATAACAATAAAGAATTAGCAATATCTAATGCAGAAAAATTACTTAAAAAAATTGGTCTTTCTAAAAGGGCAGATCACTTTCCATCTCAACTATCTGGCGGTGAGGCTCAAAGAGTTGCTATAGCAAGAGCAATTGTAAATGATCCTGAAATTCTTTTAGCAGATGAACCAACAGGAAGCTTAGATATGGAAACTGCAAAAGATGTTTTTGAACTTTTAAATAAACAAAAAAAACCAGACAGACTTATTATATTTGCAACCCATAATAGATTCTTTGCCAATAAGGCAGATTGCCTATTGGAGATGATAGATGGTAGTATAAAATCATCTAATGTCTGAGTCTCATTCTCAAAATTTTAATCATCTTAAAATTCATACTCAATATTCAATTTGTGAAGGAGCAGCAAGAATTGACGATTTGCAAGAATACTCGAAGACAAATAAAATAAGATCCTTAGGTTTGTGTGACACTTCAAATTTATGTGGTGCATTAGAATTTGCTGAAAAAATCTCTAAGTCTGGTACTCAACCAATAATTGGAACTCAAATTAATTTTAAAATTGGAGAAACGACAGGCTTACTCCCTTTGTTTGCTCTCAATGAAGCTGGGTATAAAAATATAATAGAACTTTCATCTTTTTCGTATTTAAAAAACGATGAATTATCAGATCCGCATATAGATTTTGAATTATTATTAAATAATTCTGATGGTGTTGCTGTGTTTTCAGGAACTATTTTTGGTTTGTTTGGTAAATTATTTGATAAAGGAAAATTTACTGAGATCAATGATCTTTATAGCAAAATTAAAAAATCTTTTGGGGATAAATTTTATATAGAGATTCAAAGACATAATGATCCAAATGAAATTGGATTTGAAAAATTTAATTTAAAAAAATCTTTAGATTTAGAAATACCCATTATTGCAACTAATGAGGTTTTTTACTTAGATAAAGAAATGTATGAAGCTCATGATGCTTTAATTTGCATAGGTAATAAGACGTATGTAAATGAAAAAAACAGGTTAAGATTAACTGATCAGCATTACCTAAAAACCAATTTAGAGATGTCAGAATTATTTGCTGACTTACCTGAGGCTTTAGAAAATAATTATAATTTTCCATTAAGATGTAGCTATAAACCATTATTTTCTAACCCAATATTGCCAAATATTAGTAGTGATAAAGACGGAAATGCAGATGAAATTTTAAAAAAAGATTCGATCGAAGGATTAAAAATTAAATTCAATAATATTTTTAATTTAAGTGATAAAGATTTAGAAAATAACAATTCATATAAAGAATATAAGGACAGGCTTAATCATGAACTTTCTATTATTATAGAAATGAAATATTCTAGTTATTTTCTTATAGTTGCAGACTACATCAAATGGGCTAAAAATAATGATATCCCTGTAGGTCCTGGAAGAGGTTCAGGTGCTGGTTCGTTAGTAGCTTGGTGTTTATCAATTACAGATGTTGATCCAATAAAATTTAATCTTATTTTTGAAAGATTTTTAAATCCAGATAGAATTTCAATGCCAGATTTTGATATAGACTTTTGTGAGGATAAAAGAGATCAGGTTTTTGAATATTTAACAACAAAATACAAAGATAGCGTAGCTCACATTATAACATTTGGTAAATTAAAAGCTCGAATGGTAATTAGAGACGTTGGGAGAGTTTTGGGTTTACCTTATGGATTTGTTGATAGCATATCAAAAATGATACCTTTCGATCCGTCAAGACCACAAAATTTAACTCAGTGTATTGCAGGAGAGCCAAGATTACAAAAACTTATTAATGATGATCCAAGGGTAAAGAAGCTTACTGATCTATCTTTAAAATTAGAAGGTCTTAACAGGAACGTTGCTACACATGCCGCTGGAGTAGTAATAGCAGATAAAAAACTTACAGAAGTTGTTCCTTTGTATAAAGACATTTCTGCAGATCTATTATTACCATCGACACAATTTGATATGTACTCAGCAGAAAATGCAGGGTTAGTAAAATTCGATTTTTTGGGATTAAAAACACTTACTGTAATAAACAATACTCAAAAACTGGTAAGAAAAAAAATTAAAGATTTTAATATAGAAAAAATTAATTACGAAGACCAAAAAGTTTTTGATCTAATGTCCACAGGCAAAACAGTTGGCTTATTCCAAATTGAAAGTGCTGGTATGAGAGAAGCTTTAACTCAAATGAAGCCAAATAATATTGAAGATATTATTGCATTAGTTGCTCTCTATAGACCAGGGCCAATGAGCAATATTCCAACTTATAATGATTGTAAACATGGAAAGCAAAAACCTGATTACTTGCACCCACTTCTAGAAGATATTTTAAAACCGACTTATGGAGTAATTATTTATCAAGAACAGGTAATGCAGATTGCGCAAAAATTGTCAGGATTTACAGCAGGACAAGCTGATCTGTTGAGAAGAGCAATGGGTAAAAAGAAAAGAGCAGAACTTGAAAAACAGAAACAAGGGTTTATTGCTGGAGCTGTTAAAAATGGAATAGCAAAAGATGTTGCTGCTGGAATATTTTTAAAAATTGAACCATTTGCGGAATATGGCTTTAACAAAAGTCACGCTGCTGCGTATGCAATTATTTCTTACCAAACTGCATTTTTAAAAACATATTATCCAAAAGAGTTCATTGCAGCATCAATGACTATGGATATATCTAATCAAAATAAGTTAAGTGAGTTTTACGAAGAATTAAAAAGATTAAATATTGAAGTTCTACGTCCAGATATAAATGAATGTTTTGCAGATTTTAGAACAATTGATGATAAATTTTATTATGCATTAGGAGGAATTAAGGCTGTAGGTTATGAGGCAATATCAAATATAGTTGAGGAAAGAATTTTAAATGGAAAATTTGAATCAATTCATGATTTTATAAATAGAGTAAATCCAAAAGATATAAATAAACTTCAATTAGAAGGTTTAGTTAAAGCGGGTGCTTTTGATAAATTAAACCCAAACAGACAAGCTTTGTATAACTCTATTCCTAAAATTATAGCCAAAAGTAAAAATATATTTGAAAATAAATCTGCTAATCAGATTGATTTATTTGCAGAAGATAAAAGTACGCAGGATGAGATTTTAATCAAAACTGAAGATTGGAAATTTGAAGAAAGATTATCTAAAGAATTTGAAGCGGTAGGTTTCTTTATTTCAGACCATCCGTTAAATCAATTTAAAGAGATTTTTAATGATTATAAAATAATAGATTATTCAAGTTTTATTTCAAAAGAGGATTTAAAAGATTCTAACATAGCTGCAACACTGTTGAAGGTTCAAGAAAGAAAAACCGCTAAAGGAAATTCATATGCTGTTTTAAAATTAACAGATTTATCAAATGTATTTGAACTTTTTATTTTCTCAGATGTTTTAGAATTAAATAGAGAAATTTTGAAAGAGGGCAACTCCCTTATTTTAACATTATTTAAAAATATTTCTAATGATGAAAATCGACTTACTAGAATTAATGTTCAAAAAATAGCTTCACTTAAAGATTTATTTAACAGTCCAGTTAACAAGGTTTCATTTGAGCTAAATGATGAAAAACAGATTGAAAAAATATCTAGAATTTTGAATGATGAAGGTAAAACACTAGTAAATATTAATTTAGTTACAGAGGACAATATTCTTAAATTTAGATTAAAAAATACACGTAAAATAGATAGAAAAGCTTTAAATTTATTAAGAAATCAAGAAATTAAGGCAATAATTAACTAAATAAGCACTTGTTAAATTTAGCAAATATTTGTAAATACACCATTAATTAAATTAACACGCACACAGTTGTTGGTTTTATACCTCCGGTCCTTAATTGGAAATTACTGTGGTGGCTTAACCGGGAATAAATATGAAAATACCTAACATAACAATACAACAATTATTAGAAGCTGGCGTTCATCTTGGACATAAAACTTTAAGATGGAATCCAAAAATGAAGAAATATATTTTTGGAAAGAGAGACTCTATTCACATTATAGACTTAACCCAAACTCTTGAATTAACAAAAGTAGCATTGGAAAAAGTTTATGAAACAATTGCAAATAATGGAAAAATTTTATTCGTATCTACAAAAAAACAAGCATCTGAAGCCATAGCAGAAGTAGCCAAAGAAACAGATCAGTATTTCGTTAATTATAGATGGTTAGGGGGAATGCTAACTAATTGGGGAACAATTTCAAACTCAATTAAAAAATTAAAAAAATTAGAAACCGATTTAGTTGCAGAAAATAGAGGTTTTACTAAAAAAGAACTTTTAAAAATGAGTGTTAAAAAAGATAAACTTGAGAGATCTTTAGGTGGTATAGCTGAAATGAAAAAAGTTCCAGATTTGGTATTTGTTATAGATACAAATTACGAATCTCTTGCTATTGCTGAGTCTGCAAAATTGGGAATACCAATAATTGCTATTCTAGATAGTAATTCTAATCCAGATAATATTGATTACCCAATTCCAGGTAATGATGATGCAAGAAGATCTATTGATCTTTATTGTAATCTAATCAAAGAGACAATTAATAGTGCCAAAAATTCTATTCCTGCAGCAGAGATTAAAAAAGATAAAGTTAAAGAAGATGATAAAACAAAAACTATTCAGGAACTAGATAGAGAAAAATTAGAAAAAAAATTTTCTAAAGATAATAAGGAGAATCTTAACTAATGAGCGATATAGAGAAAGTAAAAAAACTTAGAGAAGCAACTGGCGCAGGTTTTAAAGATTGTAATTTAGCCATAAAAGAGTCCAATGGAGATTTAGATAAGGCAATTGAAATTTTAAGAGTGAAAGGAATTTCAAAAGCTTCAAAAAAAATGTCTAGGGATACTAAAGAGGGGGTTGTTGTAGTTAGTGGAGACGAAACTAAAACTTCAGTTATTGAAGTAAATTGTGAAACTGATTTTGTTGCAAAAAACGATGACTTTATTTTTTTTGTTAAAGAATTAAGTGACCTAAATAACGAAAATAATTCAAATATTGAAGAATTAAAAGCAGTTAAAATGAAAAATGGTCTAACTGTTGAAGACAATTTAGTTGCTTTAATTGCAAAAATTGGTGAAAAAATTACAATTGGAAAAGCTAAAACTATTAAAAATTCAGATGGAGTAAATAATCACTATCTTCACACTGTTATAAAAGACAATGTCGCAAAATTAGCTGTTATGGTTTCGCTAGATACCAAAGATAATTCTGAAATAGTTAAAACATTTAGCAAGCAACTATCAATGCATATTGCAGCATCAAATCCACTAGCTTTAGAGTCTAGTTCAATCGATCAAGCTATTATTGATAAAGAACAAGAGTTAGTAACTGAAGAGCTAAAAAATTCAGGTAAACCTGATGATATTGCAAAAAAAATAAGCTTAGGTAAAATGAACAAGTTCAAAGAGGAAAATGCTCTTTTAACTCAAGCTTGGGTAATGGAGCCTAAGAAAAAAGTTCAAGATGTTTTAAAAGAATTATCTATAGCTGATTTAAAAATAAAAGAATTCTATAGAATAAAGATCGGAGAATAAATGTTTGATGAGAAATCGTACAGCCTTAAAATGGATAAAGCCATTGAGGTTTTCTCAAAAGAACTATCTTCACTAAGAACAGGTAGAGCTAACGCATCAATGTTAGATTTAATTAGAGTTGATGTTTATGGACAACAAATGCCTATTAACCAAATTGGCAGTATTACAACCCCAGAACCTCGAATGATAAACATACAAATTTGGGATTTAAATAATGTGCCACTAGTTGATGCTGCTATTAAAAAATCAGATTTAGGCTTGAATCCTCAAATTGATGGGCAATTAATTAGACTTCCAGTACCAGAGCTTAATGAAGAAAGAAGAACAGAGATAAAAAAACTAATCAAATCAATTGGTGAAAAATGTAAAGTTTCAATTAGAAACATAAGAAGAGAAGCAAATGAGGATCTAAAAAAACTTTTAAAGTCTAAAGAAATAAGTGAAGATGATGAAAAATCTAATGAAAAAAAAGTTCAAACAATTACAGATAACCATATTAAAACAGTTGATGACAAAGTTTCTTTAAAAGAAAAAGAAATAATGACAATATGAACCTACTTAATCATGTAGCCATTATCATGGATGGTAATGGAAGATGGGGTCTGAGATATAAAAATTCAAGAAATGCTGGACATAAAGCTGGATTAAATACAGTTGAAAAAATAATAAAATTAACAATCAAAAATAATATCAAGTATTTAACTTTATATGCTTTTTCTACAGAAAATTGGAAAAGACCTAAAAAAGAAGTAAATTATTTATTTAATTTATTAGAAAATTTTTTAAAAAATAGAATTGAAGATCTTAATAGTCAAAAGATAAAATTAAAAATAATAGGTACAAAAAGTTTTACACCAAAACTTAATAAATTATTGAGATTATCTGAAAAAAAAACATCAAAAAACAAAAAACTTCAAATTAATCTTGCATTAAATTATGGGTCAAAGTCAGAGATAATGAATGCATTAAAAATATTAAATAAAAATAAAGAAAAAGTGAATGAAAAAAATTTTTCAAAATATTTACAAACAAAAGATGTACCTGATCCTGATTTGTTAATAAGAACTGGTAATACAAAAAGATTAAGTAATTTTTTATTATGGCAGATAGCATATTCTGAAATTTTTTTTGAAAAAAAATTATGGCCTGATTTTAATGAAAAAGACTATAATAAAATTATTAAAGGTTTTAAAAAAGTAAAAAGAAATTTTGGTAATATTTAGTGATAAGTGAATTAAATAAAAGAATATTAAGTTCATTGATAATAATACCTTTAAGTCTTTTTTTCATAATTAAAGGTTCATATATATTTAATTTATTTTTAATTATTTGTTTTTTTATTACTTGTTATGAGTGGTTTAAAATGTCTCAAAATAAAAAATATCATTTATTTGGATATTTGTTCTTGTTATTATCTTTTTATAGTGCTTTTAGCTTAAGAAATAAATTTTATGATGAAAGTTTAATATATTTTCTATTTGTAATTATTGTATGTGTATCGACTGACATAGGAGGATACATTTTTGGAAAAATATTTAAAGGACCAAGGTTAACTAAAATTAGCCCACAAAAAACATATTCCGGTATGTTTGGTGGTTATTTGCTATCAATAATTATTATATTATTTTTAATTAATTATACTTATCTAATAAATTACAAAAATTCATTTTCAATAATAAATATTCTTCTTTTATTAATGTTAGTATCTACAATTAGTCAAATTGGTGATATTGTAATATCGTTTTTTAAGCGTTCATCTAAACTGAAAGATACAGGAAATATTATCCCTGGACATGGTGGATTATTAGATCGTATCGATGGAATTATTTTCGCTATTCCGTTCTCATATTTAATTTTTTTATCAATTTATTGAGATGAAAAAAAAAATTGCAATTATAGGATCAACTGGTTCAATAGGCAAAACAGTACTAGAAATTATTAAAAATAGAAAAAATTTTAATATTATACTCCTTACTGCAAATAAAGATTATTCAACTTTATTAAATCAAGCTCAAAAATATAATGTGAAAAATTTGATTATTACAAACACTAAAAGTTATAAAATTTTAAAAAAGAAAACTTTAAACCTAAGAATAAATGTTTTTAATTCATTTAACGATCTAGATAAAATTTTTAAAAAAAAAATAGATTATATTATGAGTTCGATAATTGGTATTGATGGTTTAGAACCAACAATCAAAGTAATCAAGTATACAAAAAAAATTGCTATTGCGAATAAAGAATCAATTATTTGTGGATGGAATTTAATAAATAATCAATTAATAAAATATAGGACTGAATTTATCCCAGTTGACTCAGAACATTTTTCTCTGTGGTATGGTCTAAGAAAATTAGATGTAAATACTGTTGAAACAATTTTCTTAACTGCTTCTGGAGGACCATTTTATAAAACTCCAATTAGTAAATTAAAAAATGCTGGTATTAAGGATGCTTTAAAGCATCCAAATTGGAAAATGGGAAAAAAAATATCAATAGATTCCGCAACAATGATCAATAAAATTTATGAAGTTATTGAAGCTAAAAATATTTTTAATATACCTTATAAAAAAATCAAAATTTTAATTCATCCAAAATCATACGTGCATGCAATTATTAAATTTACTAATGGATTGATCAAAATTATTGCACACGATACAACAATGAGAATTCCTATATTCAACACTATTTACTTTAATACAAGTCGCAAGATAAAAACTTCAAGTATTAATATTGAAAGTCTTAATAAATTAAGTTTAGAAAATGTAAATCCAAAAAAATATCCAATGATTAAATTGCTAAATTACATTCCTAATAATCATTCTCTATATGAAACAGTAATTGTCTCTGCAAATGACACTCTAGTTGATCTTTTTTTAAAAAAAAAAATAAAGTTTAATGAAATAGAAAAAAAACTTTTTAAAATTATAAAAAGTAATGAATTTTCAAAATATAGAACTATTTCACCAAAAAAAGTTAAAGATATAATTGCTTTAAATAATTATGTCCGTTTAAATATATTAAAAAAAGTATATAAATCTACAAATGTTAAAAAGATCAATTAAAAGAATTTTTGCAAGTTTTTTATTTTTGCTATTTTACTCTTCAGCTTATTCAGAAGTTATAAATCAGATAGACATCTTTGGTAATAATAGAATTTCGGATCAGACGGTAATAATGTTTAGCAACATAAATAAAGGTGATGATGTTGATCAAGAAAAACTCAATAATGTTTTAAAAAATTTGTATGAAACTAATTTTTTTGAAAATGTTACAGTTAAGGTAGAAAAAAATGTACTAACTATAACTGTTGATGAGTATCCTATAATAAACAACATTAATATTATTGGTGTAAAAGCAAAAAAATACAAAGATATGATAGTAAAAAATTTTACACTAAAACCAAAGCAATCTTATAATGAATTTTTGTTATCAGAAGAAATCAAATCTATAAAATTATTATTAAAAAATTTAGGTTTTTATTTTGCTACCGTTGAGCCGTATTTAGAAACAACTGATAATGACATGGTAAATATTAATTATGAAATTGATATTGGTGATAAAGCTAAAATTAAAAAAATTACTTTTTTAGGAGATAAAATTTATAAAGATCGAAAGCTAAGAAGCATTATTGTTAGTGAAGAATATAAAATTTGGAAATTTATTTCTGGAAAAAAAATTTTTAAATGAAGATTTAATTAATATAGATAAACGTTTATTAAAAAATTTTTATTTAAATAATGGGTATTATAACGTTCAAATAAATTCTTCATTTGCAAAATTATTAAATAAAAATGAGTTTGAATTAATTTATAATATTGAACCTAAAGAAAAGATTTATTTTAATGAACTAAATATTGTATACCCAGATGATTTTAATAAATCTAATTTTCAAAGTTTGTCCAAAACACTTAATAAGTTAAAAGGTAAACCATATTCAATCAATGCAGTCGAAAACATACTGGAGGAAATAGATATTATAACAACAAGGGAAGAGTTTAAAACAGTTACGGCAGAACTTGAGGAAGAAATTTTACAAAATAAACTAAATATAAATTTTACAATAGGTGAAGGTGATAAATTTATTGTGGAGAGAATAAACATTTTTGGAAATAATATCACAAATGAAAATGTTATTAGAAATCAACTAGAAATTGATGAGGGTGATCCATTCAATGAAATATTAGCTAAAAAATCACAAAATAATCTCAAGAGTTTGAATTTTTTTAAAGATGTAAAATCTAAAGTTATTGATGGAAGTGATGCAAATTCAAAAATAATTAATATTGAAGTTACTGAAAAACCAACAGGTGAAATTTCTGCAGGTGCCGGTGTGGGGACTGCCGGAGGAACTATTGCTGCAAGTGTAAAAGAAAACAACTATTTAGGAAAAGGATTGGCTGTTGAGGCAAGTGCCACAATAACAACAGATGCTGTCAAAGGAATTTTTTCTGTCACCAATCCTAACTACAAAAATTCTGATAAAATGGTTTTTATCAGCGTTCAATCTAGTGAAATAGATCGTTTAACAGATAATGGGTATAAAACTAATAAAACAGGTTTTTCTTACGGAACAAATTTTGAATTATTGAAAGATTTAAACTTTGGTATTTCAAATAGTAATTATTATGAAAAAATCGAAACAAATGATACAGCTTCTGCAAGGAGAAAAACTCAAAAAGGTAATTACTGGGATACTTTTGTAAAACTTGATTTTAATTACGATAAGAGAAACCAAAAATATAAAACTTCAGACGGATTTTATTCAAATTATTCTTTAGACATACCATTGATTAGTGATAACAACACGTTAACTAATAGTTATGATTATAAGATATATAAAGAGTTATATGAAAACAATATCTCAAGTTTTTCTTTATTTCTTAAAACTGCAAGTTCTTTAACAAATGATGATATTAAATTATCAGAAAGATTAACCATACCTTCAAGAAAATTAAGAGGTTTTGAGAGAGGAAAAGTAGGACCAAAAGATGGAACAGACTTCGTTGGTGGTAATTACGTTGCTGCTTTAAATCTAAGCACAAGTTTACCACAATTATTTCCAAATCTACAAAATCTAGATACTTCAATATTTTTTGATGCGGCAAATGTTTGGGGTGTTGATTATGACAATTCCATCAACGATTCAAACGAATTAAGAACCTCTATTGGAATCGCTGTAGATTGGTTTACAATTATAGGTCCTTTAAGCTTTTCTTTAACAGAAGTTTTAACAAAAAGTGATACTGATGTAACGGAGTCATTTAGATTTAATTTAGGTACAACATTTTAATGTTTAAATTAATCAAAGTTTCTTTTTTATGTTTTTTATTGCTCTGTTTTCAAACAAAAAGTTATGCAACTGTTGCTTATTTAAATTTAGATACTTTAATATCAAAATCTAATATTGGAAAAACAGCTTTAGAGAAAATAAATGATTTAGATAAACAGAACATTGAAAATTTAAAAAAAAAAAATGAGGTATTAAAAGATTTAGAAAGTAAAATAAAAGCAAAAAAAAATATTATTTCAGACGAAGCTTTTATGATGGAAATTGAAGAATTAAAAAAAAAAATAAATGAATTTACAAAAGATAAAAATGAAATTGTTAAGAATTTTAATGAATTTAAAGCAAAAGAATTAGATAATGTATTTAATCAAATAACTCCAATTATAGAGACATATATGAAAGATAATTCAATAACTGTTCTATTAGATACCAAAAATATATTTATGGGAAAAATTGAGGCAGATCTAACTGATAAAATATTAATTTTGATTAATAAGGAACTTAATTAAATATGACAATTTTAACTAAAAAAAATATTATTGATTTGTTACCGCATAGAGAACCAATGTTGTTGATAGATGAGCTCTATGACATAAAAAAATTACATTCAGCAACAGCTGTAGTTAATGTTAAAAAAGATAGTTTCTTTGTTCAGGGTCATTTTCCAGATCAACCTGTAATGCCGGGCGTTCTAATAGTAGAATCTTTTGGTCAGGCTGCAGCTGCACTTACAGCAGATGGTTTAGACAGAGCAACTTATGAGGACAAATTGGTATTTTTAATGGGTGTAGAAAAAGCACGTTTCAGAAATCCGGTAATACCTGATTGTAAACTTATTTTAAAAATAGAGGCCATTAGATCTCACGGTAGAGTATGGAAGTATAAAGGTGAAGCTTTTGTAAACGATAAAAAAATGGCTGATGCAATTTGGTCAGCAACAATTGTAGACAAGAAATAAATAGCAATAATTCTTGATAACTAATTTTTAAATGCTTTGTTAAAAGTATTTATGTCTCATCCTTTCTTTAAAAATTATGGCCCAATATCAGTTTCAGAGATTATAAAATATTTAAATATCAAAACTAATAAATTAAAATCTGATCAAAATATCAAAGATATAAAAGATTTATTTACAGCAAATAATTCTGATATTACTTTTTTTCATTCTAAAAAATACAAGGACATAGCCAAGACTACAAAGGCTTCTTTCTGCATAACCACAGAGTCTTTGAAAAATGATTTACCCAAATATTGCAATTCATTAATTGTTGAAAATGTTTTAGTTTCTGTGTCTAAGTTGACATCTAAATTTTATCCTGAGTCAATTAATGATAATTTTGATGAAACTGCAGTCTCCATATCAGAAACAAAATTTAAAGATAAAGTTAAATTTGGCAAAAATGTTTTAATCGGTAAAAATGTATCTTTTGGATCAAATTGTTTAATTGGTCATAATTCTATAATAGAAAAAAATGTTAATATTGGAAACAACTGTTCAATTGGATCAAATACAATTATTCGAAATACAATTATTAAAGACAACGTAAAAATTTTAGATGGATGTGTTGTAGGCAAACATGGATTTGGTTTTTTTCCTGTGAAAAATCAAAATTTAAGATACCCACATATAGGTATTGTTATAATTGAAGATAATTGTGAGATAGGGTGTGGAGCGACTATAGATAGGGGTTCAATGTCAAATACAGTAATTGGAAAAAATACTTATTTGGATAATCAGATTCATATAGCTCACAATGTTAAAATTGGTGAAAATTCAATTATAGCTGGACAAGTTGGTATAGCTGGCAGTTCTGTCATCGGAAACAATGTTAAAATTGGTGGACAAGCTGGGATTTCAGGACATCTTAAAATTGGAAATAATGTTGAAATAGGAGGCGGTTCTGGAGTTATCAAAAGTATTCCTGATAATACAAAAGTAATGGGATACCCAGCAAAAAAAATTAAAGAATTTTTAAGAGACAACAAATGATTCATAAAACAGCAATTATTGATTCAGAAGCTAAAATTGCAGAAAATGTTAAAATTGGCCCCTACACAGTTATTGGTCCTAATGTAGAAATTGGACAGGGTACAGTTATTCAATCACACGTTAATATAACAGGACAAACAAAAATTGGAAAAAACAATATTATTTATCCATTCGCTTCAATTGGTAATGATCCCCAAGATTTAAAATTTCAGGGTGAAGAAACAAGATTAGAGATTGGAGATAATAATAAAATTAGAGAATATGTTACAATTAACCCAGGAACAAAAGGGGGTGGCGGATTAACAAAAGTTAATAACAATTGTTTATTTATGGTTTCTGCTCACATCGCACATGATTGCTTTGTTGGTAATAATGTTATTTTAGCAAACAATGTACCTTTAGGAGGTCATGCACATATAGGTGATAATGCAATTATTGGAGGCAATTCAGCTGTTCAACAATTTACAAGAGTAGGCAAATCAGCAATGATTGGTGGGATGTGTGGTGTAGTTAGAGATATAATTCCTTATGGCATTGCACATGGAAATAGAAGTATTTTACAAGGATTGAATTTAATAGGTCTAAGAAGAAAAAATATACCAAATAAAGAGATAATGACTTTAAGTGATGCTTATAAAGAAATTTTTAAGAATGAAAATTTAACAGAAAATTTAAGTAATTTATCAAATGAATTTAAGAACAATGAATTAGTTGCAGAGGTTATTGAATTTATAGAAATGGATAAGAAAAGACCAATTTGTACACCGTTTTCAAAATAAAATGATAGGTTTGTTTTTAGGTGATACTGATTTTTCAGAAATAGTTCTTAGTAAAATTAAAAAATTAAATAAGAAATATTTTATAATTGATTTTTCAAAAAAAAATAAATTTCAAAAAGATAAAAATTCTTTTAGAATTAGTATTGGAAAATTTGGATCAATTATTAATTTAATTAAACAAAAAAAATGTAAGAAAGTTTTGTTTGCAGGTAAAATTTCAAAACCAAATTTTTCTTCTTTAAGATTAGATTTAAAAGGGATTTATTATATGCCAAGTGTAATAAGAGCAGCCAAAATAGGAGATGCAGCTATAATTAAATCAATAATTAAAATTTTAAATTATGAAGGAATAAAAGTCATTAGCTCTATATTTTTTAATCCAGAACTATCTTTAAAGAAAGGTTGTTACACCAAACTAAAGCCCAATAAACAAGATTTAATATCAATTAAAAAAGGGAAATTTTTTTTTAATAAAACTAAAAGTTTAGACCACATCCAAGCGTTAGTAGTTAAAGGAGATAGAATTTTAGCTAAAGAAGGTAAAGAGGGCACAAAAAAAATGTTATCAACTTTAAAGAAAAAATCAGAAGGTATTTTAATTAAATTACCCAAAAAAAAACAAGATTTGAGAATGGACCTTCCAACAATTGGTTTACAAACTTTTAAGGATGCTAAAAAATATGCTTTACGTGGTGTAGTTTTGCAATCTAAAAAGAATATTTTTCTAGACAAGGCTGAATGCATTAAATTTGCTAATAAAAACAAGATATTTATTAAAATTATATGAAAAAAATATTCATTCTTACAGGTGAGCCATCAGGAGACAAATTAGCTTCAACAGTTATTTCAAAGTTAAAATCTCAAAATCCTGATATAGAATATTTATCTGTTGGCGGAAATCATTTAAAAAAATTAGGAATTAATTCTATTTTTAATTTAAATGAAATAACGTATCTTGGTTTTACAAGCATTTTATTTAATATATTTAAAATTAGAAATAAAATTACCCAAACCGTTAATGAAATAATAAAATTTAATCCTGATATATTATTTTCTGTTGATAGTCCTGATTTTACTATGAGAGTCGCTGAGAGAGTTAAAAAAATTAACACTAATATCAAAACAATTCACTATGTGGCCCCTCAAGTTTGGGTATGGAGAAAAAATAGAGTAAAAAAAATTAAAAAATTTATTGATCATATTCTTT
This sequence comes from uncultured Pelagibacteraceae bacterium, assembly GCA_902571135.1. GTDB lineage: Bacteria > Pseudomonadota > Alphaproteobacteria > Pelagibacterales > Pelagibacteraceae > Pelagibacter. The sequence continues at coordinate 87,672 of CACGAU010000002.1, read as the reverse complement.
TATTATTTGACTTTGAAAAAAAATATTTTGATGAGGAAAAAATAAACAATACTTTTGTCGGACACCCATTAATTGAGAATAATGAAGATAATAAAAAGATTATTGAAAACATAATTCCTAGAGATAAAAAAATTATATCAATTTTTTCTGGAAGCAGAAAATCTGAAACAGACGCATTATTAAATATTTTAATTGATTTTATAAAACTAATGAACAAAAGGCATGATGATTTTTATTTTTACTTTCATGCTACAGATGAAAATAAAGATCTAATTTTATCAGAAATTAAAAAATTGAATATTGCAAATGTAGATGTAGTTTCAGATGAAAGTATTAAATCTAAAATTTTATCTAATTCTGTTTTTGCCGTATCTAAATCAGGCACAGTGTCATTACAAATTTCTAGCTCAAATATACCATCTATAATTATTTATAAACTAAGCTTTATAAATTTTATGATATTTAAAATGTTAGTTAATGTTAAATTTGCAAACATAATTAATATTATTAATAATCGCGAGGTTATTCCTGAATTATTACAAAATGAATGTAATGCTGATGAAATCTACAGATCTGTAATTTATCTTTTAAAAAACCCTGAGCTTATCAAAAAACAATTATCTGATTGTTCAAAAACATTAGAAGGAATTAGATCTAAAACTTCTTCTTCTGAAGAGGCTTGTTTAGTTTTAAGAAACTATCTTAGTTAGCCTTTTTATAACTTCTTCTTTACCAAGAGAAATAACTATATCATATAATCCGGGACCAAACTTTGATCCTGTTAAACCAATCCGTATAGGCTGACCGACACCTTTAAAATTTGTATCATTTGTTTTAATCAAATTACTTACTACAGGTTCTAAATTTTCCTTATTTATATTTGATATAGATGATAATTCTTTAATAAATTCTGAAATAATTTTTTTTGCATTATCATCAATCAATTTAAAATCATCCTCATTGAAGTTAACTTCATCATTGATGATAAACTTTGCATTATTATATATGTCTTCTAAGGTTTTGGCCTTATTTTTTAAAAAAGATAATGAGGATTTAATTTTTGTTTCTTTATCATTTTTAATTTCTTCTTTATTAATTTTGCAATATTCAAATAGATTTTTATAAAGATCGTTTTCGTTGATTGTTTTTATGTAGTGCTCATTCATTGATAATATTCTGCTCATATCTAGTTTTGATGGTGATTTGCCAATACCTTCTAAATTAAAGTATTCTACACTCTCATCCAGAGTAAATATTTCTTTGTCTTGATATGACCATCCAAGTCTAAGTAGATAGTTTCTTAATGCATCAGGCATTATACCTATTTTCGAGTAATCATCCAAAGTCGAGGCATTATCTCTTTTTGACAGTTTTTTACCTTCAATTGTATGAATTAATGGAATGTGCGCAAATTCTGGAACATCCCAACCCATTGCTTGATATATTTGTATTTGTTTAAAAGTATTTATTTTATGATCATCTCCTCTGATTATGTGAGTCATTCCCATTTGATGATCGTCAACGGTTGCAGATAAGTTGTAAGTTGGTGTTCCATCATTTCTTAAAATTATAAAGTCTTCTATTGTATTATTTTCAATTTCAACATCTCCTTGAACTAGATCTTTAAGTTTAGAATTTCCCTCTATTTTACTTTTAAATCTAATTACAGGTTTAATATTTTTAGGAGCATCTTTTTCGTCAGCATCTCTCCATTTTCTATTATAAATATATGGTAACTTTTTTTGCCTAGCTCTTTTTTTTTGTTCCTCTATTTCTTCAGCAGAGCAGTAGCATTTATATGCGTTACCTTTTTTTAATAATTCATTAGCAATTTTAATATGATCTTCTATTTTTTGTGATTGAATATACTCTTCACCATCATGTTCAATTCCTATCCATTTCAATGACTCAATAATTTGTATCTTATGTTCCTCTTTTGATCTTTCTTTATCAGTATCTTCAATTCTTAGGTGAAATGTTCCTTTTTGATTTTTAGAGAATAACCAATTAAATAAGGCAGTTCTAATCCCTCCAATATGAAGAGCTCCAGTAGGGGATGGAGCAAAACGTGTTGCTACTTTAGACATCAATGTTGTTTAGACTATTTTTTTAGAAGTTTCTATATAAAGATACTAAAACTCCTTGAACTTTTACTCTATCAGGTCCAAATATCTTAGTTTCATAGTTTCTATTAGCACTTTCAAGCGCCACAACTTTACCTTTTTTTCGAATTCTTTTTAACATTGCTTCATGCTCATCTATTAATGCAACGACAATTTTACCATTATCAGCAGTATCTGTTCTTTTAATAATAACAGTATCACCTTCATGAATCCCAGCATCTATCATGGAGTCACCTTGAACTTTTAATCCAAAGTAATCACCGTTTTTTTCTAAATTATTTGGTAGTGGAATTCTAGAAACCTCATTTTGTATTGCTTCAACAGGCGTTCCAGCTGCAATTTTTCCAAGCACTGGTACTTCTACTTCATCAGAATTAGTTTGTTCTTCATCTAGTCCACCTTTAATCACACTAGGTGAAAAACTATTATAAATATCATTTGCAGAGGCTGTTTCTGGTAATTTAATTACCTCTAAAGCTCTTGCTTTGTGAGCTAATCTTTTAATAAAACCTCTTTCCTCTAAAGCACTAATCAACCTGTGAATACCTGACTTAGATTTTAAATTAAGAGATTGTTTCATCTCTTCATATGAGGGAGAGACGCCAGAACTTCTCAACTTCTTGTTGATAAATAAAAGCAGGTTTTTTTGTTTTTTTGTTAGCATAAGAACAAATATCGTACAAATAATGTTCTATAAAAGTTCTTTTAAATTAACAATACTAAAAAAAACTAGTAAAATAAGGCTTTATTTGACTATAAAACTGAAAAAATAGAATTTTTATCTAAGTTTTTCAAAAGTGATTCACCAATTAAAAAAGTATTAATTGATGTTTTGTTATTTAGCTCTAGCAGCTCATATTTATTCTTAATTCCACTTTCAGATATTAAAGGACCTTTGTGACTTTTTACAACATCATAAATATCATAAGTTGTATTTATATCAGTTTTAAGTGTTTTTAAATTTCTATTGTTTATTCCAATTAATGCATCTTTAAAATTTAATGCTTTTTTAGCTTCTTCTACTGTATGAACTTCAACTATAACTGACATATTATATTTCAAAGCTTCATCATATAATTCAGAAGCTAGATCATCTGAAACCCCAGCTAAAATAATTAAAATAGCATCAGCGCCATAACTTTTTGCCAAAGGTATTTGAAATTTATCAATAAAAAAATCCTTACACAATACAGGTAAATTTATTTTATCTTTTATTTTGCTTATGTGAATTAAATTTCCTAAAAAATAATCTTCTTCAGTTAAAACTGAAAGACAAGTTGCTTTATTATTTAAATAAATCTGAGCAATATCTACAGGATTATAATCATCAATTATTATACCCGCTGAAGGACTTGCTTTTTTAATTTCAGCAATAATTGAAGTTTTATTATTTTTTATATTATTTTCTATTTTCTCTTTAAAATTAATATAGCTGTTGTTATTATTAATTAATTCATCCAAAGTTTTAAGATCTAAGGATTTTTTTAATTTATCAACTTTTTCAATTTTTTTTTGAATGATATTTTGAAGTATATTTTCAGACATTTTGAATTTTTTCTAGATGTAAAAAGCTTTTACCAGAAAGGATAAATTCTCTTGTGTAATTATATGCTTCAGAAAAGTCCGAAAATTTTTCTCCAACAATTAACCCCGCTGCAGCATTTAAACAAACTGCTTTTGAAAAATCATTATCTTCACCTTTAAATATTTCAATCATCTTATCAGCATTAAATTTTGCATCATCACCCACTAGATTTTTAAAATTATCTGCATTAACCCCTAAAGCATTTGGATCTATTTTTATTTCAGATATTTGATCATCTTTTAATTGAATAACATTAGTGATTGCATATGGAGATATTTCATCTAATCCATCCTCGCTATTTACTATCCATGCAAATTTTAAATTTAAATTTTTAAGTCCTTCTGCAAAAATTTTTAATAACTTTTTATCAAAAACTCCTACAACTTGCCTTTCAACAAGTGCTGGATTACTTAATGGACCAATCATATTAAAAATGGTTCTTTTTCCAATTTTCTTTCTTACGGGTCCTACAAATCTCATCGCACTATGATAATTTGGTGCAAACATAAAACCAAAATTGTTGGTATTAATTTCTTTTTCTATGTCCTCAGGTTCTAAATCAATTTTAATTTTAAGAGCTTCTAACACATCACCGGACCCACATTTCGAGGAAACAGCTTTATTGCCATGCTTAGCAACTTTTGTACCCATACTAGCTAAAAGTAGGGCAGAAGCAGTTGAAATATTGAGGGTATTCATACCATCACCGCCAGTACCACAAGTATCAATACAATCACTTACATTTACTCGTTTTGATTTTTCTCTCAGAACAAAAACTCCACCTGCTATTTCATCTGAAACTTCACCTTTTTCAGACAGCAAAGTTAAAAAGTCAAAAATTTCATTATCACTGGCTTTTCCTGTCATTAATATTTCAAAAGCAGTTTTACTTTCTTCAAAAGTTAAATCTTGTTTATTTTTAATTTTTTCTAAAATTTGATCCATAAATTTAATTGTTAATAAAGTTTTTAAGAATTTTCATTCCAAACTTAGTTTTAATACTTTCAGGATGGAATTGTACACCATGAATATTAAATTTTTTATGTTGTACACCCATTATAATCCCATCTTCTGTCTCTGCTGTAATCTCTAGATCTTTTGATAAGGTTTTTTTATCAATTACCAAACTATGGTATCTGGTAGCTTCAAATATATTTGGGAGGTTTTTTAAAATACCGATTTTTTTGGATTTAATTTTGCTTGTTTTGCCATGCATTAACTTTCTTGCTTGAACAATTTTTGATCCAAAAACTTGTCCAATTATCTGATGACCTAAACATACTCCTAAAAAAGGTAATTCTTTGTATAATGAATTCAATATTTTAATACAATTGCCAGATTGATTTGGGTTGCCTGGTCCTGGTGAAATAACAATTTTATCATATTTCTTTTTAATGATTTCTTTAGAATTAATTTTATCATTTCTAACTACATCAACTTTAACATTTAATGAGGAGATATAGTGATACAAATTAAAAGTAAAACTATCATAATTATCTATTAACAATACTTTCATTATCTTAAAGCATTAATTAAAGCTTTCGCTTTATTAACTGTTTCCTCATATTCATTTTTAGGTTTACTGTCTGCAACTATACCCGCACCTGCTTGTACATAAAATTTTTTATTTTTAGCAACTGCAGTTCTTAAAGCTATGCATGTATCAAATTCCCCATTTGCAGAAAAATATCCAATTCCACCAGCATAAACTTTTCTTTTTGTTGTTTCTAATTCATCTATAATTTCCATAGCTCTAATTTTTGGAGCCCCAGAAACAGTACCTGCTGGAAAACCAGCTAAGAGGGATTTAAATTTTGAAAATTTTTTATTATATTCCCCAACTACATTTGAAACTATATGCATAACATGAGAATATCTTTCAATAATGAAGCTTTCTGTAACTTTTACCGAATTTATCTTTGAGACTTTACCAGCATCATTTCTACCCAAATCAAGTAACATCAAATGCTCTGAAAGTTCTTTTTTATCTTTAAGAAGGTCTTTTTCATAAAACAGATCTTCTTTTTTAGTTTTGCCCCTTGGTCTAGTTCCTGCAATTGGTCTTACAGTAATTTTATTATCCCTAAGTCTCACAAGTATTTCAGGACTTGCGCCTATTATTTGAAAATCGTCAAAATTGAAGAAAAACATAAAAGGAGAAGGGTTCGTTACTCTTAGTTTTTTATAAATATCTAATGGTTTCTTTGTTAATTTTGCCTCAAATCTTTGGCTTAAAACAACCTGAAAAATATCTCCTAATTTAATATATTTTTTTGCCTTATTAACCATTGATAAAAATTTATTTTTTGAAGTGTTAGATTTCACTTTTATATTTTTTGATTTTTGAATTATTTTTTTATCAATATTTTTGATTGATGACTGAATGAGTAATTTAAATAAATCAGATTTAATTTCTTCATATTTATTTTTATAGTTTTTAATTTTTTCATCTTTAAAAATATTAGATATGTAAAAAATTTCTTTTTTTAAATTATCATGAATGACTAAAGTTCTTGGACGTAGAAGCCTTACATCTGGCAAATTAAGATCGTTTTTACAATTATTTGGAATTTTTTCTATGTATCTGATTGAATCATAAGAAAAATATCCAGAGATTAATGAGCAAATGTTAGGTAAATTTTTGGGAGTTTCAAATTTGAAATCTTCAATGATTTTTTCAATTAATTTATTTGGCTTATCATTTAATTTCCTTTTTTTATTTGTTTGAATTAGATAAGAATTATTATTATTAAATTCCCAAATTTTATCGGGATTTTTACCAAATATTGTATATCTACCTTTGATTTTACCTTTTTCTACTGACTCAAATATAAAACTATTTTTTTCCTCTAGGAAATTATCTATTAGGTTTAATACTTCCTCATCATTTTTTACTTTCTTTTTAGTAAAGATAATTTGATTTTTTTTGCTTCTGTGTCGAAACTTAAATTCTTTGAAGCTTCGATTAATAATCATTTGAAATAATTTTTAACTCTATCAATAGTTTTTTGATTTAATTGAACTTGATACTTATCATTAAGTAATTGATCATACGATTGTAAGATGGTTTTTCTATTATTTGTATTTTGGCTATTTACAAATTTAAGATATTTTTCATCTGCTTTGTTAAATGAATTTTTATTTGTTCCAGTAATTTTTACTAAAAAAATTTTATCTTCTTTATTTACTAGAGCAAAAGAGTTTACAGGTAACGCATAAAGCATTTTTACTGAATTAATATCAATGAGTTTGTCATCTTCTATAGAATTAATAGAAGAATATTCCTTATTTGAACCTGCAAGTTCTTCAAATTTTGAATTATCAAATTCCTTTTTTTGAATTTCTTCTATAATTTCTCTATTGTAATCAAATTTACCTTTTTGATATATTAACTCAACTATTTCTCCTTTAATGATTTCATCATTTAAATCTGGAGCTCGATCATATTGATTATCAATATTATAAAGTAAAAAGTTATCACCACTTTCTATCAAGTCTATTTTAGATGCTTTCTTAGAATAAATTAGATCTTCATTAATCTGTTTACTAGAGCTAGGTGCAAACTCATTTACTTCAATAGTGTCAACATTTATATCTTCTAATATAGTGTCAAATGCACTTCCTTGAGAAATTTTGTTTTCAATTGAGTCTATTTCATCAAAAAACTCTTGGTTAAATTCTTCTATACCAATTAGATTTTTTGGATTTAAAATCACATACTTAAAATCTATATATTCTCTTTTTAATTGATCCTTATTTTCATCAATAAATAATTCAATTTCATTTGCTGTGTAATCATTTTTTGTTTTATATAGATTTTCCATATCAAAATACTCGATGTCTAAGGATTTATTATTTTCTTCAAACTTTTTTTCTATCAAAAAATTTGGTGTTATTGTTCCAGCACCAATAAAATCAAATAAGTGTTTCTGTAATTCTCTATTTTTTAATTGCAATTCAAACATTGGAGCTGACAAGTTGTTGGATAGCAAAAATTTTTCATATTTAATTCTTTGAAAAGCACCATTTTCATCTTGGAAATTTTTATTTTCTTTAATGTTTTTAAGTATGGTTCTTTCGTTAATTGAAAGATCAAAGTCTTTAATTTCTAAATCAATCAATGTAGTTGAAATTAATCCTGATAATAATTCCTCAATAATATTGTTGTCTAAATTATCCCGAATAGCTTCTTGTGAAATTCCACTCTGATTCACATAATCAATAAAATCTTGGGTTGTTACATTTGTTTTATTTATTTTTGCAATATTGTTTTGATTGTTTGTACTAAACCCACCACCAAAACCCCCAAAACCAAAAGCGATGATGATTATGACAATTAACACCAATCCACCAAGTTGTTTCCAGCCTAAGTTTTTTAATTTTTCAATCATAGCGTTATAAATTTATTGATCTGTAAAAAACAAATCTATAGATTAAAAAGTCAATTATGACAAATAAATATATGTATTTTGTAGCTAATTGGAAAATGTTTGGTGATTTAAGATCTCTAAATTCACTTGATAAAGTAATAAAGTTTTCAAAAAATAATAAAAAAAATAAGATAAAAATAGTTTATTGCCCACCAAATACATTAATTCGTCCATTATCGAGAAGACTTAAAAAAACAAAAATAGAGGTTGGTGCCCAAAACTGTCATCACAGCTATGACTACGGTGCGCACACTGGCCAAGTAAATTCTAATATGCTTAAAAATGTTGGAGCAAAGTATGTTATTTTGGGACATTCAGAAAATAGACAACTAGGTGAGACAGATAATTTGATTAATTTAAAAATAAAAAGTGCAGTTAAATCAGGTCTCAAAATTATATTTTGTATTGGCGAAACCTTGAAAGAAAGAAGACAAAAAAAAACTAATCAAATTTTGAAAAGACAAATTGAAAAAGGATTAAAATCGATAAAGAATAAATCCAAAATTATTATAGCCTACGAACCGGTATGGTCTATTGGTACAGGTGTAATTCCAAAAGAAGCTGATTTAAACAAAACTATTTCATTTATTAAAAGTAGATTTATTAAAAATTATCCAAAAATTTTATATGGTGGATCTGTAAACACTAATAACGTAAGTATATTAAAAAAAATTCCCAACATTGATGGTTTTTTGATAGGAGGCGCATCACAAATTTCAAAGAAATTTATTGATATAATTCAAAAAACCATTAATTAGACCCACATGGAAACTTTATTATTAGTAATCAACATCATACTTGCAGTTATTTTAGTTCTTTTGGTTTTATTGCAAAAATCAGAGGGAGGTGCTCTTGGTATTGGAGTTTCCCAAGAAAATTTTATGTTATCTAGATCAGCAGGCAGCTTCATGACAAAAGCCACTGCAATTGTAGCAACACTTTTTATTATTTGTAGTCTGGCTCTAACAATAATTTCTAGAGCAGAACTTACTCCTACGGGGTCAGTATTGGATACAGTTGAGGAAAAAACTGAAGACACGCCTTCAATTCCGGAAAACAATTAATTAATCCTTTTCAATTCATTTTTTATTCGCTATAAGATACTTCCATGGCGCGATATATATTTGTCACTGGCGGCGTGGTTTCCTCCCTTGGTAAAGGTCTATCTTCTGCATCCCTTGCTTATTTATTACAATCAAGAGGTTACAAAGTTCGTTTAAGAAAATTAGACCCATATCTAAATGTCGATCCAGGAACAATGAGTCCATTTCAACATGGTGAAGTTTTTGTAACAGACGATGGTGCTGAAACAGATTTAGATCTAGGGCACTATGAAAGATTTTCTGGCGTTACTGCAAAGAAAACCGATAACATCACAACTGGAAAAATTTATAGCGATGTTCTTAAAAAAGAAAGAAAAGGTCAGTATTTAGGTAAAACTGTTCAAGTAATTCCTCATATCACAGATAGAATTAAAGAATTTATAAAACACGATACATCTAAAGAAGATTTTGTAATTTGTGAAATAGGAGGAATAGTAGGTGATATAGAAAGTTTACCGTTTGTAGAAGCGATAAGACAATTTTCCAATGATATTGGTAAAAAAAATGCATTATTTATTCATTTAACTTTAGTTCCTTATTTAAAAGCATCGGATGAAATAAAAACAAAACCAACACAACACTCAGTTAAAGAATTAAGAAGCATTGGTATTCAACCTGATATTATTATTTGTAGATCAGAAAGACCTATACCTTTAGACCATAGAAAAAAAATATCTTTGTTTTGTAATGTTGATATTAAAAATGTAATTGAAACTGTTGATGTTAAAACTATTTATGAGGCTCCGATTAGTTTTTTCAATCAAAAATTAGATATTCAAGTTTTAAATTATTTTAAATTAAAAACAAAAAAACCTGCAAATTTGAATCCTTGGAAAAAAATAACTAAAATTACTCTTAATACTAAAAGACATGTTAACATTGCAATTATTGGAAAATATGTTGAATTAAAAGATGCTTATAAATCTTTAGATGAAGCACTTACTCATGGAGGAATATCCAATAATCTTAAAGTTAATTTGGTTAGAATAGACTCTGAAAAATTAAAAGTTTCAGAAATAAAAAATAAACTTAAAAATGTTTCAGGAATTCTAATTCCAGGTGGGTTTGGTAAAAGGGGAACTGAGGGTAAAATTGAGGCGATAAGATATGCAAGAATAAATAAAATTCCATTCCTTGGAATTTGTTATGGAATGCAAATGGCAATAATTGAATTTGCTAGAAATCAATTAAAGATTAAAAAAGCAACTTCTTCTGAGTTTGATAAAGGCGGTGTCCATATTATTGGCTTGATGTATGAATGGGAAAAAAGTGGAAGAAAAGTTAAAGGAACAGATAAAGACTTAGGAGGCACCATGAGACTTGGTTCTTATGATGCAATTTTAAAAGATAAATCTAAAATTAGAGATATTTATAAATCTAGATTAATCAAAGAGAGACATAGACATAGATATGAAGTGGATATTTCATATAAAGAAAAATTTGAGAAGAAAGGATTAATATTTTCAGGTTTATCTCCAGATCATAAGCTTCCAGAGATAGTAGAACTTAAAAATCATCCTTGGTTTATAGGAGTTCAGTTCCATCCTGAATTTAAATCTAGACCTTTGAACCCACATCCTTTATTCTCTTCTTTTATCAAAGCAGCAAAAAATCATAGATGAGTGCGATTAAAGTAAATTGTGAAAATATAGAAATTTCAAACAATAATAAGATTTGTATTATTGCAGGTCCATGTCAGTTAGAGACAGAACAGCATGCAATGGATATGGCTGGAAAAATTAAGGAAATTACTTCAAAATTTGGCCTTGGATTTATTTACAAAACCTCATTTGATAAAGCGAACAGAACTAGTTTAAAAGGGAAAAGGGGAGCAGGGTTAGATGCATCACTTCCTGTATTTGATAAAATTAAAAAGGAATTGAATGTCCCTATTTTAACAGACATTCATAATGCTGAACAATGTGAAATTGTTTCAAAACATGTTGATGTTTTACAAATCCCAGCTTTTCTATGTCGGCAAACAGACTTATTAATTGCTGCGGCTAAAACAAATAAAATTATTAATGTAAAAAAAGGTCAGTTCCTAGCACCTTGGGATATGGTGAATGTAACTAAAAAAATTTCAGACTCAGGAAATAAAAAAATCCTAGTCACAGAAAGAGGTGCAAGTTTTGGATACAACACTTTAGTCTCAGACATGAGATCATTACCTATAATGGCAAAGAATGGTTATCCAGTAATTTTCGATGCAACTCATTCTGTTCAACAACCAGGTGGCCAAGGTGAATCCTCTGGTGGTCAAAGAGAATTTGTTGAATATTTAGCAAGAGCTGCAGTTGCGGTTGGAGTTGCAGGTGTATTTATTGAAACACATCAAGATCCTGATAATGCTCCATCAGACGGACCAAACATGGTACCATTGAATAAATTAGAGAATCTATTAAAACAATTACACGATATAGATAATCTAATTAAAAAATAGTGAGTAAAATTTTAAAAGTAAAAGCACGTCAAGTTTTTGATAGTAGAGGAAATCCAACAGTAGAGGCAGAGGTTTATATTAAAAATAATAGCGCATCCGCTATTTGTCCCTCAGGTGCTTCCACAGGAACTTTTGAAGCCTTTGAAAAAAGAGATAAAAATAATAAACGGTATTTAGGAAAAAGTGTTTTAAGTGTAGTTAACCTGGTTAACACAAAGATTTCAAAAAAATTAAAAGGACAAAGTATCCATAATCAAGAAAGAATTGATGCTTTGTTAATTAATTTAGATGGTACAAGACAAAAAACTAACTTAGGAGCTAATGCAATGTTAGCAGTTTCAATGGCTGTTAAAAAGCTGTCTGCAAAAGCAAAAAAATTACCCTTGTATAAAACTTTTTCTCAAAAAAATAACTTTCAATTACCTTATCCATTAATGAATATTATTAATGGTGGAGCGCATGCAAATAATGGTCTTAGAATTCAAGAGTTTATGATCAGACCGGATCGAGCAAAAAGTTTTTCTGAGGCAATGCGCATTTGTTTTGTTGTTATTAAAAACTTAAGTAAATTAATTAAAGACAAAGGTTTATCAACTTCAGTAGGTGATGAAGGTGGTTTTGCGCCCATGATCAGTAGTAATAATCAAGCTTTAGATTTAATTGTGAGTGCAATTAAAAAATCAGGATTTATTAATGGTAAAGATGTTTCTATTTGTCTAGATGTGGCAGCTAATGAATTATATAAAAAAAACAAATATTCTATTCATTCTAAAAGTTATATTTCAGTAGATAAATCTATTAAAGAATATCAAAAAATTATAAAAAAATATAAAATTAAGTCTATTGAAGATCCATTTGCTGAAAATGATTGGTTGGCATGGAATAAATTAATGAAATCAATAAAAAAAGTTCAGATCGTTGGAGATGATTTGTATGTAACAAATCTTGAAAGATTAAAGAAAGGTTTCTTAAATATTTCTTCAAATTCTATCTTGATCAAGCTAAATCAAATTGGCACTGTTTCAGAAACGTTAGATGTAATTAAATTTGCTCAAACAATTGGATATAAAACAATTATATCTCATCGATCAGGTGATAGTGAGGATACGTTTATTGCTGATTTAGCAGTAGGCACTAATTCAAATCAAATTAAAACTGGATCCTTAGCTAGATCTGAAAGAGTTGCAAAATATAATCAATTAATCCGTATTGAAGAAGAACTTGGAAAAAGAGCGAGGATGAATAAGATCAATTAATGCTTCGATTAATAAAAAGAAATTATTTTTTATTAATATCAGTTTTTCTTATTTTCTATTTTGGTTTTAATTTAGTGTCTGGAGAAAGGGGTCTTTTTTCGTATATAGAAAAAAAGGAACTTTTGTCTAACTTGAAAAAAGAAGAATTAACCCTAACTAGTAAAATAGAAGATATGGATCATAAAAATTCACTTCTAAGTACTAATTTGGATCTTGATTATATTGAGACTTTAATTAGAGAACGATTTTTATTTGGTAAAAAAAATGAGACAATTTATATAATTAAAAAAGATGAAAAGTAGACATCCAGAAAAAGAAAACAAACCAGTTAATCCAATTAAAAAAAAACCTGAATGGATTAGATCTAAACTTACAAATAGTAAGGAATTCTTTTTAACCAAAACAATAGTAAATAATAATAATCTTGTAACTGTTTGTCAGGAAGCAAACTGCCCAAATATAACTGAGTGTTGGAGTAAGCGACATGCAACTTTTATGATTATGGGTGATACCTGTACAAGAGCTTGTGCTTTTTGTGATGTTAAAACTGGTGTACCAGGAAAATTGGATCAACTTGAACCTGTTAAAATTGCAGAAGCTGTAAAAAAATTAAATTTAAAACATGTTGTGATTACTTCAGTGGATAGAGATGATTTAGATGATGGTGGATCAGAACATTTCTTTGAAGTTATTAATCAAACTAGAAAATCAAATCCAAATACCACTATTGAAGTTCTTACACCTGATTTTTTAAGAAAAGGAGATGCATATAAAAAAGTTTTAGATGCTAAACCTGATGTTTTTAATCATAATATTGAAACTGTCCCTAGTCTTTATTTAAAAGTAAGACCAGGTTCTAGATATTTTGCATCTTTGGAACTTTTGAAAAATGCAAAAAAAGTTAATAAAAATATTTTTACTAAATCTGGAGTAATGGTTGGCTTAGGGGAGACAAGAGATGAAATCTTACAAGTCATGGATGATTTAAGAGCTGCGGATGTTGATTTCATAACAATCGGTCAATATTTGCAACCATCAACCAAGCATTATCCATTAGATCGATATTACACACCAAAAGAATTTGAAGATTTAGGAACAATAGCTAAAGCTAAAGGATTTTTGTTAGTGTCTTCATCCCCTTTAACTAGATCCTCATATCATGCTGATGAAGATTTTGCGAAACTTAAACAAAACAGATTAAAAAATAATTAATGCCAAAAGCATCAGTTAAGCGATTAATTGATAACAGAAAAGATAAACTAATCGAGTTTGTTTTAGATATTGAAAAATACCCAGAATTTATTCCTTTCTGTGATAATTCAAAAGTTTATGAGAGAAGTGATAACGGTGACACCATTAATATAATTGCTGATCTTACTATAGGTAAGGGGCCGTTTAAGGATACATTTAAAAGCGATGTTAAATTAAATAAAAAAAATGATCATATTCATGTGGTTAATTTAGGCGGACCATTAAATCATTTAGAAAATAATTGGAAATTTATTGAAGTAGGAAATGATACTGATGGTTACAAAACAGAAGTTTTATTTGATATTGATTTTGAAATCGAAAATAAGTTTTTAAATATTTTAATGACAAAATCTTTTCAATTTGGTTTGGAAAAGATAGCAGACGCGTTTCAAAAAAGAGCTGAAGGTATTAAATAATTTTACTGATTATCTTAATTACACTACGAACTGTTGATTTTTGAATTGAATTACGACTTTTTGATTTAAATTTATTTTCTTTAATAAGCAGAGTTTTACCTTTTTTAACTCCAATATAAACAAGACCAACTGGTTTTTCTTTTGATCCACCTCCTGGTCCAGCAATTCCTGTAATGGAGATGTTGATTTTACTTTTTGAAATTTTAGATAAATTTTGAACCATTGCCTTACAACACTCATGGCTTACTGCACCATATTTTTTAATAATATTTTTATTAACCTTTAATATCTCTATTTTAGCTTGATTAGAGTAAGTGGTCAGACCCATTTGAAAGTATTTTGATGAATTAGCTAATTTAGTAAAATTATGAGCCAGTAATCCACCCGTACAAGACTCAGCTACAGATAAAGTTAATTTTTTTTTAATTAATTTTTTATGAAGTAATTGAATACTCATTAGAATTTTAAGCTTATTAAATATATTAATATCATTGAATATAACCCTGCCATTATATCATCCATAATTATTCCAAAATAGTTCTTATGGTTTTTATCAAAGTAACTTACTGGAAAAGGTTTTAGGATGTCAAAAAATCTAAAAAATACAAAAGATAAAATGTAATAAATTTCAATTGAAATACTTATTTGATTAGTTTGATTTAAATATAATAATAAAATTAAAGGCATAGATTGTCCTAAAACTTCATCAATTACTATTTGCCTTGGATCTTTATTTTTAAATTCAGACTCAGAGTCTTTTACAGCATAAAATGAATAAAAAAATAAAAGTATAAAAAAAATAATTGAAAATTTAAGATCAGTGTAATCTAAAATTTCGTAAGCAATATAAATAAAAACAGCTGTAACAGCAGAGGTTACAGTGCCAGGAACTTTGGTTAAATATCCATAACCAAAGAAAGTGGACAACAAAACATTTATTTTTTTCATTGTGTAATAGAGCAAATAACTTCACAAGCTATTGCTTTTTCCTTTCCAATTAATCCTAGCTTTTCTACTGTTCTACCTTTTAAGTTAATTAGTTCTTTATCAACATTTAATAAATCAGATAGAGATTTGATTATTTTATCACGGTATTTTGAAACTTTTGGTTGTTCACATATTAAATTTATATCTAAATTATTTATATAAAAGTTACTATTATTCAATATTTCAATAATAGGCTTTAACATTTTAGAGGATCTAATATTTTTATATTTTTTTTGGTTATCTGGAAAAAAAGTACCAATATCTTTTTTTCTCATTGCACCAAGAAGAGAGTCTATTATAGAATGAATAATCACATCTCCATCTGAATGCCCTTTAAGTCCTGAGTGATAAGGAATTTTTATACCACCTAAAAAAAGTTTTTTACCTCTTGTTAATCTATGAATATCAAAACCTATACCAAAATAAATTTTATTAGTTTCTATATCTTCTTTAAATGTAATTTTTTGATTTAAATTTTCACCTTTAATAAATTTAATTTTTAAATTATTTTCAATAAATAAAGTCGCCTCATCAGTAATTTTATTTTTTTGTTTTATTGAAAGATTATATAAATCTTGAAATTTAAAAGCTTGAGGAGTTTGTGTTAAAAATGAATTATTTCGATTTAAGTTAAAAAGTTGTTTTTTTACTTTGTATTTAATGGAATCCTTCGAATGTATAGAAGGTATTACCGCTTTATTGTTTTTAAGTGATTTAATTAGAGTTTTTAAAAGCTTGATAGTGAAATTTGGCCTAGCAGCGTCATGAATTAGAATATTATTTGGTTTAAATTTTTTTATATATTTTAAGGCTATTAAAGAAGAATCGGATCGTTCTTTACCACCTTTTATAATGTATACATTTTTTGGAAGTTTTTCTTTAATACTTTTTTTATTGTTTACCACCAGAATAATTTTTTTAAACAGCTTTGATTTCACTGCTTTTTCTAAAGAATGTTTAAAAAGAGCCTTGTTTTTATAAATATTGAATTGCTTAGGTTTTTTTGAATTAAATCTTTTGCTTTGTCCTGATGCTAGTATTATAAAATAATTATTCATTTATATGGTAGTTTTTATATTCAAATGTACGAATTTATTAAAAAAAATATATATCTAATAATATTATTTATTATCACATTATCGATAGGTTTTTTAACCTTTTTAACTTTTATTGATAAAGGATTTATTGAATTATCAGATCAAAATTTACAAATTTTATTAATACTTAACATTGTTCTTTTAATAGCGCTTTTTGTTTTTATTTTTATTGAGATTAGAAGTGCAATTAAAAATGATATCGATAAAGATGGTTTAAAATCCAATAAAAAATATATTACATACTTTGGTTTATTTACCTTAATTCCATCAATATTAATTTCAATATTTTCGCTTTTTTTATTTTCTTTTGCATTAGAAAAATATTTTGACAAAAAAGTTACAACAGTTGTTAACAATTCTTATGAATTAGCAAGGAATTATGTTGAGGAAATTAGAAATAAAATTCAATCTGACACTGTTTTGATAGCTTTCGATACCAATAAAAGCAAAAAATTTTTAAACGATAATCAAAATGAATATAAGAGATTTTTAGAAACACAAAAATTAATTAGAAATGTTGATGAAGTGCACATCATAGATATTAATAAAAAACTTTTATTTTCAACTTTGAAAGACGATCAGCCATATATCCCTCCAGTTGATAAAGCTTTAAACTCAGTATTGGATGATGATCGTCCTTTAAAAATTATTAATGCACCAGAAAATATCTCTGCAGCAATAATGAGGCTACAAAATTTTGAAGATAGATTTTTATATGTAGTCAAGTATCTAGACAAAGATATTTCTAGATATTTAACTGAGTCTCAAGAAGCGATTAATTTTTACTATACTGTTGAGGAAAAAAGTACTGGAATTAAAATCTCATTTGCTATTATTTATATTATTGTTGTTAGTGTTTTATTATTTGTCTCTATAACTATCGCGATTAGATTTTCATCAAGATTTTTTAGATCTATTAATAACTTGATTCTTTCATCTATATCTATTGGGCAAGGAAATTTTAATGCTAAAGTTCCTGAAGTAAAGACAGATAAAGACTTAGAAACTTTAAATAAAAACTTTAACCTGATGATAGATAGATTGAAAAGCCAGCAGGAAAAATTAATTATAAATGAAAGACATGAGGCTTGGGGAAGTTTGGCAAGAAAACTTGCTCATGAAATCAAAAACCCACTAACACCAATTCAATTAACTATAGATAGATTAAAAAATAAATATTCTAAACACATACAAGAAAGCGAAATGGAGAATTTCAAAGACAATTTAAAAATTATAAATAATCAAATAAAGCAAATCGAAAAATTGGTTAATGAATTTTCTGATTTTGCAAGAATGCCAAAACCAATATTTAGAGAAAATAATTTAGCAGATATAATTCATGAAAATATAAATTTACTTAAAGAATTAGACAATTCTATTGATATTACATTTAAAAAAGATTTTGATAAAATTATGTTAGAAAGTGATAAAGAACAAATAAGTAGGGTTTTTTTAAATTTGATTAAAAATTCTATAGAAAGTATTAATCAAAAAGCTCAAAACAATAACAATTTCAACAAAAAAATTACTATTGAACTTACCCAAGATGATAGCCACATTAAATCAACGATCGAGGATAATGGTGTTGGTTTTAATGATTTAAAAGATAATATTAAAAATATACTTAATCCTTATTTTACAACTAAAAAAAATGGAACCGGTTTGGGATTATCAATAGTTAATAAAATAATTAATGACCACAATGGAAAAATAGATTTTATCCCAATTAAAGATGGTGCAAAAATTAATATAATTTTTTCAAAATAAAAATGAGCGAAGAAATTTTAATTGTAGACGATAACGCCGATATCAGAAATATAATTAATGAATTAATTGTAGATGCCGGTTATAAAACGCGTTTAGCAGCAAATTATAACCAAGCACTTGCTGAGATAGATAAAAAATTACCTGATGTTGCAATTCTTGATGTTAAATTAGATAAGGGAGATAATGACGGTATTGAGCTTCTTTCACATATTAAATCTAAAAATAAGGATACACCTGTAATAATTATTTCTGGACATGCAAATATTGAAATGGCTGTAAAATCATTGCAGCATGGAGCATTTGAATTTATAGAAAAACCATTTGATCAGGAAAGATTACTTAATTTTGTCAAAAGAGCAGTTGAAAACTTTAATTTAAAAAAACAAAATAGAGAATACGAAAGTAAATTATTTTCATCTTATGAATTAATAGGAAATAGCAAAAATATAGTAAATATAATTGATCAAATAAAAAAAATATCAGTAACTGAAAGTAGAATTTTTATAAGTGGTCCGTCAGGTTCAGGAAAAGAATTGATTGCTAGAAAAATCCACAAATCATCTGCTAGAAGTAAGAAGCCATTTATTGTTCTAAATGGTGCTTTATTAGATATCAATAAATATGAATTAGAATTATTTGGAGAAGAAAAGGAGAATGGTTCAATTTCATACGGTGCACTTGAAAAAGCAAATAAAGGAACTCTGTTAATAGATCAAGTTTCAGAGATACCATTAGATATACAATCAAAAATATTAAGAGTTCTTACAGATCAAAAGTTTAAAAGAGTTAATGGAGCTAGTGACGTAAGTGTAGATGTAAGATTGATATGTTCATCAAGTAAAGATTTAAAAAAAGAGATAGAAATTGGAAATTTTAGAGAGGATTTATTTCACAGAATAAATGTTTTTGAGATTAATATTGAACCGTTAAACCAAAGAATTTCAGATATACCTTTGTTAATTAAATACTTTTCAAAAAAAATATCTGAAAATTATAAAATTAAAGAACTAGATATAGATGAAAATAATAGTTACATACTTAATCATAATTGGCATGGCAATGTTAGAGAGTTAAGAAATTTAATTGAGAGGATTGCAATATTGCAACCAAATTCAAAAGATAAAATTTCGAATATTATTAAGGAATCTTTAAAAAATACAAATTTTGATGATCAATTAGCTGAAAATAGCCTTTCTGTGCCATTAAAAGAGGCTAGAGAAAAGTTTGAAAAGGAGTATTTAACTATCCAGTTAAAAAAATTTAATGGGAATATTTCTAAAACAGCTAACTTTGTTGGTATGGAAAGAAGTGCTTTGCACCGAAAACTTAAAGGCCTAGGGATTAAAGAATTTAATTAAATGAATATTATCATTTGTGGAGCTGGAAGAGTAGGGTTCACCATAGCTAAACAGCTAAGTGATCAAGGCCATTCTATAACTGTAATCGACCCATCTAGTGAAGATATTCAAAAAATTGATGATGCTTTAGATGTGAAAGCCATAGTAGGAAAAGGGACTTATCCTTCTATACTTGAAAAGGCTAATGCGATAGAGACCGACATGATTATAGCAGTCACTAGAAATGATGAAATTAATATGCTTATTTGCCAAATAGCTTTTTCAATTTTTAAAATTCCAAAAAAAATAGCAAGAATAAGATCTCAAGATTATCTAAATCCAAAATTTACAAGAGTTTATAACAAAGAAAATTTACCAATTGACGTAATTATTTCACCAGAGATTGAAATTGCAAAATCAATTCAAAGAAAACTTGAAGCACCTGGAGCACTAGATAGTGTTCCATTTGCAGATAATAAAATCAGATTATTAGAGATTTTAATTAACGAAAATTGTAAATTAATTAATATCAAACTTAACGATTTAACTAAAAAATATCCTAATTTAGACGCTAATATAATTGGAATTATAAGAGATGAAAAATTTTTAATTCCAAAGAAAAACGATGATGTTAAAAAAAATGATAAAATCTACGTAATAATCAATTCTTCACAAATGTCTGATACCCTAGAAGCTTTTGGACATGATGAAAAAATATCTAAAAATATTTTAATAGTAGGAGGTGGAAACATAGGTTTTAATTTAGCTAAAAACATCGAAGAAACTTTGGATGCAGCAAGAGTAAAAATTATTGAAAAAAATAAAGAAAGAGCAGAATTTCTTGCCGGTGAATTAAATAATACAATTGTTATCAATGGAGATGCTTTAGATGAGGAAGTTCTTGTGGAGGCTAATTTACAAGAAGCAGAAACTGTTCTCGCTTTAACAAATGATGATGAAGATAATTTGATGGTAAGTGTTCTTGTTGAAAAATTTGCAAAAGATGAAAAGGATATTGATGATAAAAGAACAATGGCTTTAATTAATAAGCCTAATTATTCTTTATTACAAAATTCATTAAAAATTGATGATCTTATAGATCCTAGAATGAATACTGTATCAAGTATTTTAAAACATATCCACAAAGGGACTATAGAAACAGCTTATACAATTATGAATGGTGAATATGAAGTAATTGAAGCTGAAATTATAGAAACGTCAGAACTTATCAATAAAGAATTAAAAAATTCAAACTTACCAGAAGAGATAAGAATTGGAGCGGTCTTAAGAGATAACAAAGTTATAATACCTCGATCAAATTTTGTTTTCCAAAAAGAGGATAAAGTTGTTTTTTTAGCTAAGAAAGACTCAATTTCGGTAGTAGAAAATATATTTAGAATTAGTTCTATTTAATTAAATGTCATTTTTTAAAGTAAAGTATTTAAGTTTCTTTTTTATATTAATATCTATTTTTTCTTTTTTAAATATTATTTATTCATACTATTTTAATTTATATCTAAATCTAAACACATATTATTTTAGCTTAATTATTTCTGCACTAATTGGAATAATTTTTTACAAAATTAAAACTAAATCCAACAAACCCTCAATATTTGAAAAAATATTAACCGTACTATTGGGATATATTTTAATGCCTTTAATTTTATCGATACCTTTTTATTTAAGTATTTATAATTTGTCTTTTTTAAATTCTTTATTCGAAGCTGTTTCTGGATTTACTTCAACAGGTTTTACTGTCTTTGAAAATATTAAGCATATTGATCAAGGCTTAATTTTATGGAGATCATCAATACAATGGATAGGTGGATTGTATTTTTTATATTCAATTATTTTTTTAATTGATATTTATGACGAAAGTTTAAAAAAATCTTTAACAAATTTTTTATCTTTTAATTCTACGGAGATTTTAAAACAATCAATTAAAATTCTTTTGTTATACTCAGGATTAACTATGTCAATTTTTATTATTCTAAATATTCTTGGAATAAGATCATTTAATTCACTGAATCTGGCGATGACGATAATTTCTTCAGGGGGATTTCTACCTGTGAATGAAATTTCATCAATTTTAATAAATGATTTTCAAATAATTATTTTTTCTTTTTTAATGCTGATTTCTTTTTTTAGTATTTTTTTTACATACAATTTAATTTTTTTAAGAAATAAAAATTTAAATTTCTTTTATGAAGATATACATTTATTTTTATATTTTATTGTAGTTGTGAGTATATTTTTTGTTTTCTTTAGTTATGATGCAAATTTCATATTCAGTTTTTTATCTTTAATAAGTAGCATTTCTAATATTGGTATTTCTCTTGAAGTTCACCAAACTAACCTACATTTTATATATATCTTACTTGTAATTATTGGTGGATCTTTTTTTTCCACAAGCTCAGGTTTAAGGTTTTTAAAAGTATATTCTTTAACTAAATATTCTATTAATCAAATTCTTTCTTTTAGCAGGCCAAAAAATGTATTTATGAATAAATTGGTTTTTTCTAAAATTAATTTTGACACAAAAGACATAAATAAATATTTTTTAACAATATTAATTTTTGTTATTTCTCTTTTTTCTTTAACAATCTTATTATCATTGTCCAACATTCAATTTGAATACTCATTTAAATTAGCTGTATTGACTTTGATGAATACAGTTAATTCATCTGCTTATGGTATATCGGACTTTGATTTTCAAAATTTGCACTTTTTAACCAAATATTTTCTCATATTTTTTATGATTATCGGAAGGGTTGAACTGTTATCTTTATTGTTGATTGCTAAAAAATTCCTTTTTAAAAATTAATTTAGTATTATATATATCAATAAATTTTGCGCCCTTAGCTCAGCTGGATAGAGCATCGGTTTTCTAAACCGAGGGTCGGAGGTTCGAATCCTCCAGGGCGCGCCATTTCTTACTTTTTTCCTATTAATTATTTAAAATTAGGCTTGACGTGAATCTATATAGAGACCAAATTTATTGTTAATTTTCCTTGAACAGTATTTTCTTACATGTTTAAATTATGAATATTCAAAAGTAATTTTGAATTATTTGTTAACAAATAAAAATAACATAAAGGAAGAATAATGTTTAAATACTTAAAACAATTAACTTCTTTAGTTGCTATGGTTGCAGTGTTGTTTACTTTTACAACAGAAACTATGGCTGCTAAAAAATCTAAAACACTTAAAAATACTCAAAAGAAGGGTTTTGTAAGATGTGGAGTATCTCAAGGTCTTCCAGGATTTTCTAATGCTGATGCTGCAGGAAATTGGACTGGTATCGACGTTGACGTATGTAGAGCGGTAGCTGCTGCAGTACTAGGTGATGCAAACAAAGTTAAGTTTACACCATTAAGTGCTAAAGAAAGATTTACAGCTTTAACTTCTGGTGAGATTGATATCTTATCAAGAAACACAACTTGGACTCTTTCTAGAGATGCTGATATCGGACTTACTTTCGTTGGAGTAAACTTCTACGATGGTCAAGGTTTCATGGTTAGAAAAAGTTCTGGTATTACTTCAACAAGCCAATTCAAAGATGGTATCTCAGCTTGTACAAACATTGGTACAACAACTGAGTTGAACATGAGAGACTTCTTTAACTCTAAAGGAATTTCTTATGAGCCAGTTGCTTTCGAAAAAGCTGATGAAGTCGTAGCTGCTTATGATGCTGGTAGATGTGATACTTACACTACTGATAAATCAGGTCTAGCTGCACAAAGAACTAAAATGTCTAACCCAGATGATCATATTGTATTACCTGAAACTGTTTCTAAAGAGCCTTTAGGACCAGTTGTAAGACAAGGTGACTCTGTTTGGGAAGATATCGTTAGATGGTCTTTAAATGCTATGATCGAAGCAGAAGAGTACGGAATTACTTCTGCTAACGCAGACTCAATGAAAACTTCAGACAACCCAGCTGTAAAAAGATTAGTTGGTGCTGAAGGTGAATTAGGTGCTGCTTTTGGTCTAGACAATGAGTGGAGCTTAAGAATTATCAAGCAAGTTGGTAACTATGGTGAAAGCTACAAAAGAAATATAGCTGACACTGGAATTTTACCTGACAGAGGTCCAAATGAATTATGGACTAAAGGTGGAATTCTTTACGTACCACCTGCAAGATAATTGCATATTTAACTAATTAAAAAGGGCTAGATTTTTCTAGCCCTTTTTTTTATAAGCGTTCAAATGGACCTGAAATTACAAAAAATCATTCCCCAATTAATTACCGTTTTAGTTGTAGTATTAGTTTTTGGATTTTTTACATACAACGCTCAAATCAATATGGAGAATAGAGGTATTGATTTTGGATATGGTTTTCTTTCTCAAGAATCTTCATTTGATGTACAGTTTTCACTTATTGAATATGATGGATCACATTCGTATTTTAGAGCTTATTTAGTTGGTTTACTTAATACTATTTTGGTTTCTGTAATTGGGATTATTTTTGCAACAATTTTAGGTGTAATAGTTGGTGTTGCAAGACTCTCGCCAAATTATTTAATAAATCAGTTCGCAGCTTTTTATGTAGAATTTTTCAGAAACATACCATTGCTTTTACAAATATTTTTTTGGTATTTCGCTGCTTTAAGAGCGCTACCATTACCTCAAGATGCAGATGCAATGTTAGGTGTTTTTTTCTTAACGATTAAAGGTTTATATGTTCCAGCATTTATTTGGGAAAATCTTAATGTATTTTTATATTCAATAATTGCAGCAATTGTAGCGATAGTTGTAATAAGAATTCATGCAAGAAAAGTTCAAGAAACACAAGGTAAACAATTACCAGTTTTTTGGATATCTGTAGGATTAATCTTTATATTACCTTTGTTAAGCTTTTTAATAGGAGGTGTAAGCTTATCTTTTGAAATTCCAAAACTAAAACAATTAGCAACAACCTCATTCATATACGAAGGTGGTGTAAGTTTACCACCTGAATTAATCGCTTTAACTTTATCATTAGCTTTATATACAGCAACTTTCATTGCTGAATGTGTTAGAGCAGGAATACAAGGTGTAGGTAAAGGTCAAAAAGAAGCTGCTGCATCGATTGGGTTAAATCCTAATCAAGTTTTAAAATTAGTAGTAATGCCACAAGCATTAAGAATTATTATTCCACCAACAACTAACCAATATTTAAATTTAACAAAAAATTCATCATTAGCTGCTGCTATTGCTTATCCTGATTTAGTACTAGTTTTTGCGGGGACAGCATTGATGCAAACTGGTAAAGCAATTGAAATAGTTTCAATAACAATGCTTACTTATTTAAGTTTAAGTGTATCAATTTCAATTCTTATGAATTGGTACAACAAAAAAATTGCGATTAAGGAAAAATAAATGTCAAAAATTAATTTTTTAAAACCAGATAAGGAAAATTTAAATACCTTTTTGTATTTAGGTTCATTTTTATTTGTTATTAGTGTTATTGATGTATTTCTTAATTCATTTTTTAGTTTAAATATCACTGGATTTTTACCTGCATCATTAAGCTTTATAATTCCAATAATATTAGGATTTATAGGTCTGCATTTTATAAGAATTGAACACAGTGGTTATAAGTTTTTAGATCAAGTAAATAAAAATATTAATACAAATAATTTTAATGCAATTTTATCCTTATTAATTATTTTTATAGTTATTAAGGCAACACCACCAATTTTAAGCTGGTTTGTAATTGATGCAAGTTTTGCCGGAGATAGTAAAGATGTGTGTTCTGGTGGAGGAGCTTGTTGGACCTATATTAAAGTTTGGTTTAGAAGATTTATGTATGGAATGTATCCTAATGCTGAGCAATGGAGAATAAACTTATCTTTTATAGCGTTAGCTCTTTTAGGATCTGTTGGATATTTTGCTACAGAAAAATTTAAAAAATATTTAACTCTATATTACGTTGTAATTTATCCATTTATTGCATTTCTATTTATTTTCTTTTTTATATCAGGTGGCCCTGTATTTTTTGACTTTTCTTACGGAATAATAGCAGCGGTAATTTCAATAATAATTGGTTTCTTTATTCCAGGCAGGTTTAAATTTTATTATTTTATTTTTGTTCCAATAACTCTCTACATAGCTCTTAAATATTTTATTTTTTATGATGAATTAATTGAACTAGGTAAACTTGATGGATTAAATTGGGTTGAAACTGGAGCTTGGGGTGGATTGTCACTTACATTTATAATTTCATTTTTCTGTTTAATTTTCTGTTTTCCTATTGGAATGGCATTTGCACTAGGTAGAAGATCTGATTTTCCTTTAATTAGATACATATCAATTGGATTTATAGAATTTTGGAGAGGTGTTCCTTTAATTACAGTGTTGTTCATGTCAGCTGTGATGTTTCCAATGTTTTTACCTTCAGATTTTTTTATAGATAAATTAGTTAGATGCATAATAGCTATTTCATTATTCGAAGCTGCTTATGTTGCTGAAGTTATTAGAGGTGGTTTACAAGCATTACCACGTGGCCAATACGAGGCTGCAAAATCACTTGGAATGGGTTATTGGCGAATGCACATTTTTGTAATTCTTCCACAAGCTTTAAAATTGGTAATACCAGGAATTGCTAATACGTTTTTAGCTTTAGTTAAAGATACTCCTCTAATATTTGTGGTTGGCTTATTGGAAATAGTAGGAATGTTAAATTTAGCAAAAACTAATCCTAAATGGTTAGGCTTTGCAATGGAAGGCTATGTATTTGCTGCAATAATTTTCTGGATTATTTGTTATGCAATGAGTAAGTATAGCTATAATCTAGAACAGAAATATAAAACAGAGCGATAAATTATGTCTGACAGTATTATTCAAATAAAAAATGTAAATAAATGGTTTGGTGATTTTCAAGTTTTAAAAGATATTAATCTTGAGGTTAAACCAAAAGAAAAAATCGTTGTTTGTGGTCCATCAGGATCAGGTAAATCTACATTAATTAGGTGTATCAATAGATTAGAAGAACATCAACAAGGTGACATTATTGTTGATGGAAACACTTTAACGGAAGATACAAAAAATATTGAACAAATTAGAGCAGAAGTTGGAATGGTATTCCAACAGTTTAATTTATTCCCTCATTTATCAATTGTCGATAATTGTACACTTGCACCAATTTGGGTAAAAAAAATGCCAAAAAAAGAAGCAGAAGAATTAGCTTTAAAGCATCTAGAAAGAGTTCAAATTCTTGATCAAGCACAAAAATTTCCAGGTCAATTATCAGGTGGTCAACAACAAAGGGTTGCTATAGCTAGAGCTCTCTGTATGGAGCCAAAAATTATGTTGTTTGATGAACCAACATCAGCTCTTGATCCAGAAATGATTAAAGAAGTTTTAGACGTAATGGTAAATTTAGCAAACCAAGGTATGACAATGATAGTTGTTACACATGAGATGGGTTTTGCCAAGGAAGTTGCTGATAAAATGATCTTTATGGATGAAGGAATGATAGTAGAAAAAGCTGATACAAAAGAGTTTTTTGCTAATCCAAAGAGCGATAGAACTAAGCTGTTTTTAAGTCAAATACTATAAAAAATATATAATTTTAAAGCAATAAATTTAGATTAAATCAATCGAAATATGTTCATTTTGCATTCAACTAATGCTTGACAGTATTTTAATTATTTTAAATTTTTTATAAAAAAAAAAAATTTTTTTATTGCAGTAACATTAATAAATAGGTTCAATAGTATTTATAAAATTTAATTAAGAGGGGTCTTAATGGAAGATAATTTCAATAAACACTTAGGCAACAAGCTTAAGCTAAGAAGATTAGCTTTAGGTTTAACACAGACTAAAGTAGCAAAAGCAATCAATGTAACATTTCAACAAATCCAAAAATACGAAAAAGGAACTAACGGTGTAAGTTCGATAAGATTACTTCAACTTTCAAATTATTTAAAAGTGCCAATTAATTATTTCTTTGAAGATTTTTCAGAATATTTAGTAAATCTAGAAAAATCACAAGAAGGTCACATGAATGTTAATTATAATTTTTTAGTAAAATTATATTCAGAACTTAATGCTGATCAAAAATTAAAATTTAATAAATCTTTACAAATTTCAGGTTCAGGAATTTCAAAAGCAGTTTAATTAAATTTTTAATATAAGACCCTAGATTTTTATTTAAGAGATAATCTATTTTATAAATTAGATTTTTTGGCTCCTCGGGCAGGACTCGAACCTGCGACCAATTGATTAACAGTCAACTGCTCTACCAACTGAGCTACCGAGGAATGTAAAAAAGCAAACTTACTTTTTTTTGTAACTAAAACAAGATTTTTTTTGGAGGCAACGCCCGGAATCGAACCGGGATACAAGGATTTGCAATCCTCTGCGTAACCATTCCGCCACGTTGCCATCTTATTTTTAGCTAATAGCTACAGATGCCTTTTTATATTAAATTTTTTCTATTAGTCTATTAAATAACGATCCAAATTGATTATTGTTAATTTAGATTATTAAATTATAAACTTTAACATCAATGAGTAGCGATAAATATATACATTCTGATGTAGAAAATAGAATTTATTCTTATTGGGAAAAAAATGGTCTTTTTAAACCTAAAGAAAATTCAAAAAAATTCTCAATTGTTATACCACCACCAAATGTAACAGGTAGTTTGCATATGGGGCATGCGCTTAACAATTCTATTCAAGATTTATTAGTTCGTTATCATAGGATGAATAATTTTGAAACTTTATGGCAACCAGGTACAGACCATGCTGGTATTGCTACACAAGCATTAGTAGAGAAAAAATTAACCTCTGAAAAAATTGATAAAAATGAAATTGGTAGAGAAAAATTCATTGAAAAAGTTTGGGAATGGAAAGAGCAATATGGAGATATAATAATTAACCAATTAAAAAAACTTGGTTGCTCTTGTGATTGGTCCAGAAATGCCTTCACTATGGATGATAATTTATCCAAATCAGTAATTAAGGTTTTTGTAGATCTTTATAACAAAGGTCTAATCTATAAAGATAAGAAATTAGTTAACTGGGATACAGTTTTAAAAACAGCCATTTCAGATTTAGAGGTGGATCAAAGAGAGGTAAATTCGAAAATTTATTACATCAGATATCCAATAGATGGGACTGAAGAATTTATTACAATTGCAACAACAAGACCGGAAACTATGCTTGGTGATACAGCTATAGCTGTAAATCCAAAAGATGAAAGATTTAAATCCTTTGTTGGAAAAACAGTTACTATTCCAATTGTAGGAAGAAAAATAAAAATCATTGAAGACGACTATGCTGATCCTGAGCAAGGTACAGGAGCATTAAAAATAACTCCTGCACATGATTTTAATGACTATGATGTTGGTCAAAGAAATAATCTTGAAATAATAAATATTTTTACCGAAGCAGGTAAGATAAATGAAAATGCTCCTCAACATTTTATAGGTCTAGATAGGTTTGAAGCTAGAAAAAGAATTTTAAAAGAACTTAAAGAAAAAGATTTTTTTGTAAAAGAAGAGAATATTAAAAACAAAGTTCCTTATGGAGATAGATCTAATTCAATAATTGAACCTTTCTTAACAGAGCAATGGTTTGCTGATGCTGGTAAATTATCAGTTAAAGCTAAAGAAGTTGTAAATTCAAAGAAGACAAATTTCTTTCCTGAAAATTGGTCAAAAACTTATTTCCAGTGGATGAACAATATAGAGCCTTGGTGTATTTCAAGACAGCTTTGGTGGGGACATCAAATACCTGCTTGGTATGGCCCTGATGAAAAAATTTTTGTTGCTGAAAATGAAGATGATGCAAAACAACAAGCCAAAAAACATTATGGTAAAGATGTTGAATTAAATCGTGATCCAGATGTTTTAGACACCTGGTTCTCATCTGGCTTATGGCCTTTTGCTACACTTGGTTGGCCTGACGATAATAAATATGTAGATAAATTTTACCCAACATCAGTATTAGTTACAGGATTTGACATTATATTTTTTTGGGTAGCTAGAATGATTATGTTTGGTACTGAATTTTTAAATAAAGAACCATTTAAAGATATTTACGTTCATGCATTGGTTAGAGATGAGAAGGGACAAAAGATGTCTAAGTCTAAAGGTAATGTAATTGATCCTTTAGATTTAATTGAAAAATATAGCGCAGATGCACTTAGATTTACTTTGTTATCTATGGCCTCCCCAGGTACAGATGTTAAGCTTTCTGAGGATAGAGTTAAAGGTTATAGAAATTTTTTAAATAAATTATGGAATGCAAATAATTTTTTAATCACTAATGAATGTGATTTTAAAGATATAGATAAAGTTCCTAGTTTAAATGTAAATATTAACAAATGGATTTATTCAGAACTTGTTGAAACTAAAAATAAGATAGAAAAAAACCTTGAGGATTATAGATTTGATGAAGCTGCTAAAAATGCTTATCAATTTGCATGGCATTCGTATTGTGATTGGTACTTAGAATTATCTAAAACAATACTCTTTTCAGAAGATGAAAAAGCTAAAGCAGAGGTTAAAAAAGTATCATCTTTTGTATTCAAACAAATATTGATTTTGCTGCATCCTTTTATTCCTTTTGTTACTGAAGAAATTTGGCTTAAAAATAAATTTGATAACAACGGTAGTGATTATTTGATGCTTAAAAACTGGTTATCAGGTGAAATGAATAGAGATAGCAGTACTGAACAAGTTGAAAATATAATCAACATTATTTCAGAGATTAGATCATTTAAAAATGAGCTAAATGTAAGCCCAGGTTCATTTATTGATGTATCAATAAGCAATATTAATAAAAATCAAAAAGATTTTATTAATACAAATGAAATTATTCTAAAAAAACTAGGAAGAATAAACAGCATATTAGATAAAGATTTAGACAAACCAGCTGCGACAATGGTTGTTTCTGGTGATTTGTTTAAGATTTATTTTGATAAAGATGTTGATTTAAAATTAATAAAGGAAAATTTAACAAACAAACAAAGTAGATTAGAGCAAGAGATGAATAAAATATCTCAAAGATTAGAGAATAAGAGTTTTGTTGACCGTGCTCCAAAAGAGATTGTTGAACAAGAAAAAAATAATTATAATAATCTAAAGAATGATATTGAGAAAATATCAGTAACAATAAAGGGTATATAATGGCTAAATTTAACAAAAAGAAACTTCCAAGCAGACATACATCATTAGGTGCAGATAGAGCTCCACATAGATCGTTTTATTATGCTATGGGAGAAACTGAGAAAGATGTAGCAAAACCCTTTGTTGGCGTTGTTTCTACATGGAATGAGGCAGCTCCTTGCAACATTGCCCTAATGAGACAAGCTCAATCAGTTAAAAAAGGAGTTAGAGCTAATGGTGGAACTCCAAGAGAATTTTGTACAATCACTGTAACAGACGGTATTGCGATGGGCCATGAGGGAATGAAGTCTTCATTGATATCTAGAGAAGTAATAGCAGATTCTGCTGAACTTACTGTAAGAGGCCATTGTTATGATGCATTAGTAGGGATTGCAGGATGTGATAAATCTTTACCAGGTCTAATGATGTCTATGGTTAGATTAAATGTACCAAGTGTATTTATATATGGTGGTTCAATTCTTCCAGGAAGATACAAAGGTAAAGACGTAACCGTGGTAGATGTATTTGAAGCTGTTGGAAAACATTCATCTGGTCAAATGTCAGCTGCAGAACTTAGAAAATTAGAATTAGTTGCTTGTCCAAGTGCAGGTGCTTGTGGAGGTCAATTTACTGCAAATACAATGGCATGCGTATCTGAAGCTATTGGATTAGCACTTCCTTATTCAGCTGGAACACCGGCTCCTTATGAAGAAAGAGATAAATACGCAAAAGCTAGTGGTAAAATGGTTATGAACCTTTTAAAAAAAGGAATTAAACCAAGAGATATTGTTACAAGAAAAGCTTTAGAAAATGCTGCAACGATTGTTGCTGCAACTGGTGGATCTACAAATGCAGGATTACATTTACCTGCTATTGCAAACGAAGCAGGAATTAAATTTGATTTAATGGATGTAGCTAAAATTTTTAAAAAAACTCCGTATCTTGCAGATTTAAAACCAGGTGGAAAGTATGTTGCAAAAGATATGTGGTTAGCAGGTGGTGTTCCAATGTTATTAAAAACTTTGTATGAAGGTGGGTATATTCATGGTGATTGCATGACTGTTACTGGAAAAACAATGAAGGAAAATTTAAAAGGAATTAAATTTAATCCAAAACAAAAAGTAATGAGATCTTATAAAAATCCATTATCACCAACAGGAGGTGTTGTTGGGTTAAAAGGAAACTTAGCACCAGAAGGTGCAATTGTTAAAGTTGCTGGACTTAAAAAATTACAATTTACCGGTAAAGCAAGATGCTTTGATAATGAGGAAAGTGCAATGAAAGCTGTTCAAAGCAGAAAGTATAACGATGGTGATGTAATTATAATTAGATACGAAGGACCAGTAGGAGGTCCAGGGATGAGAGAAATGTTATCGACAACTGGTGCAATCTACGGACAGGGAAAAGGGGAGAAAGTAGCCCTTATTACAGACGGTAGGTTCTCTGGAGCCACAAGAGGCTTTTGTGTGGGTCACGTGGGCCCTGAGGCCGCTCTAGGGGGTCCTATAGGCCTTTTACGTACAGGAGATATCATCGATATAGATGCCAAAAAAGGAACAATCAATGTAAGACTTTCTAAAAAAGAATTAGCTGCAAGAAAAAGAAAATGGAAGGCTAGAAAATCAGATTTTGGATCAGGTACTTTATGGAAATATGCACAAACAGTTGGACCTGCATATTTAGGAGCGCCAACTCATCCAGGCAAGAAAAAAGAAGTTAAGGATTATTCAGAAATTTAATGAAAATTCGTCCAGTTATTTTATGTGGAGGTGCTGGAACTCGACTTTGGCCAAATTCTAAAAATCATCAAGCAAAACAGTTTATTGATTTTGGTAATTGGACTTTGCTTGGAAAAACACTTGAGAGAACAAAAGCATCAATTTATGACTCTCCAATTATTAGTACAAATAAGAAATATTTAAGCAAAGTAAAACAGCATTTAAGAAAAAATAAAATAAACAAATATAAAATTGTTGTAGAGCCAGCTAAAAGAAACACTGCACCAGCTATATTAAGCACTGCTTTAATTAAAGATATTCCAGATAATCAGCCCTTAATGTTTTTTACAGCAGATCATTTGATTGAAAAGATGAGTATTTTTAATAAGGCGATAAATAAAAATAAATTAAACCTTAATGAAGAAAATATATTTGTTTTTGGAATTAAACCTAAATCTCCAACGAGTGATTATGGTTATTTTTTAACAAAAAAAATTAAAGGTAATATCAATAAAGTAACAAGATTTATTGAAAAACCTAAAGAAGCTAAAGCAAAACAAATTATAAAAAATAAAGGCTATTGGAATTCTGGAATGTTTTATCTTAGAAAAGATTCCATTATTAATAACTTTAAAAAATATCAGCCTAAAACTTACAGAAATTGTGTAAATGCAGTTAATAAAGCAAAATATAAAGCTAATACTTATTACTTAAATAAAGCGTCATTTATAAAAGCAACCGCTAAATCTTTTGATTATGCAATTCTAGAAAAAACTAAACAAATTAACGCTATCAAACTAGATATTCCTTGGTCGGATCTTGGTAGTTGGAAAGAAATTTTGAAGATGTATGACAAAAATAAAAACAAATATATTAAGAAAAAAAATGTCTATTACCGTCCATGGGGCAGATACACCAATCTATTTGAAGGAAAAGAGTTTTTAATAAAAGAACTGTATGTAAAACCAAAAGGAATACTAAGTTTACAAAAACACCATCACCGAGCCGAACATTGGTTGGTGACCCAAGGAAATGCTAAAATAACTCTTAATAAAGATATTATAATTAAAAAACCTGGTGAACATATATTCATTCCGTTAGAGGCTATTCATAGAGTTCAAAATCCAGGAAAAAAACCTGTTAAAATTGTTGAAGCTCAAGTTGGCTCAATTTTGAAGGAAAGCGATATTGTAAGATATCAAGATGTATATGGTAGAGTGAAGTAATGGAGTTATTAACAATAATTTTATTAGTAATAATTGTTCTTCTTACTTATCTATTATTAAAAAAAGAAAAAGTTTTAGGTATTAAAACTGAAACTAAAGATAATAATGATCAAATTAAAGTTGTAGAAAATAAAGACTATAGAAAAAATATTTATGATTTATTAAATTATATTCCTGAAGGAATAATAATTTTAGACAAAGGTAAGAAAATTCTTTTTAGCAACAATTCTGCTAATAAATTATTTCAGATAAAACTAGAAGAGAATATAAGCGGCTTTTTAAGAAACCCTGATCTTTTAAGTTCAATTGATAAATCATTTGAGGGTAACAATATTTCAGATCTTGAAATTGAAATTAGAAATCAAGCTGTTCAAAGATTAAATATAACAATTTACCTTGATAAGAATAATCTATTTTTTGATGAAATATGTTGTGTGTTATTTATAAGGGATTTAACTGAATTTCATAAATTCCAACAATTAAAATCTGATTTTGTGGCTAACGTATCACATGAGCTAAGAACACCTCTACAATCCATTAAAATGGGACTTGAAACATTTGAAAATAATTCAGATTTAAAAAAGAATTCGGAAGTAACTAATTTATTGCCAGTAATGAGCTCTCAATCTGAGAGAATGGAAAATTTAATCAGAGATTTATTATCATTATCTAAAATTGAATTACAGGAACATATTCGACCAACACATGAAATAGATCTTATAGAACTGATTGATTATGTTATTAAAACTTATGAAAAAATAATTAGTAAAAATAATATTAGTATTAAATTTAACAAAATTGATAATTTTAAAATAATTGGTGATAGAGATAAATTAATAGAAATTTTTACTAATCTTATCGATAATTCAATCAAATACAGTGATAAAAATAAAGAAATTACAATCACTGCTAAAAAAGATGGTGAGTTTAATACTGTTTCAGTAGCAGATCAGGGAATAGGTATTCCAAAAGAATCTATACATAGAATCACTGAGAGATTTTTTACTGTTGATCCAAGCAAAAGCCGAAGTGTAGGTGGTACGGGTCTTGGTTTAGCTATTGTAAAACATTTAGTCTCACAACATAGAGCAGAAATGGATATTAATAGTGTTGAAAATGAAGGAACTACAATAGATATCAAATTTAATCCTTTGTAATTCAACTAAAAAGTTAGTCGTTGTAACAAAAGTTTAACCTTCCTTTAATAAAGTATTAAAGAATCAGAATTATTTAGTTTGGCATTATGAATTTAACAAGGAGAAATATGAATAAATTAACAAGTATATTTATAGGCTTTCTTTTAGTAATTGGTATTACGACATCAAGTTACTCAAGAGATCAAATCAAAATAGTGGGGTCATCAACTGTTTACCCTTATGCAACAGTAGTTGCAGAAAAGTTTGGTAAAAGTGGAAAATTCAAAACACCAGTTATTGAAAGTACAGGAACTGGTGGTGGAATGAAATTATTCTGTGCTGGAGTTGGTGCTAATCATCCAGATATTACTAATGCTTCAAGAGCAATTAAACCTAAGGAAAAAACTTTATGTGAAAAAAATGGAGTTTCCGAAATTATTGAAATTGTAGTAGGCAATGATGGAATTTCATTTGCACATGCTGTTAGTGCTCCAGATGCAGATTTTACAAAAGAGCAATTGTGGAGAGCTTTGGCTGCTAAAGTTGATGTTGATGGCAAACTTGTTGAAAATCCATACAAAAAATGGAGTGACATAGATGCAAGTCTTCCAAATAAAAAAATTGAAATTTTAGTTGCTCCTCCAACTTCTGGTACTAGAGATGCATGGAATTCTCTTGTAATGGTTAAAGGATGTACAAAAACTGCTAAATCTTTATTTGGTGATAAAGCTAAAAAAGAATGCGCTAAAATTAGAGAAGACGGTTACGCTGTTGAAGCAGGTGAAAATGATACTTTAATTGTACAAAAACTTACATCTAACCCTGATGCTTTTGGTTTTTTTGGTTATAGTTATCTAGTTGCTAATAAAGACAAGGTTAAAGCATCCTCTGTTGAAGGAGTTCAACCATCTTTAGAAGGTATTCAAGATTACTCTTATCCGATAGCAAGACCTTTGTTTTTTTATGTTAAAAAGGCTCACATAGGTGTAATTCCTGGCATTCAGGAATTTTTAAAAGAGTTCACTTCAAAAAAAGCTATGAGTAACAGAGGTTACTTAGCGAAAATAGGATTAGTCCCTCTAGCATCTGAAGAATACCAAGTAACAAGAACAGCTGCTTTAGATTTAAACACAATAAGTATCAAATAAATTTAAACTTATCCCCAATAAAAGGCCAGTAAATACTGGCCTTTTATTTAATTTCAATTTCAGAGTTAGTTTGTAACAAAAATGTAACATTTAAAAGTTATAGAAACCTCGAATGAACTTCGTTCTAATATTTTTAATAACAATATTTTCTCTATCATTATTTTTTTATGGAAGGTCAAAAACTAAAAGTATTGCAATCGAAAAAAATATTAAATTAAATGCATTACCTAAATTTTATGGATATTACCTTGTTTTATGGTGTTCAATTCCCTCTCTAGTTTTTTTATTAATATGGTCATTATTTGAGCCTGTAATAATTAAATCAATAATAATTGAAACTGCAGCAAATCAAGGAGCTATTTTTAATGACAAAAATGAAGCTAATTTAATTTATGAAAAAATCAAAGCTATTCATTTGGGAACTTATTTTGGTGATATTGACAGTATTTTAAGAGAAAGCGCACTTGCTTATGCAAAATTTATTAATCTTTTTACAAATTCAAAAGTTGTACTAATTTTTGCTATAGTAATAGTATCGGTAATTTATTCCTTAAAAAAAATTAACAAAAATAATAAAGCAAGAGATGATGTAGAAATCATATTAAAAGGCTTATTGTTTGTATCATCTCTTATTGCAATTTTAACAACACTAGGAATAATTTTTTCATTATTATTTGAAAGTATTAAATTTTTTTCTGTAATTAATATTTTTGATTATTTATTTGGAACAAATTGGAGCCCACAAAGAGCTTTTGTAAGAGATGCCTCTTCAATTACTGCAGCAGAATTTGAAGAATTAAAGGATGCTTTTGGTTTTATTCCTTTAATTGCTGGAACAACTTTTATTGCATTCATAGCAATGTTAGTTGCAGTTCCAATTGGACTTTTTTCAGGAATTTATATGGCAGAATACGCCTCATTAAAAATTAGAAGGATTTCAAAACCAATAATCGAAATTTTAGCAGGTATACCAACTGTTGTTTATGGTTTTTTTGCAGCTTTAACAGTTGGACCTTTTTTTAGACAAATTGGAGAAAATTTTGGTTTAACAGTTTCATCAGAAAGTGCTTTGGCAGCAGGATTGATAATGGGTATAATGATCATACCGTATGTCTCATCTTTATCAGATGATGTAATTAATTCTGTCCCTCAATCACTTAGAGATGGTTCATATGCAATTGGAGCTACAAAATCTGAAACAATTAAAAAAGTAGTTATACCTGCAGCTTTACCAGGAATAATAGGTTCTATTCTTTTAGCAGTCTCAAGAGCAATAGGTGAAACTATGATCGTTGTGATGGCTGCGGGTCTAGCTGCAAACCTTACTATAAATCCTCTTGAGTCAACCACAACAATCACAACTCAAATAGTTATGATTTTAGTTGGTGACCAAGAGTTTGATAGCCCTAAAACACAATCTGCATTTGCTCTAGGGTTAACATTATTTATTGCAACCTTAATTTTGAATTACATTGCTCAAAGAGCTGTTAAAAAATATCGAGAAAAGTATGACTAAAGAACAAAGATTAAAGAAAAGACATAATGCAGAAAAAAGATTTAGGTTTTATGGTCTAGCATCAATTTTTTTTGCTTTGTTATTTGTTTTGATTTTAGTCCATAACATTTTTTCTAAAGGTAGTTCTGCATTTATGAAAACAGCAATAAATGTTGAGGTTTTCTATGATAAAGATCTTCTTGAATTGGAACCTGGGGTATCCGAAGAAGAAATATTAGAGGCTGACTTTTTTGATATTACGATAGAAAGTTTGCTAAAGGTATATCCAGCAAAAAACATGGATGAAGAAGATGCGCTTATAGAACTTTTTACAACTGATGCTGAAATTGAAATAAAAAAAGCTTTTTTAAAAAATAAAAATTTAATCGGTAAAAAAATTAATTTAGAAATCACAGCCTCAGATGACATTGATCAATTACATAAGGGAAATTATCCAAGAGATTTACCTGAAGACAGAAGAAGAATTTCCAATTTCCAGTTAGAAATTTACGATGCCTTAGTAGAAAATAAAACAATCAATAAAAATTTTAATAATTACTTTTTTAAAAATGGAGATTCAAGAGATCCAGAAATAGCTGGTATAGGTGGTGCCCTTGTAGGTTCTTTCTATAGTATTTTAATTTGTCTATTATTGGCATTTCCAGTAGCAGTATTAGCTTCGATCTACTTAGAGGAATTTGCACCTAAAAATAAAATCACTGATTTCATAGAAATAAATATTAATAACTTGGCTGCTGTACCTTCAATTGTTTATGGTTTATTGGCTCTTCAAATACTTCTAGCTACAATTCAATTACCAAGATCTACTCCTCTAGTAGCTGGTATTACTTTGGCGCTTATGACTTTACCTAGAATAATAATTCCTTGTAGGGCTTCTTTGAAGGCGGTGCCGCCATCAATAAGAGAAGGTGCGTTAGCAGTAGGTGCATCAAAATTTCAATCTGTATTTCATCATGTAGTTCCTTTAGCTTTACCTGGTACTTTGTCAGGAACTATTATTGGATTAGCACAAGCATTAGGAGAAACAGCTCCATTAATTTTGATAGGAATGGTGGCTTTTGTTGTTGATATTCCATCAACACCAATTGATCCTTCTTCATCTTTACCCGTACAAGTCTATTTATGGTCAGAGTCTGCTGAGAGAGGGTTTGTTGAAAAAACATCAGCCACTATTATGATGTTATTAAGTTTTTTGATTGTAATGAATTTTTTAGCAGTATACTTAAGACAAAAATTTGAGAAAAGATGGAACTAATGAATAATGTAAAAATAAAATCTAAAAATCTAAACGTTTATTATGGAGAAAAACAAGCTTTGTTTGACGTGAATTTAGATTTAAACGAAAAAGAAGTTACAGCTTTAATTGGGCCATCCGGATGTGGAAAATCTACTTTCATCAGATGTATTAACCGAATGAATGATGTAATTGATATTTGTAAAGTATCTGGAAATATTGAGATAGATGGTGTTGAAATCAATGATAAAAATTTAGATGTAGTATCTTTAAGAGAGAGAGTAGGAATGGTTTTTCAAAAACCAAACCCATTTCCAAAAAGTATATATGATAATATTTCTTATGGTCCAAAAATTCATGGAAAAGGTGAAACTAAAAGTGAATTAGATGAAATCGTGGAAAATAGTTTAAAGAAAGCTGCATTGTGGGAAGAAGTTAAAGATAGACTTGATGAGCCAGGTACAGGCTTATCAGGAGGTCAACAACAACGTCTTTGTATTGCAAGGGCAATTTCTGTAAATCCTGAGGTTATATTGATGGATGAACCTTGTTCAGCTTTAGACCCGATAGCAACAGCAAAAATTGAGGAATTAATAGATGAGCTTAAAAAAACCTACACTATAGTAATTGTGACTCATTCAATGGCACAAGCAGTTAGAGTTTCACAGAAAACAGGGTTTTTTCACCTAGGAAAATTAATCGAAGTAGGCAAAACAGAGAAAATTTTTAAAAATCCTGACAATAAAATGACACAAGACTATATTACAGGTAGATTTGGATAAATTATGAGTAATGAACATACAGTAAAATCTTATGAAGAAGAATTAAGATACTTAATTGACTCTGTCATAAAAATGGGAAGTTTAACTGAGTCACAATTGGTCGACTCTATGGACGCAGTTATAAAAGTAGATAAAGATTCTATTGATAAAATTATTAAAAGTGATGATGAAATTAATAAATTTAGATCTAAAATTGATACGCAAATAATGACTTTGCTGGTAAAGAGAGCACCAATGGCAATTGATTTAAGAGAAACAATTAGTTCATTAAAAATATCTCAAGATTTGGAAAGAATTGGAGATTTATCTAAAAGTAATGCAAAAAAAGTTAAGCCACTTCCATTAGATTTACCTGAGGAACTTTTAGGTAATTTAAAAAGACTAGGTGATTTAGTTATAAAGCAGTTAAATGATGTACTCGATAGTTATGTTAATAAAAATTATGATAAAGCAAAAGAAGTATGGGAAAAAGACGAGCAAGTGGATGACCTTACTTATATTGCCATGGAAAGTGTAATTGATTTTCTTTCTAAAGATAAAAAGAATTTAGACTTTTCAACACATTTAATTTTTGCAACAAAAAATCTTGAAAGAGCAGGTGATCATATAACAAATATTGCTGAGTCAATATGTTATTTAATAAAAGGTGAATATTTAAAAGGAAGCAGACCTAAAGGAAAAGTTATTCAGCAATAAAATGAATGGCAAAATATTTATTATTGAGGACGAACCTTCAATAATTCAATTAGTTCAACATAATCTAGAAAAAAATGGTTTTATAGTTTCATCATCAGTAAATGGTAATGATGGCTTAAAAGAATTAAAAAAATTTCAGCCAGATTTACTTTTATTAGATTGGATGTTGCCTGATCTCTCTGGTATTGAAATTTGTAAAAATATTAGAAAAGACACCAGTATCAAAAATTTACCTGTAATTATGTTAACCGCTAAAGGCGAAGAGGAAGATAAAATAAAAGGTTTAGATAGCGGTGTTGATGATTATTTAACTAAACCATTTAGTTTTAATGAGCTTATGGCAAGAATTAAAGCTGTTTTAAGAAGATCTAACCCTAACACTGTATCTGATAATTTAGAGTTTGAAGATTTAGTTTTAGATAGGATTGAAAAAAGAGTTTACAGAGATAAAAAAGAAATACAACTTGGACCAACAGAATTTAGGTTACTAGAATTTTTTTTGGTAAATCCAAAGAGAGTTTATTCTAGAGATCAGATTTTAGAAAATGTTTGGCCCAACAATATAAATGTTGAAAGCAGAACTATTGATGTTCATATCAGAAGATTAAGAAAATCAATTAATATTCAAAATAAAAAAGAACTTATAAGGACTGTAAGATCCTCTGGTTATTCTCTAATTTAAAATTTAATCTAATTTTTTTGAAGTTCGTAGATAGAAACATAATGTTTCTTCTTAGGCAGTGGGATAATGGTTGGAACTTTAGTCAATCTTGGTTTTATTGATTTATTTCCTACAATGATATTTTTATCATAATTATCTAAATCAACCTCAGGATGAGGGTTCCCATCATTAATTAATGGCCACGCGTCACAAGCTCTATATCCAAATAAAATTAAGGGTCTTGAGTTATTCATTTGATTGTGTCCAGAGCCATGAACTGATCTACAATGAAAAAATACTACTGTTCCAGCTTTTCCAGTTATAGAAACACTATCTTTAGTTCCTATTTTATTTTTCTTAGTATCTATTTTTCCAACAAAATAATTTTCTTTACTGTGGTGGCTGTACAATTTCTTTTTGTGTGAATTCTTTATTATTTTAAGTGGCCCATTTTTTTCATCGCAATCATCTAAATATATACCAACTGTGATCAAATCATCATTGGTATGTGGGTAAAAAGCCCAATCTTGATGCCATCCAATTTCACTGCCTTTTTTTTTATTTGGTAGTTTAAAATTTAATTTACCAAGATGAAATCTTACTGTTCCACCTAATAGTTTTTTAGCTATGGATATAATTCTTTTATCTCTAGATAATTCATAGAAAACTTTATGCCTGTTCTGAGGATTATTTAGTCTTAAAATTTCTTTATTTTTAGAAGAGCCTGAATTGTAGACAAAATGGTAATTATCATAGGACTGAGTTCCATTTGTACCATTACCTTTTTTTCTTTTTTTTTCTTTTGAAATTACTTCATTAACAATTTTATTAATTTTATTTATCTTTGTTTGAGAAATTAGATTTTCTTTAACAAGAAAGCCATTTTTTTTAAATAAATTTAAGTCATTCATAAAGTCAGATTATGAAAGAAAATAAATCTTCTTTAAAATAAATACAATGCTTTTTGTGAGATTAAATAAAAGTAATAATTATTTGTTAATCCGAGAATTTAAAAAAATTCCCGGATTAAACCTAATTTTTAATTAACAACCTTTGAAAGATGCAGACATATTTCTAATTAAATTGAAATATAAGTCTTTTCCTGGGTTTAAAGTCGCTCCTAATGGATCAACTACACCAGTTTTAATATTCATGTCTTTTGCAACCGCTTTAATGATATCGGGGTTAAATTGAGGTTCAGAAAATACACAAGCAACTTTATCGTGTTCAATTATCTCTCTGATTTCTGCTAGTTGTTCTGCTCCAGGCATTACATCTGTATTAACAGTAAAAGCACCTAATATATTTACATTAAATCTTTTCTCAAAATACTGATAAGCATCATGGAATACAATTGAAGCAACACTGCTACTTAAATCAGTCATTACATCAATTGTAAGTTTATCGATTTCTTGTAAAACTTTTGCTAAATTACTTTTATATTTAGCTTCATTTTTAGGATCATTTTCAATTAAATGTTCTGCCATTTCATTTAACATAGCTTTTGCATTAATTGGGTCCAACCAAATGTGTGGATCAAATTCACCATGCGCATGTCCATCATGATCGTCATGTCCGTGGTCGTCATGATCATCCTCTTTTTTACCATGATCGTCATGATCGTGGTCGTGATCATCTTCCTTTTTATCGTGGTCATCATGGTCATGGTCATCTTCTTTTTTTCCATGATCGTCATGGTCGTGATCATCTTCCTTTTTACCGTGGTCATCATGTCCATGATCGTCGTGATCATCTTCTTTTTTCCCATGATCGTCATGTCCGTGATCATCATGATCATGTTCGTCAAAAATATTTCTCTCTCTAAATTTTAATACCTGTAATCCTTTAGTTTCCATTAATTCAATTTTTTCTGCTTTCTTAGCAATTGAATTCAATGGTTTTTCTAAAAAACTCTCTAAATCTTCACCAACCCAGAATATTAGATCTGCATTTTGAAGCATTTTTGCGTGCGAAGGTTTCATTGCAAATCCATGTGGAGAAGCATATCCATCAACTATTAAATCAGGTTTAGCAATACCATCCATTAAGTAACTAGCTAATGAATGAATTGGTTTAATAGAAGCAACTACTTTTATTTCAGCATTTGCTGGTGTAAAGAATGTTAGAATTGATAATATTGAGAATATAAGTGGTATTTTTTTAATATTTTTCATAATAAGTAATTTAATTGGTTGTTATAATATAACGTTATGTAATAATATAACATTTATAAGTCAAGCAATATATGAGCTCAGAAAATAGTACATTAGTAAAATTAAATAACGCTGGTTTTAAACAAAATGATAAATGGCTAGTGGAAGGCGTTTCATTAACTGTTGAAAAGGGAAAAATCGTTACCCTTATTGGACCTAATGGATCTGGAAAAAGTACTACCGCAAAAATTGCATTGGGAATTTACAAAAACATCGAAGGAAGTGTTGAGAAATACACAAATAAAGTTGGATATGTTCCTCAAAAAATATCTATTGATTGGACCTTACCTTTAAGAGTTTATGATTTTATGCTTCTAACTGAAAATATTAAAGATGAGGCAATTGATGAAGCACTTACATTAACAGGCGTTATCCATCTTAAGAATAAAAATTTAGGAAATTTATCAGGTGGTGAATTTCAAAGGGTTTTAATTGCAAGAGCTATTTCAAAAAAACCTGAATTATTAGTTCTTGATGAACCCGTTCAAGGAGTTGATTATACTGGTGAGATTGCTTTGTATGAATTAATAAAAAGAATTTCTGATACACTAAATTGTGGAATTCTATTAATCTCTCATGATCTACATACTGTTATGACCGCAACTGATCATGTGGTTTGTTTAAATGGTCACGTATGTTGCTCTGGATCACCAATGGATGTTGCTAAAAACAATGAATACAAAACCTTATTTGGTGAACAGGCATCTCAAATTCTTTCTGTATATGAACATAAACATGATCACGTTCATTCAGACAAAGGTGAAATAAAGAAAAATTAATATGTTTGATGATTTTTTTATAAGAGCACTAATTGCAGGCCTAGGTATAGCTCTAGTAACTGGGCCTCTTGGTTGTTTTGTTGTTTGGAGAAGATTATCTTACTTTGGTGATACATTAGCTCACTCAGCTCTACTAGGTGTTACTTTGGCTTACTCGTTTGAATTAAATATTGCTCTTTCAGTATTTATTATTTCATCTTTAATTGCTTTAATTTTAATTCAATTACAGAAGAAAACTAATTTACCTGGTGATGCTTTGCTTGGTCTATTAGCTCACTCTTCTTTAGCTGTTGGATTAGTAGTAATAGGTTTTTTAACCTTTATTCGTTTTGATATTATGGGACTTTTGTTTGGTGATATATTGGCTGTGACAACTGATGATTTATTAATCATCTGGACTGGTGGGGCAGTAATTTTATTAGT
This sequence comes from uncultured Pelagibacteraceae bacterium, assembly GCA_902571135.1. Lineage (GTDB taxonomy): Bacteria > Pseudomonadota > Alphaproteobacteria > Pelagibacterales > Pelagibacteraceae > Pelagibacter. The sequence continues at coordinate 43,244 of CACGAU010000002.1, read as the reverse complement.
TCTAAAATTAATTTGGAAACCATTGTTTGCATCTACAGTTAATTACGAATTAGCAGAAGCAGAGGGGTTAAACCCTGATAGAGCAAAAGCTATTTTTACAATTCTTATGGCTGCTGTAATAGCCATATCAATTAAAATGGTAGGGCTATTATTGATCACAGGTATGCTTATTATTCCAGCTGCGATGGCTAGAAATATTTCTGATAGCCCTCAAAAGATGGTGTTATTTTCAATAATTGGTGGATTGTTGTCAGTATTATTAGGACTATTTTCATCTCTAGAATTTAATACATCATCTGGGCCTTCAATTATAATGGCTTCTTTGATTTTATTTATATTATCTTTACTTAACATTAAACAATCGATTAAATTGAAAAACTGATAACTAATTGATAAGAATTTAAAGATGCAAAAAGAACATAACCTTTCCAAAAATCAAAAAATCATTTTTGATCTTATTGATAAATCTGGTGGACCTATGAAAGCTTATTCAATTTTATTTAATGTCCAAAAAAAGGGAATAAAAGCACCACTACAAGTTTACAGAGCTTTAGATAAGTTGGTTGAAATTGGAAAAATTCATAAGATTGAAAGTAGAAATGCTTTTATAGCTTGTCAAAATTCAAGTTGTCAGGTTTCAAAAGCAACAGCTTTTTCAATTTGTGAAAGTTGCGAAAATGTATCTGAAATAAGTAATTCAAAACTTTCAAAATATTTATCTAATTTTTCAGATGACTCTGGAATGAAATATAGCAAGTATAATTTAGAATTTTTTGGTTTATGTAAAAAATGTAAATCAAAATAATGAGCACTGTATCTTTAAATTTAGACGAAATATTTGAACTAGCTAAAAAAACACTTTTGGCAAATGGTTGTGATGAGGAAACAGCATCAATTTTATCTGGCCTAATTAGAAATGCTGAAAGAGATGGTTCTGTATCACATGGTCTATTTAGATTACCAGCTTACGTGACTGGACTTAAAGGTGGAAAGATAAATGGTAAAGGGAAACCCGAAGTAAAAAAAATATCTCCATCAGTAATTAAAGTTGAAGGAAATAATTGTTTAGCACCTGTTGTTTTAAATAAAGGATTGCCTGAATTAGCTAAAGCTGCAAAAGAAAATGGTGTAGCTGTGTTAGCAATAAATAATTCACATCATATGGCTGCTATGTGGCCTGAAACAGAAAAGTTAGCTGAAGATGGTTTGGTTGCATTTGCATGTACATCTTACAAACCTGCTGTTGCACCTGCAGGAGCAATAAAACCATTATTTGGAACGAACCCAATTTCATTTGCTTGGCCAAGACCTGGTAAAACTCCTGTTGTTTATGATATGGCAACAGCATCTATGGCTATGGGAGAAGTTCAAGTTGCTAAAAGAGAAGGGCATAAAGTTCCACTTGGAACTGGTTTGACCAAAGATGGTAAAGAAACAACTGATCCAGGGGAAATTGCTGATGGTGGAGTTTTATTACCTTTTGGTGGTTACAAAGGATCTGCAATTGCAATGATGGTAGAATTAATGGCAGGCGCATTAGTTGGAGATAATTTTAGTTTTGAAACTGCTGCCAAAGATAATAATGACGGCGGTCCTCCAAGTGGTGGTGAATTCATACTAGCCATTAACCCAGATAAAACTTCAGGTACTAATTGGCAAAAACATGCTGAGGAATTTTTTGAAAAAATGAAATCAATGGGTGAAGTAAGATTACCTGGAGAAAGACGTCACAAGAATAGAATGGATACTGGTCCAAGAAATATTAACGAAGAATTAGTAAATAAAATTAAATCTCTAAGCTAAATTAATCTCAATTGGTGTGTGATCAGAAGGCTTTTCTCTTCCACGTGGATCTTTATTAATATTAATATCTTTAATTTGATCAATTATAGAATTTGAAACTAAAAAATGATCAATCCTCATACCGTTATTTTTTTGCCATGCACCTCTCATATAATCCCAAAATGTATATCCTTCTTTATCTTCATAAAAATGTCTGTAGACGTCATTAAAACCAAGATTAATCATTTCTCTAAATTTTTTTCTTATTTCAAGTCGGTATAATGCGTCGTCTTCGAAACTTTTAACATTATAAACATCTTCTGCTGAAGGGATAATATTGAAATCACCAGCTAAAATAATATTTGAATTTTTTTTAGATAAAGTTTTTAATTGCTTTATTAATTGATCAAGCCAATCTTTTTTATAATCATATTTTTCAGTATCTACAGGATTACCATTAGGGGTGTAAATATTTATTAATTGTATATTTTTTTTCTTATGTTCAAATTCAGCTGAAATTATTCTTGATTGTTTTAACTTATCCTTAATTAAATCTGTTTTGACATTTTTTAATTTATTTTTAGATATAATTGCTACACCATTATAACTTTTTTGACCAAATACATGACTTTCGTAGTCCATTGATGAAAAATCATCATATGGAAAATTTACATCTTCAGTTTTGATTTCCTGCATCATTAAAATATCAGGTTTATATTTTAATAAATAGCTTTTGATATTTTCAATTCTTGCTCTTACCGAGTTTACATTCCAAGATGAAATGAGCATTAAAGTGAGAAAGACACTCCACAACCACATGAAGATTTGGTTTGCGGATTAGAAATTTTGAATTGTTCACCTATAAGTTCAGACACATAATCAACTTCAGATCCTTTAAGCAAATCAGCTGAAGTTTTATCAATTAAAATATTTTGATAATTTAAATCATCAGCTTGTTTTGATTTATCAAATGTAAATTCATATTGAAAACCAGAACATCCTCCACCTTTGATAGCGATTCTAAAGAATGATCCTTTGTCTTTTTTTGACAATAAATTATCTATTTGTTTTAACGCTTTATCCGTAAATTTAATTTCTTTAATCATGTTTGAACACTGATATTACTAATATAATACTTAATTATTTAAATTAAAGGATGAAAAAAGACACTTTGTTAGGAGTATTTAAAAGTAAAGGCAGACTTAATAAAGAAGCTAATTCAAAATATAGATCTCCTTTTCAACGCGACAGAGATCGTATAATTCACAGCGCATCATTTAGAAGATTAAAGCATAAAACCCAAGTATTTGTTAACACAGAAGGGGATCATTTTAGAACAAGAATTACTCATTCAATTGAAGTTGCTCAAATAGCAAGATCAATTGCAAAATATCTAAAATTAAATGAAGATTTAGCTGAAACCTTAAGTCTTGCTCATGATTTGGGTCATACTCCATTTGGCCATGCAGGAGAGGATGCTTTAGATGAATGTATGCAAAATTATGGTGGCTTTGATCACAATCTTCAGACACTAAGAATAGTAATGTTTTTAGAGAATAAATATTTTAAATTTGCTGGATTAAATTTAACCCTTGAGACCTTAGAAGGACTTTTAAAACATAATGGACCAGTAGATGATCTAAGCATGATCAATAAACTAATTGGTTTAAAAGTTTTCAAAAATAAAATTAAATTTAATACTTATCCATCATTAGAAGCTCAAATATCAGCAATATCAGATGATATTGCCTATAATAATCATGATATTCAGGATGGAATTAAAGCAAACTTATTTAAACTTGAGGAATTAGTTGAATTAGAATTTTTTAAAGACATTTATCAAAAATATAAAAATAAAATTAATAAAAAAAATTATAAAATTGCTATTTATCAAATCATCAGAGACTCAATAGATATCATGATTAGAGATTTACTAAGTAATACAGAAAAAAATATTAAAAAATTTAAAATTAAGTCATTAAAAGATGTGTCAAAATCAAATCAATTAATAGTTTCTTTTTCAGATAAAATAGAAAATTCAGAGCAAGAAATCAGATCATTTTTAAGACATAGAATGTATGACAATAAATCGGTACTTAATAAGAATCAAAGAGGCAAAATGATAATTAAGAAATTATTTAAAATAATTAAATCAAATCCAAGAAAATTTCTTACTAAAGAGCAATTGACTAAAGACAAATATAGAGCTATTTCAGATTTTATATCTGGTATGACGGATAGATACGCAATTAACCTTTATAACGATAATAAATGAATATTTTTGAATTATATTTAGATAAAATAAAATCAATTATTGTTGAGCTTAGTAAAAAAAATCAACTTATCGTTCCAGAAAGTTTAAATGGTATTAATGCGGAAATACCACCTCCAAAATTTGATTGTGATATTTCAACTAATGTTGCAATGGTTTTATCCAAACTAAACAAAACTTCTCCAATAGAATTGGCAGAAAAACTTGCACCAGAAATTAAAAATAGCGATGATCAAATAGACAATATATCCGTTGCCAAACCTGGTTTCATAAATATTAAATTTAAGCCATCTTTTTGGTCAAACTTTATTAAAGAAATTATTGATAACGCTGAAACATTTGGAATTAATGAGAAAGAGAAAAAAAATAATTACTTAGTTGAATTCGTATCAGCTAATCCTACAGGACCTTTGCATGTTGGTCACTGTAGAGGAGCTATTTTAGGTGATGTCATATCTAATGTGTTAATATTTAATAAGCATAAAGTTACAAAAGAGTATTATGTAAATGATTATGGTAATCAAATTATAAATTTTACAAAATCTGTATATTTTAGAATTAGAGAAGTAAAGTTTAACGAAACTTTTCCACAAGATAATCCTGATTTGTATCCAGGAGATTATTTAGTCGATTTTGCAAAAAATATAGTTTCAGAAAATTCAGATCTAAATTTTGATAATTATGATCAAATAAGCGAAAATTTAACAGCTTTATCTATAGAACAGGCGCTGCTTTTAATTAAAAAGAACCTTAAGAGTTTAGGAATTAACCACGATAATTTCGTTAGTGAAAAAAGTATTGTTTTAAATAAAGAAGTAGAGAGTGTAATAAAATTTTTAGAAAAGAATAAATTTGTATACAAAGGAAAAATTAAAGCTCCAGCTGGAGAAGATGATAAAAACTGGGTAGAAAGAGAACAGTTACTTTTTAAATCTACTGATTTTGGTGACGATAAAGATAGAGCATTACAAAAGTCAGATGGAACATGGACTTATTTTGCAAGTGATGTTGCTTATCATAAAAATAAAGTAGATCGTAAATTTGATTATTTAATAAATATTCTTGGCGCAGATCATGCTGGTTACATCAAAAGAATTTCATCCTCAGTTGAAGCATTATCAGGAAAAAAAGATAAATTGATTTGTAAAATTAGTCAGCTTGTAAAATTAATTAAAGATAACAAACCATTTAAGATGTCTAAAAGAAGAGGTGACTACATTACGGTTGATGATTTAATTGAAGAAGTTGGAAAAGATGCAACTAGGTTTATCATGCTCAACAGAAGTAGTGATGTAGAATTAGATTTTGATTTTGATGCTGTAAAAGAAAAATCAAAAGATAATCCGTTATATTACGTTCAATATTGTTATGCCAGAATTTCATCTGTCTTTAGACATATTGGCAAAGACTTAAATTCAAATATTAAATTAGATGATTTTAGTTTCGAATACTCAAATGATGAGATCAAAATTTTAAAAAAGATTTCAGAATGGCCTAAATGTATCGATGCAGCTAGTTCAAAATTAGAACCACATAGAATACCTGTTTATTTATATGATCTTGCTTCAGAATTCCATTCGTATTGGAATCTTGGTAAACAAAACCCAGAAAAAAGGTTTATTAATGATCAAAAAATAGTTTCACCAGATAAATTAATTTTTTTAAAAGCAATATCTAACGTTGTAAAATCAGGAATGGATATAGTTGGTGTAGAATCACCAGATAAAATGTAATGCTAAAAGAAATTAAGTATTTAATCTTTATTGTTGTAATTGCCTTATTTATTTTTTTGACTGGTAGATATTACTTTTCAGATGAAAATAAGAAGAAATCATACAGATCTTATAAAAATAACGATGAAAAAATTAAACTATATTCAAAAAATTTACCTGTTTTGGAAAACAATACACAAAATGTAATAGAGTACGTTAAGCAAACAAACAAAAAAAAGAAAAAAAAGTTTAATTTTTGGAAACTTTTAGAAAATGATTAAGAATAGAAGAGCTTTTATTGTTGGTTTAAAATCATCAATATTATCAAAGAAAGAGATTACTTTTTTAAGGAAATATAAACCATGGGGAGTTATTTTATTTTCAAGAAACATAAATTCAATTGAACAAACTAAAAAATTAACTGATAAAATAAAAAAGATATTTAAAGACAAAAAATACCCAATATTAATTGATCAAGAAGGTGGACGAGTAAATCGACTAAGTAAAATTATTTCATTTGATAATTTGTCTTCTGAATATTTTGGTAATTTATTCTCAAAAGATAAGAAAAAATTTAATATTATTTATAAATTATTTATCGATAAAACTTCGTATTTGCTTAAATCAATTGGTGTTAATATAAATACTGTTCCTGTTTTAGATCTTCGAGTTAGAGGAGCCAGCAACATTATTGGTGATAGGTCTTTTTCAAAAAATAAAAAAAATATCTCTAAAATTGGAGATATTTGTATTGATTATTTTCATGAAAATTCCATTGGTACTGTGATGAAACACATACCAGGGCATGGATTAGCTAAAGTAGATAGTCATAAATTTACTCCTACAGTTACCAAAAACTTAAATTATTTGAATAAAAATGATTTTTTTCCATTCAAGAAAAAACAAAGCTATTTTGCAATGACAGCACATGTAATATATCGAAGCATTGATAGATTAAATACAGCTACACACTCTAAAAAAATTATAAATTTAATTAGAAAAAAAATTGGCTTTAAAAACATTTTAATTTCAGATGATTTATCAATGAAAAGTTTAAAAGATGATTTAAAAACTAATACTATTAAAACATTTAGTGCAGGTTGTAATATTGCTCTTCATTGTAATGGCAAAATGTCTGAAATGAAGGTAGTTGGTGATAATTCACCAAAGGTTAGTAATTTTATCATAAAAAAAACATCGCTATTTTATAAAATTTTAAGTTAATATCTGAGCATGACTATTTCTGATTCTGCATTATTTAATGTTGATATTAATAATTATAATGGCCCTCTAGATGTCCTTTTAGATTTAGCCAAAGCTCAAAAGGTAGATCTTGAAGAGATATCAATTACAAAGTTGGCAGATCAGTTTCACGATTATATTACAAAAGAAAAAGATTTAAATTTAGAAATTGCGTCAGAATATTTATTAATGGCAACTTGGTTAGCTTATTTAAAATCTAAATTATTACTTCCAGGAACACCAGAAGAAGAATTTAAAGTTCAAGAAGTTGCTGAAAAATTAAAATTACAACTTAAAAAACTAGAATTGATAAGATTGCTTTCTGAACAAATGTTAAAAAGAAAAAGATTAGGAAGAGAAATTCGATCAAGAGGAATGAAAGGAAATATAAGATCCATTTATAGCACAGAATATAATTTAAGTTTATTTGAGCTTCTCAAGTCGTATTCAACAATTATTATGACCAAGGACTTTCAAAAAATGAATATTCCTAAATTACCTGTATTTACTACAGAAGATGGAATTAAAACAATTAGAGAATTTTTCGGTAAATTAATTGATTGGAAGAAATTAGATGATTTAATTCCTCAAAATTTTAAAAGTAATTCAAAATATAAACGTACGGGTAAAGCAGGGATATTTGCTGGATCGTTAGAATTAGTTAAAGAAGGAAATTTAACTATGAAACAAGATAAGTTATTTGATGATATTTATGTGAAGGAAAATAATGATTAAAAAAGAAAAGATTACAAAAGATAATATTGTAAAATTTCCATCTAAGTTAACTGATTTAGAAAAAGAAATTGAAGCAGTTATTTTTGCTGCTGCAGAACCATTAGATATTGATACAATTGAAAGCAAAATTACTAAGAAGGGTAGTGTTGCAAAATCATTAGAGAAGTTACAACAAGAATACTCTCAACATGGTATTAATTTAGTTTGTATTAAAGATAAGTGGTCGTTTAGAACTTCACCTAACTTATCTAATATTATGTCACAAGAGAAGACAGTAGAAAAGAAACTTTCTAGAGCTGCTGTGGAGACTTTAGCAATAATCGTTTATCACCAACCTGTTACTAGAGCTGAGATTGAGGAGATAAGAGGTGTTGCATTTGGAACGAATACTCTTGAAATATTGATGGAACTCAACTGGGTGAAACCAGGAGGTCGTAAAGATGTACCAGGTAGACCAATTCAATATGTTACAACTGATGAATTTTTAAGTCATTTTAATCTTCAAAAATTATCTGATTTACCAACAATTGATGAATTAGGTGCTGCTGGATTAATTGACAGTTCTAGTGTTGATAATGCAATTTTTGGAACTGGAAAATTTTACAAAGAAAAACAAGAAGAAAAAAAAGAGGATATTTATTCTAATATTGACGAGATGTTAAACAGCACTCTTGATACAGAAGAGAAAGATTAACAAAAAAGTAACTTTTAAATTAAGCATAAAAAGGTTATAAGTTTTTCATGAGCATAGGAATTTGGCAAATAGCAATCGTAGTTATATTAGTAGTCTTATTATTTGGACGAGGTAAAATCTCTAGTCTGATGGGTGATGTAGCTAAAGGTATTAAAAGTTTCAAAAAAGGAATGGCGTCAGATGTTACTGACGATACAGAGCCAAAAAATATATCCGACGAAAATAAAGACTCAGAAAACAAAGATTAAATCACATGCCTACTATTGGTTGGTTTGAGATATTAATTGTTGTTGGTATAGCAATTGTTGTTCTTGGTCCTAAAGATTTTCCAATCATGTTAAAGAAAGCAGGTTCTTGGATAGGGACTGCAAAAAGATATGTGAGCAACATTCAAAATGAGGTTTCTAATTTAGAAATTGATGAAGAAAAAATTGATAATGAAATAAAAAAAGAAACTAAAAAAGATGAGCAATGAAGAAAATGAAGGTGGATTTGTTAGCCATCTAACAGAACTAAGAAAAAGATTAATACATAGTTTTATATTTCTAATAATCTTTTTTGTTATTTGTTATATATTTGCAGAACATATCTACGGTTTTTTAGTTGATCCATTTGCTCAAGCTGTCAAAGATGATGGATCTGATAGAAGGCTTATTTTTACGGCCTTACAGGAAACTTTTTTAACGTATATTAAGGTATCTTTTTTCACAGCTTTTTTTGTGACCTGTCCATTTATTCTAATGCAAATATGGAAATTTATTGCACCGGGATTATATAAACATGAAAAAGTTGCTATACTTCCATACCTTATCTTAACACCAATTCTTTTCTTTTTGGGAGGTATGCTAGTTTATTATTTGATAATGCCTTTAGCTATTAAATTCTTTTTATCATTTGAAAGTACAGGGATGTCTACAAGTTTACCAATTCAATTAGAAGCCAAAGTAAATGAATATTTGTCACTTGTTATGAAGTTAATTTTCGCATTTGGAATAAGTTTCCAACTACCTATAGTCTTAAGTTTGTTAGCAAGAATAGGTGTTGTTGACAGTCAATTTCTAAAAGAAAGAAGAAAGTATGTTGTAGTAATTATATTTGCTGCTGCTGCATTGCTTACACCACCAGATCCAATAACTCAAATAGGTTTAGCTATTCCTTTATTAATTTTATATGAATTATCAATATTTTCAGTAAAATTTATAGAAAACAAAAATTTAGAAAAGACTGATGCATAATTTAAAAGAAATTAGAAAAGACTATTCAAAATTTGAAAAAGATCTTGAAAAGCGTTCAGTTAAAATTGATTTTAATAATTTAAAAAAGCTTGATGAATTAAATAGAGATTTAATTCAAAAGAAAGAAAATTTAGAAAAAGAAAAAAAAGATATTTCAAAATCTAAAGATGAAAGTTTATTCAAAAAATCTAAAGAAATCTCTACTGAATTAGAAAAGATCGCTGAGCAACAAAAAAATACTAAAACTGAATTAGATAACATTTTATCAAGTATACCCAACATACCTCATCAGGATGTTCCGAATGGAAAAGATGAAAATGATAATGTAGAACTTTTAAAAGCAGGTAAAGTTCCTGAATTTGATTTTAAACCCAAATCTCACTACGAACTTGGAGAAAATTTAGGTATGCTTGATTTTGATCTTGCAACTAAAACAACTGGATCAAGATTTGTATTTGTTAAAAAAGAGTTAGCATTACTAGAACGAGCTTTATCTAACTTTATGCTAGATACTCATATTGTTCAAAATGACTACCAAGAGATTTCACCTCCATTAATTGCCTCTGATAATACAATGTATGGAACAGGCCAATTACCAAAATTTGAAAACGATCAATTTGAAATAAAATTTGATGAAGGATCTGATAGAAAATTTTTAATTCCAACTGCTGAAGTAATTTTAACAAACATTGTTAAAGATAAAATTGTAGACCAAAAAGATTTACCAATGAGATTTGTTGCCTCAACCCCATGTTTTAGAAAAGAAGCCGGTAGTTATGGAAAAGATACCAAGGGAATGATTAGACAACATCAATTTTACAAGGTTGAGATGGTTAGTGTTGTAGAAAAAGAAAATTGCTTAGAAGAATTAGAGAGAATGACAAACTGCGCAACAGATATTCTTGATAAGCTAGAGTTACCTTATAGAAAAGTAATTTTATGTTCAGGTGATATGGGTTTTAGTGCAGAAAAAACTTATGATATTGAAGTTTGGTTACCATCAGAAAACAAGTATCGTGAAATATCTTCATGCTCTTCTTGTTCAACATTTCAGGCACAAAGAATGAAATCAAGATATAAAAATAAAAACAAGGAAACTGTTTTTGTTGGAACATTAAATGGAAGTGGTTTAGCTGTGGGAAGAACTTTAATTGCTGTGCTAGAAAACTATCAACAAAAAGATGGTTCGATTGTTGTTCCTAAGGTACTGCGACCGTATATGAATAATTTGGAATTGATTTCAGCTAAATAAAGTTGTTTTAATTACATAGATGGTATAAGTATTCACATAATTTATAAGGAGATTTATGGAAGGCTCAGGAATAGGACAATTTATACCGTTAATTTTAATTTTTGTTATTTTTTATTTTTTCTTAATCAGACCACAGCAAAAAAAAGTTAAAGAGCACAAAGCAATGGTTGAAAGTCTTAAGAGAGGTGACAAGGTTGTTACTTCTGGTGGAATTACAGGTACAGTGGAGAGACTTATAGACAACGATAAAGTTGAAGTAGAAATTGCTGAAAACGTAAAAGTTGAGATAGTTAAATCAACTGGTATTCAAAGTCTTGTTAATACAAATACTCAAGAAGTTAAAAAATAATTATTTTTAGTTAAGTGCTTTATTTCTCTAAGTTAAGAATTTTATTTATAACTCTTTTTTCAGTTTTATTTATTTTAATTGCTTCATCAAATCTTTTTAAATTTGATGATGATTTTTTTGATAAAAAAATTAATCTAGGATTGGACCTTCAGGGTGGATCATATCTATTACTTGAAATTGATAATGAACCTGTAATTGAACAAAAATTACAAAACCTAACAACAACAATTAGAAATTACTTCAAAGAAAAAAATATTAAAATTAACAATATTAAAATAGATAATCAGAACATTTTTTTTAATGTAACAAATAATGATAAGCAATCTGTCTTAGATGTTTTTCAGGACGAAAATAGTGACCTTAACCCTTATTACCCAAGATTTAAATCACATCAGTTAGAAATTGAAGATACAGGGTTAAATTTAAAAGTTAATTTTTCAAGACAGGGTTTAATTAAACTTAAAACTTCTTCACAAGATCAAGCTATAGAAATAGTTAGAAGAAGGGTAGATGAGGTTGGAACTAATGAACCCAACATACTTAAAAGAGGAAATAACAGAATTTTAGTAGAGCTTCCTGGATTAGATGATCCAATGAGAATTAAATCACTGCTTGGTAAAACTGCAAACCTTACTTTTCGTTTTGTAACAAATGATGAAAATGATCGTTTTGGTGTTGAAAAGTTAAAATTTGAAAATGGCTTAGAAGAAGCCACAGTTAGTAAAAGAATTATAATCAGTGGTGAAAACTTACTTGATGCTCAACCAAAAATGGACACTCAAGCCAACCAAACAATTGTTTCATTTACTTTAGATAGAGTAGGTGCAAAGAGATTTGGTAAGGCAACATCAACTGGTATTGGAAAACAATTAGCAATTGTTTTAGATGGTAAAATTATTAGTGCACCTGTAGTTAGAGATACGATTGCTAGTGGTTCTGGTCAGATAAGTGGTGGCTTTACTTTTCAAACAGCAACTGATCTAGCTTTATTATTAAGATCAGGAGCATTGCCAGCACCATTAGAAATAATTGAAGAAAGAACGGTTGGACCCGATCTTGGACAAGACTCAATTAATGCAGGTATGATTGCTTTGGCAATAGGTTTTATGTTGGTCATAATTTTTATGTTCGTAAAATATAAAATTTTCGGATTAATTACCAATGTAACACTAATAGTTAATTTGTTTATTCTTTTAGGTGTTTTAACTTTGTTTGAAGCTACTTTAACATTACCTGGCATTGCGGGAATTATCCTAACTGTAGGTATGGCAGTTGATGCAAATGTTTTAATTTTTGAGAGGATTAAAGAAGAGCTAAAAGATGAGACTAATAATATTTTAGCTTTTGATGGAGGTTATACAAAATCAAGAACAGCAATTTTAGATGCCAATATTACCACATTATTAGCTGCAATTATTTTGTTTTTTATGGGCTCAGGTCCAGTCAAAGGTTTTGCTGTAACCTTAGGAGTTGGAATATTCACAACACTATTTTCAGTCTATTTCATAGCAAGATTGTTCACTAGTATTTATGTATCAAGAAATAAAGATAAGGAAAAATTAATCTAATGATTGCTTTTAATAAATATTATAATCACTTTAATTTACTTTCATCAGTTTTAATTGTTGTTTCATTACTACTGTTAATATTTAAAGGGCTTAATTTTGGTATAGATTTTAAAGGTGGTACTTTAATTGAATTAAGAGCTTCAGATTCTAAAATAAATGTAAGTTCATTAAGAGATAGATTTAATCAAATGGATTTAGGAGATGTCTCAGTGAAGAAATTTGGCAATGATACAGATTTTTTAGTAAAATTTGAAAATAAAGATAATAAAAAAAATATTATTGAAGAAATTAAGACTAATTTAGATAAATCTTTTGGAAATAACTATGATTTTAGAAGGGTAGAGAATGTTGGGCCAAAGGTAAGCGCTGAATTACTAAAATCAGGGGTTATAGCAATATCTTTGTCTCTAGCATTAATGTTAATTTATATTTGGATAAGATTTGAATGGCAATTTAGTTTGGGCGCTATTCTAGCTTTGTTCCATGATGTAATTGTAACTTTAGGAGTTTTTTCATTATTTAGTTTAGAAATTAATTTATCAATTATAGCAGCTGTGTTAACAATTGTTGGATATTCTATGAATGATACTGTGGTTATTTTTGACCGTGTGCGTGAAAATTTAAGAAAATATTCTGATATAAAAATTTTTGAATTAACAAATATTTCAATCAACGAAACATTATCAAGAACTATAATAACTTCTGCAACTACTCTACTTGCTTTATTAGCAATTTATTTTTTTGGCGGAGAAATATTAAAAGGATTTTCATTAGCAATGATACTTGGTGTAGTTTTTGGAACTTATTCTTCAATTTATATTGCTAACACTGTTTTAGTTAGACTAAGAGTTTCTCAAAAAACTGTTCTTAGAGAAGACGATCAAAAATAAATTAAAATATATTTTGTGCAGCTACCATTGAAAGTAGCATAGGTAAAGATAACAAAGTATTTGTTCTTGAGAATAGCATTGCAGTTTTAGCTGATTTAGCTTTTGTATCTGGATCACTCTCAACTATTCCTAAAGCTCTTTTTTGATTTGGCCAAATCACAAACCACACATTAAATGCCATTATAATTCCTAACCACATTCCAATTCCAATTGCAGTATGTTTTGGAACACCCGAACCAATGCTTAAAGTCATTGCATCATGAAGATATCCATTAAGAAGAGCAAGAATTAAACCTGAAAGAACAGTTAATGCAGCAGCCCATCTAAAGTAAAATAATGCAGCTGGCGCTATTACTTTACCAATAGCTGGTTTTTGTTCATCTGGAATTTTTCCCATATTTGGAATTTGAACAAAATTGAAATACCACAATAATCCAATCCACATAATTGCAACAATTACATGTATGTATCTAAATAACCAGCTCCAGAATAGCGTATCAAAAGCAATTCCATCGTTTAAATAAAACAATCCTAAAAACAAAATAATTGCTAACGCAAGTGATGCGTGGACTGTTTTTGATAATGATGTCAATAAACTGCTCATGATTCTTTATAACTATACACTAATTTTTGAATATTTTTAAGTTGTTAAATCTAAGTTAAAAGCGGTTTTAAAAATTGACCAGTATAACTCTCTTTAACCTTGCATACTTCTTCAGGTTTTCCTTCGGCGACAATATTACCACCCTTTACACCACCTTCAGGGCCCATATCTACAATGTAGTCGGCTGTTTTAATAACATCAAGATTATGTTCAATGACAACTACTGTATTCCCAAGTTTTACAAATGTATGAAGTATCTCTAAAAGTTTTTTAATATCATGTTGATGTAAACCTGTGGTTGGTTCATCTAAGATATACATCGTTCTTCCCGTTGATCTTTTTGAAAGTTCTTTTGCTAGCTTAATTCGTTGTGCTTCACCTCCTGATAATGTAGTTGCCTGCTGACCAATTTTTATATAGCCCAATCCAACTTTTTTGAGAGTTAATAATTTTGTTTTTATATTAGATATATTTTCAAAATACTCACATCCTTCATCAACTGACATATCCAAAACATCAGCAATACTTTTACCTTTAAATTTAATTTCTAAGGTTTCTCTATTGTACCTGGTACCCTTACATTCATCACACTGTATATAAACATCAGGTAAAAAATGCATTTCATATGTAATTACGCCATCACCCTCACAAGCTTCACATCTACCGCCTTTAACGTTAAATGAAAACCTTCCTGGTTTATATCCTCTTGTTTTAGACTCTGGCAGGCTTGTAAACCAATCTCTAATAGGCCCAAAGGCACCGGTATATGTCGCTGGATTTGATCTTGGTGTTCTACCAATAGGAGACTGGTCAATATCAATTATTTTATCTATTAATTCTACACCTTTATAACCTTTAAATGATTTAGGTGCTTTTCTTGCTTTATTATTTAAAGTTAAATTTAAAGCATGAAATAGTGTCTGTAATATTAAGGTAGATTTACCACTACCCGACACACCAGTAACACAAGTAAATGTTCCAGTTGGAATTTTAAGATTTACATTATTTAAATTATTTCCACTTGCACCATTGATTTCAACAAATCTTCCATTTTTAGCTAAACGTCGTGTTTTAGGAATATCAATTGTTTTTTTATTAGCAAGATACTGTCCGGTAATACTATTTTTATCTTTTTTAATTTCTTCGTATGATCCTTGTGCTGTTATCTCACCACCATTACTCCCGGCTTCAGGGCCAAGATCAATAATATGATCTGCATTTTCCATAGTCTCAGTGTCATGCTCAACAACAATAACAGTATTACCAAGATCTCTTAATCTTTTTAATGCATTAATAAGCTTAACATTATCTTTTTGATGTAATCCAATTGATGGTTCATCTAAAACATATAATACACCTGTTAAACCAGATCCAATTTGTGATGCTAATCTTATTCTTTGAGCTTCACCCCCTGATAAAGTTCCAGACTCTCTAGAAAGTGTTAAATAGTCTAAACCTACATTAAGTAGAAAATTTAATCTTTCGTTGATTTCTTTTAAAACATGTTCAGCAATTTTAAATTGTCTTTTATCAAGGTTATTTTCTAAATTTTTAAACCATTCTGCTGCATCCAAAATAGATTTTTTTGTTACCTCACTAATATTAAGATCATTGATTTTTACACATAATGCTTCTTCTTTTAATCTATCACCATTACATGCTTCACAGGCAGTATCCGATTGATATTCAGCAATGGCTTCTCTTTTCCATTCGCTATCAGACTCTAAAAATCTTCGTTCAAGATTATTAATTACACCTTCAAAAGTTTTTTTGTATGAATACTTCTCGTATCCATCATCATAATTAAATTTAATTTCATCTTCATCAGAGCCATAAAGAATAATATCTTTAATTTTTTTTGGTAATTTTTTCCATTTTTCATCTAAAGAAAAACCATAATGTTTTGCTAAAGATGCTAAGGTTTGAGCATAATATAGTGTAGTTGATTTTGACCAAGGTTCGATTGCTCCATCAGCTAAACTTTTTCTTTCATCAGGAACAACTAAATTTGGATCAACATTTAATTTCATTCCAATTCCCTCACACTCTTCGCAAGCTCCATAGGGGCTGTTAAATGAAAAAAGTCTTGGCTCAATTTCCTCAATTGTAAAACCACTTTCAGGGCATGCAAACTTTGTAGAGTAAATTAATTTTTCAATTTTTCTAAATTTTTGAGGAAGTGTTTCATCTTCATATTCAACAAACACTAAACCGTTAGCCAAATTTACCGCGGTTTCAATACTTTCAGCTAACCTGTTGCCAAGTTTTGAATTTAAAACTATTCTATCTACTAAGACTGAAATATCATGTTTAAGTTTTTTATCTAGATTGGGTGATTTTTCTATATCATATAAAATATTATCAATTTTAATTTTTCTAAAACCTCTTCTTTTGTAACTTAAAATATCTTTTTTATACTCACCTTTACGACCTCTTACCACTGGAGCATAAATATATATTGTTGATTTTTTTGGTAATTTTTTAACTAAATCTACTATTTGTGTAATTGTTTGTGAGGTTATTGGTTTACCTGTAAATGGTGAGTAGGGGATTCCTGCTCTAGCATATAATACCCTCATGTAATCATAAATTTCTGTTACAGTTGCAACAGTAGATCTTGGGTTTTTTGAAGTATTTTTTTGTTCTATTGCTATAGCTGGACTTAATCCCTCAATTAAATCAACATTTGGTTTTTTCATTTTATCTAAAAATTGACGTGCATAGGCAGATAAGCTTTCTACATATCTTCTCTGACCTTCTGCGTATATAGTATCAAATGCTAAAGATGATTTTCCTGACCCCGATAGACCCGTTATGACCACAAATTTGTCTTTTGGAATCTCTACAGTAACATTCTTCAAATTATGTTCTTTAGCGCCCTTAATAACTATCTTTTTCATCATAATTTTAGTTGCTTTGAGTTAATAAAATTAATATTCAGAAGAATTGTGATATAATTCTAATTAACTAATTTAACAATTATTAAATATTATGGCTGGAAGTTTAAATAAAGTATTATTAATTGGTCGTTTGGGCGCAGATCCTGAAATTAAACAAATGGTAAATGGCAAAAGTGTAGCTAGATTAAGCCTTGCAACAAGTCAATCCTGGAAAGATAAAAACACTGGTGAAAGAAAAGAAAAAACAGAGTGGCACCGTGTAGTTGTATTTAACGAAGGTTTAGTAAATGTTGTTCAACAATATTTAAAAAAAGGTGCACAAGTTTATATAGAGGGACAACTTACGACAAGAAAATGGAAAGATGAACAATCGGGACAAGATAAATATTCTACTGAAATAGTTATACAAGGATATAATTCTTCACTGACAATGTTGGGTGGAGGTAATTCAGGCGGTGGAATTCAAAATGACACAACTCAACAAAATAACATTGAGGATTCTTCACAAGTGTCAGATATGGATGATGAAATTCCATTTTAATTTCTATGAAAAATACTGAAGAGTTTAAAGATAAAAATATAAAATTAATCTCAATGCATGATGAGATGAGTTCATCATATCTTTCTTATGCAATGAGTGTAATTGTAAGTCGTGCACTTCCAGATGTAAGAGACGGGTTAAAACCCGTTCATAGAAGAATTTTATATGCAATGTACAAAGGTGGATATGATTGGTCTAAACAATTTAGAAAATCTGCAAGAATAGTTGGAGATGTTATTGGTAAATATCACCCTCATGGTGATCAGTCTGTTTATGATGCGTTAGTTAGAATGGTGCAAGATTTCTCTATGAGCCTTCCTTTAATTCAAGGCCAAGGAAATTTTGGTTCTATAGATGGTGATCCTGCTGCAGCTATGAGATATACCGAAACTCGTTTGTCGAAAGTTTCTCAATTTCTGATTGATGATATTGAAAAAAATACAATTACTTTCAAAAGCAATTATGATGAAACTGAGAAAGAACCTAGTGTTTTACCAGCACAGTTTCCAAATTTATTAGTAAATGGAGCCGGTGGTATCGCTGTTGGTATGGCAACAAGTATACCTCCTCACAATTTAGGTGAAATTATTGACGGTACTTTGGCCTTAATAGATAATAAAGATATTAAAATCAGAGAGTTAATGAAACATATACCTGGTCCAGATTTTCCAACTGGTGGTGTAATTATAGGCAAAGATATAATTAAACAAGGGTATAACAATGGAAGAGGATCCTTTAAGATAAGAGGTGAAATCTCAATTGAACAACAAAAAAATGGCCGTGAAAGACTGGTAATAACTTCAATACCGTATCAAGTTAACAAATCCGTTTTAAACGAAAGGATTGCTCAGTTAGTAAGAGAAAAAAAGATAGAAGGTATAAGAGATATTCGAGACGAGTCAAACAGAGAAGGTATTAGAGTAGCAATAGATTTAAGAAACGGTATAGAACCAGAAACTATAAAGAGACAATTATATAAAAACACTCAAATAGAAAGTTCTTTTGGTTTTAATACTTTAGCTATTGTTGAGGGAAAACCGCAAACGTGTACGTTAAAAGATTTTTTATCCAATTTTTTAACTTTTAGAGAAGATGTAGTTATTAAGAAAACTAAATTTGATCTTCAAAAAGCTGAAGAACGAGCACATATATTAATCGGATTATCAGTGTCAGTTGAAAACCTAGATAAAATAATAAAAATTATTAGATCATCCAAAACCCCTGATGATGCTAAAATGTCAATTTTAAAAATTAAATGGAAAATAAATAAATCACAAAAATTAATTTCTTTAGTAGAGGGAAAAAAAAGTAAAAACCTTTATTCTTTATCTGAACCACAAGTTTTAGCTATATTAGAATTAAGACTTCAGAAATTAACTGCTTTGGGAATAAATGAGATCGAAGTTGAAATTAAAAAATTAGCTGAATTAATTACTAAATATAAAAAGATTATTTCATCAAAAAAAGAACTTTTAAAAGTAATCAGCGAAGAGCTAAAAAATATCAAAGAGAAATTTGCGATACCAAGAAGAACTCAAATTATAGATGCTGTATTAAATTACGATATTGAGGAAACTATCCAAAAACAATCAGTAATAATTACAGTTACATTACAAGGATACATAAAAAGAGGTTCTTTAGATGGAGTTAAAAAACAAAAAAGAGGTGGCAAGGGAAAATCAGGTATAACAACTAGAGATCAAGACTCTGTTGTTCAAACACTATCAGTAAATACTCATACTTCAGTTCTCTTCTTTTCTACAGAGGGTTTAGTTTATAAGATTAAAGCATGGAAAATACCAGAGGGCTCATCATCGTCAAAAGGGAAGTCTTTATTTAATATTTTACCCTTAAAAAGCCACCAAGCTATAAGCTCAATTATGCCAATGCCTGAAGAAGAAACAGACTTAAAAAATTATCAAATAATTTTTGCTACAGCACAAGGAAAAGTAAGAAAAAATAGTTTAGAAGATTTTTCATCGATTAATACATCTGGAAAAATTGCAATGAAATTAGATAATAATGATAAAATTGTAGGTGTTAAAATTTGTAAAGATGATCAAGATGTAATTTTAAGCACAAGATTTGGAAAATGTATTAGATTTGAAGCTAAGAAACTCAGAGTTTTTAAAGGCAGATCTTCTAAGGGAATTAAAGGAATAGAGTTAGCATCAAATGATCAAATAGTGTCTTTATCAGTTATTGATAACGATAAAATTAATAAAAACGGAAAAAAATCAAAAGATGAAAAATCTGAATTAAAAGCAAGAGAGAAATTTGTTTTATCAATAAGTGAGAATGGTTATGGTAAAAAGACCTCACATACGGATTACAGAGTTACTAACAGAGGAGGAAAAGGCATTATAGGAATAGTAAATTCACCAAGAAATGGGAATATTACTTCATCCTTTCCTGTTTTTGAAGGTGATGAAATTTTAATTTCTACAAATAAAGGTAGGGTTATAAGAGTTGCGGTTAAAGAAATTAGAACCGCAGGCAGAAATACCCAAGGTGTTAGGATAATTAAGTTATCAGGAGAAGAAAAAGTTGTTTCGGCAATTAAAATTGATGATAATTTAATTTAATGAATAAAATAGCAATTTATCCTGGAACATTTGATCCAATTACTTTTGGACATATAGATGTAATAAAAAAATCATTAAAATTGTTTGATAAGATAGTAGTAGGTGTCTCAGACGAAAGTAACAAAGGTTATTTATTTAGTTCTGATGAAAGAATAGAAATAGTAAATAAAGCTTTATTTAAAGATCTAAAGTTAAATAGGAAAAAAATAAAAGTAGTATCTTTTGGCTCTTTAACTACTGATTTATGTAAAAAATACAAATCAAACATTATTTTAAGAGGACTGAGAGCTGTATCTGATTTTGAATATGAATTTCAATTAGCTGGTATGAATAGAAAATTGAACCAAAATATTGAAACAATTTTTTTAATGTCTGATGTAGAAAATCAAATTATTTCATCTAGATTTGTAAAAGAGATTGTTAAATTAAAAGGTGATATTAAAAAATTTACTACCAAAAGTACGATCAAGTCTTTAAAAGAGAAATATGAATAAAATTTTTATTAAAATACTTATTTTGCTTTTTTTTATTACTAATCAATCAATAGCTGAGGAGAATATAATGATATTAAAATTAAAAGATGGTGACGTAAAAATTGAATTGTTTGAGGATGTTGCGCCAAATCATGTTAAAAGAATTAAGGAATTAGCAAATAGTGGTAAATACGATAACGTTGTTTTTCACAGAGTTATAGATGGATTTATGGCTCAAACAGGTGATGTTAAATTTGGAAATTCAGAATCAAAAGAATTTGATCTCAGAAGAGCTGGAATGGGTGGATCAGATTTTCCTGACTTAGAGCAAGAATTCAATAGTTTACCACATGATAGAGGAACTTTGTCAATGGCGAGAGCTCAAGATCCAAATAGTGCAAATAGTCAATTTTTTATTTGTTTTCAGCCAGCTCCTTTTTTAGATCGTCAATATACAGTTTTTGGAAAAGTGATCGAGGGAATGGAATTTGTTGATAAAATAAAAAGAGGCGATCAAAACAATAACGGCGCTGTAACTGATCCAGATAAGATTATTAGTTTCAAATCTCAATAAATTTTTTAATGGCATTAAAAAAATTTGCCTTTAACGTTTTAAAAAAAGATAAATTTGCTAGGTGTGGTTTAATTGAGACGCATCGTGGTAATATACAAACTCCAGCTTTTATGCCTGTTGGAACACAAGCAACTGTAAAAGCTTGCACAATAGATGATATTAAAAAAACAGGTTCTGAAATAATACTTTCTAATACTTATCATTTAATGATACGGCCAGGTGTTGAAAGAATTCAATCCGCTGGTGGACTTCATAATTTTATGAATTGTGATTTACCTATATTAACTGACTCTGGTGGTTTTCAAGTAATGTCTCTTTCAAAATTGAATAAGATAGATAGAGAAAAGGGTGCCATATTCAATTCTCATGTTGACGGTAAAAAATTTTATTTAAGTCCTGAGGAGAGCATCAGAATACAGCTGGGTTTAAATTCTGACATAGTAATGATTATGGATGAGTGCCCAAAAAAAACTAATGATTATGATGTTATTAAAAAATCTATGGATCTTTCACTTAATTGGGCTGAAAGATCTAAAAAAGCTTTTGGAAATAATCCTCATAAAGCTTTATTTGGCATTATCCAGGGAGGCCTTTTTAAAAATTTAAGATTAAAATCAATGCAAGAATTAATTAAAATTGGTTTTGATGGGTATGCTGTAGGTGGGTTAGCAGTAGGAGAAACGCAAAATGAAATGTTTGGCGTTTTAGATGATATAAAACAATATTTACCTATTGAAAAACCACATTATTTAATGGGTGTTGGAACACCATCAGATATTTTAGGTGCTGTCAAAAGGGGTATAGATATGTTTGATTGTGTTTTGCCAACCAGATCAGGACGAACAGGTTTAGCATTTACTTGGAATGGTAGAATTAATATTAAAAATAATAAATATCAAAATGACAATACGCCTTTAGATCCAGATTGTGAAAGTCTTAATTTAAATAAATATTCAAAAAACTACTTGAATCACTTATTTAATACTAATGAAATTCTTGCTTCAATGTTGCTCACTCTACATAACATTAATTTTTATCAACAATTGATGGCTTTGATCAGAAAAAATATTAATGACGGTACTTTTGATCAATTTCACGATAAATACATTGATAAGTTGTAGAACGTGCATAGATTTAGTTAAAATTGACATTTGAAAAAAAATAATAATTCTGTATATAACAACTATTCAATTTGAATAATTTGGGGGCCCTTAGCTCAGTTGGTAGAGCAATTCCCTTTTAAGGAATGGGTCGATGGTTCGAGTCCATCAGGGCTCACCACTTATTTTATTATCTTTAAACTATTGGTGGATAATCCAAAATTACTTCGTTCATCCATTCATTCAATTGTTTGATCCTTGTATCAGAAGATGGATGAGTGCTCATAAATTGCGGTGGTTCTTTCCCTTTATTAATTTCTTTCATTCTTTCCCAAATTTTTACTGTTTCTCTAATATCATAGCCGGAAAGTGATGAAAAAATCATACCAAGATAGTCAGCTTCACTTTCTTGTTTTCTATTAAAAGGATTCATTATTCCAAGTTGAGCTAGCAAACCAACAGTGTCCATCCCTGTTGTTCTGTTAATTTCTGATAGCACGCCACCACTTGCTATATCAATTATTCGTGCACCTGTATTTAGTAATACTCCTCGACTAGCTCTTTCCACAGAATGTTTTGCAACTGCATGAGCTACCTCATGACCCATAACTGCTGCTAAACCATTTGTATTTTTTGTAACATCAAGAATACCAGTATAAACAGCTATTTTACCACCAGGCATACACCATGCATTCCTAACTTTTTTGTTATCAATTAAAATATACTCCCATTCAAAATTTGCCGTTGGATCATTCAAATTAGCTCTATAAAAATATTCACTTATCGAGTCTTCCATTCTTTTTCCAATTTCTTTTATTTCGTTTAATTTTTTAACATCATCACTCATCTTTTCTTTTTCTTTTACTTTTTCATATATTTGAGCAGCTTGAGCATTTAATTTTGCTTCTGGAATTATTTTTAATTGTTTTCTATCAGTAATTGGTGCTGATGCGCATGAATGTAAAATGATGCTTCCACATCCGCAACCTACATAAGTCAAAAATTTTCTTCTATCCATATCTACTTATTATTGATATTAATATTCTATATGAATCTTAATAACAAAATTTTAATTGTATTATTTATCATTGCAATTGTTTTTGTTGTCTACGCTAGCTATAGTTAAATTAAAAATATGTCAAAAAAAGCTTCAAAAAAATCTTTTTCTTTAACATTAAGAAATTATTTTATTACAGGTGTTGTTGTTTTAATTCCTATAGGATTTACACTATATTTAACTAAAATTTTAATAGGGATATCATCTAATTTAATTCCCAAAAATATAAATCCGAATAGTTATTTACCGTTTAATATTCCAGGGGTTGAAATTGTAATTTCTATTTTACTTATCACTATTGTTGGTGGCCTTTCTCTTTCATTTTTTGGAAGAAGAATTCTCAAATTAATTGATGATTTGTTTAAAAGAATTCCTTTTTTAAGAACTGTTTATTCAGCAATTGTTCAAATGACAGAAACTTTTTCTAAAAAAGATGATGGTAAAAAGAGTGTTGTATTGATTGAATATCCTAGAAAAGGAGTTTGGGCTGTTGGATTTGCTACAAAAGAAAATAAAGGTGAGATGGCAGAAAAAACAGGAAAAAATTTAATTAATGTTTTTGTGCCAACCACACCAAACCCAACAAGTGGTTTCTTATTAATGTTCCCAGTAGAAGATGTTATTTATCTAAACATGTCTTTTGAAGAAGCTTCTAAGTTTATAGTATCAGCGGGCACCTCAACAAAAAAATCTTAGGCGATATCATTTATTATATCAGCTCTATCATATAACTTTATCAAAGGTTTAAATTTTCCTATATCTTCATTCGATTTTTCTATTCTTTTCATTTCCTTTTCAGCTAATAAAAAAAGATCACTATTATGTATCGGATCTGCTAATTTAAAATTTTTAATTCCACTCTGCTTAAAACCCAAGATATCTCCAAAACCTCTTAATTTCATGTCTTCTTCAGATATAAAAAAACCATCATTTGAATCTTTTAAAATTTTAATTCTTTTTTTTGCATTATCGCTTAAATTAGATTTAAACATAAGAATACAAGTGGAGTCCTTATCACCACGACCAACTCTACCCCTTAATTGATGAAGTTGAGAAAGTCCAAATTTATTTGCATTTTCTATTACTATTACGTTTGCGTTGGGAAAATCAATTCCTACTTCAATTATAGTTGTTGAAACTAGAATCTTGAATTTATTATTCAAAAAATTTTTAAGTATTACATTTTTTTCATCTAAATCAGTTTTGCCATGAAGTAAAGAAACTTGGTTAGGAAATTTTTTTTTTAAATATTCAAATTTTATTATAGCAGAAGAATGATCTAATTTTTTTGATTCCTCAATTAAAGGACATACCCAAAAAATCTGATTACCTAATTTAATTTCTTTATTTATAAATTTTAAAACATCATCAATTTTTTCTTCTAATTTACTGTAAGTTTTAATTGGTTTTCTATTTTTTGGTTTTTCTCGAATTATAGAAATATCCATATCACCATAAATAGTCATTGTTAACGTTCTTGGTATTGGTGTTGCTGTCATTAAAAGAACATCGCAATCTACTCCACCTTTATCTGATAGCCTCTTTCTCTGGTTTACACCAAATTTATGCTGTTCATCTATAATTATTAATCCCAATTTTTTAAATATAACTTTTTTTTGAAAAATTGCGTGTGTTCCAAAAATAATATCAATTTTATTATTTTCCAAATTTTTAAGTATCTCTTTTTTTATCCTGTATTCTGACTTTCCTGAAATCAACTCTAAATTAATATTTTTAGGAAATATATTTTTTGCCAGATTATAATGTTGCTTCGCAAGAATTTCTGTAGGTGCCATAATTGCAACTTGGAAACCAGAATTGATAGTATTTATTGCAGCTAATAAAGAGACGATTGTTTTTCCACTTCCAACATCCCCCTGTAAAAGTCTAAACATTTTGTTGGACGAACTCAAATCTTTATTAATTTCATTTAAGGATTTAATTTGGTCATTTGTTAATGAAAAGTTTAAATTTTTTATTAAAGAATTTTGTTTACTTATATTTATTATTTTATTTTTTTTTTTAATTCTTTTTATTTTTTTTCTTATTTCTGAATTAACTAGAAATGTTGAAAATATTTCATCATAAGCAAGTCTTTGATAAAAATTTGATTTATATTTTCCAATATTTTCTGGTTTATGTAGTTCTTTAATTGATTTATTCCAGCTTAAATTTTGAAATTTCGCCATAATATTTTGAGAATGCCATTCATTTAACTCAGGTAATTTACTGATAATTTGACTTAAAATTTTATTATATATTTTTTCAGAAACCCCATCGGTTAAAGAGTAATTATTATGAACTTGTTTAATTAAAGTCGAATCCTCAGAAATGTATTTTGGATTTGTAATTTGATATTTATTTCTAAAATGTCCTATTTTACCACTAATAGTAACTTCTTTTCCCAAAGGTAGTATTTTTTTAATATATCCTTCATAACTATTAAAAAAAACACAATCTATTTCCCCTGTCTCATCTTTACATAAAACTCTGTTAGGTAATTTTCTTATTCGTGGGAAATTATACTTTTGCGGAACTATAGTTACTGTTTGTATTTCACCAATTTTTAGATCTTTTATTTTTGATGACAAGCTTCTATCTGTATAAGATTTTGGAAGTTTCCATAGTAAATCAAATAAATTATTAATATTTTTCTTTTTTAATAAATTTTTTGTTTTAGTTCCTACACCTTTTAAAGAACTTAAATCTGACAATAAATATTCATAATTTGTTTTATTATTCATTAACTAATAATATATTCTAATTATTATGATCAATATAGATGAATTAAAAAAAAAAATTATTTACCGATCTAATTATAGAGGCACAAAAGAAATGGATAATCTTTTGGGTGCATTTACAAAAAAATATATAAATAATTTAAATGAAAATGATCTTCTTGATTTAGAAAAACTACTGAATATTGATGACACTAATTTGTATAATTTTTACAATGGTTTTAAAACTGATTTTGAATTTGAAAATAATAATATCAATTTCTTATATAAAAATTTTAACTATACACAAAAATGATGGCGGAGAGACTGGGATTCGAACCCAGGAAAGAGTTGCCCCTTTGCCGGTTTTCAAGACCGGTGCTTTCAACCGCTCAGCCATCTCTCCGTGAGCAAGGTTTTATAAGTATATTATTAAAATTCAACTAAAAAACAGAGCTTTTTTTTTTAAAAATTTTGCCTGGCGTACAAGTCTTGTACAAGTTATCCTATATTCTCCTACATGAAATATTTAGTTTTAAATGAATTAAAAGTTCACACAAATGAGTAAATTTATTTTAAGTAAATCGACAATACATCAACATCAATTTTTGATAATTGGCGATGATGAAATAATAAATAAATCATCAAATCTTAAAATTATATCAAAAGGAACAACAAATCTCTTAAATATAGGTAAAATTAAGAACACAAAATTAACTGCTATTTATTCTACTCATGACGCTGATTTTGGAACAGTTTTATGTGGAGTATACTTAGAGGATAAAGAAAAGAAAAAACCAAAGAATTTTTACTATATTCCTTTAAATTCTCTTAAACATATTAAAGTAGATGATTTAATAAAAAAAATTGACAATGAGTCATCCAAAACAGGCGATGTTAAAATCACAACAGGTAAAATTAGTTTCAATGCACTTGTAGATACAGGATATAAACATCATCTCATAAAAAATCAAAAGACACAAAAAAATGAATGGAATAACTCTTTCACATATAAAGTGGATAATGGTATCTACGATGTATACTCTTATGATTTTGAGTATGAAGGTCCTGAAGTAGAGAATTATGATACGATGTTTTCTATTAAAAAAAGGATATGAATAAATACCTATGACAGATTTAGATAAGCTTATCTTAACAAAACTAAAAAAATTTAGAAAATTATGTAAACACCAAAGATCATCTGATGGTCAATGGTACTTTAAGGATCCTTCGCCTAAAACTATTCAAAAAGTAAAATCAGATGAATTATTAATGGCTCTATTCACAGATACATTAAAAGATCCAACTTTATTAGAGAGATTATATCAAAAATTTAATATTAAATATGATTATCAAGATTATAAAACAGTTAGTTCAAAGTTATTTAATATAAAAAATGAAAAGTTCTTTGGATTTATAACTGGTAAAGAAAATTTAATATTTCCTTATGGCTCATACAAAGGTGGTATTAAAAACAAAAAGCCTCATGGCAAAGGTGTTTTTAATTACTATGACGGTGCATATTATATTGGTAATTTCAAAAATGGAAAATACGATGGTTCAGGTAAATTAATTTGGCCTGAAAATTTCGCCCTTATGTCAAGTATGGGTGGTTTAAAGGTATGGGAAAAAAGTGATTTCAGAAAAGAGCAATTAAAAAACTACAAGAAATATTTTAAAAAAATGCATGGTTATGGTCTCTTTTTAAAAAAATATAATTTTTATTTAGAATTTGGTCATGGCGGCAAATACGATGGTCAGTGGAAAGATAATCAAATGGTTAAAGGGACCATGTATCAACATAATTATTCTCAACTGGCCAATAAATATATTGGGAATTTTAAAAACTTTATGAGAAATGGATTGGGTGAATATATGATACCAATGGATCCTTTCGATAATAAAACAAGTAAAAATACTTATGGCTACACCGACTCTTATAAAGGAAATTTTAGAAATAACTCATATCATGGCAGAGGTAAAATAACTGATACGATAGAGGAACGTAATTATTTAGGTGACACAATAAAAAGATCTAAAGGTGATAAAGTAATTCAAATTGAAGATGTTATTTTTAAAGATGGTTTTAGACATATCCGTTCTAACATCACTATTATTTATTTTGATCCAAAAGGAAAAAAGAAATTTACAAAATATTGTGAAGCATGGTGGGATTATAAAAAAGATGGTTGTCTCGGTGTTGATTTTGTAAAAAAATTGGACCCTAAAAATGTCGGAAGATCATAAATACTATAGAGCTCAAGAGGAAAGAAACGGTATAATTAAGATACTTGAAAACTTATCTTTTAATGAAAAGAAAGAAGTATTAAGAATAGTCGATCAAAGTATGATTAATTCAGCTAATAATGTTCTTGCAAATGATGATCCACCAGGCAAACCTTTAAAAAGATTACCTACTAAACATAAAAGCGAAGTACAGGCTAAAGCTGTTCAAATGGGTAGACAACTCTTTATCAAGATTCAAGTAGATGAATTGATTAAGAGAAGAAGAAAGAATAATATTAATCTTATAAAATGAGTAAATTAGACAAAATTTGGGAAGATGTAGAGCCTACTGTATCTGTTTGTGATTCCCTTTATCGTTCTTTCTCAGACACGCTAGAGAATGTTGACGCAAAAAAACTCTATAATGTAAGAACATTTTTTTTTAGGGGTATTTTTGAGGCCTCATTTGAAACTAATCAGCTTGAAAAAAATCAATATTCAAATGGGTTTATTAATTGCTTTAAACAATTTATTCTCTCTTCAAGTTCAGCATCTAAATTGAGTGAAGATCAAATAAACTCTTTTGCAAATCATCTTTACAATCAAACTGAAATTGTAATTAATGAGAATGATAAATTTTATGAAAAATATAAAAATACTTGTTTAAAGATTATTTCAGCAGGTAAAGAGTCATTTAAAAAAGGTGGGACAGTTATTTCTACTGAGGCCTTATCTAAAATGTTTAATAATTATCCTATACTAGATTTTGATAAGTGGTAAATGAGCATCGAGAAAGATAAAATAAGCAAATTTTACAATGACTACGTCATCATAAATTTTAACGATCCTGATGAAGTAAAATCAAAAGATAAAGTTCTAAAAAAACAAATGGAGGACTTGGTAAACATAGTACTCCCATCTCTAGCTAAATTAGGTGAGTCAAATAGCGAAATGCCAGTGGGAATGCTTTTAGCATCTTTGGTTGCAGAAAATTTAGTTTCTAAAGATAAATTTATAGATGTTCAAAACAACTTAAAAGAGATGAAAAAATTAGGTGACTTGCTTCAGTTTGATATAAAGCTAACTGCAACATTAAATGCTTTAGTACCATAATAAATAAAGTTCTGCGTACAAGTGGCGTACAAGTTTGATAGCTTAGGCAAGCCAAGAATGATGTGTTTTTCGTAAAAGCTAAAATTAAAAAAGTTAGTAATGACCTAATAAGTATGTAAAACGTCGTAAGGTGAGTAGGGGATCCCTAGTATTTCAAGACCGGTGCTTTCAACCGCTCAGCCATCTCTCCGTGAGCAAGGTTTTATAATTATAATTATTTAATTCAACCATAAAATAGTCTAATAAACTTATTAATTACAAGCATCATGAGTTCCTATGAATAAAGAATTTAACAAAGGCTTATTACTTGCTGGGTTTGGATCTTTTTGGTGGGGATTTTTTGGTGTAATTTATTTTAAATATATCGCTTATATTGGACATATTGAATTAGTAGTTCACAGATGTTTGTGGACAGCTTTTACTTTAATCTTGACTACTTTTTTTTTCTCTAAATGGAATATTTTTTTCAAAATTGTAAAAAATAAATCCAAATTATTTTATTTATTTATCTCGGGTTTTTTAATTTTTATAAATTGGGGTGTGTGGATATATGCTATAGCAACAAATAGAATTATAGATGCTAGTTTTGGTTATTTTATTATGCCCATTTTAAGCGTAATGCTTGGTTATCTTTTTTTTAAAGAGAAACTTAATAGAAAAAGAGTCTTTTCAATTCTGTTGGTTATTCTATCAATCCTTTTTTTAATTATTGTAAGTATTAAATCATTGCCTTGGGTTGGTTTAATAGTTGCTTTAAGCTGGGGTTTTTACAATCTAGTTAGAAAAAAAATTAATGTTGATACAGATGTAGGTCTTCTTATAGAGAGTTTATTTATATTACCATTTGCACTTTTAGCTTTTTATTTGATAGCAAGCAAAGGATATAATGATTTTCAATTATCTGATCCATCGATGATGCTATTTATTTATCTTGCTGGACCCATGACTGTCATACCTTTATTTTTATATGTTAGGGGCGTTGAACTCTGTGGTTTAGGACCGACTGGCATGATATTTTATATAACTCCCACTTTTCAGTTTTTATTAGGTTATTTTTATTACAACGAGCCTTTTTCAATAACAAAATTAGTTAGTTTTATTTTTATTTGGATTGCTGTAATTATATATTTGAAGGATTTACATGAAACTAATTAATTTTTTTTTATTTTTTATTTTTATTTCTATTAATTTCTCATTTGCTGATATCAATAAAGAATTTGAAAATTGGAAATTAAATTTTAAAAAAATAGCTTTAGAAAACAATATTTCAGAAAAAACGTTTGATAGAGTTATGTCTGATACTAAATTTTTATCAGATGTAATAAAATATGATAGGTATCAACCTGAATTTTATGAGGATACTAAAACTTATATTTCAAAAAGAACATCTTCAAAAAAAGTCTCGCTAGGAAAAAAATTCTATGAAAAAAATTCAACGTTAATAAATAATGTTGAAAATGAATTTAATATAGAGAGAGAGTTACTATTGGCTCTAATGGGAATAGAAACTAATTTTGGAACGTATGTTGGTAAAATGGATATTTTATCATCTTTGGCAACTTTAAGTTTTGATAAAAGAAGATCAGATTTTTTTACAAATGAATTATTAACACTTTTGCGATTAATAGATAATGAACAAATAGATCATGAAACATTATATGGATCTTGGGCAGGCGCTTTTGGTTTCTTCCAATTTATGCCATCAACAATGAAAAATTATGCAATTGACCACGATGGCAACGGATATATAGATTTAAAAAATAATAACGATGCGTATGCTTCAGCATCAAATTATTTAAATCAAATAGGTTGGAAAAGTGAGAGTCCTTGTTTTTATAGAATTGATTTATCAGAGAATGTACCAAGTAAATATTTGAACATTTCTGCAAAAAAACTTCATGATAAAAAAAAATTAAAATATTTTAGAAAATTTATTAAAAATAATGATCAAATAGATAACAAGTACAACAGTTTAAAGGTAGCCATTATAACTCCAGATAAGGATATCATACCTGATGCTGAAACTTTAAATCCAGCTTATATCGTATTTGATAACTATGAAATAATATTAAAATGGAATAGATCATTGCGATTTGCTTTAGCTGTTTGTACATTAAAAGATAAATTTAAAAATGAACTTTAAAATACTCGTATTAATTGTTTCTATGCTTTTTTTATCTGCATGTAATCAATTTGATCAAAATAATAAAAACATAGTTTATATTAGTGATCAAAAGTATAGTAATACTGGATTTGCTTTAATTTATAATGACGAATTAAAAAAAGAAAAAAAAATATCTAAAAAAATAGATAATAGATCACTTGTAATTTTTCATAATAAAATTAAAAAAAATTCATTTGTTAAAATTACCAATCCTGTTAATGATAAGTCAATTATAGCTGAAGTAATCTCTAATAATGTTAAATTCTCATCTTTTTACAACTCTGTAATTACACAACGTATTGCTGAAGAGTTATCACTTGATCCCAAAGAACCTTTTATTGATCTTATTTTAATTTCAAAAAGTTCAACATTTGTAGCTAAAAAAGCAAAGACTTTTGATGAAGAGAAAAAAGTAGCTGAAAAGGCACCAGTAGATGGAATTACTATAGATAATTTAGGCAAAGATAAAGAAAAAGTAATAAAAATAAAAAAAAATAAATTTTTATATTCAATAAAGATTGCAGATTTTTATTATAGAGACTCAGCAGAAAATATGGTCGATAGAATAAAAGATGAGACAAATATAAAAAAGTCTGCAATTAAGAAATTATCTAAAACTAAATATAGGGTATTATTGGGTCCATTTAATGATATAAAAAAACTAGAAAAGTCATTTAATGAAATAAAAATATTAAATTTTGAAAATATAGAGATATTAAAAGATGTTTAGAATATTATTAATTGTAATTTTTTTTAGTTTTTCATTAGTAAATATTTCAAAAGCTAATTTTGATGTAAATGCTAGAACCGCAATATTACAAGATTATCATTCTGGAGAAATTCTCTATGAAAAAGAGCCGGATATTTCAATTTATCCTGCTTCTATGACAAAAATAATGACAGCAATAATAGCTTTTGATCTAATAAAATCAGGAGATCTTAGTTTAGATGAAAAATTTATAATATCAGAGAGAGCTTGGAGATTATCTACATCTGGATATTCATCAATGTTTATAATGGTAGGTGATCAGGTCTCTGTAGAAAATTTATTAAGAGGTATCATTGTTGCCTCTGGTAATGATGCATGTATTGCATTAGCCGAAGGTATAGCAGGTACTGAAGAAGAATTTGCAATTTTAATGACAACTAAAGCGAAAGAATTAGGAATGGATAATACAAACTTTTCTAATTCATCAGGGATAAATGACCCCGACAATTATTCAACTGTTAGAGATATTTTAAAAATGTCTAGATATTTAATTAAAGAACATCCTAAATTTTACAAAATGTTTGCTGAAAAAGAATTTACCTGGGATAGGACAGGAGGTGATCCAATAACACAAGGAAATAGAAATCCTTTACTTTATAAAAATCTTGGAGCAGATGGAATAAAAACTGGTTATTTAGCCGTTGAAAAATATTCTTTAGCATCATCAATAGATAGAAATGGCAGAAGATTAATTGCTGTTGGAAGTGGCTTTAATTCAAAAAATGCTAGATCTAAAGAAAGCACAAAACTACTTACATTTGGTCTTACCAACTATGACCTTGTTGAAATAGCTAAAGCCAACAAACCATTGCACAAAATTGATGTTTGGTTGGGAAAAGAGAATAGTGTGGAAGCATATACAAAAGAAGATATTTACAAAACAATCAAAAAAGCGAAAAAAAAACTTTTAAAAGTTGTTGTTAAGTATGACGGACCAGTCGAAGCACCAATTGAAAAAGATCAAAAAATAGCCACTCTAAGAGTTGTTTATGATCAAGAACTTGTTGG
Organism: uncultured Pelagibacteraceae bacterium; assembly: GCA_902571135.1. Taxonomy (GTDB): domain Bacteria; phylum Pseudomonadota; class Alphaproteobacteria; order Pelagibacterales; family Pelagibacteraceae; genus Pelagibacter. The sequence goes on along the minus strand of CACGAU010000002.1, from coordinate 9,682 downwards.
TGAGTATGATTTACTTTCATCTAAAGAAATTAAAAAAGTTAATTTTTTTACAAGATTAATAAAATCAATAAATTATTTAATTTGGGGTGATGTCTAAAAAACCCATCATTGTTTTTGAGGGTATAGAGGGTAGTGGCAAAAGTCATCATATAAACAAAGTATCTAAATATTTAGATAAAAAGAAAATTAACTATTTAAAGATTAGAGAACCAGGCGGAAGTCTTAACTCTGAAAAAATAAGGAAATTAATTTTAAATAAAAAATCTAATTTTAACATATATACTGATTTACTTTTATATTTAGCAGCACGTAGTGAAAACATAAATCTTATAAAAAAATCATACAAAAAAAAAATTATTTTGATCGATAGATTTACAGACTCAACTATTGCATATCAGCATTATGGTATGGGTGTTGATTTAAACATTATAAATATCATAAATAAATTTCTATTAAAAAACATTAAAGTCAATTTTACTTTCATCAATGTTGTAAGTAAAAAAAATCTATTTCAAAGATTAAAAAATAGAAAATCTCTCAATCGATATGATCAGTTTAATATGAATTTTTATAATAAAGTTCAAAAAGGTTTTTTGAAATTAGCTAAATCAAATAAAAAATCATACAAAATAATTGATTCTAATTTAGATATAAAAATAAATGAAGATTTAATAATAAATCAAATTAAAAAATTAATTAAATGAATTTAAATCCCCTAACTCAAATAAATTTGTTTGAGCACAAAGAAATTTTTAATCAATTATATAAATTATCTAAAAACGATACTTTGCCTAATAAGATTCTTTTATCAGGTGAAAAAGGAATTGGAAAATCAACATTAGCATATCATTTAATTAATCTTGTATTATCGGAAAATGAAGAACATCCATATGACTTTGAAAATAATAAAATTAATCCAGATAATAAGTCATACAAACTTATACTAAATAAATCTAACCCAAATTTTTACTTAATTGATGTCTTGGAAGAAAAAAAAAATATTGACATAAATCAAATTAGGGAATTGATAATAAATCTAAACAAATCCTCATTTAATAATAAAAAGAGGTTTGTTTTAATTGATAATATTGAATTATTAAACTTAAATTCCATTAATGCTTTGTTAAAAATTTTAGAAGAACCAAATGAAAATATAAATTTTATTTTGATTAATAACAATAAAAGAGTGCTACCAACTCTTAAATCCAGATGTTTAAATTTCAAAGTTTTTTTAACAAAAGATCAGTCTATTAGAATTGTTAATCAATTACTTAACAATGACATAAATACTTTTATCAATGATAAGTTATTTGATTATTATACAACACCTGGAAAATTAATTAAATTAATAAAGTTATCTGAAGAATATGACTTAGACCTTGCTAAATTTGATTTAAATACAACCCTCACAACTATAATAAAAGATAAAATTTATAAAAAAGATAAATCTATAACTGAAATCATTTATTCTTTTATTGAACTTTATTTTAGAAATAATATATCTAGTGAAAATATTAGTTTACTAAAGTCATATCATTATTTTTTAGAAAAAATTAATAACACTAAAATTTATAATTTAGATGAGGAAACATTGTTTATGGAATTTGAGGATAAAATATTAAATGGATAAGACTTTTTATATTACCACGCCTATATACTACCCCTCAGCTAAGCCTCATATGGGTCATGCATATTCAAGCATTATCGCAGATTTTTTTGCAAGATTTAAAATAATTGATGATTATCAGGTTCATTTTCTTACTGGTACAGACGAACATGGATTAAAAATTCAAAGATCTGCGGAAAAAGCAGGGAAGGAGCCTCTAGCATTTTGTGATCAAATTAGTAAAACCTTTAGAGATCTTTCGGATACGTTGAATTTATCTAATACTGATTTTATAAGAACAACAGAAGCTAGACATAAAAAAACAGTTCAACATCTTTGGAATGAACTTGAGAAAAATGATGATATATACTTATCAAACTATTCTGGATGGTATTCAGTATCAGATGAAGCCTTTTATAACGAAGACGAAATTGAGGAATTAGATGGAAAAAAAATTGCTATATCTTCAAAATCTGCTGTTGAATGGATTGAGGAAGAATCTTATTTTTTTAGACTTTCAAAGTGGGAAAAACCTTTATTAGAATATTATGAAGCTAATCCAGATTTCATTTCTCCTCAATCTAGAAAAAATGAAGTTATTAGTTTTGTAAAAAGTGGTCTTAAAGATCTTTCTGTAAGCAGAAAAAGTTTTTCATGGGGTATACCTGTTCCAAATAATAAAAACCACGTAATATATGTTTGGCTAGATGCTTTGACGAATTATTTAAGTGCATTAAATTATCCTTATAAAGATGATGATTTGTTTAAAAAATTTTGGCCAGCCTCAATACATTTAATTGGAAAAGATATACTCAGATTCCATGCTGTTTATTGGCCTGCTTTTTTATTAGCAGCAAAAATTGATTTACCAAAGAGAGTCTATGGCCATGGATGGATATTATCAGGTGAAGAAAAAATGTCTAAATCTAAAGGAAATATACTTGATCCACTTGAAATAATTAAAGAGTATGGTCTCGATCCTTTAAGATACTATTTAATTAAAGAAGTTTCTTTTGGCAACGATGGAAATATATCTCAAGAAAGACTAGAAGATTGTATTAATAGTGATCTAGCTAATAATTATGGAAATTTATGTCAGCGTGTAACCGCATTTGCAATAAAAAATTGTGATGGGAAAATTCCATTAGAAGTTAAATTTAATAATGAGGATTTATTAATACTAAATAAGTATAAAGATAATTTAGATAATATTAGGTCACAAATTGACAATCAAAATATCAATTTTTATATTGATTATATTGTAAATTCTCTTTTTGAAGCTAACAAATATTTTAATGATCAAGAACCATGGAAAAAGAAAGACGATATAATTAGATTAAACACTATTGTTTACACTACTTTAGAAATTGTAAGAAAAATAAGTTTTTTACTATATCCAATTATTCCTGAATCTTCTTTAAAGGCATTAAAGATTTTTGACATTGAAGAAAAAAATATAAAATTAGATTCAGTTTCTAATAATGAGTATTTAACAAAAGGTAATAATATTAATAAAATAGACATACTTTTTAAAAAAATAGAGAAAAACAATGATTGATTCACACTGTCATCTAGATCATGAACCATTAATAAGTGACTTGACTAATGTAATCCAAAGATCAAAAGAAGTGGGTATAGAAAAATTACTTACTATCTCAACTTCGTTTGAAAGTTTTTCTAGAGTAAAAGATTTAATTAATAAAGATGAGATGATCTATGGTACTATTGGCATTCATCCTCATGAAAGTTCCACAGATATTATCACTTCAAAGCAGATCATTGAAAGTCTCAATGAAAACTCAAAAATTATTGGAATTGGAGAAACTGGGTTAGATTTTTATTACAATAATAGTGAAAAAGACAAACAGATAGCAAGTTTTAAAGAACATATAGATGCATCTATAAAAACCAATATTCCATTAATTGTTCATTCAAGAGATGCAGAAAAAGAAACTTTTGAGATTTTAAATGAATATAAAAATGAAAACCTTAAAATTTTGATGCATTGTTTTACTGGGTCTAAAGAATTCTCAGAAAAACTAATGACTTTAAATTCATTCTTTTCAGCAAGCGGTATCATTACTTTTAAAAACTCATTGAATTTACAAGATACGTTCAAATCTATTCCAATGGATAATATCTTAATTGAGACTGATAGTCCTTTTTTAGCACCTGTTCCTAAAAGAGGAAAAAAAAATGAACCATCATTTATCGATTTCACTGCTGCAAAACTTGCTGAGATTAAAAATATATCTAAAGAAGATCTTGTTAAAAAAACCACAGATAACTTTAATAATCTTTTTTTTAATTGAAATTAATGAAATTTGTTATTTTAGGATGTGGTAGTTCAATGGGTGTTCCAAGACCAGATGGTTTCTTTGGTAATTGTGATCCTAATAATAAAAAAAATTATAGAACAAGATGCTCAGCTTTAATTAAAACTTCAGATGAAAACATTCTTATAGATACGTCCCCTGATCTAAGACAACAACTTTTAAGACATAAAATAAAGAAAATTAATAAAGTATTATATTCTCATATGCATGGTGATCAAACCCATGGGATAAATGATTTGAGATCATTTTATATAAACAGCAGAAAACAAATAGATGTTTTTGCTGATAAATATACTTCTAAATATCTTAATTCTACATTTTCTTATATATTTAAAAGCTATTCAAAAGAATATCCTGCAACACTAAAACTTAATAAATTACCTAAAAAAATATTTACTAAAAATAATAATAAAAAAATTGGTATCCAATCAATTATGGTTCAACATGGTAAAGTAAAATCAAATTGCTTTATAATTAATAAAAAATTAGCTTATATTAGTGATGTAAGTAAAATTTATAACAAAGATCATAAATATTTTAAAAATCTTCAATATTTAATTATTGATTGCTTGTGGTATAATTATCATCCATCGCATTTTAATTTAGAATCTTCACTCGCTATAATTAAGAAATTCAAGCCTAAAAAAGCTATTCTTACAAATTTATCGCCAGTATTAGATTATAAGGTTCTCAAAAAAATGTTGCCTAAAAATGTTATTCCAGCAAATGATGGCTTAACAATAAACTTATAATATATTTTCTATAGCTTTAATTATTTTTTTTGAAGTTGGTTTTGTAAATGATGCAAACGTATCTTGAACTTTACCTTCTTTATTAATTAAAATTTTATGAAAATTCCACTTAGGTTCTGCCGACTTACCATGATTTTCTTTTGCCCATTTAAAAAGTTCATGAGCATCTTTGCCTTTAACCTCAGTTAATGTTGTAAGAGGAAAGTTAATATTAAAATTTACTTCACAAAATTCTTTAATATCAGCATTATTATTTTTTTCTTGATTAAACGAATTGGATGGAACCCCAAGAACAATTAACCCTTTTTCTTTATATAAATCCCACAATTCTTGTAATTCATCATATTGTTTTGTAAATCCACAATAACTTGCTGTATTTACAACTAAAATAACTTTATTTTTGTAATCTTTAAAATTAATTGTCTCTCCAGTTATACTCTCTATAGTGAAATCATAAATTTTTTTTTCGTAATTTGCAGTTGCTGAATTTTTAAAAAAAAACATAATTATAGATAATAGAAATATTACTTTTTTCATTTATTGGGTTTATTTGGTGTAAGTAATATTAAAAAATAACCAAATAGAGTTGACAACAACGATCCAGTTAATACGCCAATTTTTACACCATCCATATACTGCATGTTTTCTACAAAAGCTAAATTTCCAACAAATAAACTCATTGTGAAACCAATCCCAGTAAGAACTCCTACGCCATAAAAATTATACCAACTTGTATCATTTGGCATTTGAGCCACTTTCAATTTTATTGACACATATGAGAAGACAAAAACACCTAATTGTTTACCAAGGAATAGTCCTAGTACAATACCCAGGGGAACCTTATCCAGTAATGAGGCAAATGATAAACCTTCTAGAGATACACCAGCATTTGCAAATGCGAATATTGGCATTATTCCAAAAGCAACATATGGACTAATTGCATGTTCAATTTTTATTAATAAAGAAAAATCTTTTTCTTTTTTTCTATGAGGAATTGTCATAGCCAACAAGACACCAGCAATAGTAGCGTGTATTCCTGAGTTATGCGTAAAATCCCAGAGAAATAGTCCTACAACCAAATAAGGTAGAAACTTTTTAATATTAAATTTGTTAATTAATAATAAAACAATGAAAGCTAACAACATTAAGGTTAAGTATTTAATACTTAAATCTCCAGAGTAGAATAGGGCAATAATTACAATTGCTCCTAAATCATCTATTATAGCCAATGCTGTTAAAAACACTTTTAATGATAAAGGAACTCTTTTACCTAGCAAAGATAAAACTCCTAAAGAAAAAGCAATATCAGTGGCTGAAGGAATAGCCCATCCATTTAAAGTTTCACTATCACCTAAATTTATGAAAACATAAAATAATGCTGGAACTAACATTCCTCCAACAGCAGCAATTATTGGTAATAAAGCTTGCTTAATATTTGAAAGCTCCCCTTGTAAAAATTCTCTTTTAATTTCTAAAGTAACAAAGAAAAAGAAAATTGCCATCAAGGCATCATTGATCCAATGCAATACTGATAATTTTAATCCAAAATTATTAATACCTATAAATAAATATTTATTTAGAGTAGCAAAATATAAATCTGCTAGTCCAGAATTGCTTATAAATAATGCAATTATTGCAGCAAACAACAATACAAGTCCACTTGCAGCTTCTAATTTAAAAAACCATCTAAAAGGCTTAGAGATATAATTAATCATAAAAAATTAAATTAGGTCTATAATAAATAGTTTTATATCTTGCAATGTTTCAAAAAGGTTAAATAGTATAATTTCTAATCCTGGAAAAACATTAATTAGTGGAGTTTTTAGAGTATCAAGCAAGATAATTAATGCTACAAAAGATATAATAAATACTATTAAATAAGAAAAAAACTTACTTCCCTTATTTTCTGTTTTTTTAAGTGTAGTTATATTTTTTTGTTTTTCTGAATTTTTTTCTTTTTTTTTATTATTTATTTCAGTTTTAATTATTTCTTCTGGTTGTTTTTTTTCTTCTATTTTATCCTCTTTATTTTCAGCTTTTGATTCAATGTCTTCACTGATGATTTCCTGTTTTAACTCAAGTACTTCATTATTTTCTTCTTGGATGTTATAAAACCAAATATGATTACATGATCCACATTGTAAATCTCTACCTTCATCTGGTATTAAAGAATTATCAATTTTGAATTGCTTGTTACAATTTGGACAAGTAATTATCATGCTTCGTTATATACCAGATTTTAATCAAATTTCTTTTAATTTTGGTGTCTTTATACATTGAAATTATCAATAACTGCTGTATTAGTACTCGGATCGGAGTGTAGCGCAGCCTGGTAGCGCATCTGGTTTGGGACCAGAGGGTCGCAGGTTCGAATCCTGCCACTCCGACCATCTTTATGAAAAAAGCAATTATTTACATACCCAATAAAAATCCAATGCAATCTGGTTTAGCAAAAAATGATAAATGGATTTTAGAATTTAAAACTAAGGATCCTACAGTTAACCCTTTAATGGGTTGGGAAAGTTCATCTGACACATATACAGAACTTAAGTTAGAATTTTCGTCTAAAGAATTAGCTATCAATTATGCAAAAAAGAAAAAAATTGATTTTGAATTAATTGAACCAAGAAAAAGAAAAACTGTTAAAAAGTCTTACGCAGATAATTTTCTTAAATAAAAAATGTTTAGATTTTTTAGTGAAAAGCATTGGTTTATTTGGTCTTGGCTAGGTTCTTTTATAATACTATCATCTCTTTGGGTTCAAGTTGAGATAGATGTAAAGATAAACGAATGGTTTGGTGTTTTTTACGACATGATTCAAAAAGCACTTGCAGAACCAAATGCAGTTTCAATTGAAGAATATTTTGCCAGCTTATTTTCATTTATTTCATTAGCAGCAATGTATATTGCTGTTTATGTGGCCATTAGTTTCTTTACAGCTCATTATTTATTTAGATGGAGAACATCAATGGTAGAGTGGTATCACTCTGTTTATGACAAAGCACGTAAGATTGAAGGTGCATCACAAAGAGTTCAAGAAGATACAATTAAATTTACAAGAATCATGGAAGGATTAGGCACAAGTTTAATAGAGTCTATTATGATTTTAATACAATTTATTCCTATATTATTTGGTTTAAGTATAGGCATTCCAATTTTCTTTTTTGGTGAATGGGAATATGGTTTAATAGTTGGAGCTTTAATTTGGACTATTGGAGGAACTGTATTTTTAATTGTTCTTGGTTTGATATTAAGACTAGTTGGCATCGAGTATGATTTACAAAAACAAGAAGCTGCGTATAGAAAAATATTAGTTATTGCTGAAGATGATGGTAGTGTAAGACCAAAAACTATAAACGAATTATTCGATGATGTCCGTAAAATTCATTTTTTAAGCTATTTAAGGTATTTGTATTTTAATATTGGTCGAATTGCGTATTTACAAGCTAATGTTTTATCGGCTTATGTTTTTTTAGCCCCAGCTATTGTTGCTGGTGTAGTTACATTAGGTGTAATGCAGCAAATTATAAGAGCATTTGGAAGAGTTGAAGGATCGATGCAATATCTATTAAAAGCTTGGCCAACTATAATAGAACTTGCTAGTGTTTATAAACGTTTAAGAGAATTTGAATCTAGGATTAGACAAGAAGATTTAGTAGATGAAAAAATTTAATGACAATAAATAAAAAATTTGTAGATCAATTTGCTATTGTAACTTCAAAAGCAGCATTAGCATCTTCCTATTTTGTAGGAAAAAAAGATAAAATTGCAGCAGATAAAGCAGCTGTTGATTCAATGAGATCTAATTTAAACAATATGGATATACAAGGGCAGATAGTTATAGGCGAGGGTGAGTTAGATGATGCTCCAATGTTGTATATTGGAGAAAAACTCGGAACAAATAATGGGCCAAAATTTGATATAGCAGTCGATCCTTTAGAGGGAACTAATTTTGCTGCCAACAATTTACCAGGAGCACTATCTGTTATTGCTATTGCTGAAAAAAATAATTTATTTGAAGCACCTGAGACTTATATGGAAAAGATTTCAACTAAGGTAAATGAAAAAAATGTTGTTGATTTAGATTATTCTGTAAAAAAAAATATTTTTAATTTGAGTGAATATTTAAATAAAAAACCAGAAAATTTAACTGCATGTATTATGGATAGGCCTAGACATAATAAAATTATTAAAGAATTAAATGATTTAAATGTAAATGTAAAATTGATTACTGATGGTGATGTATGCGGAGCATTACTTGTTACAGATGATAAATATAATGTAGATATATTTTTAGGAACTGGTGGAGGACCAGAAGGAGTTTTAGCGGCAACCGCCTTAGACGCTTTTGATTGTAGTTTTCAAGGTAGGTTTTTATTTGAAACTAATGATGATAAAAATAGAGCAAAAAAAATGGGTATAAAAGATTTTTCAAAAAAATATGAATTGAAAGAAATTGTTTCTGGTGATTCTATTTTTTGTGCAACAGGCATTACTTCAGGAGATTTAGTTTCAGGTATAAAGATAAAAGGTGATCAATTTGTTTCTGAAACATTAGTAACTCATAAGTCGTCTGGTTTAAAAAAAGTAATAAAACTAGAACAAAATATTTTATGATAAGCTTGATTAATTATATAAATTACAATAAAAAGCAGCATCTGGTCCCTTCGTCTATCGGTTAGGACACGTGGTTTTCATCCTCGAAAGAGGGGTTCGATTCCCCTAGGGACCGCCATTTATGGCTTATTACGTATATTTAATAAAAACTATCAAACCATTTAAGCACAAAACATACGTTGGTTATACAAATAATCTAACTAAAAGATTAAATAACCACAATTTAGGTAAAGGCGCTAAATCGACAAGAGGATATAAATGGGTATTAATTTATAAAAGATATTTTAAGGACAAAATTAAAGCTATGTCTTATGAATATAAATTGAAAAATGACAGAAATAAAAGACATAAAATATTAAACAAATGAAAAT
>CACGAU010000001.1 GCA_902571135.1 uncultured Pelagibacteraceae bacterium | reverse complement strand
CAGAAATTTATAGAAACACAACTGTCCTATCAATGAGGCAAACTAAAGATGGATGGATTGTGGAAACAGATAAGGGATCAATAGAGTGTGAACATGTTATTTCTTGTTCTGGAAATTTTGCAAGACAAACAGGTGAAATGGTAGGACTAGATATTCCAGTAATACCTGTTGAACATCAATACATTGTTACAGAACCACATCCTGCAATTCAAAAAAGAAAAAAAGATGGATTACCAGAAATGGGAGTCTTAAGAGATAGTGATAGCAGATGGTATATGAGAGAAGAGGCTGGAGGATTAATTTTAGGCCCTTACGAAGATGGTGCACCAGCTTGTTATGTAGAGGGGCCATCAAAAAATTCAGAATATGAATTATTTCAAGAGGACTTAGACAGATTAGCTCCACACATTGAGGGAGCAATTCATAGAGTTCCTGCATTTGGAGAGGTTGGGGTAAAAAAAGTTTATAACGGAGCAATCTGCTATACACCTGATGGAAATCCAATTGTTGGTCCTGCTTGGGGACTTAAGAATTTTTGGATTAATGAAGGACATAGTTTTGGAATTACAGCAGCAGGTGGTGCAGGTTGGCAATTAGCAGAGTGGATCGTTGATGGTGAACCTACAATTGATATGTTGGGAGTTGAACCAAGACGTTACGGAAATTATGCAACTAAATCTTATTTGAAAGCAAAAAATGAAGAAGCATATAGCCATGTATTTATTGTTCACTATCCAGATGAAGAAAGACCAGCGGCAAGACCATTAAGAACAGCTCCTTGTTATGAACGAATGAAAAATTTAGGTGCTGTGTTTGGTCAGAAGTTTGGATGGGAAAGACCTAATTTTTTTGCTACAGATGGAATGGAGCAAAAAGATGATTGGTCATTCAGAAGATCAAAATGGTTTGATGCTATTAAAAAAGAGTGTCAAAATGTAAAAGAAAACGTAGGTCTTTTAGATATGACTGCGTTTGCAAAATGTAGAATTAGGGGACCTAAAGCAGAAGAATTTTTAGATTATTTAGTTGCAAACAAACTTCCTAAGAAAATTGGAAGAATAAATTTATGTCATGCTTTGAACACTAAAGGTGGAGTACATTCAGAATTTACAATAATGAAAGAAGCGGAAAATAGTTATTATCTAGTTTCTGCTGGAGCAAACTTAAGATTAGACCATGATTGGATACAAAAATGGATGCCAGATGATGGATCTGTTATTTTTGAAGATTTAACTAACAGTACAGGAGTTTTAGTTGTAGCTGGTCCAAAAGCCAGACAATTAATGCAAAAGGTTTCAACAGACGATTTTTCTAATGAAAATTTCAAATGGCTGACTGCTAAAAATGTAAATGTTGGATATGCTCCAGTAAATGCAATGAGAGTAAACTTTGTAGGTGAGCTTGGTTGGGAACTACATCATCCAATTGAATATCAAAACCACATTTTTGATAAATTAATGGAAGCGGGAAAAGATTTAGGAATTAAACCTTTTGGGATTAGAGCAATGAATAGTTTGAGAGTAGAAAAATCTTATAAACTAGTTGGTACAGAATTATCAATTGAATACTCACCATACGAGTCTGGTCTTGATCGATTTGTTCATCCTAATAAAGGAAACTTTATTGGGCTAGAGGCACTTAACAAATGGAGAGAAAAAGGTTTTGATAATAAATTGGTCACTTTAGAGGTTCATAATACTAAAGATGCAGATGTGCTTGGAAATAATCCAATTTTTAAAGACGGAAAAGTTGTTGGAAGAGCAACTGGAGGTGAATTTGGGTTTAGATTAGATAAATCAATAGCTCTTGCAATGGTTAAGCCAGATTGTTCAAATGTGGGCGACAAATTACAAGTTGATATATTGGGTGAAATGTACGACGCTACTGTCTTAGATGAGAGTCCATATGATTCAGAAAATAATTTATTAAGAGCTTAATGAAAATTTTAGTAGCTGTAAAAAGAGTTATTGATTACAACGTTCAAATCAGAGTTAAAGAAGATGGAACTGGTGTAGTTACTGACAATGTTAAAATGTCAACCAATCCACCAGATGATAATGCAATAGAAGAGGCTGTAAAAATTAAAGAAGCAGGCAAAGCTACAGAAGTAGTTGCAGTAACTGTCGGTGAAGAAAAAGCTCAAGAAACTGTTAGAAAAGCTTTAGCGGTTGGTGCAGACAGAGGTATTCATGTGAAAGTTGATGGAATACTTGAGCCGTTAGCTGTTTCAAAAATTTTACAAAAAGTAGTAGATAAAGAAAAACCAGATCTAGTATTCATGGGCAAACAAGCAATAGACGATGATTGTAATCAAACAGGCCAAATGTTGAGTGCTTTATTAAATTGGCCACAAGCAACATTTGCCTCAAAGATTGATGTTAAAGATAATAAATTAGAAGTAACTAGAGAAATAGATGAAGGTCTTGAAACAATTGAAATAAATGTTCCAGCTATTGTAACTTGTGATCTAAGGCTGAATGAACCAAGATATGCATCACTACCAAATATAATGAAGGCTAAGAAAAAACCTATAGAGGAAATTGCAGCTTCTGATTTAGGCGTAGATGTATCACCAAGATTAGAGCAATTAAAAGTAGAGGAACCTCCAAAAAGAAAAGCAGGCATAAAAGTAGCAAATGTTGCAGAATTAGTTCAAAAATTAAAAAATGAGGCGAAGGTAATTTAATGGCAGTTTTACTTATAGCAGAACACAATAATAAAGAGTTGAGACCATTTACTCTTAATGCAGCTACAGCAGCATCTCAAATTGATTCAGATGTTCATGCTGTGATTATTGGTCAAAACTCTGCAGATGCTGCAAAACAATTATCTGAACTTCCAGTAGTTAAAAAGGTATTGAGTGTAGAAGGAGCTCACTATGAAAACTTCACAGCAGAAAATTTTGCTCCAGTGATTGTTAAACTCGCAGAAAATTATTCTCACATTGTTTGTTCGGCCAATACATTTGGAAAAAATTTGATGCCAAGAATTGCTGCTCATCTTGATACTTCTCAGGTAAGTGACATTATTAAAGTAATATCACCTGATACTTTTTTGAGACCAATTTATGCTGGAAATGCTTTTGCAACAATCAAGAGCAATGATGCTAAGAAGTGTGTTACAATAAGACCCACTTCTTTCGATCCATGTGAAAGTACTGGAGGATCAGCACCTATTGAAAAAGTAGAGGCTAGTGAAGAATTTTTAAATACAAAATTTGTCAAAAGAGAGGAAATTAAATCTGACCGACCTGAACTTGGAACAGCAAGAATTGTGGTTTCAGGTGGAAGAGGAATGCAAAGTGGGGATAATTTTAAATTAATTACAGAAATTGCTGACAAGCTAGGTGCAGCAATTGGAGCATCAAGAGCAGCAGTTGACGCTGGATATATAAGTAACGATCATCAAGTAGGGCAAACAGGAAAAGTGGTAGTTCCAGACTTATACATTGCTGTTGGAATTTCAGGTGCAATTCAGCATTTAGCAGGAATGAAGGAAAGTAAAATTATAGTTGCAATTAATAAAGATGGGGAAGCACCAATTTTTAGTGTTGCAGATTATGGACTTGAAGCTGATTTATTTGAGGCTTTACCTCAGTTCATGGAAGAGCTGAACAAATTAAACACTATACAAAAATAATCCTTACAGTTAAAAACTAGAGTATGTCTAGAGAATCGATGGAATATGATGTTGTAATCATAGGTGGAGGTCCATCAGGTTTATCAACAGCAATAAAATTAAAACAATTAGATCCAAATTTAAATGTTTGTTTGTTAGAAAAAGCTTCAGAAATAGGAGCTCATATTTTAAGTGGCAATGTATTTGAAACACGTGCATTAGATGAATTGTTACCTAATTGGAGAGAATTAAATTCTCCAATCAAAACAAAAGTAACTAAAGAAAAATTTTTATTTTTAGGAAAAACCAAATCTTTGAGCTGGCCAACCTGGTTACTTCCAGCAGTTCAACAAAATCACGATAACTATATTATTAGTTTAGCAAATTTATGTAGATGGCTTGCAGAACAAGCTGAGGCATTAGGTGTAGAAATCTTTCCAGGATTTCCAGCAAGCGAAATTTTATACAATGAAGATGGTTCTGTTAGAGGTGTAGCTACTCAAGATATGGGTATAGATAAAGATGGAAATAAAAAAGATAGTTTTGAACCTGGTATTGAGCTTTTAGGTAAAGTAACTGTCTTTGCAGAGGGATGTAGAGGTCATTTAGGTAAACAGCTTATTGAAAAATTTGAATTAAACAAAGATAAAGATCCTCAACAATATGGAATTGGTTTTAAAGAAATTTGGGAAATAGAGGATAAAAATCATGAAGAGGGTTTAGTTATGCACACAGCTGGTTGGCCACTGGATAACAGTACATATGGAGGTAGTTTTATGTATCATGCAGAAAATAAACAAGTTTTTCTCGGTTATGTAATTGGTTTAGATTACAAAAATCCACATCTATCTCCTTATGATGAATTTCAAAGATTTAAAACACATCCAGCAATAAAAAAGATTATAGAGGGTGGAAAAAGAATTTCTTACGGCGCAAGAGCTTTAATTGAAGGTGGATTTCAAAGTTTGCCAAAAATGTTTATGCCTGGAGCACTACTTATTGGATGTAATGCTGGAACTTTAAATATGCCCAAAATTAAAGGCTCACACACTGCAATGAAAAGTGGAATGATTGCGGCTGATACTATCAATGAACATTTAAAAGAAAATAAAGATTTATCTATTTATGAGGATAAATTTAAAAATAGCTGGTTACATAAAGAGCTATATGAAGCTCGAAATGTGAAACCCAGTTTTAGTTGGGGTTTAATTTTTGGAATAATCTTTACAGGCATTGATCAAATTTTATTTAGAGGAAAGTTTCCTTTTACTCTAAAACACAAACACGCTGATCATGAAACATTAAAACCTGCAAACCAGATGCCTAAAATAGATTATCCAAAATACGATAATGTTATAACTTTTGATAAAACTAGCTCAGTATACCTAACAGGAACCAATCATGCAGACAATCAACCAGTTCATTTAAAACTTAAAGATCCTGATTTACCGATAAATTATACTTTAGAAAAATTTGATGAACCTGCTCAAAGATATTGTCCTGCAGGTGTTTATGAAGTTCAAAAAGAAAATGATATAAATAAATTTGTAATTAATTCTCAAAATTGTATTCATTGTAAAACTTGTGATATTAAAGAACCTTCTCAAAATATAACTTGGGTTACTCCAGAGGGAAGTGGTGGTCCAAGATATGGAAATATGTAATTAAGATAAGTCTATCGCAAACTTCTTCAAAGTTTCTATAGGAAGATGTTTTAAAGTATTTTTATGAGTTTTTTTTAGAAATATTGGACAACCTTTACCTGCATCTACAGCTTTTGCGTACCAGCTTGCACACACACACCAACCATCACCATCTTTTAACCCTGGAAATCCAAATTCTGGATGGGGAGTAATTAAATCATTACCTGCTTCCTTTAACCATTCTAAAAACTCTGTTGTTACTTTTGCGCAAACAGTATGGACACCGTGATCGTTTTCATCGGTGTTGCAACAACCATCACGAAACCAACCTGTTAGAGGATTATTTGAGCATTCCTCTAAATTTTCACCTAAAACATTTTTTTGTTTTTCAATCATAGAGTTTATATCACATTAAATATTTCTAAGTCTATCATTGCATTAAATGATATTGATCTTCTTTCTTCAGATGTTCCTTTAAAAGGATAAACAGTATGCATTAAGTAGTGAGGAAAAAAATAAAAATCTCCAACTTCTGGTATGATTGTAAAAATTGATTGAGACAAGAAAGACCTTTGACCATGAACTAAGTTTAATGTTCCACCATGATATGGTTTTTCTTTTTTTTCATCTTTTTGTTTAAAATTTCCAAAAGATTTTGGCAATTTTAAAAAACCTGCTCCTGAAATATGTCCATTATGAAAATGAACTGGGTTATATTCATTTTCAAATTGTCTTACTACCCAGGACTCAAGTAATCCAAATTTTTTAACTTTTTTACTTGTAATAGCTCCAACATATTGAGCAGAACATCTCGCTAAAAAATCTACCCACCCAATTTCAGTTGCAAAATTCTTTTCCAATTTAAATTCTTGAGTTACATCTCCAATTAATTTTTTTCCCCAATCAAGATTTTTTGATTTTTCTTTATCAATTATAATTTGATCAATATAATTATTTAATTCGTCTAAAATTTTTTTAGGTATTTTTACCTTTGCTATTGGTGGGCCAAAAGGTTTAAATATATTAATTTGAGTATCTTCCACTTTTAAATTTTTGTTGGATTTGGTTGACCTTTATAAACTTCTTCAGGATCAAATTTTTTTTCTTTTTCAAGAAATTCCATTTCAATTTTTCTTCCATTTTCTATTGGTCCCATAGGAATTGATCTATAAAAACACGATCTATAACCAACATGACAACTGGCTCCATCACCAATATCAACTGTTAACCATATCGAGTCTTGATCATCATCAATTCTTATTTCAGTAACTTTTTGTGTAAAACCACTTGTTTTACCTTTATGCCAGATAGCTTTTCTCGATCTACTAAAATAGTGTGCCTCTTTAGTTTCAATCGTCTTTTTAAGAGCTTCTACATTCATATATCCATGCATTAAAATATCCTTTGTTTTTGAACACATAGTAATGACTGGGATTAAACCATCGTTATCAAATTTTGGCGATAGAAGATTTCCTTCTTCAATATCGTAGATATTTTCTCTTTTTTTTGAACATAAGAGGTGATTATGTAGCACATATCTAAATATATTAAATATTTTTAAATTAAGGTAATTACTGTATAAAAAGGCGCTATGAAATTAGTAAAAGACTCAGATGACAAAAATATAGATACAAAAAAAGTCTCAGATAAAGAAGCTGAAGAGGCTATCAGAACCATTTTATCTTGGATGGGTGAAGATCCTAAAAGAGAAGGGTTGTTAGAGACTCCTAAAAGAGTTGTAAAAGCATTCAAAGAATATTTTCAAGGTTACAATGAGGATGCAAAAAAAGTATTAGATAAAACTTTCGGTGATGTTGAAGGTTACAGCGATATGGTTGTTCAAAAAAATATTTCAGTACAAAGTCACTGCGAACATCACATGGCTCCAATTATAGGAAAAGCTCATGTTGCGTACATACCTAATGAAAGAGTTGTAGGATTAAGCAAAATTGCAAGAGTAGTTGAAATATTTTCAAAGAGATTACAAACGCAAGAAAGATTAACAGTTCAGATAGCAAATACTTTAATGGAAGCTTTAGATGCAAAAGGTGTAGCTGTTACAATAGATTCAACTCATCAGTGTATGACTATGAGAGGTATTAAAAAAGAACAAGCAACAACAGTAACTAATTTTTACTTAGGCCAATTTAAAGAAGATCTAAGTTATCAAAATAGATATTTACGATTTATCAGCACTACGTTAAAAGATTAAAGTGTCCGATCAATTCAAAGCAATAGTCCTTAACCAAGAAGGCGAAAATTTTTCGCGAGAAGTAAAATTTTTAGATAAAAGTTTTTTAAAACATGGGGATGTAACAGTAAAAGTAGAATATTCAGATTTAAATTTTAAAGATGGAATGATTCTAAAAAATGGAGGAAGATTAGTTAAAGAATATCCTCATATTCCAGGAATTGATTTTTCAGGAAAAGTTATTGGAAGTGATAATCCTAAATTTAAAGAAGGTGACGAAGTAATACTTACTGGATTTAGAGTAGGGGAAGTTTTTTTTGGAGGGTTTTCACAAATTGCAAAAGTAAGTGGAGATTTTTTAGTTAAAAAACCAGATAGCTTGACAAGTAAACAAGCAATGATTTTAGGAACAGCAGGTTTAACTTCTTTAATGAGTGCTTTTGCTATTCAAGCAAGAGAAAGTATTTTGTTAGGAGAAAAAGTTACTGATGTTTTGGTAACTGGCGCTACAGGTGGAGTTGGTAGTGTAGCTGTGATGGCTTTAACAAAATTAGGATATAATGTAACTGCAGTAACTGGAAAAGATTCTAAATCAGATTATTTAAAATCATTAGGAGCTAAAAACATTATAAATAGGGCTGAATTTGATAAAGACCCAAGACCAATAGACAAAGGTTTGTGGGATGGTGTAGTTGATACTGTTGGTGGAAAAATTTTAGCAAATGCAATTGCTCAAACAAAATCAAATGGAATAATTGCAGTTTGTGGAAATGCAAACAGCAATGAGCTTAATACAAATTTACTTCCTTTTATGTTAAGAGGTATTAAAGTTTGGGGAATGGACTCTGCTAATTGTAGTATTAAAAGAAGAGAGTTTATTTGGGCGGAAGCTTCAAAATTAATAGATTTTGATTTGATTGAAAAGTCAGTTTTAACTGTTAGTTTGGAGGAATTAGTTGAAACTTTTCCAAAAATTTTAAAAGGCGAAATTGCAGGAAGAGTATTAGTTGATCTAAATAAATAATGGATTGGGACAAATTAAAAATTTTTCATGCAGTAGCTGAGGCTGGAAGTTTTACAAATGCTACTGTTAACTTAAATCTTAGTCAATCAGCAATTAGCAGACAAATTCAATCATTAGAACAAGATTTAAAAGTACAACTGTTTGAAAGACACGCAAGAGGTTTAACGCTTACAGAAAACGGTGAATATGTATTTAAAACAGCTCATGAAGTAATTAGCAAACTAAAAGAGGTAGAAACTTCATTAGGGGATCAAAAAAATAAACCAACAGGTAAATTAACAATTACAACTGTAAGAAGTTTTGGAACTCACTGGTTAACACCAAGAATTCAAGAATTTATGCGGCTTAATCCAGAGATTGAAATTGAGCTAGTTTTTGATGATAAAGAACTAGATTTAAGCACCCGACAAGCTGATATTGGAATTTTCATGAGAAGACCAAAACAGCTTAATTATATTCAGAAAAAATTAGTTGATATTAAGTACTATATTTATGGATCAAACAAGTACTTAGAAAAAAATGGAATGCCAAAAACAATAGGTGACTTAAATAAACATAAATTCATTTCTTTTGGAAAAGGTGCACCTTCTCCAGTTTATAATCCAGATTGGGCTTTAAAAATTGGAATGCATGATGGAAAGAAAAGAAAAACAATAATGAAAGTAAATAGTGTAATGGGATTATTGTTAGCAGTTGAGTCAGGTGTGGGATTAGCAGCACTTCCAGAATATTTAGTATCAAATTCTAATAACGTAATTAAAGTACTTCCAAAAGTAGAAGGACCTATAACAGAGGCACACTTTGTGTACCCGCAATCCTTAAAAAACACAGCTAGAGTTCAAGCTTTCAGAAATTTCTTATTCAGTAAAATTGGCGACTGGAAATAAAAATACCCTCTATAAATAATATCAAATAGTCCTTGTATTCTGCGACAAAATATGCGATTGATAATCATTCGCATTGAGAATAATTCTCATTCGCAAAATAACTAGGGTAAAGAAAAGGATACAATGAAAAAAGTAACAATAATAAGTTTATTTGTTTCTTTAATAGTCTCATCTTTTGCGATTGCAAATGAAGTAAATATCTTCAATGCAAGACATTACAAAGCAGATAATGAGCTTTATAGCAAATTTACCAACAAAACTGGAATTAAAGTAAACCTGATTAATGGAAAGGCTAGTGCATTAGAAAAAAGAATGATCGAAGAAGGCACCGATTCTTCTGCTGATCTTTATATCACTGCTGATGCTGGGAGATGTGGAGCTTTTAAGGCTAAAGGAATGACTCAAAGTGGTTTGGTGTCTCCAACAATTAAATCTTCTGTTCCAAAAAATTTTAGAACTACACACTGGGTAGGAGTAGCAAAAAGAGCAAGAATAATTTACTACTCACCAGAAAGAGTAAGTGGTGCTGAATTATCAGGATTGACATATGAAGGTCTAGCTGATCCAAAATGGGAAGGTAGATTAGTAATTAGAAAATCAAGCAATATTTATAACAAATCTCTTGTAGCTTCATTAATTGAAAATAATGGAAAGAAAGCTGCCGCTGAATGGTCTAAAGGAGTTGTTTCTAACATGGCAAGAACACCAAAAGGAAACGACAGAGCTCAAATTATGGCAGTTGCAGCTGGAGAAGCTGATATTGCTGTAGCAAACACTTATTACTTGGCACTAATGCTATCTGGTAATAAAGGAGCAGAACAACAAGCGGCTGCTAAAAAAGTTAAGGCATTTTTTCCTAATCAAAATGATAGAGGAACACACATGAATATTAGTTGTGCAGCTTTAGTAAAAGGGGCTCCTAATAAAGCAAATGCTATAGCTCTTGTTGATTTTTTATTATCACCAGAGGCTCAGGAACATTTTACAAATAATACTTTTGAGTTTCCAATGATAGCTGGGGTATCTCCAAATCCATTGGTAGTGAATAATTTAGGATTAGATTTTAAACAAGATTTAGCAACTAAAGTTTCAAGCTATGGAAAAAATCAAGCTGCTGCATTAGAGGTAATGACAGCTGCTGGATGGAAGTAAGGAAAAAGTGAGAAAGAATTTATTTAATTTTAATTTAGACATTTCTCCAGGCAAAAGTGGTTCTCTAGAGGGTCAGATAACTTGTGAACCTTGTTTGTCACAATGTGAAAAAATTAAAAAAAAAATAAATAATAGAAAATTATCTGAGATCGGAAATGATGATATTGATCGTATCATGAATGTTTTTGATTTAAAAAGTTAATTTTCAAAAAGTGAACATAACTCAATAGTTATTTACCCTACTATTGATTATGTTCGCTTGAACAAAAGGGTAAAAATGTATTTAAAAAAAAATTAATTTTTGGTTTTTAAGTTCCTTATTGGTATCAATTTTTGTTGCCATACCAATTGTTACTGTATTTACTAGTTTTTTTGAGGATACATCAAATTATTATCAAATTCTAAAAGATACCTTTTTGTTTGAATATATTTTTAATTCACTAGTTTTGCTGATTAGTGTTTTAGTTTTAACTTTTTTAATTGGAACCAGTACGGCTTATTTAGTTTCTTTTTATAAATTTCCTTTTAGTAATTTTTTTAAGTGGGCACTTATATTATCTTTTGCTGTACCTCCGTATATTTACGCATATTCATTGACAGCTTTCTTTGAAAATTATGGAACTTTATATTCGATATTGAAAAATTTGTTTGGTGAAGCAAATTATAATCAAAGTATTCCAAAGTTTGATGGTTTAATAGGGGCTGTACTTTCGCTATCTTTTTCACTATTTGCTTATGTTTACATTCTCTCAAGAGCATCATTTCAGTATCAATCTCAAAATTTAATTGATTTAGGTAGAAATTTAGGATTTTCAAAAGCAAAATCCTTTTATTCATTAATTTTACCTGCCGCTAGACCAGCAATTGTTGCAGGCCTTTCTTTAGTTGCGATGGAAACTTTAGCTGAATTTGGGGCAGTTGATTTCTTTTCTATAAATACTTTAACAACGGGTATTTACAATTCTTGGATTACATTTGATGACTTGGCTTTCTCAAACAGGATATCTTTTTTTCTTCTTTTATTTATTTTTGCAATATTTATTTTGGAAAATTTATCTAGAAAAAAGGCAAGATATCACGCCAATACTAAAGGTGGATTTAAACAAAAAGAAAAAATTCAACTATCAGGAACTAAAGCATTTTTAGCGTTCTCAATTTGCTTCGTAGTTTTTTTCTTAAGTTTTTTATTTCCACTAAGTCAAATGCTTTATTGGACATTAAAATTTCCTGAAAATCTTTTTGACATTCCAGTAGTAACTTTAACATTAAACACTTTGTACTTGGTGTTGTTATCAAGCTTAGTTTTAATAATTTTTTCTTTAATTTCTAATTATGGAAATAGAGTTTCTAAAAATAAAACTTTAAATGCTTTATCTACTTTATCTATTTCTGGTTATGCAATTCCAGGAGTAATTTTAGCAGTGGCATTTATAACTTTTATTGCTTGGTTTGATGACAACGTTGTAAAAGCACTAGGTTTTTTATCTATTAAAAAAATGTTTATTGGTTCTATTCTAGGACTTATCTTAGTTTATTTTGTAAGATTCTATTCTTTAGCTTTTAATGGAATAAAATCTGGTTATGAAAAAATAAATATTTCTGTCGATGAAAGTTCATATTTACTTGGTTACTCAAAAAAGAAAACTTTTATGAATATTCATGTACCTTTCTTAAGAAATTCTCTTTTATTTGTTGGAATACTAATTTCTTTAGAAATAATAAGAGAATTACCAATCACTTTGATTTTAAGACCTTTTAATTTTGAAACATTTGCAACTACAGCTTATATATCTGCTTCAGAAGACTTATTAGAAGCCGCAGCTGTTCCTTCATTATTTTTAATTTTGATTGCAACTCTATTTATAATGCTTACATCTAAATATATACTGAGGGAAAATGAGCGATAGTTATTTAGAGATTAAAAATGTTGATTTCACTATAGGTGGAAAGATTAAAGTCAAGAATGCATCTTTTGCGATTGAAAATGAAGGAGATACTTTATGTATTCTTGGTCCATCTGGAATCGGTAAAACCACAATACTTAGAACTATAGCTGGTTTAGAAAAAATTGATAAAGGTTCAATAAAATTAAACGGAAAATTATTATCGTCTAAAGATCAAAATGTAGAACCTGAAGATAGAAACATATCTTTAGCTTTTCAGGACAATAGTTTATTTCCTCATTATACAGTTGAAAAAAATATTTTATTAGGTGCTGAGAGAAATAAAGGAAAAAGAAAGAAAAAACTTAGTTTTAAAGATATTATAGATTTTCTTGATATAGAAAAAATATTACCAAAATATCCTCATGAAATTAGTGCAGGGGAGGCGCAAAGAGCGTCACTTGCAAGATCGCTATTAACACAGCCTGACCTTTTGCTTTTAGATGAACCGCTATCTAATGTAGATCAAAGTTTTAAAGAAGAAATTCAAGTAAGATTAAAAAAAATATTAAGTAAATTAAAAATTACAACGATAATTGTTACTCATGACTCTTACGAAGCTTTTTATCTTGGCACCAAATGTGCAATCATATTAGATGGTCAAATTAAACAGTTTGATGATCCTTATAATGTTTATCATTTTCCAAACTCAGTCGAAGTAGTAAATTTTTTAAATCGTGGAATTTTAATTCCAGCAAAAGTAACAGGAGAAAACTCATTAGAAAATGATGATCTTGGAACAATTAAAGGTAATTTTATTAAGCATTATCCGAAAGGTTCAAATGTGCAATTATTATTACAACCGGAGGACCTTGAGCATGACGATAAAAGTAATCTAAAGCTAGAAGTGGTAGATCGAAAATTTAGAGGTACGAACTTTATTTATACTTTGAAAACCAATAGCGATTTATTAATACCAGTATTTGTTCATTCCCATCATGAACATCAACATGAAGCTGACGAAAAGTTTGGAATTAAAAGACCGATTAATATTGATCACATAGTTTGTTTTTAATAAAACACGCAAATGCTTACCAAAAAACAATTATTTACTCGAGGGATGTTGGATATTTCTCCACATATGCTTTCAGTAATACCATTTGGAATAATTTGTGGAGCAATCGGTGTTGAACTTGGATTTCACCCATATTTAGTTTACGCAATGTCTTTCATCATTTTTGGAGGTGCTTCACAAATAGTTTTTTTACAGTTGTTATCAGGGGGCGCATCTAGTTTGGTAGCAGTTGCTTCTGTTGGAATTATAAATTCCAGACATTTATTATATGGAGCTGTTTTATCTGAATATTTAGAAAAATTATCTTTCATAAAAAAATTATTAATTTCTTATGTTGTTGTAGATCAAGGCTTTGCAGAGTCTAATAAGTTTTTCAAAAAAAATAGAACTGAAGAATTTTTACATTATCATTTAATTGGTACTGGTTGCACAATGTGGGTCTGTTGGCAAATTGCAACCTTATCAGGTATTGTTTTAGGTTCATTTGTTCCAGAAGAACTTGGGTTAAAATTTGCAATTCCCTTAACATTTATAGCAATTGTTGTTCAGGATTTAAAAAAATTAGATCATGTAATTGTAATGATTACTTGCGGTTTAAGTTCACTGTTATTTTTTGATGCTCCATTTAAATCCTACATAATTATTTCACCAATAATTGCTTTATTTGTAGCTGCACTATTGTTGAGGTTAAAAAAATGACACTTACTGCAATTATTTTTGCTGGAATATTAACGTACCTCACCAGAATGACTATGATCGCTTTAATAAGTAGAGATATGTTGGGAGATAAAATTAAAGCAGTGTTAGAATATGTTCCTTCTGCAGTATTCCCAGCAATAATATTTCCAGGAATATTTATAAATGATTTTGGAACTTTTATAGAAATGAATGATCCCAAAATTTTTGGAGCATTAGTTGCTGTTATTGTAGGTTATTTTTCAAAAAATATTATTGCAACAATTTCAGCTGGATTAGTTTCTTATTGGTTTTTAATATTTGTAGTATTTAATTAGCACCTAATTTTATATTTCTACTTACATTGATATCTATCAATTTTGGTTTTGCTAAATTAAGATTTGACATAAGCTCAACATATTCATCAACATTTTTAACCTGCAATCTTGGGTTACATTTTTTTTCATTACCAATTGTACTAGATTCTTTGCCGTTATAATCATGGCCTGGATATAAAATGGTGTCCTCAGGTAATTTTAACAATCTATTAAAGATTGAATTATAAGCATCTTTTGAGCTACCATTTTGAAAATCAGTTCGACCGGTGCCATTTATTAAAAGAGTATCTCCTGAAAATAAATAGTTATCCATTAAGAAACTATAACTGTCTGAAGTATGACCTGGTGTATACATTGCTTTAATTTCTAATTGATCAATTTTTATTATTTCATCATCTTTTACTTTAATTTCTACAGCATCAGCAGGCGTGTGTTCTCCCATAAGTGTAGAGCAATTTGTTACTTGCTTTAGTTTACTTGCACCAGTTACATGATCAGCATGAATATGAGTATCTATTACTTTGACTAGTTTTAACTCTAATTCATTTAGAATACTTATATAGCTTTCAACATTTTCAATTACCGGATCGATTATAACGGCCTCGCGACCTTTTGCCGAAGCGATAATATAAGTATATGTTGAAGATTTTTCGTCAAATACTTGTTTAAAGATCATTAAATATTATTATCAAATAATTGTGAGTACCTCTACATTTCATTGGTCTTGTAAACACACTTGGAAACGCAGTGCAAAAAATACTATGTGGTGTGTAATTGGTTGTTCTATAGGTGATTTTGGGACAATTTTATTTTTTCAATTAACACAAATACCATTTCCTATTTTAGCGATTATGATTTTAGCTATTATTAATGGCTTAATCACAAGTATAATCATTGAAACTATTATTCTTATTAAGCAAGGTTTCTCATTTAATGGAGCCTTAAAAACTGCGTCAGGTATGAGTTTGATTTCAATGCTAAGCATGGAAATAATGATGAACCTTACAGACTATTTATTAACTGGTGGAGCAATTTTAACATGGTGGGTTGTACCGATAATGTTGATTGTTGGGTTTTTAACTCCATGGCCATATAATTATTGGCGTCTTAAAAAATTTGGAATTAATTGTCATTAATAATTTTAAAGCATTCTTTTTAATAAATTATCATTAAAAAAAATTTTATGTACTATCACAGCCAGTACATGAATTGAAATTAGAGCGATCATAAAATAATTAGATAAAATATGAATTTCATAAAATTGATCAGCTAATCCAAAATTATCTTGAATTTTTATTTCTTTAAATAAAATTATTAATGTTTCTCCATTAAATAATTTTTTTAAAATCCCTGAAATTGTGATTGATAAAATTGTCACATATAAAAGTAGATGATTTAATTTTGCTAAAAACTTTTGTCCTTTAAAAATACTAGGTTCTAATTTTGGTGTAGGATTAAATATCTTAATAAGTAATCTTATTATTACTAAGTAAAATAAAGACAATCCTATTATGATATGGATATTTTCAATATTAATTCTTTGTTCACCAAAGTCTAAATCTACAAGATAGAAACCAAGTGGAATTTGAATAAATAGTAGTAACGCACTAACCCAATGCAAAATCTTTGAAATAACACCATACTCTGTTATGGTATTTTTTATATGCATACTTTAGTTAAACACATAAACAGTTCTTTTAAAATATTTTTATTATCAACAATTATTTTATTAATTGGGTTTAATTCAAATGCAGAGATGACTGCTGAGGAAATCATTAAAAATAGACAAGCCTTGTTTAGTAAAAACTATCGAACAGCAAAAAAAGTTAAGTCATTAGCTTCAAATCTTGATTTTGAAGATGCTGTATTATTAATGAATGAAATGAGTGAAAATTATAGAGTTTTATCTGAATTATTTCCTGATAATACAAAAGAAGGATTTGATACCGAAGCGTTACCAATAATATGGGAAGAAAAAGATAAATTTACCAAATTAATGCTAAAGGCTTCTGATGATATGACACAACTTGCGTCTATAATTGAAGATGCTGACGATGTGGGGGGCGTCCTTACTAAATTGATGTGGAGTAATTGTAAGGCTTGTCATAATAGGTATAGAGAAGAACATTAAGTACTAAGTTAGAATGATACCTCAAAAAGTTAAAGATCATATTGAAGAATATATTAGCCAAGAAGTTTACGTTCAAATAGCTATAATTAAGGGCAAAGAAAAGGTTTCAACAGAAACAGCTATTGATAAATATTTTAATACAAATCACTTTAGAGATTTTTCTGAAGGTAAACCTTATTTTCATTTCATTGATGGATTAAGAGATAAATGCCTTGGAAAACTTAAGAATTCTCCCATGAGAGACAAGGCAACAGAGGACGAAACTATAAAATTATTACAGAAAAAATTAAATGATTTAACTGATGATGAGCTTGAAGACACTTATTGGGAAATAGAAACAGGAGAATTTTTTTCAGGAGAGCAAATAAAAGAATTAGAAAAAAATTGCAGTGAATTAATTAAAGACCTCAATCTTTCAAATAAAGATAAAAAAGAAGTTCAAAAAACCATCATTAGTTTTTGTGAAAACTATGAAAAGTTATGTCAAAAAAAATACCCAGAAGCTACACTTCCACTAGAAATATTAAAATCTGTAAATTAGTTTTTAAAGGGTTCGCTCTTTAAGTGTATACCTAAAGAGCTCCCTTGTATCGCCTCTTTGGCATTATAATTCCGAGAGGAATTTATTTTTTGTTATATTTTTGAAATATGAGCTGTTCAGCTAAGTATCAGGTGGTGAAAGTATTAACATAAACCTCCTTCTATAAAAAAGGTAATTATAATTTATACAATTTCAATTTATTTATTTTAATTTTGAATAAATATATTTGTTGAATACAACCTAGTGCTTTAGTAGATTCCCGGTAACTTAAGTTGCTTCTTAAATTATTTTTTATTTATTAATTCACTAATAAAATTTTCACCGTAACCATCATCAACAGCTTTTTGAAAATAATTTTTATTTACCTCTGCAACTTTTTCAGCTTCAGGAAAATCTTTTAACAAGTCTTGAATATAAGTTAAATCTTTTACAGAATTACTTGCCGTAAATTTAAATCCAGTAAAATCACCTTTTAAAAGATTGTCAAAAACTCTATTGAGTGCTGCAGAATTTCCAGAACCAAGTTTTGCAACATCAAATACTTTTTTTAAATCTAAACCCATTTCTGTAGCACTTTTAGCCAAATGATTAACTAATGCAGCATTTCCAAGGGATAAAAAATTATTTAAAAGCTTAGATTTTGCTCCCATTCCAACATTCCCAAAATGAAAATATTCTTTACAGAAAAAATTAAAGTATGGTTCAGCAATTTTAAAATTTTCATCTGACGCTCCAACAATTCCTCCCAATATACCTTCCTCTGCTTGAACAGGTCCTCCCATTACAGGACATTCAACATAATTAATATTTTTTGCTTTGAATATTTTCTCAGTTTCCATTGAGCCAGTTTTATTGTGAGTAGTGATATCAATAATTAAAGTTTTACTATTTAAAATATCAGATATTTTTTCAGAAATTAGTTTTGCTATAGGAGTGTTGGTAACACACATAAACATCGCATCTAAATTTTTACTAGAAAAGTCTTCAAAAGATTTTACTTCCTCAGCTCCATCGCTGATAATTTTCTCAATTGGTTTTCTATTTTTATTAGCAATGACAAAAAGCTTATTTTTATGTTTTAAAATATTTTTAGCTATTCCATAGCCCATATACCCAACACCAATAAAACCAATATTTTTCATTTAAACCTCACTATTTAACTTTTCTTTTTACCTTCTGTTCTTATAAACATTATACCAAAAACAATAATTCCTATTACACCAACAATTTTATTATAATCAAACGGTACACCAAAAATTAAGAAATTAATAATTGTAGACCAAACTAATTGTGAGTATTGAAAATTAGTTACAAATGACAAATTAGAAAGTTGTATTGCGTATATAATCAAAGAATGACTTACAAAACCTGCCACACCAAGAATTACTAAATAAAGCCAAAAGATATTTTTCTCTAATGGCACCCAATTAAAAAATATAAAAATACTAAAAATTATTGCACCTAAAATTGAAGTATAAAATATAGCAGCAAATGGATCGTTATCACCTGATACAACTTTAGTAAAAAATTGATAAAGAGCCCAGCAAATTGGAGGAACAATAGGGAATATTAAATCTAAACTAAATATTCTCATACTTGGACCTAGTGAATAAACAATCGAGCTAAAGCTCAATAACATTAAAAGTATACCTTTTGTACTCAATATATCTTTTAGGAAGTATGCTGAAAGCAACGAGACGATCAAAGGCGCTGTGAAGAAAACAACATAAATATCTACCAAGTCAAATTTCTGTAAAGAATAAAACA
This sequence comes from uncultured Pelagibacteraceae bacterium, assembly GCA_902571135.1. Taxonomy (GTDB): domain Bacteria; phylum Pseudomonadota; class Alphaproteobacteria; order Pelagibacterales; family Pelagibacteraceae; genus Pelagibacter. The sequence continues at coordinate 159,757 of CACGAU010000001.1, read as the reverse complement.
TAAAAGAGGTTGCAGTCACCATTAATATCGATCTAATTATTTGGACTTTAAAATTCTTTTTTAAATTTACTTTTGGCTTAAAAATTAAAAAAAATATAATTAAAGATACCAAGTGAAAAAAAAAACCTCCCCCAAATTGCTTGAGTAACTGGCATTACTGTTCCAAGATATTTTGCTGTAGAGTCCATACAAACAAACATAAAAAATCCACCAGCGGCTAATAAAATTACGTTAATTAAGGATGTTTGTTGAGGCACAGGAAAAATAAATTACATTACAACGCCAACTTGCCAAGGATTAAACTCCTCGTCACCGTAGCCGTTGATTTCACTTTTTGATTTATTCCCTGAGGCAGTATTTACAACTAATTTAAATATTTTTTGACCAACTTCTTCAACTTTTTCTTTTCCTTCAGCAATTGTACCACAATTAATATCCATATCTTCTGACATTCTTTCAAACATCGCTGAGTTTGTTGAAAGTTTTAAACTTGGAACTGGTTTACAGCCAAAGCAAGATCCACGTCCTGTTGTAAAACAAATAACATTAGCACCTGATGCAACTTGACCAGTTACAGATACAGGATCATAACCAGGAGAGTCCATAAAATTGAAACCTTTATTTTTTAAAGGTTCAGCATAATGCAATACATCTTGAAGGATAGAGTTTCCTCCTTTTGCAACAGCGCCTAAGGATTTTTCTAATATGGTTGTTAGACCACCCTTTTTATTTCCTGGCGCAGGATTGTTGTCCATCGAACTGTTATTGATTGAAGTATAATGTTTCCACCATTCAATTCTTTTAATAAGTTTATCAGCAGTCTCTTGTGAGCTTGCTCTATTAATTAATAAATGTTCGGCTCCATAAATCTCTGGAGTTTCAGATAAAATTGAACTTCCACCTTTTTTAACTAAGAGATCTGCTGCAACTCCTAGTGCAGGGTTTGCAGTTATTCCTGAATATCCATCTGAACCACCACATTGAAGAGCTAAAGTTAGATGACTTACTGGTTGTGAAGTTCTTTGAACATTATTAGCTTCTGAAAGTAAATTTTTAATTTGAGACAATACCTTCTCCACTATTTTTTTTGTTCCGCCTTCATCTTGAATTGTTAGAAAATGAATTCGGTCATGTTTCTTTAAAGATTCATCAAATAAACTCACTTGGGCACATTCGCATCCTAAACCTATAACAAAAACATGAGAAAAATTAGGATGATTTTTAAATCCGTCTATAGTTCTTTGGAAAATTTGCATTCCTTCACTCTCAGTATTCATTCCACATCCTGTTGAGTGAGTAATTGGTACAATGCCATCAATGTTTGGATAATCTTTTAAAATGTCAGAATATTTAATCTTCTCAACTATCATTTTAGTGACAGTTGCTGAGCAATTTACAGTACTTACAATTCCAATATAATTTCTGGTAGCAACCTGTCCATTATCTCTTAAAATTCCATTAAAGAAGGTGTCTGCTTTTTCATCAATAACATGTTTTTTATCTGTAACTTTAAAATCTCTTTTAAATTCTCTAAATTCTAAATTATGAGAATGAACATGTTGTCCTGGTTTAATATCATCTAAAGCAAATCCAATAATTTGATCATATTTTATAATTGGATCACCTTTTTTAATAGTTTTTAGACAAACTTTGTGTCCAAAAGGGATTGGATCAATAGTGCTGATCTCATGACCTTCAATTTTAGTTTTTTCAGGAATAATAAACTGGCTAACGCCCACATTGTCATTCTTGTTTAAAACTATTAGATTATTCATAAATTTATTATATAACCAATAACTTAAACAAACCATTATTTAAATTATGCCTAAAAAAAGAAAAAAGAGTTTTCGAAGTCAACAGTGGTTCAATAATCCAAAAAACCCTGACATGACGGCCTTATATCTAGAAAGGTATTTAAATTATGGTCTTACAAGAAAAGAGTTACAATCTGGTAATCCAATTATAGGAATAGCGCAATCTGGTAGTGATCTATCTCCATGCAATAGACATTTCATGTCTTTGAGTAAAAGAATAAAAGATGGAATTAGAAGAGCAGGTGGCATACCAATGGAATTTCCTACTCACCCAATTCAAGAAACTGGAAAAAGACCAACAGCAATGTTGGATAGAAATCTTTCTTATTTATCACTAGTGGAAGTTTTGTATGGATACCCAATTGATGGAGTTATCTTAACAACAGGATGTGATAAAACTACTCCGGCAGCTTTAATGGCAGCTGCTACAGTAAACATTCCTGCAATAGTTTTATCAGGCGGTCCAATGTTAGATGGAGTTTATAAAGGAAAATTAGCTGGTTCAGGAATGGTAGTTTGGGAAGCAAGAAAAATGTTAGCTAAAGGAGAAATTAAATACGAAGAATTTATGGATATGGTTGCATCTTCAGCACCGAGTGCTGGACATTGTAATACAATGGGAACAGCTTCTTCAATGAACTCTGTTGCAGAAGCGTTAGGTATGTCTTTACCAGGGGGTGCTGTTATTCCAGCTCCTTATAGAGAAAGAGAACAAATTTCTTATGAAACAGGAAAAAGAATCGTTGGAATGGTTCATGAAGATTTAACCCCATCAAAAATTATGACACGTAAAGCTTTTGAAAACGCAGTAGTAGTTGCAAGTGCTATTGGTGGATCTAGCAATTGCACAGCTCATCTAAGCGCTATTGCAAAACATATGGGAATTAAATTTGATCTTTCTGATTGGCAAAAACTTGGGCACAACATTCCTTTATTGGTAAATTGCCAACCTGCAGGAGAATACTTAATGGAAAGTTTTCACAGAGCTGGAGCAATACCAGCGGTAATGAAAGAATTAATTAAAAACAAAAAAATTCATACAAAAATAAAGACAGTTACAGGAAAAACTGTAGGAGAAAATTTAAGAAAGAAAGTTGATGTAGATAGCAAAGTAATTAAAACATTTAAGAATGCATTAACTGAAAAAGCTGGTTTTTTAGTTATGAAAAGCAACTTTTTCTCATCTGCTATCATGAAAACATCTGTAATTAGTAAAGAATTTAGAGATCAATATTTATCAAACCCTAAACACCCAAATGTTTTTGAGTGTAAAGCTATAGTTTTTGAAGGTCCTGAGGATTATCATAAAAGACTTAATGATAAGAAGTTAAAAATAGATGAAAACTCTCTATTAATTATTAGAGGCTGTGGACCTGTTGGTTATCCTGGATCAGCCGAAGTAGTTAACATGCAACCACCAGATAGATTATTAAAAAAAGGAATAAGACATCTACCAACTTTGGGCGATGGAAGACAAAGTGGAACATCAGAAAGTCCATCAATTTTACATGTTTCACCAGAGTCTGCAGTAGGTGGAGATCTTGGAATTGTTAAAACTTACGATAAAATAAAAATAGACTTAAATAAAAGAAGAGTTGATTTATTGATTTCTCAAGCTGAGTTTAAAAAACGAAGAAAAAATAAAAAAGTATTTAAACCAAATAATCAAACTCCTTGGCAGGAAATATTTAGAAATACTGTTGGTCAATTGGATGATGGTGCATGTATTAACTCTCGAGGTAAATATTTAGACGTATCACATACCAAAGGTTTACCAAGAGATTCTCACTAATATGAAGCCGAAAATATTAGTTTCTAGAAAAATCTCAGATTTAGCAGAGGAAAAGCTTCAAAAAGAATTTGAAGTAAATCTTAATCCAAAAGACGAACCTATTCCAGAAAGTGAATTAATTAAAATTGTTAATGATTATGATGGAATGATATCAACAGGTTTTGACAAAATCGGAGAAAATTTTTTTAAAAATTTAAACGGTAAATTAAAAATTATAGCTCAAGTTGGTGTTGGCTATGACAATATTTCAATTAAATCTGCTGAAGAAAAAAAAATTAAAGTAACAAATACTCCAGATGTATTAAATGAAGCGGTAGCTGAAACTACAATACTTTTGATTTTAGCTGCATCTAGAAGAATTGGTGAAGCTTACAATTTAGTTAGAGCTGATGATTGGAAAAATCAAAAACCAGATTTAACTAAATTCATGATTGGAAATTCTGTTACAGGTAAAACCTTAGGTATTATTGGTATGGGGCGTATCGGAAGAATAGCTGCAAAATGTGCTAAAGCTTTTGGTATGAAGATAATTTATTACAATAGAAATAAACTATCTGATGATTTAGAGGATGGAGCTAAATATTATTCTGATATTAAAACTATGCTACCTGAGTGTGACTTTGTAAGTATACACACACCAGCAACAGCTGAAACTAAACATATCCTTAATTCTTCAACAATAAGTTTGTTACCAAAACATGCTGTTGTAATAAACACCTCAAGAGGATCAACGATTGATGATGACGCCTTGATAGATGCATTAGAAAATAAAAAAATTTATGCAGCAGGTTTAGATGTTTTTAACAATGAACCAAATTTAGATAAAAGATATTTAAAATTAGATAATTGTTTTGTTTTACCTCACATTGGAAGTGCAACACACGAAACCAGACTTGCTATGAGCATGATGGCTGTCGACAATATCTTCTGTTTTTTCAATAAAAAACCTCTTATTTCAGAAGTAGTTTAGAACAACTATAAGTTGTTTAGTTAATATATATAATTTCTATATATAAAAATTAAACGAAATTATTGATCTCAAAAATCTTTTATGATTAACTTTCGAAAAAACATAAACGAGAGGAAGATAATGTTTAAACTTATATCTAAAACTATAGCAGCTGTAGCTATTGTTTCAGTTGCTTTATTTGGCTCTGCAAATGCAAAGACTTTAAAGATTGAAACACACTTTACAGCTAGTTCACCAAATGGTGAGGTTGCTGCTCAATTCGCTAAAAACGTAGAGAAGTTTTCTGGCGGAAGCTTAAAAGTAGAAATGTTCTACTCATCATCAGTAACAGGTAAATCTGCTGAGGTGTTTAACTCTGCACAAACTGGAATTATCGATTGTGATATGACTGGTGCTGGTTACCAAACTGGTAAAAATGCAGCGTTCCAATTCGCAGGTGATGTAATGGGTGGATACGATAACCCATACCAACAATATGAATTCTTGAATTTCCCAGGAGCTCAAGAAGCTGTTGATGCACTTTACAACAAATATGGAATGACATTAATTGGTTGGTGGATACCAGGACATGAGTCTTTAATATCTAGCAGACCAATTCCAGATGTTGCTTCATTGAAAGACTTTAAATTTAGATCACCTCCAGGAATGGAAAGTATGATCTTTACAGCATTAGGTGCTAAGCCAATCGTAATGGACTTTGGTGAAGTTCCAACTGCTTTACAAACAGGTCTAATCGATGGTGCTGACTATTCATCTTTAGCTACAAACTATGCTGGTGGACACTATGAGCAAAACAAATATGCTACATACCCAGGTTTCCACTCTATGCCAGCTGACCACTTAGCTTGTAATACGAAAGTATGGAAGAAGTTAAAGAAACATGAGCAAGGTGCTATGTTAGCAGCAATAGAAATTGCTGGAAGAACTATCACTAGCTTAGTTGAAAGAAAAAACGCTGAAGCTGTTAAAGCTTTAAATGAAATGGGCGTTACTCTTCACGACTGGTCTAGAGAAGATAGACTTAAATTCAGACAAGCTGCTCTAGCTGCTTGGGAGGAATGGAAGACTAAATCTCCAGAAGCTGCGGCACTTATTGAGATACACAAAGCTTATATGAAAGCTAACGGTATCATGTAATAAAAAAAATCTTGAAGGGCCTGCAAAGGCCCTTCGAAGTATTTTAAATTTTTACTCAATGATCGATAAAGAATTACAAGAACAAAATGAAAAAGTCGCGAGTAAAGATGATTTTCCAATAAATTGGATAGATAGAGTTTCCTTATTTTTAAGTCACACAATTAAATATTTAATTCCTGTAATTGTAATTGTGATGATGTACGAAATTTTTATGAGATATATATTGTTTAAACCAACTTTGTGGGCAAATGAACTATGTCTATGGCTTGCTGGTGTTTGTTATTTAGTTGGCGGAATATATGCAACAAGATTAAGAAGCCACATTAGAATAGTATTATTGTATGATTGGGTTGGTAGACCAACACAGAGAATTTTTGATCTAATCAGTACTATAATTATTGTTCTTTTCGCAGCAGCTGTAATCTATGGGGGTATGGAAGATGCATACAGATCATTTATAAATTGGGAAAGATTTGCAACTTATTGGGATCCACCAATTCCTGCTACTATGAAGCCACTAACACTTTTATGTGTTTTTCTTATTGCTGTTCAATCTGTAAATAATTTAATTATTGATTGGAGAAATCCTAAGGAAAAACAATACGACCCTTCTAAAGAATTAAAATAATATGGATATAGGATCACTTTCGATAATACTTATAGTAGGATTGTTATTACTTATATCTATTGGTGTTCCAATGGGATTTGCATCTGGTTTTATGGGTGCAGTACTAGTTTTTTTATACATAGGTGAGCATGCATTAGGCATATTACTTTCAAGATACTATTCTCTTGTTGTCACTTATTCCTTTTTATCTGTTCCATTATTTATATTTATGGCCTCCTTGCTCGAACGTTCGAACATCGCAAGAGATCTTTATGACGCTTTAAATGCGTGGTTAAGAAAGACCAGAGGTGGAGTAGGAGTCGTTACTGCCATCATGGCAACCATTATGGCGGCGATGAGTGGAATTATTGGTGGAGAAATAGTCTTATTAGGTTTGATTGCACTGCCTCAAATGTTGAGATTAAAATACGATCAGGATATGTCGATCGGTATTATTTGTGCATCAGGATCTTTGGGAACAATGATACCACCTTCAATTGTTTTAATTATTTATGGATTAACGACAGAGACTTCTATTACGATGTTATTCCAAGAAGCTATTGTTCCTGGTTTAATGATTTCAGGTTTAATTATTACATACATTTTAATTCGAACAAGATTACAACCACATTTGGCACCTTTAAGTGATGAGCCTGCTTTAACTTTAAAAGAAAAAATGTCATATCTACCAGGTCTTTTACCTCCAATCGGTATAGTAATAATTGTATTAGGTTCAATTTATTCTGGAATAACAGGAATTACCGAAGCAGCTGGTATGGGAGTGGTTGCTACATTAATTATAATTTTTGCTAGAAAAGAATTAACATGGTTCTTGTTTAAAGATGCATTAACCAGAACATTTAAAGCTTCAGGAACTATTTTAACAATTACTTTTGGTGCAACAGTTTTAGCGGGCGCTTATTCTCTTGCTGGTGGTCCAAAATATGTAGCAGAAACTATTTTGGCTTATGATTTAAAACCAATGTATTTAATTTTTATGATGCAGATAATGTTCTTAATAATGGGAGCATTTATGGATTGGGTTGGAATTGTATTGTTAGCAATGCCAGTATTTTTACCAATAGTTATAGCTCTTGGTTTTGATCCTATTTGGTTTGGAATATTATTTTGCGTAAATATGCAAGTTTCATTTTTAAGCCCACCGTTTGGGCCTGCCGCTTTTTATTTAAAATCAGTTGCTCCTCCACATATTTCTTTAACAGATATTTTTAGAGGTTTTGCACCGTTTATAGTAATACAATTAATCGTATTAGCATGTGTTATGTTCTTCCCTGAAGCAATGACACAAAACTTCCACGAGTTTAAACCGAAACCATGATGAAAATAGGCTTTATTGGAACAGGTCTTATGGGCCTGCCAATGGCTAAAAATTTATTAAAATCAGATTTTAAACTAAAAGTATTCAATCGTTCAATTAATAAAGCAGAACCTTTGAAAGAGTTTGGCGCTGAAATATCAAAAACATTAGGTGAAGTTGTTAAAGATAATGACTTTATTATTACAATGTTAACAGATGATAGTGCTGTTGATGCAATAATGAGTAATTCAGATTTATTAGAAAATTTAAAATCTGGATCAACTGTTATTGATATGAGTTCGGTTAAACCAACGACAGCAACAAAATATGGAAATAGTCTAAAATCAAAAAATGTAAATTATTTAGATGCACCGGTTTCAGGAGGAACAATTGGAGCTGAGGAAGCTTCATTAGCTATAATGGTTGGAGGAGAACAAAGTGTCTTTGATAATTCTATAAATATTTTAAAAGCTATGGGAAATCCAACTTTAGTTGGACCAATTGGTAGTGGACAAGTTTCAAAGTTAGCAAATCAAATTGTGGTAGGAGTTACAATAGGAGCGGTTGCGGAGGCAATAACTTTATGTGAAAAAGCTGGAGCTGACCCAGTAAAATTAATTAAAGCTCTTTCTGGAGGTTGGGCAGACAGTAAAATTTTACAAACTCATGGAAAAAGAATGATAGATAAAGATTTTACCCCAAAAGGCAAAACATCCACTCATTTAAAAGACATGGATAATATTTTGGAGTGTGCAAATTCATATAATACACATTTACCTATTTCAAATTTAGTGAAAGAAATGTATAAAACTCTTGTCGATAATGGTCATGGAAACACTGATCATAGTTCACTTTATAATGAAATCGAAAGGATAAATAAAAAATGAGTGGAAGATTAGAAGGTAAAAAAATTCTTGTAACAGCAGCAGGACAAGGAATTGGAAAAGCAACAGCAATAGCATTTCATAAAGAGGGTGCTCATGTCACTGCAACTGATTTAAATGATAAAACTTTAGCTGATTTAAACAAAGAATATCCTGAGATTAAAGTGCACAAGCTAGACTCAACAGATAACAATGCAATTTTAGAATTTACTAAAACTTTAGATAGAGTTGATGTTTTATTTAATGCTGTTGGGTTTGTTCATCACGGAACAATATTGGAATGCGATGAAAAAGATTGGGATTTTTCTTCTAATGTAAACGTTAAGTCGATGTACTTTATGTGTAAAGCTATTTTACCTTTAATGATCAAGCAAAAAGGCGGAAGTATTATTAATATATCTTCATGTGCATCTAGCTTTAAAGGTTTTCCAAATAGATTTGTTTACGGAACAACAAAGGGTGCAGTGATTGGTTTAACAAAGGCGATTGCAGCAGATTTCGTTAAACAAAATATTAGATGTAATTCAATTGCGCCAGGTACAGTTTATTCACCTTCTTGGCAAGATAGGGTCAATCAAAGCCCAGATCCTGTTCAAGCAAAAAAAGATTTTATAGCAAGACAACCTATGGGAAGATTAGGTACAGCAGAAGAAATAGCAGCTGTGGCTGTTTATTTAGCTAGCGATGATGCAACATTTACAACAGGAAGTACAATTCATGTTGATGGTGGAATTTCAATATAATTAAATAACAAAAGGATAAATATGAAATTATTAAGAGTAGGACAAAAAGGAAGCGAAAAGCCAGCTGTATTAGATAAAGATGGTAAAATAAGAGATATTAGTTCTCATGTTAAAGATTTAAATCCTGATCATTTAAATTTTGAAACTATTTCTAAATTACAAAATGCTGATTTATCTTCTTTACCAGAATTATCTGCAAGTGATCGAATAGGATCTTGTATTACTAAGCCAGGTAAATTTGTTGCAATTGGATTAAATTATTCTGATCATGCTGCTGAAACTGGAGCTGATGTTCCTTCTGAACCAATTACTTTTATGAAGGCTACAAGTTCAATTAATGGACCAAACGATGATATTGAAATAGTTTCAGGATCAAAAAAACTTGATTGGGAAGTTGAATTAGGAATTGTTATAGGAAAAGAAACAAAGCATATTTCTGAAAGCCAAGCTCAAGATCATATTTTAGGTTATTGTTTAGTAAATGATATTAGTGAAAGAGAATGGCAAATTGAAAAAATGGGTCAATGGGTTAAAGGAAAATCTCATGATACTTATGGACCAATTGGGCCTTACTTGGTTACAAAAGATGAAATTGCAGATGTTAACAATTTAAAAATGAGTTTAGATGTTAATGGCACAAGAATGCAAACAGGTAACACAAACACAATGATATTCAATGTTGATATAATTGTATCTTATTTAAGTAAATTTATGTCTCTTCAAGCTGGAGATATAATTACAACTGGAACACCTCCAGGTGTTGGAATGGGCATGAAGCCTCAACAATTCTTAAAAGCCGGTGATACAATGAAATTATCAATAGAAAACTTAGGAGAGCAAAACTCGAAGGTAGTTGCTTTATAATTAATTGTGAAAATAACTTCTATTAAAAGTCATGTACTTAGATATGAGTTAGAAAAAGAACTTGGTTATTCACAACAGTATTATAAACATCGTACAGCTCATCTTGTTGAAGTTCAAACAGATGAAGGAATGACAGGTTGGGGTGAATGTTTTGGTCCTGGAAATATAGCTTTAGCGAATAAGTTTATTGTTGAAAAGGTTATACAGCCTTTAGTAATTGGTGAAGATCCTTTAAACAAAGAACATATCTGGCAAAAAGTATACAACCTTTTAAGAGATAGTGGTCAAAAGGGCATGCCAATTCAAGCATTATCAGGAGTGGATATTGCTTTATGGGATATCCTTGGAAAGAAAACAAATGCTCCTCTTTATCAACTTGTTGGTGGTAAATGTAATAATGAAGTTCCAGTGTATGGATATGGAATGATGTTACAAAAAAAAAATCAGTTGATGAATTGATTGCCTTGTTCAAAGAAGAATCTAAGAAAATAAAATCAAAAAATTTTAAAGCTATGAAAATGAAAGTTGGATTAGGTCCAAACGAAGATTTAAAGTTGGTTCAAGCTGTAAGAGACTCCGTTGGAAAAGACTTTAAATTAATGGTTGATGCTAATCACGCTTATAATTTGAAAGATGCTCTTTATGTTGGAAAAGGTTTAGATGAGCTAGATATTTATTGGTTTGAAGAACCTGTGGCTCCTGAAGATTATGAGGGTTATAGAGAATTGAAACAAAAAATCTCTACTAGCATTGCAGGTGGAGAAGCTGAATTTACCAAATATGGCTGGAATAAATTAATATCAAATAAATGTATTGATATAGCTCAACCAGAGGTTTGTGGACTTGGCGGAATTACGGAGTATTTAAAAGTTGCAGCATTAGCGCAAGCAAATTTTATACCAGTAATTAATCATGTATGGGGTTCTGCAGTTAGTATTGCAGTTAACCTCCATTTGTTGACAGCACAACCAGATATGCCAGGTGGATTATTTCCATCTAAATCTATGCTCGAGTTTGATACAACAGAAAAAAATATTTTTATCACAGATTTGCCAAAGGAAGAATTTTCAATTTTAGACCAAGTTAAAAACAATAATGGTTTTGCATCAGTAACAGATAATGTAGGTATCGGAATTAATCCTGATGAAGATTTTATAAAGGAGTTTGAAATAAATGAATAAAATAAAAACCTCAGAACCAAAACCTCTTTGGAAAATAAGATGTACTTTAGGTGAAGGAACATTATGGGTTGGTGAACATAATTCAATTTATTTTGTAGATATAAAAAAAAAGAAAATTTGTTCTTTCAATATTAAAAATAAAAAAAAGAAAATATTTAAAGTAAATAAAGAAATTGGTTTTATTGCTCATATCAAAGATTATATTTTCATTTTAGGTCTCCAGGGAGAATTAAGAATTCAAAATCTAAAATCAAAAAAAATTTTAAAATCAATAAAGATAGAACCAAACTTGAAACTAAATAGAATTAATGATGGTAAAACAGATCCTGCTGGAAATCTTTGGTTTGGCACCATGGACAACTTGGAAAGAAAAATTGAAAAAGGTTCTTTATATAAATTAGATAAAAATTTTAAATTAATAAAAGTTGATAAAAATTATAGAATTACTAATGGACCAGCGTTTATTGATCAGTATAATTTTTATCATACAGATAGTCCAAAAAAAACTATCTATAAAATTAAAATAAATAAAAATAATAAAATAGTTAGCAAAAAAATATTTAAAAAATTATCTTCTGATGAGGGTTCACCAGATGGAATGACTTTAGATAAAAATAAAAATTTATGGGTAGCTCATTTCCATGGGGCTTGTATTTCTGTTTTTAATAAAAAAGCAAAATTAATTCACAGAATTCAGTTTCCTGCAAAAAATATAACTAATTGTGCATTTGGAGGTAAAAATACTAAAGAACTTTATGTTTCAACAGCTACAAAAGGGATGAGCAAAGCAGATCTGCGAAAATTTAGATATTCAGGATTCTTTTTTAGTGTAAAAACAAATGCAAGAGGAGTTTTACAAAAAAAATTTATTATAAGTAATGAAGAAAAGAGATCTTTACTATGAGCGAATACCAACAAAGCTTTTAAGAGAAGATATTAGATTATTAGGAACTTTTCTTGGAAGAGTAATTAAAGATCAAGAAGGACCAGCTTTTTTTAAAATTGTTGAAAGACTAAGATTACTATCTAAAAACACATTACTAGATAAAAACAAGAGTAAAGTTTTCTCAAAAATATCAAAAGAAGTAAAAAAACTTTCGCCAGAAAAAACTTTTAAAATCACAAGAGCTTTTTCGCACATCCTCAATTTGATGAATTTAGCTGAGTCTTTAGATGCATCTAGAAAATTAAATGAATATGAAAATCCTTATTTTAAAAGCAAAAGTCAAAATTTATTTATTGAGGATATTATTGAGGGACTTTTTAAAAATAAAAATATTTCAAATAATAAAATTTATGATTTGGCAACCAAGTTAGATATCGGGATAGTTCTTACCGCTCATCCAACAGAGGTTAAAAGAAGAACTTTAATTCAAAAATACGCAAATTTAATATCAATAATGGAGCAAAGACATCTCTATAAAAAATACCCCTCAAAAATCATAGAATTAGATAGAAAACTATATTCAGAAATAGCAATAATTTGGAAAACCGATGAACTAAAAAGAACTAAACCTTCTCCATTGGATGAAGCAAAATGGGGATTGGCTGTAATTGAAGATAGTTTGTGGGATACTATTCCTAAGGTTTATAAAAGATTGAATGATATCTTTAGAAAAAATTTAAATAAAGACTTGCCTAGAAATTTCAATCCTATTCAATTTGGTTCATGGATGGGAGGGGACAGAGATGGAAATCCAAATGTAACTTCTAGGGTAACTAAGAAAGTAATTTTATTTTCTAGATGGCAAGCTGCAAAATTGTACGAAAAAGAACTTACTCAATTAATTCAAGATTTATCTATGGAGGAATGTTCTCCTGCTATTAGTAGAGTTACTGGAAAAAGTTTTGAACCATATAGAGTTTATTTAAGACCATTAAGAGACAAAGTAAGAAATACTCATCAATTAATAGAAGCACACATAAACTTTAACAAACCTTTAGATGAAAAAAAATTACTCCAAGATAAATATGAAATTATTAACCCTTTGAGAGAAGTAAGAAGCTCTTTAAACCAAAATAAAGGTCAACATATTGCAAATGCTGATTTACTAGACTTAATTAGAAGAGTTAGATGTTTTGGAATAAATCTTGCAAGATTAGATATCAGACAAGAGTCTGATCGACACGAAAAACTGTTAAATGAAATATTTAAAAAGAAAAATAAAATTAATTATTCCTCTCTAAGTGAAGGTGAAAAAATAAAACTTTTAAATAAAAATATCAAACAAGGAAAATCTTTTGTAGATAAAATAAATATTCGAGATAAAGAAAATAAAGAAGTATGGAATACTTTTAAACAAATTGCTAAAGAGCCAGCTCAATGTCTTGGTGCTTATGTAATATCGATGACGTCCACAGCATCTGATATTTTATCTGTTTATTTTTTACAAATGCAGGCACAAACAAAAAATTTATTAAGAGTTGTTCCACTTTTTGAAACTCTGGATGATTTAAAAAATGCTAACGGTGTTATGACAAACTTGTTCAAACTTTCATGGTACAGAAAAATGATTAAGTCAAAACAGGAAGTGATGATTGGATATTCAGACTCGAGTAAAGATGCTGGAAAATTATCTGCAAGTTGGCATCAATATAAACTTCAAGAAGAGCTTAGAAATTTAGCAAAAAAATATAAAATAGATCTTGTTTTCTTCCATGGCAGAGGTGGATCTCCAGGAAGAGGAGGTGGTCCAATACAAGCTACTTTAAAATCACAACCTTCTGGTACAGTTAATGGAAAAATTAGAATTACTGATCAAGGAGAGGTAATTCAGCAAAAGTATGGATATAAGCCTTTGGCTGAGTACAATTTATGTAGTTATATAGGGGCTGTAATGGATGCTTCTTTAAATCCTCCACCAAGATCAAAAAATAATTGGCGTGAATTAATTCAAAAAATGTCAGAAATTTCTACTTCTTCATATAGAAAATATCTAAATCAAAGTGAAGATTTCATTCGTTACTTCAAAACAGTTACGCCACACAAATCATTAGGAAAACTCGCAATTGGATCAAGACCAACCAAAAGAAAGAATGTTGATAATATTCAAAGTTTAAGAGCAATTCCTTGGGTATTTGCTTGGACACAAATTAGATTAATGTTACCCGCTTGGCTTGGTACAACTGAAGCACTTAGATATGGTTCAATTAAAAAGTTTAAAAGAACAATGACTGACATGGAAAGAAATTGGCCATACTTTGTATCAACGATGGATATTTTAGACATGGTAATTTCTAAGGTGGATCCAGAAATATCAGTTATTTATGAAAATAATTTAGCTGATGCATCACTAAAAAGAATTGGTAAAAAATTAAGATTTCAATTTGAGGCACTGGTCAAATTGCATAATAAAATTACTCCAAAAGAAGTGGTAAAAGAAAGAAAAGAATTTAGAAAGGCATTATTTATAAGGAATAACTATACTGAGATGCTAAATATATTGCAGGCGAATGTAATGAATAAATTAACAAATAAAAAATATAAAAATTTAGATAAAAAATTTCTTGATGATGCTTTAATGACATCGATTGCAGGTATTTCTGCAGCAATGAAAAATACTGGATAAATGTTTGAATACTTAATTGCTTTCGGAGCAGGACTTATAAGTTTTTTGTCTCCATGTGTTCTACCTTTAATACCTGGATATATTTCTTATATCTCTGGTCAATCTTTACAAGAAATTTTAAATCAAAAAAAAATCAATTTTTTTCCATTAATTTTATTTTGTTTAGGGTTCTCAACTGTATTTGTTCTTCTAGGTGCGTCAGCGTCTTTTTTGGGACAGGCGTTATTACAAAATTCAGATGTGTTAAGAATTTCAGCTGGAATAGTAATCATAATTTTTTCTCTACAATTAATTGGAATTATCAATATTCCATATTTAAATTTTGAAAAAAGATTTGATGCAAAAGAATCAAGAAATATTCTTTTTCCATATGTTATTGGTGTTGCTTTTGGTTTTGGATGGACACCATGTATTGGTCCAATTTTAGGTTCAATTTTAGCTTTAGCATCTATTGAAGAAACTTTATCAAGAGCTGTAATCTTGTTAATTTCTTATTCATTAGGCCTTGCTATTCCATTTGTTTTATCTGGATACTTAATTCAAAGGTTCTTATTATTTTCTAAAAATTTTAAGAAAAATATTAATTTAATATCAAAAATTGGTGGAATAACTCTTTTAGTTACAGGTATTTTGATTTTAACTAATCAATTACAAGCAATAGGGTTTTATATCATTGAAATCTTTCCATTTATGCAAAAATTCGGTTAAAAAGTATTAATGAAAATTTATCAAATAGATTCTAGTGCTAGAAAAAAAGGTTCTACCTCAAGAGCTTTAGCAAAAAAACTTTTAGATAAAATTAAAAAACCAGAAGATGAAGTAATTTATAGAGATTTAGATGATGAGATGCTTTTTGTAAGTGGACTTACAGAATCTGGAATGAACATAGATGAAAAAGACCAAACAGAAGAACATAAGAAAATGTTTGAGCTTTCTGACAAGCTTGTAAAAGAATTAAAGGAGAGTGATATCATAATAATTTCAGCGCCAATTTATAATTATGGACCTCCAGCAACTCTTAAAGCTTGGTCGGATTTAGCTGCTCGTATAGGTGAAACTTTTAGATTTAAACCAAATGGTAGAAGAGAAGGATTGTTAAAAAATAAACATGCGTATCTAGTTATTACTTCTGGAGGAACAAAACTAAATAGTTCAGAAGATTTTCTAACTCCTTGGTTAAAATTTATCCTTAATTTTTTTGGTATTGAAAAAGTAGATATAATTAGTGCAGATCAAATGGCGCTAGATTATGAAAAATCAATCAAAGAGGCTGAAGCGCAAATAGAAAACTTGTTTAAAGATTAAACTTTCTTTTTAAGTGTCTAAGTTTTCCCTCAGTACTATCGTAATCAATATAACAACCTTGTAAAAATCTCTCACCTTCTTTTGTCTCATAAGCTGTTCTCCCATGAAGTAGTCTATGATTATCCATCATCATTAAGTCTTTTGGTTCGAGTTTGAATTCAATTCTATATTTATCTGAATTATACATTTCGGATATTTTTTTCCTTGCTTGGTAGTAAAGATCTAATTTTTCTTTTTCTAAAACTGGAACATAGTCTAATCTAGGACTAAATCTTACCTGCTTGAAAATCTTATCCTCATTTAGTTCAATCAAAGGAGAGATAGTTTCTAAAATTACTTCTTTGTCTATGAATCTAAATCTAACTTTTACTTCAGTTAAAATTTTATAAAATTCTGGATGCTGATTTTTTAAATCTTCAGTAACTGCATAACCATCTACTAAAGTTGATAATCCTCCTGAAACTTTACTTTCTATACAATGTAAAATTTGAATACATGGTACAGGATTTCTGTAAGGATTGTCAGTATGAGGTGCTAATGCCAATGAAGTATAAGCAAGATCGTTTGGATCAGGTTTAGATTTTACATTAAAATATTCACCAAAATTTGTTCTTCGAACACTGCCTATAGAATTTGCAAATTCCACAATATAATTTTTAGATGTTGGAATATTTTTAATTATTACAAAACCATATTTGTAAAATGAAACAAGTAGATCGTGCATCTCTTTGCTTTCATAAAAATTTTCTTGGTATTCAAAATTTTTTATATTTTTTAAAGAGGAGTCCCATTTAGTTTTTTCAATAGATTTTATTACAATATCTTCTTTTGAAAATTCATAAGTAATTTTATCAATTTCTAATTTTGAATTAACACCATCATTAAAATCAATCTCTAAGTATTTTTCATTAAGGTTTACTTTATTTATTGAAATATCATTACTTAAAAAGGTAGGATCAAAAAGTCTTTGCTGAGTTCCTTTATCTAAATACTCTTCACCATTTACTCTTTCTCTTAACCAGAACGGGTGAATTTCTTTTTTTTCAGACCCATTATTAAAATAAACCTTATTTTCAACTAGCTCGATTTTCATAATAGTAAGCTAAGGATTATTTAAAATTTAACTTTAATCAACATAAATTAAATAGTAAGAGTTCATTGTGAAAAAATTTGATACAAAAAAATATCCAATATATGCAAGCTTTTTAAATCAACTTGCTAAAAATTTAACTAAGTTTTATTACGCTAAGTTAGATAAGCCATTTAAGATAACCAATAAGATGAAAGGCAAAGGTTACGATCCTGTAACAACATCAGACAAAGCATTTGAAAAATTCATAAGGTCTAAAATTTCAAAAAAATTTCCAGATCACCAAATTATAGGTGAGGAATATGGTCATAAAAATACTAAAAGTGAATTTTCTTGGGTGATTGATCCAATTGATGGAACTAGATCATATGTTGTAGGTAATCCTAGTTGGAGCAATCTCATTTCATTAAATTACAATGGAGAACCAATTTTAGGATTAGCAAATTTTCCTAAAATGAGAAAATATTATTTAAATGTGAATAAAAATTCTGCATATGTTTTTGAAAATAATAAAAAAAGAAAACTTAAAGTTAACTCAAAATTAAATTTTACGAATGCAAAATTAGCTGCTGCTTTTCATAATCAATTAACTTTAAAACAACAATCAAAAATTCAAAAATTTATTAAAAGAATGCAATTTCCATGTTTTGATGCATTGACTTATTGTCAATTAGCAGAAGGTAGGCTTGAAATGGTTGCGCAATGTGCAAACAAGATTTGGGATATTCATCCTATAATGCCAATTGTGAGAGCAGCAGGAGCAATAGTAACCACATGGGGCAACAAAAACCCCGTTGTTGGAGGAAATATTATTGTTTCAAATAATAAAGCCAATCATAAAAAGATTTTAAAATTATTAAAACCATTAGCTGAATGATACCGGAAAGAGCACAAGTAATTCTAGATTTCTGGTTTAAAGAAACCCCTTCTGAAATGCGGTTCAAAAAAGATGAAAATTTCGATCAAAAAATAAAAGATAATTTTTTAAAAGACTATGAATTAGCGTGTCAAAATGAATATGATGATTGGCAAGATAATCCTATGAGTTGTTTGGCGTTAGTAATTTTGTTTGATCAGTTTTCAAGAAATATGTTTAGAAATGACAAAAAAGCTTTTGCTCAAGATCAAAAAACTAGATTGATTGTAAACGATGCAGTTTATTCAGGTTATTTAGAAGCTATGAATGTAAATCAAAGATTATTTATGTTGTTACCTTTAATTCATAGTGAGGAAATTAGTGATCATGAAATGGCTTATTACTTACTAAATAAATATTTAAGAGAACACGAAGGATACAATGAAATAAAAAAATTTTGGCAAGATCATACAAAAGCAATCAGACAGTTTCATAGATATCCTCATAGAAATGAAATTTTAGGAAGAGAGTCTACTGAAGAAGAATTAGAATTCTTAAAAGGTCCAAACTCTTCTTGGTAAAATAAATGAATTTAGAATTTATTTTCAAAGTTATAGATAAAGATGAGTGGCAAAAGGCCAAAAAATCTGGAACTTATGGTGGGTCAGAAAAAGATATTAAAGATGGATATATTCACTTTTCTGAAGAGGATCAGGTAGAGGAAACTTTAAATAAACATTATCCCAAAAAAGAAAATCTAGTTTTGTTAAGAGTAAATGCTTTTAAGCTTGAACATTTGTTGTGGGAGCAGGCATCGAATGGAGATATGTATCCTCATTTATATTCATCTTTAGATACTAGTACAGTCGTTAATGAATACGAATTACCATTAAATGAGGATGGAAGACATGAGCTTCCAGAGATTTTAAAAAAGTATCAGTTCAGTCGTCCAAGATAATTAACCATTATTACACCAATAATAATTAAAATAATTCCAATTATTCCATAAAGATTAGGTACTTGATTAAATTTTAATACTGCAAAAAGAACAACTCCAGTTACGGTTAACCCACTATATGTTGCGTAAGCAAAACCAACTGGAAGAGCGTGCATTGCTTTTGCAATTGAAAACATTGTAATACACATAAACAATATGCATAAAACAGATGGTGTAAGTTTGGTAAATCCCTCAGAAATTTTAGCTAAACTATTTGATGCGATACCAAAAGAAATACCTATAGCTAAAAATAAATATCCTAATAAAGGTTTCATAATTATTCTTTTGATGCAATTTTATTAACTAATGGTCTCATTAAAGGAGCTAAAGTAAATGCAGCAATCAATGCAACTGGAAATGCAAACATCCAAGAATAAAACCATCTACTTATAAAGCCTTCTGTAACTCCGGTGTTTACAGCAACTACAACTCCACTCATAATCACACTCATGCCAAAGGACATAAAAATCATGAATAATTGCTGAGCATATTTTTTATTAATCATATTAATTACTACCTAACAGGTTAACCATTAAAACACCAACAATAATAAAAGCTAAACCAATTAATGAATATAAATTTGGTACTTGATTAAATCTAATTATACCCACAACAACAGTAGCTATAATTGTTAAGCCTGCAAAGGAAGCATAAGTAATTCCCATAGGAATATTTTTCATTACCAATGAAAGCGCGTACATACATAATACAATTGTGATTGCTGTAATTATACTTGGAAAAAGAAGAGTAAAGCCTTCGGCACTTTTAGCAAAACTATTTGAGGTAACACCCAAAAAAACTGCAATGCCTAAAAATAAATATGAAGTTGCAAGACTCATTTCAAGACTTTAAATGAATTTAAGTAGAATATATAGAATTATTTAAGAGACCATTTAATTGCATCTTCCATTCTATCATCTCCCCAAAAGAGTTCATTTTTTACAATAAAAGATGGGCTACCAAATATTTTATTTTCACGAGCCGAGTTTGTGTTTTCATTATACTTTGTTTCTATATCTGAGGATTTTGCTTCAAAGATTATTTTATCTTTATCTAAGCTTAATTCTGAGCAAACTTCGGAAATACTTGTTTCAATTGCTGGTTCTTTACCTTCTTGAAACCATTTTTTATAAGTAAGAATAACAAATTTTTCTCCCCAACCTTTTTCAAAACCAAGGATTGCAATTTGGTTTGCTAAATCAAATTCTGATAATGGATAGGGAACTGGCGTTTTAGCAAAAAAACCATAACCTTCAGCTCTTCTTTCAATATCTCTCCACATGTAATTAACTTTATTCATTTTATCTTTTGGAAATGGGATATTATTCATTTCTTTCATGATTGCTCTTACCGAAAAAGGTTTCCAGTTAAATTTTACTTGATGTTGTTTTTCAACATCAAGTATTCTAGTTACGGATAGATAGGTATATGTGCTTCCTATCGAAAAATAAAAATCAATTTCACTCACTTATTTTGGCATTGGTGTAGCACCAGTTTCTAAACTGACAATTTTTCCATTGTCATATTTATAAACTGCCATTACCGCCTCAACATTACCATCATTAAATGTTACGAAGGCATGGTGAATACCAACTTCGTCATTTTCATAAACAATTCTAACCTTGTCTTGATTAATATCACCACTCATCGCCCATTTGATAACATCACTTTTGGTTAAAACATTTCCTGACTTGTGCATTGTGAATTTAAAATCATCATGCAAAAGTTCATTCATAGCGCCTTCATCTTTATTTTTTAATGCAGCACTATATTTCTCTAATATAGACATGTTATTCCTTTCTATTTAACCTTAGTTAAATCATATATTGAGTAACTGTCTAAAACTTCATCCATTATCGGTTTTGATACCTCGGTACCTTCTATAAACTTATGAAGTGCAGCTTCATCAGTACAAAATATTTTAAACATTACAGTACTTTTGTCTGGAGTTACAGTTCCAATTGTTTTTTCAACAACTGCAACTTTTGCTCTTTCAGCAAGTCCTTCAGGAGATTGCATAAATCCCATGAATTTTTCAAAAGTACCTTCTTTTAACTTTGCTACTACTAACATTTCTTTTTCCATTTTTTCTCCTTTTTTTTTAATATAGAGTTTGAACTACCTTTTTAACTCTATCTTCTCCATTAGGTATTGTTGAATTTACAAAGTCATGACATGCATTAGTTTTAGACTCGTCAAATTTAGATCCATAATGCTTATCAACAGCTTTGTTTACTCCCTCATCCCATTCCTTTTCAGGAATTCCTACTTCTAAAGCATAAGCTTTTAAAACTTTCACTGATGCCATAGATTTTTCTTTCATACTATATTCAAATGTTTCACCTGATGGTAAAAAATAATTTGCCATATATATCCCACTGCATTCCCAAGCTCTATTTTTATCGCTATCATTCATATCTGCATATGTAGATGTTAGAAATAAAACACTGAATAAAGTTATTATTATATTTTTCATATTATTTTCCTATTTTTTTAATTTATAAGTACCCCTGTAATAATTCGTTGCATGTATTTTACCTTCCTGAGCAGGCTTAATTTGTGTATAACCTGTAGTTCCACTGCATTCGATACCTTCATATCTACCTGTACCACTGATACATTTAAAAGTACCTTCCATTGAGTAACCTAATTTTATTTCATAATAAATTATTGCTGTGTCACCATTTATAAACATTATTTTGCAGTGACCCATTTCAAAACCTTTACCTGGAATAGTTCCTGCACCTATACAATGATGTGATGAATTATCACCAAACGAAGTACCTTCAATTGCATTAAATCCACTTAGACCTTCATATGTAAAAGTCATGATGTTACCTTTTTCATCTACAATAGCTTTAGCATCGCCAACAAAAAAACCAGCAAGACTAATTTTTCCACTATGACCATCTGCAAATGATACTGAAGACATTGACATTAATGTAAAAATTAATGTTAGTATTATTTTTTTCATAATATTCCTTTCTGAATAATTGAACCGTAACCAAAGACTGTTACATTTTTATTGAGGAGTCTCTTGTGTTTATATCGCGCGACAGATATGCATTTTTAAACTGTAAAAATCGTTGAATTAATTGTTTTAATTAATTTTAATTTTTGATAACGTTTCACTATGATTGAAAAATTTAATGGAATTTTTTATTTAGTTGTATTTTTAGTGCATTTTGTAATTTTTGCTGCTTATGCATATCAGACTGTTTTTGCTACAAAAAAATTTTTAGATAAATTTGGCATCGACGATACTGGTGCAGGAATGACTAGATTTTTCGGATCATTATTTATCGGAGCTGTAGCTATGGCGATATGGGTTGGTTTTATTAGACCTGATGGACTTCAAGGAACATGGGCATTTTTTAATTTAGTATTTCTGCAAAACCTTTCAGCTTTTTGTGTAGGAATTTATACAATTAAAATAAATAAATTAGGTCATACTCCACAAACATCTAACGAAGGAATAATTGCACCAGGCATTTTAACTTTATTGAGTGCAATACTTTGTTACGGCTTAGCCGATAAAATTTATATCTAAAACCAATTAGGCACTGGTAGACCTTTTTCTTTTAAGAATTTTTTATTAAACATTTTAGTTGCATACTTATCACTTCTATCACAAAGAATTGTTACGATAGTTTTTCCAGGACCCAATTCTTTACCCATTCTTATTGCACCAGCGATATTGATACCACAACTAGTACCTAGGCTTAGACCTTCATTTTGTATTAGATCATAAAGTAGGGGTAATGCTTCATGATCATCAATTGAATAGGCATCGTCAATTTTAGCTTCACCAAAATTAGCTGTTACTCTACTTGACCCAATTCCCTCAGTAATTGATCCACCTTCAGATTTTAGTTCACCATTTTTTATGTAATTATAAAGAGCCGATCCTTTAGGATCTGACAGGTAAATTTTTATATCTTTGTTTTTTTCTTTAAGAGCATTGCTTACACCTGAAATTGTTCCTCCTGTTCCTGAAGAACATACAAAGCCATCAACCTTACCTTCGGTTTGTTCCCAAATTTCTTGTCCTGTACCTTCATAATGGCCTTTGGCATTTGCAGTATTATCGAACTGGTTAGCCCAAATAACACCGTTATTGTTTGTTGGTCTTAATTCATCTGCAAGTCTAGCTGCCACTTTAACAAAATTGTTATCATCTTTGTAAGGTTTAGGTGGCACTAATCTTAATTCAGCTCCAAGATTTTTAAGTAGATCTTTTTTCTCTTGGGTTTGATTATCATTCATTACAATGATTGTTTTATAACCTAAAGAATTTCCTAAAAGGCCTAAACCAATTCCAGTGTTACCTGCTGTTCCTTCAACGACTATTCCACCTTTAGCAATTAATTTTTTTTGTTGAGCATCTTTAATTAATGCAAGTGCAGCTCTATCTTTAACTGATCCACCTGGATTTAAAAATTCTGCTTTTCCATAAATATTGCATCCAGTAATTTCTGATGCTGCTCTTAATTTAATTAATGGAGTGTTTCCTATTCCTGAAATAAAATCGTTTTGTGTGTTATTCATTTTCTGATTTTTTATCACTATCAGGTGTAATTCCATAAGGTTTAAATTCACTATCAGCTATTCCAACACTTCTTGCTGGAATTCCAACCATAACAGCATTTTCTGCAACATCTTTAGTTATGACTGCATTAGCTCCAATTCTTGCACCTTTGCCAACAACTACTGGACCTAATACTTGTGCACCTGATCCAATTACTACATCTTCTTTTATACTAGGATGTCTTTTCATATTACGTTGATCATTAGAGTTTATACTAGGTGCAATTCCACCTAATGTAACCATATGATAGATTGTAACATTGTCTCCAATGTCTGAAGTTTCGCCAATCACAACACCCATTCCATGATCGATAAATAAATTTTTTCCAATTTTAGCGTTTGGATGTATTTCGATACCAGTTAAGAATCTTGAAAATTGAGAAATGATTCTTGCAATCAAATGAAATTTTGCAGTACTAAAAAAATTAGCTATTCTATGAAAGAATACTGCTTTAACACCTGGATAAGTTAATATTAAACTTAATTTAGATTTTGCTGCTGGATCTCTATCAATTATTGATTGTAAAAAATCACTCATATTTCTTAAGTTTAGTTAATGTTGATTAAAAAATAATATGCCTTATATAGTACTTAATTGCTCAATTTAAAGAGGTTTATATGTACAAAAACACCAATTGTTTTCATCTAGCTATCCCATGTGGAGACTTAGAGGTTGCAAAAAAATTTTACAGTGAAACTTTAGGATGTAGGTTAGATAACTCTGCACAAGAATGGGCAGATGTTGATTTTTGGGGCAATGAATTAACTTTGCATAAAAGCGAACATAAATTAGACAATGAGAGACATGATGTAGACATGGGAAATGTTTCTGTTCCTCATTTTGGTGTTCATTTATCCAGAAAAGACTTTGATGCTTTAAAACAAAGATTAAAAGATAGTGGAACTAAGTATTACGATGAACCTTATTTGAGATTTAAAGGAACAAAATACGAGCAAGAAACTTTCTTCGTTAAAGACCCAAACGAAAATATTCTAGAAATCAAAACATTAACAGCAAATCCAGAGTAAACTTAAAGCCTAATGGAATACCTGGTATTAGGCTTCTTTACTGGGATTAGCTTAATCTTAGCTATAGGTGCCCAGAATATTTTTGTTATTGAGCAAGGTTTAAAAAAACAACACATATTTATTGTTTGCTTAATATGCTCAATATCAGATTTGATATTAATTTTTTTGGGTATTTTTCTTTTCCATTATTTTAATCAATATTTTAACTCTTTAATTGAATTAATTTTAAATTTATTTTTAATTTTATTTTTACTTCACTTTATTTTTAAAAAAATAAAATCTCATTATTCTGATATTAGTTTTAGCACTGAGCCAAATAATATTTCAAAATTAAATATTGTATTTAAAACTTTAGGATTTACATACTTAAATCCACATGTTTATTCTGATACAGTTTTTTTTCTTGGAAATTTTTCAAAAAATTATTTACTTAACCAAAAAATTTTATTTGGGATAGGTGCGTCTATAGCATCATTTTTATTTTTTTTTATATTAGGATATTTATCTAATTATTTATCGAAGTATGCAAATAGTAAAAAAATTTGGAAAGTAATTAATATTTTTATTATATGTTTTATGTTTATTTTAACTTTATTCATTATTAAGGAAATATTATGAGCAAGATTTACGTAGATGATTTAGGCGAAGGGTTTCCTTTTGTTTTAGTTCATGGTTATCTAGGCTCATCTGAAATGTGGACTTTTCAAAAAGAATTTTTTTCAAAAGATTATCGTGTAATTACCCCAGCTCTCCCAGGATTTGGAGAAAGTCATAATGTAAAATCTTTAGATTCTATTAATAAAATGGCTAAAGAAATTATAAATGTACTAGATCAAAAAAAGATTGATAAATTCAATTTAATTGGTCATTCAATGGGAGGAATGATTGTTCAAGAAATTACAAAATTGATTGGGGATAGAGTTAATAAATTAATTTGTTTTGCAACAGGATCTATTGGAGATATCCCGGGAAGATTTGAGACTATGGATGAAACAAGGGAAAAACTTAAACAAGAAGGTACACAACTCTCTTTTTCTAGAGTGCCTCTTAAGTGGTTTGTAAAAGGTGATAAGGACAAAAATTATTTCCTTTGTGAAAATGCTGTTAAAAATGTTTCATTAGAAGCTGCTGATAATGCATTACTAGCAATGAAAAATTGGAGAGGTAAAGAAAATTTAAAAAATATAAAAAATGACACCCTTATAATATGGGGCGATAAAGATACTTCATATAATTTTGATCAAGTTGATACACTTAATAAAAACATTAAAAATAGCCGTTTAGAAATATTTAAAGATTGTGCTCATAATGTTCACTTAGAACAGCCTGATCAGTTTAATAATTTGATAAAAGAATTTATCTCAAAATAATATTTTTATTAAGCTGATAAACTTTTTTATAAGCTCCAATAAATTTTTTTGAAGAATGAAATTTTCCAGGAAAAATTATACATTTTATTTTAGCTCGCCTAGCTGAATTTAAACTTTCTTGAGAATCCTCAATTGCTACACAATCATTAGCTTTAAGCTTAAGTTTTTTAAGTGCTAATAAGTATATATCTGGGTAGGGTTTGTATTTTTTTACTAATTTTGCATTCCCTATAAAGTTAAAATCTCTTTTATTAATTGAATTTCTTAAACAATATAAGATTGCATTTATATTATTTGTAGAAGTAGATGAAACAAATGCAATTTTTATATTTTCTTTTTTGCATAAAGAAATTAAATTTTTAACACCTGGCCTTAATTTAAGATGATTTTTTTTAAGATAATTATTAAAGAATTTAGTCTTTAAATTTCTTAAATATACTGAATTAACTTCAATTTTTTTCTTTTTGGCATATCTTGATATTCTATTTTTGCCACCTGATTTGCTTAATAAATTTTGATACTCACGTTTGGTCCAATTCCAATCGAGTCCATATTGTTTGAATGCTTTATTGAATGACTTTCTCTGAATTTCTGAAGTTTCAACAATAGATCCAATAGAACCAAAAAGTAATGCTTTATAATATTTCAACCTTTCACAGCTCCAGCAGTTAAACCACTAATAACCTGTCTTTGGAAAAACATAACAAGCATAAATAAAGGTGCAGTAGCAGATACAACTGCAGAAACTGCCCACATTAAATTTCCTTCATGTTGATTAGTACCTAAATAACTTTGTATTTTTGGAACCATGGTATGATTTTCTTGATTGAGAAGTAATGCTGTTACGGTAAAATCATTATAGGCTAACATTAAACTAAATAAACCTGCTGTAATTACTCCAGGCCACATCACAGGCATAATAATATGCCTAAAAGCTTGAAAATAAGAACAACCATCTATTAAAGCACTTTCATCAAGTTCTTTAGGAACAGTTTTGAAAAATGAATAAAGCAGCCACAAAGTAAAAGGTTGATTTATAGCAACCAAAACAACAATCGTAGTAGGAAGAATTCCCCAAATCTGCAATTCAAAGAAAGGAAAAAGATATCCTGATACTAAAGTTATATGTGGCATAGCTCTAAAAATTAAAGCTGCCATTAAAATCCAAAAAGCATATTTCTCAGTTGATCTTGAAAGAGCGTATGCTCCTAAAGTTCCTAAAAACAAAGAAATACTTACAACAAATACTGTAACTATAATTGTATTTTTTGATGCTTTCCAAAATTCGCCTTCAGTCCAAGCCTGAGTATAAGCATTAGTTGTAAATTGTCCGCCTGTTTCAATTAAGGTATTAAATGCTGATATCGCATACCACCAATCAGATCTTGAAAAGAAATCAGCTCTTACTTTAAATGATCCCCAAAAAGTCCAAATAAAAGGGAAGCAAGCAATTAACAACCAAGTAATTATAAAAATAGTATTAAAAGTTTTTAAACGAGTTGATTTTGTATCTAGTCCATAATCCATAATTATCTCGCTGTTTTAAATTCTTTCCAAGTTCTAATTAATACTGGTGCTAGCAGAATAGCTATACCAATAATAGTCATCATTGAAGTAGCTGCAGCAGAACCAAACAATATCACTTCCTCATTAACTAAATTGTCATAGATTAACCAAGATAAAGACTGTGCACTTCCTTCAGCACTAAACCCTATAATGGGTTCAAATACCCTAAAGTTATCCATTAAAGAGATCAAAGCTACAAATGTAACTACAGGATAAATATGTGGTAAAACTATATGTTTAATTCTTTGAAATCTTGAGGCTCCATCTATAATTGCAGCTTCAATTGGTTCTTGAGGGACTGTTTGAAGTGCTGCATAAAAAACTACAAATGCAAAAGGGGAGTGATGCCATATTCCGTAAATAATAATTGTTATCCAAGTTAATGTTTTTGATGATTTAAGTGATAAATAAGGATCATTCATCAAATTTTGAATATTTGCTCCAATTATACCTTGAGAATCTATCATCCAAAATAATACTAAAGATCCAACCAACGGTGTAACAATCATCGGTAAAATTGTACCAAAGATTAAAGGTCCTCTAATTTTTCTAGCAACTGCATTTAAGCTTAATGCAATAACAAATCCTAAGAGGAGTACATTTGGTGTAACAAACAGGCAATAAGTTAAAGTAAATATCAGAGCTTTATAAAAAGGTAGATTAGTTACTTGGTCTACAAAAGCACTAAAACTTTCAGTTTCATTCCAAAATTTTTTTATTTCATCAACTGCTAAATGATTTCGATCAGTATAAGTGCCAAAACCATTAAATTTTCCAAGAGGCTTTGCCTCCCTAATTTTCGAGGTTTCTTCGTTATCAACTACAATTGAAACGGTACATCCAAAAGGGTCACATTTTTTAACTTCTTTTACTACTTGATCATGTTGTGCGTAAAAGGATTGAATGCCGGTAGATATAATTGGTAACCCAATAAACAGGATCATTGCTAAGCCTGTTGGTAAGAAAAACCAAAAAAAAGTTTTATTAGGCATTTAAATATTGATTAAGTGGGGAGTAAATCCCCACTTATAAGTTTTAGATTTTATAGAAAGCCTTGTTCTTTAGCTTTACTAATGTAAGCAGCCTCAACATCTTTCAATGCTTGTTCAGCTGACTCTTTACCTTGTAAAAACTCAACAATCTCACTTCCTAATGCACCATGCATTAAACCCATTTGCGGTAACATTGGATATGGTTTTGCTCCCATTTTTACAGCCTCGATTACACCAATAGATTTTGGTCCTGGTACAAACCCTTCTACTAACCAAACGGCTTGATCAGCAGCGTCAGCAACCATCTTTTTATTTGATGCTGCATGCGCTAAAGCTCTAAATGTTGCCTCAGCATCTGCATCAGGTCTGTTTTTTGCAAGTGTGAAACCATCCCACCATAATGTAGCAGCTGGAATATTTCCTCCACCTACAGTAGCAGGTCCAGTTAATTTAGTAGCTTTA
Organism: uncultured Pelagibacteraceae bacterium; assembly: GCA_902571135.1. Classification (GTDB taxonomy): domain Bacteria; phylum Pseudomonadota; class Alphaproteobacteria; order Pelagibacterales; family Pelagibacteraceae; genus Pelagibacter. Next base: position 130,624 of record CACGAU010000001.1, on the reverse strand, counting down.
GTAATGTTAGGATCACCTTCATCATCTAAAAGTGTTCCTGATCTAGATGCCCATAATGTCATCAATGCAACATTACCAGATTCCCATTCTACTTTAATTGCTTCACTATCATGAGTTAAGTAATCAGGGTTACTCAATTCAGATAATTTTTTTAACATATTTAAAGTAGCAACGCCTTTAGCATTATTAATATTAGGCTCTGCACTTCCAGATTTAAAGAATTCACCACCGTGACCAATAAACATGTTCACAAATTCTTCTGCTAAATTCCAACCAGCTTTGTATGCAGCTGCGTAAGGATATTGCATTTTACCTGAAGCTCTAATTTTTTCAGATGCTGCAACTACTTCCTCATAAGTTTTTGGAATAGCTATACCTAGGTCTTTCAAAACATCTTCTCTGTAATACAAATGTTGAGTATTAGCCATAAATGCTACAGCCATTACTTTTCCATCGATTGTAATTAATTGAGAGTCTTGAATTCCTTTTCCATATTTTTTAACAAGATCATCTAATGGTCTAATTAAATCTTGGTTCATCAAAGGAACAATTGAACTATTAGCTGCAATTCTTGCTGAAAACTCAGATGGATTTGCAGTCAAAGCTGGCACAGCGATTTTATTATGCTCAGATGAGTGAGTCACTTTAAAATCAGCACTTCCTTTACATTGTTTAGAAGTTTCAACGAAAGTTCTTAATGCAGGAAAATCATTAGCCAAAATATTTATTGAACCACTTTTAATGTTACAATCTGCAAATGCAGAAGTTCCAAAAAGTAGAAACAATAAAGTAACTAGTATTTTTCTCATATGTTTTCTCTCTATATTATTATGTTAAACTATTATTTAAGTATAAAAACTATATCTATTCTAGAAGATGAATAAAAGTGATAATTTAAATCACTTTTGACGCAAGTTCCGCTCCACTCACTAACGACTCCAGCTTTTTATAAACAATATTTTCATCTACATTGCCAAAGCCAGCAAAGGTACTAAATCCACAGTCAGTCCCAGCTAATAATTGTTCAGCGTCAATGACCTTAGAAAAGGTTAAAATTCTATTCTTTACAACTTCGGGATGTTCTACAAAATTTGTTGTAGAATCTATTACTCCTGGGGCAATTATTTTGTCTTTTGGAATTTTTAAATTTTCAAAAATTTGCCACTCATGAGAATGTCTTGGATTAGATGACTCAATTAAATAAGTTTGAACATTAGCTTTCAATGCAATTGGCATTATCTTTTCTAAAGGAATATCATGTAGATGAGGCCCTTCATAATTTCCCCAACAGATGTGTAGTCTTATATTAGAGCTATCGATATTTTTAATAGCATTATTTAAACATTCTATTTGTTTTTCAGCTCTAATTAGAAATTCAGATTCTGATAAATCTTTAAAAGTCATATGTCTAGCAAGAGCCAAATCTGGACAATCTAACTGAAGTTTTAATCCATTTGAGGTGATTTCTTCATATTCATCCTTCATAAGGTTGGATAAATTTTCTAAATATTCATCATCATTTTTATAAAATTTATTTGGTAAGAAAGCAGAAATAACCCCAGGAGAAGCAGCGTTCATAAAACCATCTTTATGATTATTTTTTTCTAATGCTTGTTTAAAATTATTAATATCTTTTGTTAGTGAAGTTTTATCTTTGATTTTTAATTCGCTTGTACAACATGGTCTTGTGTAAGTAGGAGTGCCGCCTGTTCTTGCAATTCTTTCTTTGAAAGAAGGAAAGTCATCTAAATCTTTTGGTGCTTTTCTCTCACTCTCTCCAGAAAATCCATCAATTCTATCCTTAACATAAGTAGCATAACTAATCTTAGACATTTCACCATCGCTAATATAATCAATTCCAACCTCGATTTGTTTTTTAACAATGTTGTTAACATCTTTTTGAACAATCTTATCAAATTGATTAAAATCTATTTTTTCTTTTTGATCTTTTTTAAATAAGAGTTCAGATAATTCATTTGATCTAGGTAAACTTCCCACATGTGTTGTTTTAATTTTGCTCATAATTTATTTCATTAAAATTTGTTTCCAAATTGCAACTTCATCAAATAAAACCCATTCTCTTATAACATTTCCATCAACTATTTCTGCATGGTTTATCCCCATTATGAAAATATTTTTATTTGATTTTTCTCCAAAATCTAAAGTGTCTTTAGAATGACAGCCTTCTAAAAACCATCTTATTGATGCTTTGGGATTTTTATTTGGCTCTTCTAAATAACCAACATGTTCTATTGAAAACTTTATATTGGTAAAAGTATTTTTTAAATTATTCCAAAATTTGACAATATCCTCTCTTCCATGTCCAATTTTATTTCCAGGCCAATAGAGAGTCGCAGCTCTTGCATAATCAAAAAAATCATAGTTATTTTTAAAGATATTTTTCAATATTTTTGAGTATTTACCGCCAGCTGAGTCATCAGGCACAACGCTTTGTTTATAATCTGATTTAATCTCAGAGCTTGAATTGAATAATTGTTGCGCTTTGTCAGCGCCTCCTTCTTTATCAATAATCATTTGGGCAAATTCTTTTGGTTTAAATCCTAGCTGTCTTACCATTGCACCCTGATCACGGACAATCCATTCATCATAGACTTGATTATTTTTGCAAGCACAATCAGCAATTACTCTATAGTAAATATCTTTACCGGTTGGTTTACCATATGAACCATCACCAAGATGGGTTCCTTTACTTAAAATTCTATGAGATGAATGATAACCCACATCATCATTTCCATTCCAGATCACATCTTCACCAAGCAACTGTCTGTTAGGAAATTCTTTTAAGGTTGCATAAGTTGCATCAATTACAGGTTTGTTTCCATAAGTAACTCCAAATGGAGATCTAACAGGAATATTATCAGTGTAAAATTGAGCAATAGACTCAACATTTTTGTTTTCCCAAATTTGTTTAGTTATTTTAAGTATGTAATCAGGAAAATTTTTATACTTTGGATCAAACCCTTTCATTAGATTTGTGTTACACAATTTAAGTAACAATCCTCTTGTTCATTTATCTTTATATTAACATTTGAATTAATTGGGATAGAAATTGTATCTTTGGGATTTAAAATACATTGAAAATCATCAATCATAATTTCCCACTTCCCAGTTCTTGAAAATAAGATTGTAGGTTTTTCAAACTTTAAATTAGTTATTTGTCCGTTTTTGCATTTTAAAATTGAAAGGTTAAATCCAGTATCTTGATTTATTAGTGGAGCGTATTCTTTATTTTCAAATTTATTTCCAAGAATTTGAATCAAATCAAATTTATCGTTTATTTTTTTAACTTGTTTAGAATTTTCATTATCTTTACATATGAATTTTTCTAGTTGATCTAGTTTGTAATTATCAAATTTTTTTATTTCTTCTTCAGAAATTGGTTCAAGAATACTTTTTCCTTTTGGAATTTCATTTAAAGATAAATCAATTAATGAATTATCATTTAAAAGTGCCATGCCTGTTTTTTTTGCTTTTTCTAAGACACTTGGAACCCAAGTTATTATTCCAGGATCGTCTTCACCTAAAACTACAAAAATTAAACCTTCTTCATCACCAGCATTTTCAAATGCTCTAAACATATTTGTGGGCATAGATATAATATCACCAGTGCTTAATATTGTTTCATCTTTGCCTTCAGCTCCCCAATAAAATTTCCACTTACCAGAATAAATAATAAAAACTTCTGCAGTTGTATGGCTATGTAAACCAGAACCATTTTTAGGCATAGCAGATACAGCACCTAGATTAAAACTATGAGGCATTGCTATTTTAACAAATTGTTTACTATCCTCTGCGACACCTGGGCCTACAATAGAATAATTTTTTCTTTCTTTGTGACCATCCATCTTGCCTTCAACAAATGGCAAAGTACTTGGAACAAGATCTTCAAATTTAGCTAATCGATTATTCATATTTTTTTAAACTATATTTTGTGATAGTAAAATTATCTAACAAAAAAATATATGCAAATAGAACAATTTGATACAGGTCTTAAGGGTCAAGAGAAACTAGAAAAAATAGTCATATCACCCGAGGAAAATTATAACTACAAACAAGTTGTCAGAAAATATTTAAATTCAATAGTAAATGACGGTATCTCTAAACTAGATCAAAATCTTAAAAATGCGTTCTCTCACAATATTAATGTTAATTGTTTTTACCCATTAAATGAATTTGTAGGAGTTGATGATTTTAAAGAAAAATTTTGGAAACCTCTTTTTAATTCATTTCCTGATCTTGAAAGAAGAGAGCAAATAGTAATTAGTGGCGCTTTTAGAGATAAAATCCAAGTAGGTTCAATTTCTTCATTATCAGGAGTGTTTAAAAATACTTGGTTGGGCATTCAACCTAATAACAAAATGGTAAATTTAAAGTGTTGTGAAATTCATCAGCTTAAAGATGGTAAAATTATTGAGAGTTATATTTTAATCGATTTAATAGATTTATTAATACAAACTGGAGCAAATCCAATTAATCTTTCAAGAGGATCTGAAGGAAATTGGTTAAATCCAATTAACACAGATGGTGTAAATTTTTTTGAAAAAGATATGGAAATTTCTAAAACTAGTTTAGAGCAATCACTTATCATGCAGAGAAGTTTAAATATAAAACCTGAATTAGAGGTTTCTTCTAATAAAGATCTTAAGGAGAGATTAATAAACCATCCACAAAAAGATTATTGGCATGAAAAAATGATTTGGTATGGACCAAGTGGTATTGGAACTGCCAGAACTTTAGAAGGATTTGTAGATAATCATCAGTTACCTTTTAGAAAAACTTTTAAGGAAAGAAATTATTGGAAACTTGGCCATTATTGTGAGTTAGGGGATGGAAAATTTTCTTTAACAGCAGGATGGAATAGTATTCAGGCAATATATGGAACTGAGGATTGGTTAGGATATAAATCTGAAAACCAAAAAGTAACCATGAGAGTTATGGATTTTTATCATCATGATGAGGGAAAAATTCGTGAAAATTGGGTTCCAATTGATATAATTCACATATTAAAACAAATTGGAGTTGATATTTTAGAAAGTATAAAAAAATAAAATGGCTAACATTAAATTTACTGGAGTACATAAATCATTTGGATCTAATAAAATAATTACAGATTTTAATCTTTTAGGTAAAGAAGATGAGTTTCTTGTATTAGTTGGACCATCAGGATGTGGAAAATCAACTCTTCTTAGAATGATTGCTGGATTGGAAAAAATAGATGAAGGTGAAATCTTTATCAATGATCAAAAAATTAATGAACTTCATCCTTCGAAACGTCAAACTGCAATGGTTTTTCAATCTTACGCTCTTTATCCTCACATGAATGTTTATGAAAATATGTCTTTTGGTTTAAAAATTGAAAAAAGACCAAAGGAAGAAATTAACTTAAAAGTAATGCAAGCTGCAAAAATATTAAAAATTGAAGAGCTATTAGAGCGAAAACCAAAACAATTATCTGGAGGTCAAAGACAAAGAGTGGCAATAGGAAGAGCTATTACAAGAAATCCAAAGATATTTTTATTTGATGAACCTTTGTCTAACTTAGATGCAGCATTAAGAGCTGAAATGAGGGTTGAAATATCTAAATTACACAACCAGATTAAAACAAATATGATTTATGTTACTCATGACCAAGTTGAAGCCATGACCCTGGCTGACCGAATAGTTATTTTAAATCAGGGAAATATTGAACAGGTTGGTACTCCTGAGGAAATTTATAATGATCCAGCAAATATTTTTGTTGCACAATTTATAGGCACACCCAAAATGAATATTCTAGAAGTAAATGAGGAAAATATTGTTTCAGAAAATACAATTAATTTGTTAGGTAATGATATCCATTTTGACAATTTAAAATTAAAAAAATCAAAACATTTTGTGGGTATTAGGCCTGAACATTTAAAAGCTAATCAAAATACAAAATTCACATTTAATCCTGAAATAGAATTAATTGAAAACCTTGGTAATGAAAAAATTGTGTATATGAAGAAAGATGAACACCAATTAAGTGCAAAAATTCCAAGCAATGTTGAAATAGGAAGTTCCATAGGTTTTGATCCAAATGACATTTTTATTTTTGATGAAAATAGAAAAAGATTAAAATCATAACACAACCTATAATTGACAAAATTCAATATTTTCCCATTTTTTGAATAATCTGCATGAATCAAACACATATCTGATATGTGACGCTCGTGTCTTTGCTAAATAGAATCATTTTAATATAGTTTGAGTATTAATAGGAGGAGAAATGAAAAATATAATAAAAATGTTTTGCGTAATTTCGTTTTTTATTTCGAATGTTGTTTACGCAGACATAAAGTTTTGGACTACAGAAGTTCAGCCTGCCCGAATGGCTAAGCAAGAGGAAATGGCAAAAGCTTTTGAAGCTAAAACTGGAATTAAAGTAGATGTAATTCCAATTGAAGAAAAGGAATTAGGTACGAGAGCAACTGCTGCTGCGGCCGCAGGTGATTTACCAGATGTTATTTATCATACTTTACAATACGTATTACCATGGGCAGAAGCTGGAATTTTAGATGTAGATGCCAACAACGATGTTGTTAAAGATTTAGGTAAAGATACATTTGCACCAGGTGCACTTAACATGGCAAAATCAGGTTCAAAAATTGCTGCAGTTCCAGTTGATGGTTGGACTCAAATGGTTGTTTATAGAAAAGATCTATTTGAAAATGCAGATTTAGCACCACCAACAAGCTATGCAAATATTGTAGCTGCTGTTGAGAAATTATCAAAACAAAATGGTATGTTTGGTTTCGTAGCAGCAACTAAAACTGATGAAAATTTTATGAGTCAGGTTTTAGAGCATGTTCTTTTAGCAAATGGAGTTAATATCGTTAAAAAGGGTGGTATTAAAAAACAAGGTAAGAAACTGAAAGAGGCATTAGAGTTTTATAAAGTTATCTCAAAAGCAAGTCCTCCAGGTGAACTTTACTGGAAACAATCTAGAGAACTATACTTTGCTGGTAAAACTCCAATGATTATTTGGTCTCCATTTATTATGGATGAACTTGCAGGATTAAGAGATTCTGCTCCTCCAACAATTAATAGTGATCCAACTTCTCCAGAGCTAGCATCAAAAACTGGATTCATAACTAATTTTAGTGGACCAAGTAACAAAAAAGGTGCTGCATGGGCAGATATTAGATACTTTGGTATAACCGCTGATGCTGATACTGATGAAGCTAAACAATTTATCATGTACTCAATGGACGAAGGTTACACAAGTACGTTATCTATTGCACCAGAAGGCAAATTTCCTGTAAGAAGAGGAAATTCAAGTGACCCTGAAGCTTTTACAAAAGCATGGAGCAAACTGCCTGTAGGAGTTGATAGAAAAGCTCCTTTATCAGATCTTTATGACACAGATGTTATTAACAATATCGTGGCAGGTTTAGATACTGCAAACAGATGGGGAGTAAAAGAAGGTGAACTATCTAGAGCATCAAAAGTCATTAATTCTCAATTTATAAACAGAATCACTAGACTTTATATTGATGATCAAATTGATGTAGATGAAGCTGTTGATATGATTAATAAATCATTAGCTAAATTCAATTAATTTAAATATTTTAAAAAAGCGGATAATATAAATTATCCGCTTTTTTTATGAATGACACTTTAGCAAATACAGAAAAAAAAACCGCATACATATTAACTTTACCTGCAGTCCTTTTAGTTTTTGCAATAATTTTATTTCCAATTTTTGCAAACGTTTGGATTAGTTTTAAAGAAGTTGAATTAAAAGATATCAGAATACCAGAGCCAAGGGCAAAAAAAATCGTAAAATCTATTTCTGAAGAGACTTCAAAAATAAAAATATTATACAAGTTAAGAAATAGCTCATTAATTCAAGAAATAAGAGATGTTTCTTTTCAAGATAATTTTCCTAAAAATTTTGAAATTGTAAATTTAGATCCAAGATGTGACTACAAAAATTATAATTTAAAATGTGAATTTGGTAATTGGCCAGCTAAATATAGGGAGAATTTTCAAGTTATTTTTGAAACAAATGATGGATCAAAAATTGATAAAAAAAAGCTTAAATCAATCAAGCCAAAACTAGATGGTAAATCTGATAATATATTACTTAATACCAACTTTACTTTAAAAAACTTCAAAAAAGTTTTATTTGATAATGAGTTTATAGACTTACTTCTTACAACATTTTATTACACATTTTTTGGGACAGTTGGCTCAATTATTTTTGGTATTTTGACAGCACAGATGGTTAATCAAAAGTTTTACGGAAGAACTTTTATGAGAAGTGTTTTACTTTTTCCATATGTGGCTCCCGTTGTTGCTTTAGCATATACCTGGGAACTATTATTAGATCCAAATAGCGGAACACTAAATAGTTTATTGATAAATTATCAAATAATAGAAACACCAATTAATTTACTTGGACAAAAATATATAGAGATTAGCGTTTTAGGATTTGATTTTAAATTAAGATTAGCTTTGACAACAGTTATAATGTTTGAGATATGGCGATATTTCCCTTTGGCATTTCTTTTTATTCTCGCAAGACTGCAAGCCATCCCTAAAGAGCTTTATGAAGCTGCTGATGTTGATGGAGCTAGCCCATTTCAAAAGTTTTTTAAAATTACTCTTCCACAAATAACAGCAGTTATATCAATATTGTTTATGATTAGGTTTATTTGGAACTTTAATAAATTTGAGGATGTTTTTTTATTAACAGGAGGTGCATCTGGAACAAGAACTTTGCCTATAAATGTTTATCAACAAGGATTTGCAATTTCAGATATTGGTATGGGCTCAGCTGTTTCTATAGTCATTGTTGTCTTACTTTTAATGTTTATGTTTTTTTATTTTAAACTTTTAGGAAAAAGGGTAGATGAAAATTAAAAATACAATTCTATTTTCATTGATAGCTACATTTTTCTTAATATTTTTAGTTTCAATTTGGAAAGTATTAGCAACATTGCAAGGATTAACTATCAAAACATTTAATATTGAAATAATTTTTATTATCGGATTTTTAATATCTTTATTTCATTTAATTTTTAATGATAAAATTAAACCTATTTATAAATCTATTATTTTTTCATCTTTATTTGTAATTTTTGATGGCTACTTAATACAAAAACTTCCTGTATGGTATAATGTAGGTACTTTCTTAATAATATATTTTTTTGTCAGTAAAATTAATAAGTATAATTTCACCAACCTAAAAGAAGAACACTCCACGCAAGTTATCCTTTTTGATTTTTTAACTTTGTTTGGAATTTTATTTTTTTCTTTTGTAATACTATTCCCGTTTTATATGATGTTAGTAACGAGTTTTAAAACTCAGATTGCTTTGTTAGTAAACCCTTTAGATTTTAGTATAAATTTTGCTCAAGGTTTAAAAGAATTGTTCAACTCATATTTTGTAATTTTTAAATCTTATAATTTTGGAAAATATATTATTACTAGCACTATCGTTTCAGTTGGCACAGTTATTATCACTCTTCTTTTTGCAATCCCAGCTGCTTATGCGGTAGCAAGATTAAATTTTTTTGGAAAAACATTTTTATCTACATCAATACTTATAATCTACATGTTTCCAGCAATAGTACTTGTTATTCCACTTTATACAATTTTTAGTCAATTAGGATTGAGAAATTCTATAGAAGGTTTGTTGATAGTATATACCGCCACCACACTTCCAGTCGCAATCTATATGCTACAAGGATATTTTAAAAGTATACCTAAGGAGCTAGAGGAAGCCGCAATATTAGATAGACTAAGTTGGTTTGGGATTATCACAAAAATTATAATTCCACTAAGTATTCCAGCTATTTCATCGGTAGCATTATATGTGTTTATGATTGCTTGGAATGAGTTTTTATTTTCATTAATGTTTTTAGATAATCCAAATTCATTTACATTATCCAGAGCTATTCAATATTTAAGTGGTGATGCAGAAACGCCTAGACAATATTTGATGGCTGGTTCAGTTATTGTTACTTTACCAGTGCTATTCATTTTTGTTTATTTTGAAAAATATCTAGTAAGTGGTTTAACAGCAGGAAGTGTAAAAGGATGATGAATAAATTTGTTAAAATCGCACAAAAAACTTTAATCGGAAATAGAAAAAAGGGATACACTTTACCAACAAATAATAAATTATATCCTGCACAATGGAACTGGGACTCAGCATTCATTGCATTGGGATACTCTTACTTTAATCTTAATTTTGCATTAAAAGAAATTAAAACTCTATTAGATGGACAATGGAAAGATGGAATGATTCCACACATTCTATTTCATGATACAAATACCAATTACTATCCTAATCATACTGCTTGGAGTTGTGGAAATAAAATTCACTCATCTGGAATAACTCAACCTCCGGTGCTTGCAAGTATTTTAAAACAAATAACAGATAAAAATAAAATTACTAAAAAACAAAAAACAAAAATTAAAAAATTTATAATTAAAATCAAAAAATCTCATGAGTGGTTCCTTAAATATAGAGATCCAAAAAAAACTGGTTTAGTATCAATACTTCATCCATGGGAAAGTGGCTATGATAATTCTTCACTTTGGGATGGACCAATGAGTAAAGTTAAAATTGAAAAAAATATAAAATATAAAAGAGCTGATAATAAGGTTGTTAATCCAGAACATAGACCTTTAAATATTGACTATGATAGGTATGTAACGATTAAAAACGATCTAAGAAAAAAGAAGTATAATCCAAAAAAAATATTCAATACTGCAATGTTCAATGTCGTTGATATTGGATTTAATTCTATATTTCTTAAAGCAAATAAAGATCTAATCATACTTTTAAAAGAATTTAATCTAGATAGCTCTAAAATAATTAATTATGTAAAACTCACTGAGAGAAATATTTTAAGATTTTTTGACAAAAAAAAAGGTACTTTCTTTTCATTTGATTTAAGAAATAAAAAAAAAATATCAGTCCCATCTATAACAAATTACTTAGTACTGTTTGCTGATATTAATAATCATAAGATAAATGATGTTTTAATCAAAAACTTAAAAAAACATAACGTAAAAGAAAAATATTTCTTTTCTTCAATAAAACCTAATCACAAAAGCTTTGAGGAAAAACGTTATTGGAGAGGTCCTGTGTGGGTTAATTGTAATTGGTTTATGTACAAGGGTCTAGTTAATAAGGACGAAAAATATTCAAAAAAAATTAAACAAAGCACTATTAGATTGGTAGAAAAAAAAGGATTTCACGAATATTACAGTTGCAAAAATGGTAAACCAATGGGTGCAAATAATTTTTCTTGGTCAGCAGCTCTCTATTTGGATTTAAAATTAAATAAAGATTAATCTTTTATTTTATCCCACTCAGACATTCCACCTGTAATGTTTTTAACATTTTTGACACCCATGTCTTTCATTGTTTTTGTGGCAAGGGTGCCTTGACCTCCTAAACCACAAAAAACTACAAACTCTTTATCTGGATTATTTTTAAAAATATCATTTTCCAAAGGACTTCCCTCTGCTAAATAAAATTCAAGCAATCCTCTGTCCATGTGTACGGCATTTCCTATTGTACCCTTAGAAAAACTATCTTTATCTCTTACATCAATAAATTGAACATTAGGATCATTTAATTTTTTCTTTGCATCTTCAGCGGTAATGTTTTTAATTTCACTTCCTACACTCATAAGTTCATCAAATTTTTTCATTTTAAATCCCTAAATTATTAGTTTTGAAAACCGTATTTTCTTAATCTCACATCACCTGTTCTAGCATGTGCTTCCATTCCTTCGTATCTAGAAATTCTTGCACAAGCAGCACCAACTTCTTTTGTTGCGGCCTTACTCATTCTTTGGAAACTTAATGTCTTAATAAATTTACCAACAAATAAACCCCCTGTGTATCTACCCGCACCTTTTGTTGGCAAAATATGATTTGTACCTGAGCATTTATCTCCATAAGCAACGGTTGTTTCTTCACCAATGAATAAAGATCCATAATTTTTTAATCTGTCGTGATACCATTGTAAATTTTTAGTCTGGACTTCTAAATGTTCTGGAGCGTATTCATCACTAACTTTAGCAATCTCTTCATCAGTATCGCAAAGGATTACTTCACCATAATCTCTCCATGCAGCACCTGAATTTTCCCTTGGAAGATCTGGCAAATCTGCAATTAATTCTGGAACTCTTTCCATTACATAGTCTGCAACTTTTTTACTTTTAGTAAACAGCCAAGCTGGAGAATTATAACCGTGTTCTGCTTGTCCAACTAAATCATATGCTACCATTTCAGGATCTGCTGTCTCGTCTGCAATAACTGCAATTTCTGTCGGACCAGCAAATAAATCAATACCAACTTTTCCAAATAAAATCCTTTTTGCTTCTGCAACAAATTGGTTACCAGGACCAACCAATATATCTGCAGGTGCATTTCCAAACAAACCATTAGTCATAGCTGCAATAGCTTGCACGCCACCCAAATTCATTATTACATCAGCTCCGCATAAGTCAGCTGTATAAACAATTGATGGATGTACTCCAACTCCAGGTTTTGGTGAACTGCAAACTAAAATATTTTTAACCCCAGCAACTTTTGCTGTTGTTACACTCATTACAGCTGAAGCTATATGAGCATATCTCCCCGCTGGCACGTAGCAACCTGCTGTATTTACTGGAATAAGTTTTTGTCCTGCAAATAAACCATCAGATAATTCAACTTCAAAGTCTTGGCCATAATTTTTTAATTGTGCCTCAGCAAACTTTCTTACTCTTTCATGAGAGAACTGAATATCATCTTTAGTTTTTTGATCTAAATTTTTTTTTATTTCTTCAATTTTTTCTTTTGAAACAATTACATCACCTTCGTATTTATCAAATTTTTTTGAGAGCTCCTTACAACCTTCTTCTTTACTAGTCTCAATATCTTTTAGAATATTTTCAACTATTTCTCTTGTTTTTGTGTCATCAGTTGATGATGTTTTTGGTGATTTTTTTAAGTATGTAATTGCCATTTCTCTCCTTTAAATTTCAGTTTATTTAAATGAATTTCTTTTGAAATTCAATGAATCATTTAGTCCAATGCAACAACTGCAGCTGCAATAGAAGCTAATCGTGCTTGAGCTTCATCAGATCTACTTGTGATCACAACTGGCACTTTTCCACCGACAACAACTCCTGCGGCACATGCTCCACTAAAATATATCAGCATTTTTACCAACGCATTTCCAGTTTCTACACTTGGCACCAACAATACATCTGCCTCACCAGCAACTAAATTTTTAATTCCTTTTATTGCTGCTGATTTTTTTGAAATGCTATTGTCAAATGCTAAAGGACCAAAAACATCAGCATTTAAATTTTCTTCTTTAGCTAACTTTGTAATTTCTGCTGCTTCAATGGAACTTGGCACACTTTCTAAAACTTCTTCTGTTGCTGATAAAACAGATATTTTTGGTCTTTCAATTCCTATTCTATGTGAAAAATTTATTACATTTTTCAAGATATGCATTTTAGTTTTTACATTGGGCAATACATTTAATGCTCCATCAGTGATTATTAAAGGCTTGTCGTCTTTACCAATACTCATATGCCAAATATGACTTAGTCTTGTTTTGCCTAACAAATTGTATTCACGTTTTAAAACCTCTTTCATTAGAACATCTGTATGAATGTGTCCTTTGACAATTATTTTAACCTTATCTTCACTTGCAAGTTTAGCAGCAATTTTTGCGGTATCATTTTCTACAGGTTCATGAATAAGCTCATATTTAGAAATATCCCATTTAATATCTTCAGCACATTTTTGTATTTCTAATTCATGACCAATAAAAATTGGTTCAATTAGATTTTCATTTACTGCATCTTGAATGGATAACATTGGCAAAGGTTTTCCTGCATTTACAACAGCAACTTTAACACCTTTTTTTTTGTGAGCTAAATCCAGAAGATTATTTGGACATACAATTTCTTTACTTGATAGCATATAATTTAATCATTTAGAATTTTTACTTCTTCTTCATTTATACTTAAAAAGACTTCTTCTCCAACTTTAAATATGTTGTTCGTTTCTCCTGAAATAACAAATAGTTTTCCTGCATCTGAATTTAGTATGTATTGATAATTACTTCCTACAAATGATGCATTGTTAACAGTTGCATGGATTGAGTTCTCTTTTTTATCTTTGTTAATTAAAATTTTTTCAGGTCTAAGTGCTACAGAAACAGTTTTTTCAAAATCCTTATCACTTTGAACTTTAATTTTCATTTCAGCTATTTTTAAATCATAAGAGTTTGATTGTTTATTTAAGATTTCAGCCTTTACGACATTTGCGTCACCAATAAAGTTTGCAACAAATTTATTTTTTGGAAAATTATAAAGATCTTTTGGACTACCTTCTTGGGCGATGACCGCATTATTCATCACAATAACTTTATCAGATATTGCTAAAGCCTCTTCTTGGTCATGAGTTACATAAATAGTTGTAACTCCTAATTTTTGTTGAATTTCTCTAATATCTTCTCTTACTTGTCTTCTTAATTTTGCATCTAGGTTTGAAAGAGGTTCATCAAAAAGTAGCACTTTTGGTTTCAACACAATTGCTCTAGCAACCGCAACCCTTTGCTGTTGTCCACCAGATAGTTCTGATGGCATCCTATTTTCATACCCCTCTAAATTTACCAATTTTAGAGTTTCTAAAGATTTTTGAATATATTCTTCCTTATTCACATTGATCATTTTCAATCCATAAGAAACATTTTCTAGAACACTCATATGCGGAAATAAAGCATAAGATTGAAATACCATTGATACATCTCTGTCAGTTGCAGGTAATAATGTTACATCTTCATCATCTACTAATATTTTACCACTGGTGGCTCTTTCAAGACCTGCAATAATTCTTAGTGAAGTAGTTTTTCCACACCCTGATGGACCAAGTAAAGTAGTTAAGGTTCCAGCTTCAAATTTACAGCTAACATTATCTACTGCTGTGGTTTCATTAAATTTTTTTGTTATATTTTCAAACTTTACTTCTGCTTTTTTCATTATCCTAAATTTCCTTGTAAAATTCCGGCGGCTTGATCTCTTCTTCCTAATTTACGTTTTCCTATTATTAATTGCATTAAAGTAATTGTAATTAGCATTACCAGAATTAATGCAGATGAATACACTATTGCAAGGCCATAGTCATTATTTTCTAATCTACCAAGTATATATGAAACAGCTAAGTCATAATTTGCACTCACCAAGAAGATAACAGCACTAATTGCAGTCATAGCTCTTACAAAACTAAAAACTAAAGATGCTGTAATTGCAGGCTTAAGTAAAGGAAGAATTATATTCCTAAATGTTTGGGCGCTAGAAGCGTTTAAAGTTGATGAAGCTTCATCTAAATGTGGATCAAGTTGGTTCATAGCAGCTATTCCTGCTCTAACTCCAACTGGCATGTTTCTAAACACAAATGCAATTACTAAAATTATTCCAGTTCCGGTTAGTTCAAGAGGAGGAACATTAAAAGCAAAAACATAACTTACACCAATTACACTACCTGGTATTGCAAAACTTAACATTGTTCCAAATTCAAAAGCATTTTTTCCTTTAAATTTATGTCTTGTTAGTAGGTAGGCAGTTAAAATTCCAATTGCAGCAGTTGGTAAAGAGGAAATTAGAGCTATAGTAAATGTAGTATTAAAAGAGTTCCAAGCAGTTCCCGTCCATAAGAAACCTCTTTCTTTTACCCAATCTACACTAAAAGCTTCAATATAATGTCTTAATGTAAAGCTATGATCAACACCCCACATTTCTACAAATCCACCGAACATGATCATTACATAAATTATAAATGTCAATAAAGCCCACGGAAGCACAGTTGAATAAATTACCCATTTTGTTTTATTTGGAAGTTCAGGATGAACACCACTATCTCCTTTACCTGAAATTGAAATATAGGATTTTTTGCCTAACCACTGGTTTTGTAAATAAAATACTACTAGAACAACAGATAATAAAATCATTGCTAATATTGCTGCTTTAGTTTCATCGTACTGTGCACCAACAATTGCAAAAAATATTTCAGTAGATAATACATCGTATTCTGCTCCTAGTACTAAAGGGTTACCAAAGTCTGCTAAACTTTCTATAAAACCAAGTAGAAACGCATTTGCTATTCCCGGTCTCATTAATGGTAAAGTAACTGTTTTAAAAACTTGCCATTTAGAAGCCCTCAAGGTTTGAGATGCTTCTTCCATAGATGGACTGACACTTTCAACAACACCAATTAAAACTAAAAATGCAATAGGGGTAAAAGCAAGTGTTTGGGCAAACCATATTCCAGGTAAACCATAAATCCATCTAGAAGGTTCAATATCAAATCCCCATTCAAGAAACGAACTCACAACACCAGTTCTTCCAAATAAAATTATTATCGCTAATCCAATTACAAATGGTGGAGTAATTATTGGTAATACTGATAATATTCTAATTGTTCTTTTAAATTTAAAGCTAGTCCTTGCTATTAAAAGAGCAAACCCTAAACCTAAAATAGTAGATGAAAAGGCAGTAAGGGTTCCCATAGTAATGGTATTCCAAAAAACACCACATGCATAATCGCTATAAAGACAATCAAGTCCCCAAATTCCTTTGTTAAATATTTTGTCTGAAAAATTACTTATTTCATAACCACCCTCGGTTCCTTTAAAAGCAACGGTAAACATTCTAAAAATTGGAAAAAATACAAAAGTTGAAACTAAAATTATAATACTACCTATACTTCCAACAATAAAATTATCTCCATTCAACCATCCACGCGCTGATAAACCATGAGTGATATAAAATACAAATGTACAACAAGTTAAAACTGCACCTGATCCTACACCATACTGATTTTCTACTTCACCAAAAATTGATTGTAAAATTTCAAAATTCCATCCTCGAATACCAATAGAAAATCCTTGTAGAAAAAAATAAATAAATCCAATTATTCCTGAGTATAAGAAAATTTTAGAATACAGAGGATTATTTTGATTTAATTTTAATGTTGCTAAAGGAAAAATTAAAGGAAGTAATATTGGTAAAAGCCAATATTTTTTATTTATAAATACCTGAGGTAATACCGAACCGTAATCTTCTAAAGAATATTCTAATATCCAGTTTATTGAGAAAAACCCGTCACCCGTTACATACCATGGAAAGATTAGGAAGCCCAATCCTCCTATGAGCATCCAACAGATAACGAGTCCTCTCATTAATTCCTAAAATTATCTAGGAATTACAGATACATCGTTATCCCACTTGGATAACAGGCTCGCTCTAGTAGCTTTATCTCCATAAACTTTAAAATTGTAATCAATCAAGTTAATTGTAGATAAATCTGGAGCATCAGGATCAGCTTTTGCTTTAGTATTTGATGGTACTTGCAAAGATTTTCCTGAAGTGAAAACCATAGTTTGTATTGCAGGACTTAATGCCCAGTCATAAAACTTTTTAGCTTCCTTCATATTTCTTGCACCAGCAATAATACTCATTGATCCAACTTCATAACCAGTTCCTTCAGCAGGAGATACCGTTACAACAGGCAAACCTTTTTTAGTTTGTTTAACACCATCGTGTTGGAAACAAATACCAATTAAGTTTTCACCTCTTCCAGTTGCTTTAATTGGAGCAGAACCAGATTTTGTGTAAGTATTGATATTTGCATGAAGTTTTTTCATGTAATCCCAACCTTTATCTTCTCCAAAAATTTGAAGAATAGTAGCTAAAGTTGTGTAAGCAGTTCCAGATGAATTAGGATTTGCAACTTGGATTTCACCCTTATAAATAGGTTTTGTTAAGTCCATCCATGATTTTGGAGCTGGAAGACCTTTTTTAGCCAAAAGATCTTTATTATATCCAAAACCTAGTGCACCAACATAAATCCCTACAGATTTATAGTCAGCATTTTTTGCTTGGTTTTGTGCTGCTGGTAATAAATCATCAAAGTGTTTTGATTTATATTTTTCAGTTAAATTTTCCTGAGCAGCTGTTAAGTGTGGATCACCTGTTCCACCAAACCAAACATCTCCTTTTGGATTAGACGCTTCTGCTTTAATTTTAGCAAAAGTTTCACCACTACTTGCTCTTGTCATTGCAACTTTTGTGCCTGTTTCTTTTTCATAAGCTTGTTCAAGCATTTCACAAACATCAATCTCTACACTGCAATATAAAGTTAATTTTGCTGCAGAAGCTTTGTTTGTAAGACCAAACAATGTTATTGAAAAAAGAAGGACAATAGATGCTATCTTGATTAGTTTTTTCATTATTTCCTCTCTCTAAAGTTATATTGTTCAGAAAGTTAATATGTTTTATTAAAAATTGTTACTATTTTATTACAAAATTCACTTCTAGGTTTAAAATTTATTTTAGTTATTAAATTAAAAATATTGTATAATTTTTTTTAGAGGGGGAAGTCATTGGAGATTGTAACTAAGATAGCGCCAATCATATTGGCTCTGATCATGTTAGGCTTAGGCCTGGGATTAAAACTAGAAGATTTTGGAAGAGTATTTAAAGCACCAAAAGATTTTATTGTTGGTTTTATTTCTCAATTAATAATTCTTCCAATTGTAGCATACATATTAATTTTAATTTTAAAAACACCACCTGAAATAGCAATAGGGGTTATGATCATAGCTGCAGCACCAGGAGGTGTAACCTCTAATGTAATGACAAAATTTGCTGACGGTGATGTTGCATTATCAATATCTTTAACTGCTGTAATTAGTTTACTAAGTATAATTACAGTTCCTTTAATTATCTTTACTTCTGCAGACATGTTAGGGATAACGGAAGTTTCTCGAAATATTTCAATGACAGGAATAGCTTTAAAAATGTTTTTAGTGGTGACTGTACCTGTGATTTTAGGAATGATTATCAGAAAATTTGGTGAAAATTTCATATCTTCTAAAGTTGAAATATTTAATAAACTTAACATAATTTTATTTGCTGTTTTTTTCGTAGCAGCTTTTTATTCAGAAAGAGAAAATATTCTAAGCTTTATAAAACAAGCTGGTTTAATTGCCCTAATTTTAAATATTTCAATGATGGTCATCGCATATTACATTGCAAAAGCTTTTGCTTCAGGTGTTAAACAAATGAGATGTATTGCTTTAGAATGTGGATTGCAAAATGGTACGTTAGCGTTGTTTGTCTCTACGCAAATATTTGGTACTGATATATTATACGCATTACCAACAGGTGCTTATGCAATAATCATGTATATAACAGGGTTTATTTTTATTTATATTTTAAGAAAATCCAATTAAGGATTTATTATTCTGATTTGATTAAAGACTTTATAGATAAAATTACTTAAACTAAGTATATTCTGGTTTATCATTTTACTTGTTTTTTGAAATGCACTATCTTTAGCATCGAATGTAATTAATTTTTTTTCATTTATATGAAGATATTTTTTATCAATTAAATATTTTAGTTTTCTAACAACAGTTGGCCGTGGAATACCAGTTATCTCAGAAACTGACATGGCATTTACACCTCTTGTATCAGAGCCCATAAGTGACTTATGGTATGAACGTATGTTTTTTTTTGGAGAAAAATCTTTATTCTTAACTGCATTTATTATGACTACCATTCCAATAGCTACATATTCTAAATCTTTAAGCTCAGCTCTCCATCTATTCATATAAATAAACCAGAATTTATTAAACTGATACCAACAGTAAGAGAAATTTTGTTTCATCGCAGAAATTATTTCATCAACTGAATAAACCTCAGTTATTAATTTTTCTTTTTTTAAAATTTTATTAAATTCATGCAATATTGTTGCAATCTCTGTCAAAGTGTTAGTTGCTCTAGCTGAGTAGAGTGTATCTCTGACAATAAATATTTTCTTACCAACTCTTTTAATTGTTCCATCATTTTCTAATTCTACAACTTTTCTTCTGATACTCTCTTTTGGTACTCCTAGATCTTTTGAAATGTCTAAAATATTAATTTTTTTAATCTCGATTGACTTATCCTTATAAAATGTGTCGTAATCAATTTTTACCCCATTTTGCCTGAAATATATAAGATCTTGATGTATCAAATATATAATGATTACAAACTTATCTATGTCTTTGTAATGATCGTAGGCTCTTACAAACCAG
This sequence comes from uncultured Pelagibacteraceae bacterium, assembly GCA_902571135.1. GTDB lineage: Bacteria > Pseudomonadota > Alphaproteobacteria > Pelagibacterales > Pelagibacteraceae > Pelagibacter. The sequence continues at coordinate 110,475 of CACGAU010000001.1, read as the reverse complement.
TTGCTTGTTAAGGTAAAAAAAGAGGGTGCTAATAAGGCAAAATTATCTTGAATTACTTTATTGATTATCTTCTCATCAATATGTGCAGATATACTAGGTAAAGTATTCATGTTTTTAAAAAAAACCCAATATGAACAAAAGTTAAATTAGAGTCAACCCATTATGGACAACCCTAGTATGTAAAACATGCATTAATAATGATTAAAATATAATTTATAAACAAAATATGAGTACAGAAAGCTTACATAGAACATCCGAGATTGTAGAGACCCCCTCTCAATATGTTGAAAATCCAAAAAGGGTTAATGTGGATGTTCTAAAGCAAAGACTTCTAGAAGAAAAGAAGAAGGAAAAAGTTAAACGAACAATAATCTTATCATCTGTTATCGTTTCTTTGGGTGCTCTAACGATGTTAACTTATTAAGGTTTCCAAATCTTTCTTTATTATATCCGGTATAGAAATTTCTTTTTTTGAGTTATTTTTATACCGGGCATATTTATTTTGTCCTGGATACATTATTTCCTTAACACCTTTTATCTTAGGAAGTTTTTTTATTGTTTTAATATTATCTTTAATTCGTTGGTTATAATTTTTTTGAAATAAATTTGCTTTAAAAGTTATAAATAAATGCCCAATATTTTGTGGACCTGAAAAATCATCAAAAGGATCTTTAACTCTTCCAGCGTGATTTCCTCCAGTTAAAACTCCACTTAAAATATCTACCATCCAAGCAAGTCCCGAACCTCTAAAACCTGCAATTGGTAATTGAACTCCTGCTAATGCTTTTTTTGCATCAGTAGTTGGTTTGCCAAATTTATCTAAAGCAACTCCCGCAGGAATTGATTGATTGTTTCTTGCTGCAACTCTTATTTTTCCCCTATTAATCATTGAGATTGATGTATCTAAAATAAATGGAATTTTAGAACCAGTAGGGGATCCAAAACAAATTGGATTTGTTCCAAATAAAGTTTTTAATGCACCATGTGGAGCAACTGCTGGAGGAGCATTTGTATATATCATTGTGATTAAATTTTTATTTACTGCTTGTTCTGCGTAATAACCAGATAAACCATAGTGACCACTATTTTTAACTGCTACCATTCCTATTCCTGTTTTTTGTGCATGTTTAATTGCAGTTTTAATTCCTAAATCAGCTGCAACAAAACCAATACTATTATTTGCATCAATGTGAGAAATAGATGGAGAAATTTTTTTAATTTTAATTTTTGGTTTTGGATTAATTACTTTTTTTGAAATTCTATCACAATACATTTTAAGTCTAGATAAACCATGTCCATATGCACCAACTAATTCTGCATTAATTAATGCATTAGTAGAAATTAAAGCATGATCTTTACTTAGACCAAATTTTTGGAAAATTTTAATGACTTGTTTTTTTAAAACTGGGGTCTTCATTTCATCCCCTTAACATTTATCCTTTTCCACGCCAAGGAATAGTTTTATCGATTATTTTTCTTAATGTAATATCAAATAAAAGACCAAGTAGACCCATAATAAATATTGTTATCCAAATAACTTCGTATTGGAAGTACTTTTTAGCAACGTTTTCAACAAAACCGATACCTGTTGTACCCGCTAAAAACTCTGCAGCAACAAGCGTTCCCCAACACATACCAACAGCAACTCTAATTCCTGTAAGAATTTCAGGAAGTGAATTTGGGAAAATTACATGTCTTAAAATTTGTTTTTTAGTAGCTCCTAATGAGTGGGCTGCATGGATTTTTGAAAGTTGTGTTCCTGATGCACCAGCTCTTGCAGAAATAATCATAATCGATAAAGAGACCATAAATAACAAAAATACTTTTCCTGAGTTATCAATTCCAAGCACAGAAATAATTAATGGTGCCCATGCAAGAGGAGGAACAGGTCTATAAAGTTCGATTAACGGATCAAAGAAACCTTTGGCAAATCTATTTAGACCCATAAATAATCCTAAAGGTACACCAATGATGATACCAAAGATTAATCCTAAAAATACTCTTAAAAAAGAATCCCAAATGTGTCCGTATGGAACAGGTACTTTAAATAGTTTAAAATCACCGGTAACAACTTTTAAGACATTACTTTTAAAGTTTTCTTTTACAATTCCATCTTTAGTATGTACTGGATATTCACCAGGTAATATATCTGCAATCCAATCTGGTAAAATAAATCCTATCATTTTACTTACATCAACCATCTCAATCCATAAAAGAGGAATATTTTTGTAGCCAACACTTGGTTTTGACATCAAAATGAATTTATTAAATGTATCAGATGGTTTTGGTAACCATCTTCCAGAACCCTGTTCCGAACATGTAGGTCCACTTGCAACAATTGTTCCAGCAGGGAATAGAAGAATATCAATTAATCTTAATCCACCTTGTTCTTTATTTTGCAATTCATCAAATTCAATGATTGCAGCTTGCATTTCATTTAATGCATTAGGGGGATAGATACTTGCAAACTCTATTCTTCTAGCAATTTTAACAATGTTCTTTGCATAATCAGATGCAATCTCCTGATTATCATCTAAACCTTTTCTGTAAGCTTTGATATCATCTTTAAGTTGTTTAATTGCATTTTTAAACTGTGGATTGTGATTTCTTAGTTTAAAAAATTTATCATCTATAAGTTTTAATTCTGCCGCAGCTGCAGCAAATTTTAAACCCCTATTTGTTTGCGGTGCAGTTGGTATTTCTATTGTATTTTCTATAGAACCACTTCCAGAATCTATTGTTGTTATTCCCCAGCCACCTTGTTCATCAATAAGTTTTTGTCTTTCATTTTTCTGAGTATCTGTTTCGAAAGGATAATCTTTCTTTTGGAAATTAGAACTTAGAAGTTTTATTTCTTCTGTCATTTCCTTAAGTTTAATTTTGGTATCCATTTCCATTAATTCTTCACTTGTTAAAAATGGAATTAATTTAGAAGTTCTATCAATGTAGCTAACAAGGATTGTTTTTTGTTGATCATTTAGATCTGGAGATGCTTTTATTTCATTTGCAATTTTTACAAGATTTTTATTTTCAATTTTAATAATAGATGTACTTTTGAATTCTCTTTCCTCAATAGGGAATTGGTACTTTAAACCTAATAATGACTCATTAATTTTAGCAACTTGACATAATTCATTTGCTGATTTTGGGTAGAAGCCTTTTGCGATATCCCATGAATAATAAAGCCATAACATGAGAATTGCACTAGTTCCAACTATTACCCAGTGGGTTCCGCCTTTTGCTCTCTCTGGATTACCAAATACAGCATCAACTTTTTCAGTTCTAATTAATCTTCTTCCATAAAGAATACAGCCAATAACAGAAACGATAATTAATATTGTTACAAATTGAGTTAACATTAATTATCTTTCCCCATTATTTCTTCTTCCATATTCCAAATCATGGATAAAATTTCTTCTCTAGTAGATGCAAATTCTTTATTTTTTTTTATTTCTCTTAAGTCTTGTGTAAGACCCATTTCTGCAAATGGAAGATTATACTCTTTATGTATACGTCCTGGTCTTGGTGCCATCACATACAATCTTTCTCCAAGTAACAATGCTTCTTCAACAGAGTGCGTAATTAAGATAATTGTTTTTCCTGTTTCTTTCCAAATCTTTAAAACTAAAGACTGCATCTTTTCTCTTGTTAATGCATCTAACGCCCCTAATGGCTCATCCATTAAAATTAAATCTGGATCATTGATTAAACATCTTGCAAGCGCAACTCTTTGCTGCATACCTCCAGATAATTGATAAGTAGGTGTGTTACCAAAACCTTTAAGTCCAACTATATCTAACCACTCATCAACTTTTTTTGCTGTAACGTCAGGATCTTCTTTTTTCATCCTAAGTCCAAAATTTACATTCTCAGCTACCGTTAACCATTCAAATAAAGCACCTTGTTGAAAAACCATTCCTCTTTCAACACCGGGTCCGTCTATTTCATTATTGTTTAGTGTTATTTTTCCTGAGGTAGGTCTTAAAAATCCAGCAGTAATATTTAATAAAGTTGTTTTTCCACAGCCAGAGGGACCAAGAACTGTAAGCAATTCTCCTTTTTTTAAAGTAAAGCTTACATCTTTTAAAGCGTGAACTGTTTCTCCTTTAGGAGTTTTAAAAATCATGTTTAGATTTTGAGAAACGAGATCACTCATAAGTGCCTTATATTAGAAATTTTATAAAAAAAATAGGCACCAATTATAAAATCAGTGCCTATTTAAAAAGTTTTAAACCCTTAAAATTATAAAGGTAAGAAACTTGTATCTACAGCTCCTCCTGGAGTTCCCATTCCTTTTAGGAAACCATCAAGATTACCACTTTCCATAGATGCTTTTGTTTCTTCTGGAGTTAAGAATTTGAAACCACTTAAAGTGTCTTTCATATCCGCAACTGTCATTTCAGAAGCTTTCGCCATTGAATTCATGTCAGCTTTACCAGCTTTGTATCTAGCATTAGCTTCATGAGTTACTTCGATGAAAGTTCTCAACATACCTGGGTTTTCTTTCATGAATTTATCTGTAACAGATGTGATATCTATACCTAAGATACCAGCTGCTCTAGCTTCATCTACAGTTAAAAGTCTTGATCCAACTGCAGTTGCTGCTTTAATAGAGTTACCACCAAATAAACATGCCATTACAACATCGCCACTTACTAATGCAGCAGCACCTTCTTCAGGGTCCATTTGAATGATGTCCATTTTACCTCTATCAGCACCAACAACTTTCATACTTTCATCAAAAACGTATTCAGCCATTGTTCCTAATGGAACAGCAACTTTTTTACCTTCTAATTCAGTAGCGTTTGCTTTTGTAATTCCAGAAGCGTTAGATGTAACACATGTAGTTCCACCCATTCCGTATTCCATAGCAATATCAACTAATTTGATAGGTGCATTTGATTTTACAGCATTGATAAAAGGTACTAATCCTTGTGAGTAAGAAATATCAATATCTCCTGCTAACATTGCATCAGTCATTGCTCCACCATTAGTGAAATTTGTCCATTTAACCGGAACACCAAGAGCTTTAGCAAAATTCTTTTTCTGCATGTCTTCTAAATTTGGGCTTGGCCATTCTAGAAAGTATGCAACTCTAACTTCATTAGCAGCTGAATTAGCAACCGAAATTGATAGGTTAAGTGCAAAAATAGATCCTAGAATAAAACTTAGTATTTTTTTCATTTATTCCCCTATGTTTAATTAATTAAATTATAGATATTTAAATTCAAATTGACCCTGAAGTAAAACAAAAAAAGAAAGTTATACAATCATTAGTTGTGTCAATAATGTGATAGTTAATCTGTTTATTTTAGTCTAAAGAGGCCTTAGAGTTAAAGTTATAAAAACAATTAAAATATAATTATAGAAAGAAATTTATGAGCTCAGAGAACAGAACTTCAGTTCCAAATTCATTAAATGAACATTGGATGCCGTTTACATCTAATAAAGATTTTAAAGCAAATCCAAGACTAATAACTGAAGCAAAAGGAGTTTATTTAAAAACTCATCATGGAAAAACTCAAATTGATGCAAGCTCAGGATTATTTTGTAATCCATTAGGTCATGGTAGAAAAGAAATAACAGAGGCTGTTACAAAACAGTTAGAAACTTTAGATTATGCTCAACCTTTTCAACAAGGTTTTGGTGGATCATTTGAATTAGCTACCAAGATTTCAAAACATACTCCAGGCGATTTAAATAAAATGTTTTTTACAATTTGTGGATCTACTGCAGTTGAAACAGCAATTAAAATTGCAGTTGCTTATCATAGAGCAAAAGGTAATGCACATAGATTTAGATTTGTTGGAAGAGAAAGAGGTTATCATGGAATGAATATTGGCTGTGTTTCAGTTGGTGGAATGATTAATAACGTAAAAACATTTGCAAGTATATTAATGCCAGGGGTTCAACACATGAGACATACTCATTTACCTGAACATAAATTTATAAGTGGTCAACCTGAAACAGGTGGAGATCTTGCTGATGATTTAGAAAGAATAGCTAGTAATTTTGGTCCTGAAAATATTGCAGCATGTATTGTTGAGCCAATTGCAGGTTCTACTGGAACATTAGTTCCACCAAAAGGATATTTACAAAGACTAAGAGAAATTTGTGATAAGCACGGAATACTTTTAATTTTTGATGAAGTAATTACAGGATGGGGAAGAACAGGTTCGGCATTTGCTAGTCATGAGTTTGGTGTAACACCAGATTTAATGACCATGGCAAAAGCTACTACAAATGGAGTGGTTCCTATGGGTGTTGTTGCATGCAAAGACGAAATATATGATGCAGTTATGGATGCTTCACCAATGGGTTCAGTTGAATTATTTCATGGCTATACTTATTCTGGAATTCCAGTAGCTGTTGCAGCTGGATTAGCAGTTCAAGATATTTTTGAGAAAGAAGATATTTTTAATAGAGCAAAAAATTTATCACCTTATTTCCAAAAAGGTTTGTTCTCACTTCAAGATTTAGAGTCAGTAGAAAATATTAGAGGTTACGGAATGATGGGTGGAATTGATATGAAAATGAATACCAAACCTGGAAAAGCTGGTTACGAGTGTTTTAAAGCTTGCTATGAAGCAGGTGTTAACTTTAAAGCAACAGGTGATTGTTTAATCATAGCTCCACAATTTATATGTGAAGAAAAACATATAGATGAGATTATTGATAAACTAAGAACAGGTATTACTAACTATCAAAAAAATCAAAAAAATTAATTTTTATTAAGTTAAAAATATAGAGAGAGTTTATGAAAATAGGCGTACCTAAGGAAATTAAACCTCAAGAAAATAGAATTGGTTTAACTCCTGAAAGCGTGAAAACTTTAGTTTCCGAAGGTCATGAAGTATTGGTTGAAAATAATGGTGGATTTGAAGCTGGTTTTGAAAATGATCAATATTTAAAAGCTGGAGCTAAAATTGCTGATACTGCAGCTGATATTTTTAATGATGCAGAAATAATTGTTAAAGTCAAAGAACCTCAAAAAGTAGAAGTTGATATGATTAGAGAAAATCAAATTGTATATACCTATCTACATTTAGCTGCTGCAAAAGAATTAACCGAGGGGTTAATAAAATCTAAAAGTATTAATATAGCTTACGAAACAGTTACTGATGATAATGGAAGACTGCCTTTACTTGCACCTATGAGTGCAGTTGCAGGAAGAATGTCCGTACAAGCAGGTGCTCATTGTTTAGAGAAAAATCAAAGTGGTAGAGGTTTGTTATTAGGTGGTGCACCAGGTGTAACAGGTGGAACAGTAGTTATATTGGGTGGAGGAGTTGTTGGAGAAAATGCTGCTGTGATTGCAACTGGTATGCAAGCTAAAGTTCATATTGTAGATAAATCAGAGGCTAGATTAAAACAACTTGTTGAAATGTTTGGAGATAAAATTATCCCAGAACAAAGTGATAAAACCGATTTAGATAAATTAGTTGCTGAGGCAGATCTTTTAGTTGGTGGAGTATTAATTCCAGGTGCAGAAGCACCAAAATTAATTACTAAAGAAATGATCAAGACTATGAAAAGGGGTTCTGTAATTGTTGATGTTGCTATAGATCAAGGAGGATGCGTGGAAACTAGCAAACCTACAACACACGGTGACCCAACTTACATAGTTGATGACGTAGTTCATTATTGTGTAGCAAATATGCCAGGTGGTGTACCTAGAACATCAACATTAGCATTAAATAATGCGACTTTACCTTTCTTAGTTAAGCTTGCAAATAAAGGTTATCAAAAAGCACTTGGTGAAGATAAAAACTTTTTAGCAGGGTTAAATGTTCATAAAGGTCAAGTAACTTACAAAGCAGTTGCTGATGTTTTTGGACATAATTTTGTTGAACCTGGAGAAGCTATCAAACATTAGAAATGGAAAAAAACTATCCTTCAAGCGCAAAGGTAGTTGTAATAGGGGGTGGTGTTGCTGGCACTTCTTGTGCTTATCATTTAGCTAAATTTGGCTGGAAAGATATAGTTTTATTAGAAAGAGACCAACTTACTTCTGGAACAACATGGCATGCTGCAGGATTAATAGGTCAATTAGGAGCTACTTCTACTATAACTAAATTAAGAAAATATTCTTTAGATCTTTACAAAGAGCTAGAAAAAACAACAGGTTTATCAACTGGTCTTAAACAGAATGGAGCAATAACAGTAGCATCTTCCAAAGAAAGAATGCAGGAATTATTAAGACAAGCTACAACTGCACAACTATCTAATGTTGATTTAGAGGTTTTAAATAAAGATAGAATAAAAGAATTATATCCAGTAGTAAAAAATGAGGATCTAGTAGGTGGTGTTTATATGCCAAAAGATGGTCAGGCGGATCCTGTTGGAGTAACCAACGTATTGGCTAAAGCAGCTAAAATGTTGAGTGTTCAAATATTTGAGAAATCACCAGTAAAAAAAATTTTAGTAAAAAATAAAAGAATATGTGGTGTTGAAACTTCTCAAGGAAAAATTGATTGTGAATACGTAGTTTTAGCTACAGGAATGTGGTCTCGTCAAATTGGAGAAGATATTGGTGTTAGTGTTCCGCTATATCCTAATGAGCACTTCTATGTGATTACGGAGCCAATGAAAGATCTTCCAAAAGATTTACCTGTTTTAAGGGATTACAATGCTTGTCTTTATTTAAAAGAAGATGCTGGAAAAATGTTAGTTGGAATTTTTGAGCCTAACGCAAAACCTGCTTTTAAAGATAGTGGAAGAGTTCCAAATGATTTTTCATTTGGAGAATTTCCTGATGATTTTGATCATTTTGAGCCTTACCTTGAAAAATCTTTTCACAGACTCCCAATGTTAGAAAACGCAGGTATAAGAAAATTTTTTTCAGGACCTGAATCATTCACACCTGATACACAGTATTTACTTGGAGAAACACCAGAAGTAAAAAACCTTTATACGTGTTGTGGTTTCAATAGTATTGGGATCGCAAGTTCTGGAGGAGCAGGAAGAGTAACAGCTGAATGGATGATTAATGGTCATATAAATGAAGATTTATTTTCTCTAGATATAAAAAGATTTCAAAAGCTTCATTCATCCAAAAAATTTATCATGGATAGGGTTACTGAAACCTTAGGAGATTTATATGGTATGCATTGGCCATATAAACAACATGCAACTTCAAGAAATGAAAAATTATTACCTTATCACGGAGAATTAAAAAAAGCTGGTGCATGTTTTGGTGTAGCAGGAGGGTTTGAAAGACCTATGTGGTATTCCTTAAATGGAGAAAAACCAGAATATCAATATAGTTTTAACTATCAAAATTGGTATCCATCAGCAAAACATGAAACCATAAATGCTAGAAAAAATGTCGGACTTTTTGATTTTTCAACTTTTTCTAAATTTGATTTAAAAGGTGAGAAAGTTCATAGCGATTTACAAAAAATTTGTACAGCTAACATTAAAAATGAAATTGGCAAATCTACCTATACACACATGCTAAATGAGGACGGTGGTATTGAAACAGATGTAACAGTTGTCTGTATTGATAAAAATTATTTTAGAATAGTTAGTTCAGCAGCAACTAGAGAAAGAGATAAATTTCATATTTTAAAATATTTATCTAAAGATGTTAAATTTATTGATGTTACAGAAGAGATTTGCTGTCTTGGTTTATTTGGTCCTAAAAGTAGAGACATGATCCAAAAGATTAGTGATGAAGATTATTCACCAGAAAATTTTCAATTTGGATCAGGGAAAAATGTATTGATTAAGAGTATAAAAGTTTGGGCACAAAGAATATCTTATGTGGGTGAACTTGGCTTTGAATTATATGTAAATAAAAACGATGCTTTGGATTTATATAAAATTTTAACTAATGAAGGCAAAAACTTTGGCTTATCTCATTGCGGTATGCATGCAATGGATATAATGAGAATGGAAAGTGGTTTTTTACATTGGGGCCATGATATTTCACCAGAAGAAAATCAGTATCAAGCAGGTTTACAATTTGCAATTAGTTATAAAAAAAATGTTAATTTTATAGGTAAAGATGCCTTGTTAAAAATTAAAGACAAACCTTTAGTAAAGACAATGATGATGTTTGCATTAAAAGATAGTAAACCAGGTCAACCTTTGTTGCTACATGAAGAGCCTATTTATTTAGATGATAAAATTATTGGAAGAACAACTTCAGGAAATTATTCATTCTGTTTTGATAAAAATTTATCATTTGGCTATGTTAATTCAGGAAATACAGTAGAAACACTTAGAGATAAAAATTTGTTCATAGAGGTTGAGAAGATCAAATATCCAATCGATATTCTTTCAAAACCACTAAATACAAAAGATTTTAGAAAAATTTAGTTAATTTTAATTTTATTGTATTTAAGTTAATTAGCTGGTTAAATAAACTGTGAAAAAAAACGATCAAGACACATCATTATTTAATACTGATATTGCTAGAAATAAAGATTTTGAAATAGATAAGATTAAAACTACTAATGTAAATATTTTACTAAACAGAGTTCGATTAGACCAAAAAAGAACTCTAAAAAAAAGAATTGTTTTTTCAATTATTTTAGCTGGTTTAGTTAGCTCATTAGCTATTTATTTTATTATTTAGTTTAGAATTTGATTTAAAAAAGTTTATTGAAACAATAAAGATTTATATTATAAACCATTTATCGATTAAGGCGGGGTAGCTCAGTTGGTTAGAGCGCGGGACTCATAAGCCCGAGGTCAGTGGTTCGATCCCACTTCCCGCTACCATTCTAGACGATCGATATTATTTTGCTCCAATAGTGCTCCAATGAGAATTGGTTAAGTTCAATCTGTTTTAAGAATTAATTTAGATATTCTTATACGATCTTTTTTAGAAAGCGTATTTAGCAAGTCAATTATTGTATCAATTGCTTCTCCTCGGTTATCTGCAAAAATACTAGCTCGTTTCTCTAATAATACCTTGAGTGCGTCCTCATCGAATTCATCTGCCTCAATAATTTTCTTTATTTTATTTCGCCACAATTTTCTAACTTCTCTTTTTTGATTTTTTGAAATTTTTAAATTCTTAATTCGTTCTATAAATTCTTCTTTTTTATCTTCAGTCAATTCTGTTTTTGAAATTAATTTAACAATTTTATTATTTGTAAATTTATCTTTTTTTAAGAAATTAGTATTAAATTTATTACCAATAATAAAACCAATTAAGACTAAATTTAAAATTATAGAAAATGTTAGGAAATATTTAGTGTAATTCATATAGATATATCCTCATCAAAAAATAATTCTGTTATAAAATTATCATTGAAAATTAATTGCAGTTCATTTTGTATTGATAAATTAGAAACAATAATGCCTCCAAAAAAACCAACTATAAGAATAATTGCTGCATTAAGACGTGCTGATGGCAAAAGTAAATTGTCTGAAAAACTTTCAATTAAATAATTAATATTAAAAACAAATGATTTGCCCTGTTTCATTTGTTTAGCTTTATATATAATGTTTTTTTCCAGATCTTTACTATGAGGCTTTACTTGAAGTTTGTTAAGTATTGCATCTATGTTTTTATTATTTTTGTTTTGCATCAAATTTAATTTTCTATCATAATTTTGTAATATCTATTTGTCTCTTTAAAAAATCTTTTGCCCTTAACAATAATGATTGTACAGCTTTTTCAGTTGTTTCTAGAATAGTTGCTACTTCTTTGTTTGAATAGCCTTCGAGGAAACAAAGAATTAGAGCAGTTTTTTGTCTTGTGGGAAGTTGTTGAATAGCTTTTTGAACTAAAATGTTCCTTTCTTCCTTTATTATTTTTTCTATTTGAAGTGTTGATTGATCCATAAATTCAAAATTCTCAGATATGCTAACTAGTTTTCTTTTTTTTAGCTGATCTAGGCATAAATTGATTATTACACGTGAAAACCATGTAGTAAATTTTGCTTTACCTGGTGTCCAAGAATAAGGGTTTTTCCACAATTTTAAAAATGCTTTTTGAACTATGTCTTCAGCATCCTGTTGATTATTTAAATATCGATAAGCCATACTATAAAATCTTGTTGTATAAATATTTACAAGTTTGCTAAACGCAGAATGATTTCCTTTTTGTATTTCTTTAAGCAAAATATAATCAGATTCTGAATCATAGGACATGATAATATTTTTAAATTATTATCCATAATTTAAATAGATTTAATAAATACATCTAAACAAAATCTGTTAATTAAATTTAAGATTTTTGCTTTTCTCTAAATTTTTTTTGAAATAATTCTAGTTCCTCGATTGTTATTTCTCCATTAGAGTTATTATCAATTCGATTAAATATTCTCTCTAATCTATTCATTCTTCTATTCTCTAGTACGAAATTTTTAAACTCCTCTAAAGATATTGTTTCATCATTATTAGTATCGATATTCTGAAATTTACCTTTTAAATTAATCTCGTCATGAGCTAATGCACTAAATGAAGTAGTTGATATAATCAAAGTAATTAGAACTTTTATAATTTTTTTTTTTAAATCAATCATTTCTATCTCCTATTAAAATAAATTTTAAACTTTATTGATTTAAACGATATAAACTTCAAAAGTACTCGAATTTTTATTGCTCCAATAGTGCTCCAATGACATTGGTTCTTGACTAAGATTCTTAAATTTGATTCAATATGCTAAGAAAGGAAAGAGAGCATTTACAGGAGTAATTGCTTTAGAGTGAGTGAGCAGGGTTCATGGCGATAGACTCATAAGCCCGAGGTCAGTGGTTCGATCCCACTTCCCGCTACCAAAAATTATGAAAGATATTTATATAACTTGGGAAGATTATCATAAAAAGATAGAGCAATTAGCTAAAAAAATTCATGATGATAATTTAAAGTTTAATCAAATAATTTGTATTGCAAAAGGTGGATTAAGAGTTGGAGATATTTTTAGTAGACTTTTTAATGTCCCTCTAGCTATCTTATCTGTTGAATCTTACCATGGTGATAGTGATGATATAAAAAATCAACAAGGACAGTTTACTTTTTCAAGAGATTTAGCAAAAACTACTCCAAATTTGGGATCGCATGTTTTATTAGTTGATGATTTAGCTGATTCTGGAAAAACTTTAATAAAAAGTATTAAATGGTTAGAACATTTTTATGGTTTTTATTTTGATGAAAAAATTAAAACTGCAGTTTTATGGCATAAATCAACTTCTAAATTTAAACCTGATTATTCTGTAGATTACTTAAAAGATTCTCCTTGGATACATATGCCTTTTGAGAAATATGAAACTACAAATATTAAAGATTTTAAGTTTGAAAAATAAATTATTTAATTAAACTATCGTTAAACTGATTTGATACTCTAACGAAAGTTGTGCATTTGCTTAATTGTTTAAGTGAAGGAGCACCAACATAAGTACAGCTACTTCTTACACCACCAAGAATATTTAAAATAGTATCGTTTATTTTACCTCTATATTTTACTCTTACTTTTCTTCCTTCGCTACTTCGATAATCTGATAGACCACCATAGTGTTTTTTATTTGCAACTTCAGAACTAGATCCATAAAACTCTATATATTTTTCTCCATTAACTTTAACAATTTTACCATTTCCCTCATCATGTCCTGCAAGCATACCGCCAAGCATTACAAAATCTGCTCCACCTCCAAAACCTTTAGCAACATCACCAGGACAAGTGCATCCACCATCTGCAATTACATGTGCACCAAGTCCATGAGCAGCATCAGCACATTCGATTACTGCACTTAATTGAGGGTAGCCAACTCCAGTTTGAATTCTTGTTGTACAAACACTTCCAGGTCCAATACCAACTTTAACAATATCAGCTCCACTTAAAACTAATTCTTGAGTCATATCTGCAGTTACTACATTTCCAGCAATAATTGTTTTGGTAGGATATTTATCTCTTACTGATTTTATGAAATTAGTAAAATGTTCTGTATATCCGTTAGCAACATCAATACAAATAAATTTAAAGAAACTAAATTCTTTTAATACTTTATCCAAATTTTGAAAATCTTCTTTTTTTATACCAACACTGAGTGCGATATTAGGATAGATTTTTTTAATATTTTTATTTTGTTTAATTTTTTTAACATCATGTTGTTTTGTTAAAGAAGTAATCATTCCATACTCGTTTAATTTTTCAGCAATACTTAGCTCTCCAACCCCGTCCATATTTGCTGCCATTATTGGAATGCCCGACCATTCATTTTTACTGTACTTGAATCTATATGTTCTTAGAAGATTTACGTCTTTACGGCTTTTTAATGTACTTCTTTTGGGTCTAAATAGCACATCTGAATAATCTAACTTTAGCTCTTCTTCAATTCTCATCGTTAATTAAGTTATAATCATAAAAATTTATTTCAAACATTATATGGCCTGTGGATAAGTTTTTTTGTTTTCTAATGCCCTGGAAATTCAATTAAATTCTCAACTTTATAATTATTTTTAACCAAATTATCTGATCCACCTAGATCAAATAGGTTAATTACAAATACAAATGCTGCAACCTTACCTTTTGAAATTTCAACTAATTTTGCGGCTGCTTCAGCCGTACCTCCGGTTGCAATAAGATCATCTATTATTAAAACTTTATCTTCTTCATTTATAGAATCTTTGTGCACTTCTATTGTTGCTGTTCCATATTCAAGTTCAAAATCTACAGAGTGAACATCTGCTGGTAACTTATTTTTTTTTCTAAGCATAATAAACGGTTTTTTAAGAATATAGGATACAGCAGAAGCAAATACAAAACCTCTAGACTCAATTGCTGCTATTTTTGTAAAATTATATTTTTTTGATCTTTCAATAATTTGATTAATTGTTTCTGCGAATGCATTTTCATCTTTGATTAAGGTAGTTATATCTCTAAATAAAATGCCTTTTTTTGGATAATCAGGAATAGATCTAATATAATCTTTTAAATTCATAATAGTTAAATATAAAAGTATAAATAAATAATTTTTGAAGTATGACAACAAATAAATTAGCAATAATTGGTGGTAGTGGTCTTTATGATGTTGAGGAATTCAAAGAAAGAGAATTACTTGATTTACAAACACCCTGGGGAAAACCTTCTGATCAGATTTTAAAAACTAAATATAATAGTAAGGAAGTTTATTTTTTACCAAGACACGGAAGAGGACATTTTGTTTCTCCTTCAAATATAAATTTTAGAGCAAATATAGGTGCACTTAAACAATTAGGTGTAACAGATATTGTTTCCGTATCAGCTGTTGGCTCTCTTAAAGAAAATTTACCTCCTGGAAAATTTGTAATTGTAGACCAATTTATAGATAGGACTTTTGCAAGAAATAAAACTTTTTTTAATGACGAGATTGTTGCTCATGTATCAATGGCTCACCCAACCTCTAACGGATTAATGAATGCATGCGAAGAAGCAATTAAAAAATCAAACATAGATTATCAAAGAAATGGAACATATGTGGTTATGGAAGGGCCTCAATTTTCTACATTAGCAGAGTCTAATTTATATAGATCTTGGAAAGCAGATGTAATTGGAATGACAAATATGCCTGAGGCAAAATTAGCAAGGGAGGCTGAAATTAGATATGCATCTGTTTCAATGGTAACTGATTTTGATTGTTGGCATCCGGAACACGAAAATGTTGATGTTCAGCAGGTAATAAAAGTTTTATTAGGTAATGCTGAAAAAGCAAAAGTTATGATTAAAAATTTAATTGATAATTTTGAAGATCATATTGACCCGAATGACCCAACAAACAATTGTTTAGATGTAGCAATTATTACTTCTCCAGAAAAAAGAACAAAAAAGACTATAGATAAATTAAAAACTGTAGCGGGTAGAGTTTTGAATAAATGAGAATAGAGGGAAAAGAGCATCGAACTATTTGGTTTGAAAACAATGTTATTAAGATTATTGATCAAACAAAACTTCCTCACCAATTTAAAATCAAAGAACTAAAGACAGTAAATGATGCAATAAATGCAATTAAAGTAATGGAGGTAAGAGGTGCACCTCTAATTGGAGGAACAGCTGCTTATGGTCTAGCTCTGGCTATTCAAGAAAATAATGATCCAGAATTTATAAAAAAAAGTGCAAAAGAATTAATTCAATCAAGACCTACTGCTATTAATCTAAAGTGGGCTGTAGACCGAATGATAAAAAAGTTAACAGGAATTAACAGTGATCAAATATTAAGTATTGCTTTAAATCAAGCAAAAGAAATATGTGATGAAGATGAAAAGTTTTGTGAAAATATTGGTATTAATGGATTAAAAATCATTGAAGAAATTTATAATAAAAAGAAAGATACAGTAAATATATTAACTCATTGTAATGCAGGTTGGTTAGCAACTATTAATTGGGGTACAGCAACATCACCAATTTACCATGCACATAAAAAAGGAATACCAGTTCATGTATGGGTAGATGAAACAAGGCCAAGAAATCAAGGTGCAAACTTAACTTCATACGAATTAAACGAAGAGGAAATCCCCAATACTATTATCGCTGATAATACAGGAGGTATTTTAATGCAGAGGGGTGAAGTTGATATGTGTATTGTAGGTACTGATAGAACTTTATCTAATGGAGACGTTTGTAATAAAATTGGGACTTACCTTAAAGCATTAGCTGCTCATGATAACAATGTTCCTTTTTATGTGGCTCTTCCAAGCTCAACAATTGATTGGGACATCAAAGATGCAAAAGATATTCCTATTGAAGAAAGAAATTCAGAGGAATTATCTCACGTTGAAGGTATAGATGAGAATAATGAAATTAAGAAAGTTTTGATATACCCAACTAAAAGTAAAGCTATGAATTTAGCTTTTGATATAACGCCTGCAAAATATGTAACTGGATTAATAACTGAAAGAGGGATTTCAGAAGCTTCTTTCGATGGATTAAGCAAATTATTTAAATGAAAAATTTAAAAGAAAGAGAAGAGGTAATTGAGTATTCAATTAAGCTGAATACAACTAATTTATCTCCTTTAAGATCAGGAAATATTTCTGTTAGAGGAATTGAAGATGGTATTGAGGGTTTTTTTATAACTCCATCTGGAAAGAAGTATGAAACTTTAAAACCAGAAGATATTGTTTTTTTATCTTTAACCGAGGAAAAAGACTTCTTGTCATGGTTTAATTCTGGGAAAAATCCATCATCAGAATGGCGTTTTCACCAAGATATTTATAAAAATATGTGGGAAGCAAAAGCAATAGTCCACGCTCATTCACCTCATGCTACAGCAGTATCTACTCACGGGAAAACTATCCCACCATTTCATTACATGATTGCCCTTGCAGGTGGTGAAAATATTAGATGCTCTGAATATGCAACTTTTGGTACCCATGAACTTTCAGTGAATATGATTAAAGCTTTAAAAGATAGAAAAGCATGTCTTATGGCGAACCATGGACAGGTTGCATTTGGAGAAAATTTATCTAAAGCTTTCGAGCTTGCTCAAGAGGTAGAAAATATTTGCCATCAATATATTATTGCTTTAAAGATGGGTGAACCTAAGAATCTTTCATTAGCTGAAATGAAAAAAATCTTAGAAAAAGTTAAAAATTATAAAAGTAGTTAGTTATATGACTAAAGTTGGTGAGCATATTACTCTAGACATCATTGGAACAACTAAAGAGTATGATCCATCTGTATTTGAAAAAGTAATTCATGATATTGCAAAAGCTGCAAAAGTAACAATTTTAAATATTTCAAAATATAAATTTGAACCCCAAGGTTTTACAATTTTAGCATTATTAGCTGAAAGTCACATTAGCTTTCATACATTTCCAGAAAAAGGAATTATTAGCTTTGATTTTTTTACTTGTGGCAAAGTAAGCCCATCAGTTGCAATTGATATAATAAAAAAAGAATTTGAACATAAAAGAATAGTTAAAAAAGAATTTAATAGAGACACAAAATCTCTTTATCATGATATTTACAGTTCGCCGGGCTTACAAAAATCATATGTAGTAAATGATGTTTTAGAAGATTTTAAATCTAAAGTAGGTCAACATATTGAGATTTTAGATTTAGAACAATTTGGCAAGTCTTTATTTATAGATGGCGAGATACAAGTTGCCGCTACTGACGAACATTTATATAGCTCTACTTTCGTTGGTTCTGGTTTAAATTTAAACAAAGATAACGAAAGAGCTGCAATTATTGGTGGTGGAGATGGAGGAGTTGCAAGAGAATGTATCTCAAAAGATTTTAACTTTATAGACTGGTATGAGCTTGATCCTGAAGTTGTAGATGTTTGCAATAAACATCTTGGAGATATTGGAAAAAAAGCAACAGAAAAAAATTCAGTGAAATGTGTATGGGGTGATGCTTTCGAAAGTATTAAATCAGTAAGTGATGATACTTATGATCATATTTTTGTTGATCTAAATGATGATCAGTTTTGTATAGATTTAGCTGCAAAAAATATGGATTCATTAGTCAGAATATTAAAACCGAAGGGAGTTATTACAACTCAAGTAGGGAGTCAGGATAAAAAACCACAACAGGTTGAAAATTGGCTGAATGTTTTTAACCAAAATTTTGGAAACGCGAAATTAGCAAGAGTTTACATACCAAGCTTTGATTGCTCTTGGAATTTTTCTTCATCAATTAATCATTAATTTTACTTTTTTCTTATTAAAAATTGTGAAATAATTCTTCTTAAATTAAAGGAGAAAATAATGAATATATTCAAAAAAACTATTTTAACAGTTCTTGCTTCTTTATTTATCATCGGAAATGTTTCTGCTGAAAAAATAAAAATTGGAACTGAAGGCGCTTACCCTCCATGGAATTCAAAAGATGCATCAGGTAATCTAATAGGTTTTGAAGTCGAACTTGCTCAAGAACTTTGCACAATTATGAAGTATGAGTGTACAATTGTTGAACAAGACTGGGACGGTATGATACCAGCTCTAGTTATGAGAAAGTTTGATGCAATAATGGCTGGAATGTCAATTACTGCTGAAAGACAAAAAACAATTACTTTTTCACAAGGTTATGCTGATGAAGTAGCTTCTCTTGCGGTAATGAAAGGTTCAAGCTTAGAGGGGATGGATACACCAGAAGGTATTAATTTATCATTGGGTGGATCTGATGTTAAAAAAGCTCTTAAGACATTAACAGGAGCACTTGCTGGTAAAACTGTTTGTACTCAAACAGGAACAATTCACCAAAACTTTTTAGAGTCAGGTGATGTAGGAAGTGTGAATGTTAGAACTTATAAAACTCAAGATGAAGTTAACCTAGATCTAACTTCTGGAAGATGTGACGTTGCTTTAGCTGCAGCAGTAGCATTCACAGATTATGCAGACAAATCAGGTAAACCCGTTGTATTAGTTGGACCAACTTTTTCAGGTGGTGCATTTGGTAATGGTGTAGGTGTTGGTATCAGACAAGCTAGTGATAGTGCTATTGGAAAAAGAGATGCCAAAATCTTAAAAGATTTCAATAAAGCAATTGATAAAGCTAGAAAACAAGGAATTATTAGCAAACTTGCTATTAAGCACTTTGGTTTCGACGCTTCTATGTAATTAATTTCAGATCTGGCGACTATAATATATAGTCGCCAATCTATATGGAACTTCTCGCATTTGGTAAAACAGGTTGGGGTGACGAGTTATTTTACGCAACCCTGATGACAATTGCTGTATCGATTACAGCAATGTTGGTTGGTTTCTTTTTTGCATTAATCTTTACACCTTTAAAACTTTCAAAATATAAAACTTTAAATTTAGTAGGTAATTTTTACACCACAGTTATTCGTGGAGTACCTGAACTATTAGTAATTTATCTTTTTTTCTTTGGGGGAAGCGGTGCAATTATGTATGTAGCTTCTATTTTTGGTTATTATGAATACATAGAAATTAATGCTTTTGTTACAGGATCAATGGCTATTGGTATTATTTCTGGAGCTTATTCAACAGAAGTATTTCGAGGTGCAATTCAATCAATAGACAAAGGTCAATTTGAAGCTGCAAAGGTTCTTGGAATAAATAAGTTTGGGCAATTTTATAAAATAATACTACCCCAGATGTTAAGATTAGCTATTCCAAATTTAAGTAATGTTTGGCAAATAACTTTAAAAGATACCTCTCTTATTTCAGTCACAGGTTTAGTTGAAATAATGAGACAATCTTATATTGCAGCAGGATCTACTAGAGATCCATTATTCTTCTATTCATTTGCAGCAGTTTTATATCTTTTGCTTACTTACGTGAGTATGAAATTAATTAATAAATTAGAAGTTAAGTATAGCAGGGGGTATTAATGGATTTTGATTTAATGATGACTAGTTTCCCTAAACTTCTAGGAGCAACAGTAGTTACTTTAAAATTATTATCTGCATCATTATTTTTTGGATTATTCTTAGGTCTTTTCTTTGCAATTTTAAGATTAAATAAAAATATATTTATCAGTAAATTTGCTTATGGCTATTCATACATATTTAGAGGAACACCATTATTGGTTCAGATTTTCATAATTTATTTTGGGTTAGGACAAATTGAATATTTAAGAACAACATTTCTATGGGTTATTTTAAAAGAACCTTACTGGTGTGCAATAATAGCATTTACTTTAAATACCGGTGCTTATACTTCAGAAATTTTAAGATCAGCATTTCAAACAATAAAACCAGGCATTATTGAAGCTGGAAAGAGTTTAGGTATATCAAATAAGATTATTTTTTACAAAATTCAAATTCCAATCGCCATTCGACAATCACTCCCTGCATACGGAAATGAAATTATATTGATGATGAAAGGAACTTCTTTAGCAAGCACAGTGACTTTGATGGATTTAACAGGTGTTGCTAAATATATAATTTCAACAACTTTTAAACCAATCGAAGTATTTATTGTTGCTGGTGGAATTTATTTGTTCATGACTTTTATTATTCATAATGCGATTAAATATTTAGAGAAAAAGTATAGCTTTCAACAATAAAAATGTTTTTATCAGAGAAACAAATCAATGATTATCAAAACGATGGTGTAATAATTATTAAAGATATATTTAAAGATTGGATTGAGCCACTTAGAAAAGGATTTCAAAAAGTTTTAGATAGTCCAAGTAAGCACGGAAGAGAAAATGTAACTGATGATAATGGAAGATTTTTTGAGGATTATTGTAACTGGGAGAGGATAGAAGAATTTAAGGAATGTTTATATAATTCACCTGGAGCTCAAATAGTTGCAGAAGCAACTAATTCTAAATCTACTCAAATTTTTCATGAACATATTTTTATAAAGGATCCAGGTACTCATAAAGAAACACCATGGCATCAAGATATGTCTTATTATTGTGTTGATGGTAACGATACTGGAAGTTTTTGGATTCCATTAGATGAGGTTGATCATAAAAATAATCTTAAATTAATTTTAGGATCTCACAAATGGCCAAAGTTAATTAGACCAACAAAATGGTCAAATAACCAATCTTGGT
Organism: uncultured Pelagibacteraceae bacterium; assembly: GCA_902571135.1. GTDB lineage: Bacteria > Pseudomonadota > Alphaproteobacteria > Pelagibacterales > Pelagibacteraceae > Pelagibacter. The sequence goes on along the minus strand of CACGAU010000001.1, from coordinate 89,066 downwards.
ATGATGATGATAGTTCTTTCATGGATTTACCACCATTAATAGAATTTAAAGAAAATATTTTAATTCCAGAATTAAGTTTGGGTGATGCTGTTTTATTTAATTTTAAAATTGTACATGGTTCAACAGGAAATAATTCTTCTAAATCACGAAGAGCATTTTCGATGCGATTTATAGGAGATGATGTAAAATATATTGATAGAGGAGGGCCAACTTCACCTCCATTTGATGGAATTAATTTAAAAACAGGAGATTTGATGAGAGATGATTGGTTTCCTAAAGTTTTTAGTAGTTAGTATATTCTTTAATTTCTTTAATACTTGATCCAGTGTGATTATTCATTTCTAATTTAATTTTTGCCCGATCATCATTTAAAAAGTGAACATCTCTAGATAATTTTATAAAATTATCACCAAAGTCTTTATTTTTTTCACAATCTCTTTTGTCATCTTCTATAACCCACAACTTGGCATTAATTTCTTTTAAATCTTGGAATAATTTATTTAGTTTATCATCAGATTTAACATTTTTTTCTAATTGATCTTTGAGAATCGAATGTTCATTCGATATGAATTTTAGTTTTTCAGGGTCTTTAATTTTTTCTTTTTTAATTTCTAAGATTGAAATTTTGTCTAAAAGCTCACCAACCGATACTTCTACTATAATTTTATTCATTAAATTTTATACTATGTTAAATTGTTAAAAATATGTCTAATATTTTAATCATTAAACATGGATCTTTGGGTGATATAGCTCAAGCTTGTGGTGCAATTCAAGATATTTCTGAGAATCATAAAGGAGATGAAATTTATTTGCTAACAACTAAACCATACTTTGATTTATTTAAAACAAATCCATATATTTCTGATGTTATTTTAGATAAGCGATTATCAAGACTTAACCTGTTTTATTTATATTCATTAATGAAAAAAATAAAAAAGTATAATTTCTCTAAAGTTTATGATCTTCAGAACTCAAGTAGAACAGCTTTTTATAAAAAAATTTTATTTCCAAAAGCAACAAAAGATACTTGGTCATCTACTGATACAACATTACCTGAAGGAACTACAAAACAAGATTTTGATAAAGACTCTGTTTTGTCTAGATTTGATTATCAATTAAAAAGTTCAGGCATAAATACAAATCATACTTTGAAACCTGATTTTTCATGGAGCACAACAGACATATCTCAAATAAAAAATCACCATCAATTAGATAAATATATTCTTATTTTTCCTTTTTGCTCTCCTCATTTAACTTCAAAGAAATGGCCTTATTATAATGAGTTAATTGCAATGATTAATGAAAAATCAGATAACAAATTTAAAGTAGTAATTGCACCTGGACCGAATGAAATTAAAGAAGCATCAAATATTAATGCACTTTGTGTTTTGGATAATGGCAAAGCTTTAGATATTTCACAGTTAGCAACATTAATTAAAGATAGTTCATTTGTTGTTGCAAATGATACTGGACCAGCACATATGACAGCACACTTAGGATCAAAAGGAATTGCTTTATTTGGATCTCACACAACTCCTTTAAAAGTAAGTATCGAAAGGGAAAATTTTAAAGCAATACAAGCTCCTGAATTATCTAAACTTTCAGCAGAAAAAGTTTTTGAAAAATTTTCTGAAATTATTTCTTAATTTTTTCTAATACTCTTAAAAATACTGGAACAGTGAAAAGTATGAAAAGTAATCTTATTATATGGTGAAAAGCAACAAAATCTGGGTCTAAATCAAAAGCAATTGCTATAACTGCCACCTCATAAATTCCACCAGGACTAAAAGATAAAATTAAAGTTAAAATATTTGTCTCAACAAAGAATGTTGCAACATAGGCTGCAACCAAACCTAATACTACCAAAATAGTAGTAGCCACAATACTATGAAGAGAATTATTAGCTATCTCTTTAACAGTTTTTTCAGCAAATCTACAACCAACCGAAGAACCAAGAATTAGCAAACAAAAATTTACTGTTTCATCTGGTAATTTATAAGAAGCTATATCAGTAATTTGCAACAAACCACTCGCAAATAATGTTCCAGATAGTAAAGCTGCAGGAATTTTAATTTTATCAAAAACAAAAATAAAAAACAAAGATACAATAATAAGTAAAATTAAATTTAAATGATTTTGAGCTAAATAATTGAAGTCATCATTTAACAAAATATTATTGTCAGTATTGTTAACTATAATAAATGGGATGATAGTTATTATGATGATTAATCTAATTAAATGAGAAGTTGCAACTTGAGATAAATCTGTTTTTTCATTTTCTGCTAAAATCATCAAAGGGCCCAGTGCACCAGGTGCTGCTGAAAATATTGAGGCTTTTTCTCCATAACCTGAAAATTTTTGGAGGTATTTAGCGACAACTAAAATACAAATTATTATGTAGATTAACATAATTAATGAAGTCCAAATCCAATCGAACATTTGATTAAATAGATTTTGGTCTATGTAATTTCCAATATGCAAACCTAAAATTATCAAGATAAAACTTAATATAATTTTAGGCATCAGGATTTTTAGACCTGATAAAGCAGCAATTGAGGTGATAATCATAGGGCCTAAAAACCAAGCTAGAGGAATATTAAAATAGTCGGGAATAATTGCGCTAGGAAAAGAAATTATCAGAACAGAAATAAATTTAATTGAAAATACTTGTTTAGCATTTTCAAGATAAGATTTGATTTGAGGTTTAATCATTCATTAAGCTTCTATCATCAACTTTTTAAAAGATAAGAAAAAAGAAATTAAAACTAGTGAATTAAGTGAAACTTTAATCTGTAAAAAAAATAAAACATCATATTAGATTGATATTTTTTTTGCTAAAGTATTTTCAATTAAAAGTTGTGTTACTTAATTACAGGTTGAATAATCATTAAGACTATAATTAACTAACGTTTTTAAATTAGAGAGGGATAAATAATGAAAAACTTAAAAAAAATAGTTTCAGTATTATTCTCAGCAATCCTATTATTCTCAGCAACAACTACAAGCTCAGTAGCAATTGACAAATTGCACTTTGTAATTGGTGGTGGTGCTGGTGGTGGTTGGGATGGAACCGCTAGAGGTACTGGAGAAGCTTTAACAAAAGCTGGTATGTTAAGTAGTGCATCATTTGAAAATATGTCAGGTGGTGGTGGTGGTAAAGCGTTAGCTTACATGATCAATACTAAACCTGCTAATACAGTTTTAGTTCAATCAACACCATTAGTATTAAGATCAATTACTAGACACAAAGGTTATGTAAAAGGAAGTGGAACTTTATCTTATAAAGATGTTGTGCCAATAGCTGGTGTAATTGGTGACTACGGTGCTATCGCAGTTGCAAAAAGTTCATCTTTTAAAAATTTTAAAGATGTAGTTGATGCATATAAAAAAGATCCAAATTCAGTTAAAATGGCTGGAGGATCAGTAAGAGGAAGTATGGACCATTTAATTGGTGCTTTAGCTTTCCAAGCTGCAGGTGCAGATCCGAATGCTGTTCAATACATTCCTTATGATGCTGGTGGAAAAGCTTTAGCTGGACTTTTATCTGGAGAAACTCAAATCATATCAACTGGTTTAGGTGAATTGATGGGTGCAAGAGACCAAGTGAGAATTATTGGTATTACTGCTCCTTCAAGAGTTTCTGATGCACCAGATGCACCAACTCTTAAAGAACAAGGATATGATGTACAATTCGTTAACTGGAGAGGTTTCTTTGGCCCTCCAGGTATGAGCAATGCTGATAGATCAGCTATTGCAAAAATGCTTGGCGATGTACAAAAAACTCCTGAATGGGAAACTGTCAGAGCAAGAAATGCTTGGGTTAATATTTATAATCCAGAAGGCAAGTTTGTTTCTTTCTTAGAAAAACAAACTCAAGAAATGACAGCTCTTATGAAAAAACTAGGAGTTATATAATCCTTAGGATTATTTGAAATAAGAGCAGTGAATATAAATACTACAAAAATTATATCACTGCTCTTTTTTATTTTTTCAGCATTTTATTTATATACTGCTTACCAGATTCAAGTATTTGCATTTGATGAAAATGCACCGTTTAATGCACGAACATTTCCAATCTATTTAGGTTATGCAGGATTATTTTTTTCTGGATTAAAACTTATTCTACCAGATCCAAATACGATTAAAGTGGAACATAAAAGCTTAGAGTATAAAAAAACAGGCATTCTTATACTGATTGCAATTATTTATGGAGCTACAATTTTAAAAGTTGGATATTTTTTAACTACGTCTTTATTTTTATTTGCGTCATATTATTTTTTAGGAGAACGAAGATGGATTTTAATGTTTTTATTATCCTTTCCATTTGTTGCTGCCTTCATGTATCTCCTACACGGTATTCTTGATATATATTTGAGAGATCCATTCTTACAATCAATAGGAGTTATGGGATGATTGAAGGAATATTAATTGGATTAACAACAGCACTTACTTTTCAAAACATATTAATGGTTATGGTTGGTTGTTTTTTTGGAACAATCATTGGAATGCTTCCTGGTCTTGGGCCAATGACAGCTATCGCATTAATGATACCAATTACCTATGGTTTCGATCCTGCAACAGGATTAATTTTGATGGCTGGCGTTTATTATGGAGCAGTATTTGGTGGTTCTACTTCTTCTATATTGTTAAATGCACCAGGTGTTCCTGGAACAGTTGCCACTTCATTTGATGGTTATCCTATGGCACAACAAGGTAAGGCGGGTAAGGCTTTAGCGATTGCTGCGTGGAGTTCGTTTGCAGGTGGAACATTATCTGCAATTTATTTATTATTTATGGCACCAAGTTTATCAAAAGTAAGTTTATCTTTTAGATCGCCAGATTATTTTGCCTTAATGATTTTAGGTTTGACAGCAATAGCTGCTTTTTCATCTAAAGGACAATTTTTAAAAGCTATGATGATGGTAGTACTTGGCTTGATGTTAGCATCAGTTGGTCAAGATAGTTTGTCTGATATTACAAGATTTACATTTAACAATATGAACTTAACTGACGGGATTAGCTTTGTGTTAGTTGTGATGGCAACATTTGCAATGAGCGAAGCCTTAACAATTATTTTAAAAAGAAATGATCCAACCAGTGCCGCTAAACAAGTTTCTTTAACTGAATTAGGCTCAATTAAAATTAATAAAGAAGAACGAACCAAAATGTACAAAACAATTCCAAGATCATCTGTAATTGGTTTTTTAATTGGTGTTTTACCTGGAGCTGGTGCAACAATTGCATCATTTTTAGCTTATGGAATGGAAAGAAACGTAGTTAGTGACGAAGAAAAAGAAAAATTTGGTAAAGGAAGTGTAAATGGTTTATCTGCACCAGAAACTGCAAATAATGCAGCTTGCTCAGGTTCTTTTGTGCCAATGCTTACCTTGGGAATTCCTGGAAGTGGAACAACCGCGGTAATGCTAGGTGCACTTTTAGGATTTGGTGTTCAGCCTGGTCCTAGACTTTACATGACTAATCCAGAGATTTTTTGGTCAATAATTATGTCTATGTATATTGGAATGGTAATTCTTCTTATATTAAACTTACCACTCATTCCTTATATAGCTAGAATTCTTGCTGTTCCTAAAAATTATTTAATTCCTTTAATTTTATTTTTCTCTGTTACTGGAATTTACGTAATGTCGTTTAATAATTTTGATATTTATTTAATGATTGGAATAGCTGTAGTAGCTACATTTTTAAGATTATATGATTTTCCAATGCCACCTTTGATATTAGCTTTTGTACTTGGTGGATTGATGGAAGAAAACTTGAGACGATCTTTATTATTAAGTAATGGTTCTTGGGAATTTTTATGGGATAGAACTTTAACTGCATGTATCTTAGCTACTACAATTTTAATTGTAGTTTGGCATATCTACAAAACTTTTAAGAAGAAAAATTAAGATTTAATATCTATTCGTTTTCTAATAATTTCTTTATCAAGCTTCATTTCACGATATGACATGATTAAAACACCTAAAAATATAACACTAGCACCAATCCAAGTGAATAGATCAGGTGTTTCACTAAAAACATAATAGCCAATTAAAGAGGCAAATACTAAACTTAGAAACGAGTATGGTTGTGTCATACTAACATCTACTAATTTGTATGCGTGATTTATACAAAGATGTAACAATGTACCGAATAAACCTGCAAAAAATAAATAAATCAAAGTTTGAAAACTAGGTGTTTGCCAATAAAACAACGCAATAATAAAACTAAAAATTGTCATATACATGTATCCATAAGATAAAATCGTAATCGAACTATCATCTTTTGCGATAGTTTTTGTAATTATAATTACTATTGACCACATAAAAGACGATGCCAGTGCCATATAAACTCCAAGAGAGATTTCAATTATTCCTGGTCTTAAAATTATTAACATTCCTATAAATCCTAAAACCAGTGCAAAACTCCTGTATATGTAAATTTTTTCTCCTAAAAATAAAACTGCCAATATTGTTACTATGAAAGGAACCACAAAAGATATTGCTGTAGCTTTTTCAATTGGCATCATTACTAAAGCTGAGAAATATAATAACATTGAAGGCAAGTTTAAAACTGCTCTAAGTAAATGTTTTTTATGATGATTTGTTTTAAAAACTGTAAATTTAGATTTTAGCATATATGGAAAAATAATTAGTAAACCAAATAAAAATCTAAAAAATCCAGCAACATAAACATTAACCTCTTCTTGTGCTAATTTTAAAAAGGTTAACATCAATGTTCCGCAAAAAACTGAGATTATAATTAAAAAAATTGCTAATTTATTATTTGAAATCAATTTAGTATCTTTTTGTATTCTTCAATTATTTTTGACCATTGAAATTTATTAACAAATTCTTTTGCATTTTTCCCATGGTTTAAATATTTTTTATTTTCTAACATTGAATTAATTGAAGAATAAACATCATCAAGACTATTTCCATCACATATTAGACCAGTCTTTTCATGAATAATTGCATCTGCTGCACCACCATCTTTACCACCAATTGATGGAATACCGTATTGTGCAGCTTCAACGTAAGCTATACCAAAACCTTCAACTGATTTTTTATGTATTATAGATGGCATCACAAAGATATTTGATTTTGAAACTAAAGCATTTTTTAAATCATTACTAATATCTTTAAAAAACATAACTTGCGCTTCAAGATCTAGTTCTTTTACCAATTTCTTAATATTTTCCTCTTCTTCTCCATATCCAACACAAATGTAAACAATATCAGGATAAATTTGTTTTAAATTCCTTATAGCCATTACTATTTTTTCATGATTTTTACGTTTATCAAATCTTGAAACTGTAATTAGTCTTGGATTTTTAACTTTAAGTATACTTTCAACTTTATCTAAAGTTTTTTTATTTAATTCTTCAGCAGGATCCACACCTGGATTTATTACAATTACTTTATTTTCATTAACACCAAGTTCTATTGCTAGATTTTTTGTAAACTGAGAATTTGCTATAACTTTTTCAACATTATTTAAAATACTAACTACTCTTTTATTTTGACTAGAACCTTTGGGATGGTTGATTTCTTTACTATGAATTAAACAGTATTTTTTCTTAGAAGTTTTAATAAGCTCTAAACTTTTCCAATGATCAGCAATAATTCCATCTATTTTATTTTCTTTGATATATTCATTAATTAATTGTGCTTTTCTATATTTTCTAAGTAGTTTAATTCCCCCAACTCTTTCGATCGAAAAAGAGGCTTGCTCATCAAACTCTTTATGACCTTCTATATGATCTGCAAAAACTTTTATCATAAAGTTTTTAGACAGTTCTCTTGAAAGGCCCCACATTAGATTTTGCATACCACCAAGTTCAGGTGGGAATGATCTAGTTACAATTAGATACATTAATCATACTTCCATTTAATACCACAGCCCGCGCTGGGTATTTGATCTTCAGGACCTTTTCCAGTTTCAGCTATTTGTCTCATAGCTGTTAGCAGATCACTTTCTCCGTCTTTAACTGAAATAAACTTTTTAAGTTCTCTTAATCGTCCTCTGTATTGAAGTTCTAGATTTTTATTGTAGCCAAAGAAATCTGGAGTACATACAGCATCATATGCTTTAGCAATTTCTTGAGTTTCATCATGTAAGTAAGGAAAATTGAAATGATTTTCATTTGAAAACTTGATCATGTTATCAAACGAGTCTTCCGGATAATTAACAAAGTCATTTGAGCAGATAGCAACTGAGTTGATGCCAATTTTTTTCAATTCATTGCAATCTTCAACTAATTCTTTTGTAATAGCTTTTACATATGGACAATGATTGCAAATGAACATTATTAAAGTTCCATTTTCACCTTTGATATCATTTAAAGACAGAATTTTATTATCAGTAGATTTTAATTCAAATGGAATAGCTTTTAGACCAAAATCACATATTGGAGTTTGTATAGGCATAATGTAAAATATATAGATTATGTTTTATGATTTAAAAGATAAAAAACCAAAAAACTCTGGCGAAAATTGGGTAGCTCCTAATGCCACAATAATTGGAGATGTTACTTTAGAAAAAAATACAAGTATTTGGTTTAATGCAGTGCTTAGAGGAGATATTGAAAATATTCATATTGGTGAAGGATCTAATGTACAAGATGGAAGCGTATTACACACAGATCCTGGATGTCCCTTAAAAGTAGGAAAAAATGTTACGGTTGGCCATCTAGTTATGCTTCATGGATGTACCATTGGAGATAATAGTTTAATTGGTATTGGAGCTGTTATCTTAAATAAAGCTAACATTGGAAAGAATTGTATTATTGGAGCTAAAGCTTTGATAACAGAAAATAAAATCATACCAGATAACTCTTTGGTTGTTGGCTCACCAGGCAAAGTTATTAGAGAAGTTTCAGAGGAAGAAAAAAAAGCAGTATTTGAAAACACAAAACATTATCAAGATAACTGGAAAAAATATTCGAAATCAATTTTTTAAAGGAGATAAATGCCAGCAGGTTACGTGATAGCTCAATTAAAAGTAACTAATTTTGAAAATTATAAAGAATATGTTGAAAAGGTTACGCCACTCGTAAAAAAATTTGGTGGAGAGTTTTTAGTAAGAGCTGGTGAATTTCAAATTTTTGATGGTAAAACAAATTTTCCTAGAATTATTATTCTTAAATTTCCTACATATGAAAAAGCATTAGAATGGTACAATTCTGAAGAATACAAACCAATAAAACAAATAAGATTAGATAATTCCGAAGGTACAAATATAATTATTAAAGGTATTTGATAGAATAATTGGTTTAGTTAAATAATAGATCGTTCACCGAATAAATGATCAATCCAATTATTACTATAAATAAAATTAAGAAAGATAATTGCCCACTTAACTTAGATTTAATTTTGGTTTTACCTTCTTTAAATTTTTTAAAATGAATACTCCCAAATCTCATTACAGCTAATCCTAAAATTATAAGAAATGCTGTAAATATATATCCAGTAACCATCTATGGAACTAACCAGGTATCTTTTTTATTTTCTAAATTAAACTTTGCTCTTCGATGGCCTTTAGCTGCTAAATAAAGCCATTCTATAGATTTAATTTTGCACTGAATAACAGTAAAGTTTTTATAGCCCTCTTCGCTTTGTTCTTTGGTATAATCAAAATTATCTAATTCTGGTTTTAGACCGGACGTTGGTAGATCTGACTCAGTTCCTGGACCATTATCAACTAAATAACATTTTCTACTAATATGTTGGGTTTTAGACCAAGATTCTTTTGTTACATCATTATTGTGATTAACTGTACATTCAACTTTCAATCTAACCTGTATTTTTTCATCTTTATCGTAAAATAACATTGCTGCATTTTTATTTGCTTTTAATTTTTCAATTTTATCTGACCTAATATCGCTATGATATTGTACTAAATTATTTGATTGATCAGATTTTCTTAGAACAACAATTCTTCCATCAAAGTCTGATTGATCACCACAAATGAATACCGGTATTCTAAAAGGAGAACCTCTGTCTTTCACAGCATTATCCAGCATTGACCAAATTTTCTTTTTGATCTCTGCAAAGTCCTCGTAATAAGGAACTGTATCCGTCACAAATATTATTTTTTCTTTTTTAATCTAGCAATCAAACCTGAGCTATCCCAACGATTTCCACCCATTTCTTGAACCTCAGCATAATAACCATCAATAATTTCTGTTATAGGCACAGGTGAACCATTTTTTTTTGCTTCCTCGATTGCAATTTTTAGATCTTTTCTCATCCAATCAATAGCAAAACCATAATCAAACTTATCATCAGTCATAGTTCGGTATCTATTTTCCATTTGCCAAGATTGTGCTGCACCTTTAGATATTGTTTCCATAACTTTATCCATATCTAAACCTGCGTTTATTCCAAAATTAATTGCTTCAGATAAACCTTGGACTGTTCCAGCAATACACATTTGGTTCATCATCTTTGTTAACTGACCACTTCCACAAGGACCAATTAATTTTACTTTTTTACTGTAACAATCAATCACAGGTTCAGCCTTTTTAAACACTTCTTCATCGCCACCAACCATTACTGTTAGTATTCCGCCCTCAGCACCAGCTTGTCCACCTGAAATAGGGGCATCTAAAAAACTAAACCCTTTATCATTTGCTTTTTTATTTAATTCTCTTGATACTTCTGCAGATACAGTTGAGTTATCAATAAAAATAGACCCAGCTTTTGCTGTGTTAAATAATCCATTTTCTCCAGTTGCTACTTCTCTTAAATCATCATCATTACCAACACATGTGAAAATAAAATCGGCACCATCTGCAGCCTCCGCAGGTGTATTGGCCATTTTACCTTTATATTCATCAATCCATTTTTCAGCTTTAGATTTAGTTCTATTAAAAACAGTTACATTGTGTCCGGCTTTTGATATATATCCAGCCATTGGGTAGCCCATAACCCCAAGACCTATGAAAGCAACATTACAAGTCATAATTTTTTTCTATGTTTAAAAGTTTAAGTTTAAAAGTAATTGTATTTGGTTTTATTTTTACATTTTTTTCAAGTTTTGGACAGAGTTTTTTTCTTGGCCTATTTAATTCTAGTATTAGAGACGCCTTATCAATTACACATGGACAATTTGGCACAATTTATGCATCAGCCACTTTACTAAGTAGTATTGTTTTAGTTTGGATTGGAAAAAAAATTGATGATATAAACATATTGAAGTTTGCTTCTTATGTAATTATTTTTCTATCTGCTTCTTGCTTTATATTTTCAAAAGTTTCATCAGTTATTTTTTTATTTGTAGGAATTTTTTTAATGCGTCTAGCTGGACAAGGATTATCAAGTCACACAGCAACAACAACCATATCTCGTTTTTTTGAAAAAAATAGAGGAAGAGCTTTAAGTACAGGTTGGTTAGGTTTGTCATTAGCTGAATTTATAATGCCAGTTTTAATTGTTTTTTTATTAACTTTTATAGAATGGAGAGATATTTGGGTTTCAATATCTATTTTAGTTATACTTGTTTTACCTGTTGCAACTTTTCTTTTAGTTAAAGATGTTAAGCTTGATACGAGAGAAGAATCTAAAATAGATGAGAATAATAAAGAAATTAAACAATGGAAAAGAATAGAAGTTTTAAAAGATTATAGATTTTACATCATGTGTATGACGATGTTAGCAATGCCATGGATTGCAACAGGTTCTTTTGTTTATCAGTCTTTTATATCTTCTTCTAAAGAGTGGGGACCCTATGTGATTGCACAATCATTTATGGCTTACTCAATTTTATCAGTGATTACTCTTTTCATATCTGGTTTTTTAATTGATAAATTTTCAAGTAGAAAATTATTAATCTACATGAATATCCCACTTCTTTTTGGCACTATAGTTCTCTACTATTTTGATGCACCGCTGTCTTCTTTTGTATTTTTTGGTTTAGTGGGGGTAACCAATGGTTTGGCAAACGTGCTTGGTTCCTCAACTTGGGCTGAGATTTATGGTGTTAAATATATTGGGTCCATAAAAGCCTTAACAACTGCATTGATGGTATTTTCAACAGCATTTGGTACGGCTCTTTTTGGCTTTCTGATTGATATTGGTTTTTCAATTGAAGACATAGCCGTTGTTTCAGGAACTTATATCTTTGGCTCAATTATTCTTCTTTATTTGGTTAAAAATAAGTTAAATCCTCATTATTTATAAAAATAGCCCTTGATTTTTAAAGACTCACTGTGTAGATACTCCGCATGGCTAGAGTTACCGTAGAAGACTGTATAGATAAAGTAGAGAGTCCTTACGAATTAGTACTTGTTGCTAAAGAAAGAGCTACTCAACTTAATGCAGGAATAGAACCAACAATCGATAGAGATAACGATAAAAATACGGTTATTTCATTAAGAGAAATTGCCGAAGAAAAAATTAAAGTTTCAGATTTAACTGATAGCGCCGTTTACAAACTTAGAAAACATGTTGAGCAAGTTGACGAAACTGCTGAGGATGATGAAGAAATAGGTGATGATTTTGAAAATCTATATAAAGGTGAAATTTCAAAAAGTGGTACCCCAATTTTACCATCTAAAAGAGCTAGAAAAACTCCAGAAAAAATTCAAGTAACAAAAGAAGATTTAGCTGAGCTATCTGAAACAGCTACAGCAGAAGTTGATAATTCCGTAGGCGAAGAAACGATGAATGAGCAAGGAGAGGTTTCTTTAGATGAAGTATCAGAATCAGAAAATCAAGAAGCAGACGTATCTGCAGACGACACTGAAGCTTCAAACTCTTAAAAAAATAATATAAAGTTATATCATGAATAGGAAAGTATCAGTTGCTCCTATGATGGATTGTACAGATCGTCATGAACGATTTTTTCTTAGATTAATATCCAAAAATACTCTTCTTTACACTGAGATGGTAGTCGATGAAGCCATAAATAGAGGAGATCAAAAAAAGTTATTAGAGTTTAATATTAATGAGAAACCCGTGGCACTTCAATTAGGAGGATCTTCTCCAAAACTTTTAGCTGAGGCCACTAAAGTAGGTGAAGATTTTGGTTATGATGAAATTAATCTAAACTTAGGTTGCCCTAGTAAAAAAGTTGAAAAAAATAGATTTGGCGCTTGTTTAATGAAAGAGCCAAATTTAGTGGCAGATTGTTTAAGTAAAATGCAATCAGTTACGAAATTACCAGTAACTATAAAAACAAGAATTGGTTACGATGATGTAGAAGATTATGAAAATCTACATAGTTTTATTTCTACCCTAAAAGCAACCGGGGTTAAAACTTTTATCATTCATGCAAGAAAAGCAATGTTGGGTAAATTTACACCTAAGCAAAATTTAAATATTCCTCCTTTAAAATACGAATATGTTTATAAATTAAAAAAAGATTTTCCAAATGAAGAGATTATTATCAATGGAGGAATAACTTCAGTAGATGAAATAAAACCTCATTTAGAAAAAACAGACGGTGTAATGATAGGAAGAGCTGCGTATCACACCCCTTATTTATTAGCAGATATTGAAAGAGAAATATTTAATAATGAAGATGTACCAAGTAGACAAGATGTGATTGAACAACTAATTCCTTATGTGAAAGAAGAATTAAAAAAAGGAACAAGATTAAATCAAATTATGAGACATACTCTTGGTTTATTTCATGGTCAAACAGGTGCAAGTTATTGGAAAAGGTATTTAAGCGAAAACATGTGTGTAAGAGATGCTGATGTAAAAAAGATTGATCACATCATGGATAAAATTAAATACAATAATGTAGATACTAGAGTAGGGCAGTCTGCTTAATTCAATATTAACAAACGAATACAGTTATATTATTCTATTAATGGCCTTAACGGCTATACCAGTTGGTTTTGTTGCTGGATTATTTGGTATTGGAGGAGGGTTAATAACTGTTCCCTTTTTATATTTTATTTTTGGTTCTTTAGAAATTGATCCCCAATATGTTATGCATCTTGCTGTTGGAACTTCTTTTGCAATCATAATACCAACCTCTACAGTTTCAGTTTTAACACATCATAAATTTAAAGCAGTTGATTTTGATATTGTAAAGAATTACGGTCTTTTTGTTGTACTAGGAGTGATTGTTGGAACTGTTTTTGCAGCTTCTCTAAAAACCAAATCTTTGGTTTTATTTTTTTCTATAATGATCTTATTTTTAGGAATTTACTTAATTTTAATAAAAGAAAAGGAGCAAAACATAATTGTTAAAATGAAATTACATTTAAAAGTAATTCTTGGTTTTCTTGTTGGGTTTATATCCGCTCCTATGGGTATAGGAGGAGCCGTAATGAATGTTCCTATCCTTAAGTTTTTTGGTTATTCAATAAATAAAGCAATAGGAAGTGCAGCAGCTATAGGTTTTCTAATTGCTCTATTTGGAGCAATAGGATTTCTTGTTTCAGGAAGTTTTTTAAATTCTAGTCTTCCACTAAGTATTGGTTTTATAAACATACCAGCCTTTCTAATTTTTATACCAATCACAACTTTCATGGCTCGAATAGGAGCTAAAACAGTTCATAGTATTGATAAGAATAAAATTAGTAAGTTTTTTGGAATTTTTCTTTTAGTGGTGTCGATTAAATTTTTTTACGAATACTTAAAATTATAACAAACAAAAAAAAAGAGGTGACTTCAGTCTCCCTCCATCACCTCAATAATCAAATTAGTTGATTCTCGTAAATTTCATTAACACTTAATAGTTGTAAATTCATTTTATTAACCAATTTAAACAGCAACAATCATAAGTTGTATTTAGATTTTTGAAAAACTCAATTTAGCCATACATCATATTTAGAGTTTTAATACTAATTGATACTTTTAATTATGGTTTCAATAAAAGATATAAATAAAAAAATTAAAAAAAATTTATTTGATCCATTAGATAAATCAAAAAATAAATTCTCCTCTTTGTTAAGTAATATAAAAAAAAATAAAGTTAAAAAAGATCTGGCACTACAAAAACAATTGGAAAAAGAAAAAAAAAGAGAATTAATTTTAGAAAAAAAATTAGCGAAAAAAGCTAAACAAGATGAATTAAAAGAAGAAAGAAAGAAACTTCTTTTTCAAAAAAAATTAATCATTGAAAATGAAAAGCAAGAAAAAAAGAATGAAGAGAAAAGACAAAAAATAGAAGCTCAGAGAATTAAAATAGAACAGAAAAAAATTAAAGACGAAGAAACAAAAAAACTTAGAGAGGAAGCAAGAAAGCTTAAGCAAGAAGATTTAAGGCTTAAAATGTTAGAAAGACAAAGAATTAGAGAAGAGAATTTTAAAATTAAAGAAGAAGAATTAAAAAATAAAGAAATTGAAGCTCAAAAGAGAAGAGATGAAAAAGAAAAAGAAAGACAAGAAAAAATAAGATTAAAAGAAATTGAAAGGAAAAATAGACTTGAGGAAGAACAAAGATTAAGAGAGGCAGCTAGGAAGCTTAAATATGAACAAGAAAAACTTAAAGAAATGGAAGAAAGATTAAGGGATCTGGAAACTGAAAGACAGCAAGAAATTCAAAGACAAATTTTAAAAGAAGAGGCTGAGCAAAGAGCCAAGGAAGAGGAATTAAGAATTAAAGAAAAAGAACTTAAAGAAGCTGAACGTGAGAGAATAAATAAAGAAAATGAAAGGCGTCAAAGAGAAAGAGAATTGAAAATAGAGGAGGAAAGACAAAAAAGAATTGAAGAAGAGAATGAAAGGATCCGATTAGCTGAAATTGCTCAAAAAGAAAGAATTGAAGAGGAAAATAGGCGAATGAAAGAATGGGAGAAAAAATTTGATGAAGAGCAACGATTAAAAGAAGAAGAGCTTGTTAGAAAATTTTACAGTGATGAAGTCTCTGAACAAGAGAATATTAATAACGGTGACAACTTAGAAACTAAAACTGATGAAGATAATGTAAAAAATTAAATCTTCTGATCATATTCGCCAACCTTACCTGTTTTTTGCAACAAATCGTCAATAAAATCAAAGATTTTTTTCTTTCTTTCATCTGATGTTGGGCTTTCAGTAACAATAACTAAAGATGGTTTGTTTGAAGAAGCTCTTATAAGTCCCCAAGAACCATCTTCGAATGAAAACCTAACTCCATTAACAGTTAAAATATCATTAATAACTTGGCCATCTATTTCAGTTTTTTTTTCTTTTAAATTTTCAATTTGTTCAACTAGCTCTTTAACAACAATATACTTCTCTTCATCTTTGCAAAAAGGTGCCATTGTTGGTGTTTGAAATGTGTTAGGTAATTCACTAATAATTTCACTTATTTTTTTATTTTGATTATCTAATAAGTGGCATACTTGAATTGCTGAATTGATACCATCATCATACCCAAAACCTAATGGTTGATTAAAGAAAAAATGTCCACTTTTTTCAAATCCAGCTAAAGCTTTTTCAGTGTTTACTTTTCGTTTAATATGAGAATGACCTGTTTTCCAATAAATAGTTTCGCAATTATTTTCTAATAAAATCTTATCTTTTGAATATAGACCTGTTGATTTTACATCAACTACAAACTTTGAATTTTTATGTTTGCTTGATAAATTTCTAGCAATTAGAAGACCAATTTTATCTGAAAATATTTCATTACCTTTATCATCAATAACACCAACCCTATCTCCATCACCATCAAATCCAAAACCTATATCAGCATTGTTTTCTTTAACTACTTTTGCTATCTCGTGAAGCATTTCTAGATCTTCTGGATTTGGATTATATTTAGGAAAATTCCAATCTAAGTTACAATCTAACTCTATTACTTCACACCCAATACCACTTAAAATTTCTGGTGCAAAAATACCTGCTGTTCCATTCCCACAAGCAACTACAGCTT
Organism: uncultured Pelagibacteraceae bacterium; assembly: GCA_902571135.1. Classification (GTDB taxonomy): domain Bacteria; phylum Pseudomonadota; class Alphaproteobacteria; order Pelagibacterales; family Pelagibacteraceae; genus Pelagibacter. The sequence goes on along the minus strand of CACGAU010000001.1, from coordinate 72,248 downwards.
TTATTTTTTTATTAATTTTATTTTTACTAATTAAGTCGTCTTTATAAATTTTATCAAAATCTTTTATTTGTTTTTCATTACCTTCACCTTTTGTGAATTTTTCATTTAAGGTAATTTCTTTTAATTCCTTCATTTCTTCAGGCCCATGAGTCAGTCCTTTTTTGATTCCCATTTTGACACCAGTCCAACCATTTTCATTATGACTTGCTGTAACCATAGCAACCGCATCTGCATCTAGATTAAATTGCGCAAAATAAACCATGGGAGATAATGAAAGACCAACATCTTCTATATTGCACCCTGTAGATATTAATCCCTTTTTAAGAGCTGTTTTTATTTCTTCACTATAAGAACGATAATCATGACCTACTATGATTCTAGGATTATCTTTTTTGGCATTTATTTTTATCTGTGTTCCAAGGCCTTTTCCTAGATTCTCGATTCCTGATTGGTTTATGTCTTTCTCATACAACCATCGAGCGTCATATTCTCTAAAACCATAGGGATCTATTTTAATACTTTTGTTCATTTGTTACTTTCTCAACCTTTTTATGTTAATTTCTTGAAATTATTCTAATTTTTTTATTGATATTCATATTGTCGCGTTCTATAAATGTTCCATTGTTAAAACGTTTATTTAGTATACTAAATATAAGCGCCTACAACATATAGTTGTTTTCGCCTAAATAACAAAATATATTAAAAATTATGAACAAGATTCTCTCACAAGCACTCAAAAAAGCTGTCTCTGAATATAGCCCAACAGTTAAGGAAGTTTCAAAAGGTAATAGACCAGATCTTTTTTCATTAAATAATGAAACAGAACTTTTTCAAAACGATAAAGGTATCATAATTAAAATTGATAGATCAAAAGACTCAAACTTAACAGATTTTGGAAAAGCAACTTTGAAAGATAGATATCTTGGTCCAAATGAATCCTATCAAGACTTATTTGCAAGAGTGGCCAGCACATACTCAGATGATAATTTACATGCACAAAGAATTTATAACTATATCAGTAACCTTTGGTTTATGCCTGCAACACCAGTTTTATCAAATGGTGGAACAAAAAGAGGTTTGCCAATTTCATGTTTTTTAAATGAAGCTTCAGACAGCTTGGGTGGAATTTTAGATCTTTGGAGTGAGAATGTTTGGCTTGCTGCTAAAGGTGGTGGTATCGGAAGTTATTGGGGCAACTTAAGATCTATTGGAGAGAAAATTGGAAAAGTTGGAAAGACCTCGGGAATAATTCCGTTTATTAAAGTTATGGACTCTTTAACGATGGCAATTAGCCAAGGTTCATTGAGAAGAGGATCAGCAGCTTGTTATCTTCCAATTGATCATCCAGAGATCGAAGAGTTTATAGAGATGAGAAGACCTACGGGAGGAGACCCAAATAGAAAAGCATTAAATTTACATCATGGTGTTTTAGTATCTGATGCATTTATGAGAGCAGTTGAAACCGATGAGCAGTGGGCATTAAAAAGTCCTGCTGACGGAACTATACAACAAACTATTTCAGCAAGAAATTTATGGATAAGATTATTAACTGCAAGGATTGAAACAGGCGAACCGTATATTATTTATATTGATACTGTTAATAGACAAATTCCACAGCACCATAAGTTAGCAAATCTTACAGTTAAAACCTCCAACCTGTGTAGTGAAATAACTTTGCCAACTGGAATCGATAAAGATGGAAGAGACAGAACAGCTGTATGTTGTTTATCTTCTTTAAATTTAGAAAAGTATGATGAGTGGAAAGATGATCCAGATATGATTAATGATGTGATGAGATTTTTGGATAACGTCTTGTCAGATTTCATTAATAAAGCACCTGATCAGTTTAAAGATGCAAAATATTCAGCTGAAAGAGAAAGAAGCGTTGGTTTAGGTGTAATGGGCTTTCATTCATTCTTACAAAAAAATAGAATTCCACTTGAGTCAGTGATGGCAAAATCATGGAATAAAAAAATATTTAAAAATATAGATGAAAAAGTAAATCAAGCGTCTAAAGATTTGGCTGAAGAGAGAGGTGCTTGTCCAGATGCAGCTGAGTATGGTTACAAAGAAAGATTTTCTAACAAGACAGCAATAGCTCCAACAGCTTCTATTTCAATTATTTGTGGTGGAGCATCTCCAGGAGTAGAACCTATTGCAGCGAATAGTTATACCCACAAAACTTTGTCAGGATCTTTCAATGTTAGAAATAGATATTTGGAAGAAATATTACAAAATCATGGTAAAAACGATGATGAAACATGGTCCACAATTACTACTAATCAAGGATCTGTTAACCATCTAGATTTCTTAACTGATTTAGAAAAAGATGTATTTAAAACAGCATTTGAGCTTAACCAAAATTGGATAATCGAATTAAGTGGTGATAGAACACCTTATATTTCGCAAGCTCAATCAGTAAATTTATTTTTACCAGCAGATGTTCATAAAAAAGAATTACACAAAATTCATTTTGATGCATGGAAGAAAGGCTTAAAAAGTCTTTATTACTGTAGATCAAAATCAATTCAGAGAGCTGAAAATATCAATGATGCTAAATCAACTGATATTACAGCAAATGTTTACAAATCTAAAAATCAACAATCTAACGAGCAGCCAGAGTACGAGGAGTGTTTATCATGTCAGTAGCAGAAAAAATTAATAAAGAGATTATTCAACCAAAAAAGATGGGTCTACTAGTAGAAAACCCGGTGTACAAACCTTTTAGATATCCATGGTGTTATGATGCATGGTTAACTCAACAAAGAATCCATTGGTTACCAGAAGAAGTTCCTTTAGGAGACGATGTTAGAGATTGGCAAAAGAATTTATCTCAACCAGAAAAAAATTTATTAACTCAAATTTTTAGATTTTTTACTCAAGCAGATGTAGAAGTTAATAATTGTTATTTAAGACATTACACAACTGTATTTAAACCAACAGAGGTATTAATGATGATGACAGCATTTGCTGCTATGGAAACAGTCCATGTAGCTGCTTATTCTCATCTTTTAGATACAATTGGTATGCCTGAATCAGAATACTCAGCTTTCATGAAATATAAAGAGATGAAAGACAAGTATGATTACATGCAGGGTTTCAATGTAAATTCTAAAGAGGATATTGCAAAAACAGTTGCAGTGTTTAGTGCATTTACAGAAGGGTTACAGTTGTTTGCAAGTTTTGCTATTTTATTAAATTTTCCAAGGCACAATAAAATGAAAGGAATGGGGCAGATAGTTACTTGGTCTGTAAGAGATGAAACACTTCATTGTAATTCTATGATCAGAATTTTTAAGGAGTTTATAAAAGAAAATCCTGAAATCTGGACACCTAAACTTAAAAAAGAACTTTATGAAGCTTGTAGAATAATTGTTGAGCATGAGGATGCTTTTATAGATTTAGCTTTTGAAATGGGTCCAATGGAAGGTTTAACTGCTCAAGAAGTTAAAGATTATATTAGGTTCATTGCGAATAGACGACTTATTCAATTAGGATTAGAACCAATTTATGACGTTCAAAAAAATCCATTAACTTGGCTTGACACAATGCTTAACGCGGTTGAGCATATGAATTTCTTTGAAGGTCGAGCAACAGAATATTCTAAAGCATCAACTCAAGGTACTTGGGCAGAAGCATTTAGTTAAAAGAAAGTATGAGAGTATATAAGTATTTATTAATTAAGTTGTTTTTTTTAGATACGTATTTATTTTTTATCAAAATTTTTAATAAATTTAGGAGCAAATCTTTAGCATACCTGATGGGAGGAGTAATCTTTATTGTATTCTCAGGATGTAACCAAGGAAATTTAAATTTATCTGGTGATATGGAAAATGTTGAGGATGCTACATTATTAAGAATAAAAGATATTCCATTTGTTAAACTTTCAAAAATAGATGTTGAAAAAAGTTTAATTTTAGGTGAAGGGAAAACTTGGAGTGGTCAAATTGTTCTTGAAGTTCCAGAGCCTAAACCAGCAGTATTTAATTTTTATGTAAATAATATTGAAAACTTTGGCTGGAAAGAACAAACAACAATTAGAGGCGAAACTAGTCTTCTAAATTATTTGGGAGCAAACAATAGAGTAATTATAATAAGTGTTAGTGAAAAAAGATTTAATAGCAGCGAGGTATTAATATCTGTATCCCCATATGCTGAGGAATTTGAGGATAAAGTGAGTGACTATATTAACGACCAGTACCTAGATATAAAAGATTGGCAACAAGACTAGGAAATTTAAACTTATGCCAAATTTGAAAAGATAAACGCCAACAATTTTATTTATATTAAATCTTGAATTATAAAAAATATTTTAGAAAAACTAGCTTAAAACAAAAAGGTGTTGGAAATTTCTTTTTAAATGAAATATTACAAAAAAAACCTAAAATTTTCCTTGAGATAGGTGTTTTTCATGGAGTAACAGCTAGGAATGTGTGTGAGCTTTTGTTTAAAATTCATGGATCAGATTTTAGATACATAGGTTTAGATTTATTTGAAAAATCAAGTGAAAATAAAAATGAAATAATACCAAATACAGAATTTTCAAATCCTTTAAAAACTATATTTTTTAAATATATAAAAAGACAAGACCCATATAGTTTAGATGCAGTAAAAAATCTTTTGAATAAGTTTAAAGAAAATATTCATTTAATAAAAGGTAATTCAAATAAAGTTTTAAAGAAAATTGATATGTCAAAAATAGATTTTGTATTTCTTGATGGTGGACATGATTATTTTACTGTTAAAAATGATTTAAATAATTGTATAGATGTTATTGAAAATGGTGGAACTGTCCTTTGTGATGATTATGATTTATCATATGCGCCTGGTGTAAAGAAAGCTATAGACGAGTTCTCTTTAAAGCATGGATTAAAGTGCTCAATAATATGCAATAATAGATTTGCTAAAATAGAAAAAAATTAATTTATCGTTGGTTTAATTGCATTACTTTTCTATGCTTGTTACCTTTATAACTTGCTAAAGGCCTGATAAGTTTATTTGCAGCATGTTGCTCCATGATATGAGCAGACCATCCAGTAATTCTTGAAATAACAAAAATAGGTGTAAAGAAATCAGTATCAAAGCCCATTAAGTGGTAAGTAGGTCCAGTAGGATAGTCTACATTTGGATAAATATTTTTTTCTTTAATCATTACTTTTTCTACAATGTCATAAATTTTTTCAAATTTTTTATCTTTTTTAATTTTAGCAACTTTGCCAAAATACTGTCTCATAGTTGGGACTCTTGAATCACCTGACTTGTAAACTCTGTGACCAAATCCCATTACAACTTCTTTATTCTTTAAAGCATTATTTATCCATTTTAGAGCATTTTCTGGTTTTTTAATTTTATTCATCATATGCATTACTTCCTCATTAGCTCCACCATGCAGTGGACCTTTTAAACTTGCAATAGCTCCTGTGATTGCACCATGAATATCAGACAAACTACTAGTAATGGTTCTTGCTGTAAAAGTTGAAACATTAAAACTGTGTTCAGCATATAAAATTAATGATACATCAAAAGCTTTAACTATTTCTTTTTGAGGAACTTTTCCAAAACACATATAGAAAAAATTTTCAGCAAAAGTTAATGTTTTTTTTGGTTTTATAATTTTTTTTCCTTTTCTTATTCTATAAAAAGCTGCTAATGCTGTTGGGGTTTTTGCAAAAATTCTTAAAGCTTTTCTCATATTTGCCTCTGGTGAAGAGTCTGTAGTTTCTTTGTCTTCTAACCCCATCACACTTACAGCTGTTCTTGCAACATCCATTGGATGAGATTTTTTTGGCATGTGTTTGATTATTTCATATAAATTTTTTGTTAACTCTCTATTATTTTTCTCTTCCTTTTCAAATTGTCTTAGTTGGATAGTATTCGGAAGATCCTTATTAAGAATCAGATATGCAACTTCTTCAAATCTACAGTATTCACATAAATCTTGAGCTGCATATCCTCTATAAGTAAGAGAATTTATTTCTGGCATTACCTTTGAAACTTCTGTTTCATCTACAACAATACCAAGTAAGCCTTTTTTAATATCATCACTCATTATTCATGTCCTTCCGTACTAAAATTATAAATTTTTTCATCTAATGAATTATATTTTTCATAATCTACTAATTCGTAGAGTCTTTTTCTAGTTTGCATTTTATCTATAATATTATTTTGATGTCCATTTGCATAAATGTCTCTTAATCCATCTTCGACATTTTTCATTGCTAATCTTTGTGTTGTTACAGGATAAATAACAATATTATATCCAAAATTTTCTAACTCTTTGTAATTAAATAATTTTGACTTACCAAATTCAGTCATATTAGCTAATAAATAACTGGATAAATTTTCACGAACTTTTTCAAAATCTTTTTTATCTTCAAGTGCTTCTGGAAAAATTATTTCAGCACCAGCATCAATATAGGCTTTGCATCTTTCAATCATTTTATCGATACCTTCAACACTCTTAGCGTCTGAACGAGCAATAATTTTAAAGTTTTGATCTTTTTTTGCAGAAACACACTCTTTAATTTTTTTAACCATTGCATCAGTTGAAATAAGCTCTTTATTATCAAGATGCCCACATCTTTTTCTTTCAATTTGATCCTCTAAATGAACTCCTGTTATTCCAAATTCCTCAAAGGTTTCTATGGTTTCTTTACATGATTTAAATCCTGTATCAATATCAACTATTGTTGGAAGATTAGTTACTCTCGAAATTAGATAAGATCTTGTGCTAACATCTTGTAGTGTAGTTAATCCAATATCTGGAAAACCAAGGTCATTAGCCATTACTCCACCAGATACATAAACTGCATCATAACCAATTTCTTCAATTAATTTTGCTGTCAATGGATTATATGCACCAGGAACTCGTAATATTTTATTTGATTTTAATTTCTGGTCAAAATCTAATCTCTTTTGACTTGGTTCTTTTTCCACAAAGTGCATTAAAAAATTCCCTTTTTATTATTTTGTTTTAATTTGTTCTTTCTAAGTTCAATATTCAATTTATCAAGTTGACCTGATTTCAAATTTCTTAAATTTTGGACTGTTTTTAAAAAACGGTCACTTTCTTTTCTATCTAAAATACCATCAGTTAAAGTTAAAAATTTATTAATATAATTTTCTCTCTTAAATGGTCTAGCACCATATGGATGTGCGTCCGCTCTATCTAGTTCTTCTATTATTTTTTTTCCATTATTAAGTGTCACAACTACTTTAGCTCCAAATGCTTTATTTTTTGGATTTGGATCGTGGTATTTCTTAGTCCATTTTTTATCTTCATATGTTTTTATTGATTTCCAAATCTTAATGGTACTTTTTCTATTTGCTCTAGCTTTTGTATAAGATTTAACATGGTGCCAATCTCCGTCTTCCAGGGCTACAGCAAAAATATACATAATAGAATGATCCAATGTTTCTCTACTGGCATTAGGATCCATTTTTTGAGGATCATTAGCACCTGTGCCAATTACATAATGAGTGTGATGACTTGTAAAAATATCAATTTTTTTAATAAGTTTTAAATTTGAAATTTTTGTTTTTATCTTTTTAGCTAGATCTATTAAAGCTTGTGATTGATATTCTGCAGAATATTCTTTTGTATATGTTTCTAAAATAGCTTTTTTACTTTCACCTTTTTTTGGTAATGGGACTTTGTATTTAGCTTTTTTACCATCTAGTATTCTTGCTATAACACTATCTTCACCCTCATAAATTGGACTAGGTGCTCCTTCACCTCGCATAGCTCTATCTACAGCCTCGATAGCAAGTTTACCTGCATGCGCTGGAGCGTAAGCTTTCCAACTTGAAATTTCTCCTTTTCTTGATTGTCTTGTAGAAATTGTTGTATGTAGTGCCTGTTGAACAGCCTGATAAATAGTTTCAGTATTTAATTTTAACATTGTTCCTAATCCAGCAGCTACGCTAGGTCCTAAATGAGCAATGTGATCAACTTTATGCTTATGTAAACAAATTCCTTTAACTAAATTTACTTGAACTTCGTATGCAGTAATTATTCCTCTTAGTAAATCCAATCCACTTTTTTTATTTTGTTGTGCAACACTTATAAGCGGAGGTATGTTATCACCAGGATGACTATAATCTGCAGCTAAAAAAGTGTCATGAAAATCTAATTCTCTAACTGCGGTTCCATTAGACCAAGCTGCCCATTCACAATCAAATTTTAATTTTGAGTTTACACCAAATATAGTAGCACCATTTTTTCTAGAATGCTTTAATGCCATCTCTCTAGATGAGATTACTGGCTTTCTATTTAAGGAAGCAATAGCAACTGAAGCGTTATCAATTATTCTATTGATAACCATTTCAATAGCTTCTTTATTTAATTTAGCATTATCACTTGCTATCTCAGCTATCTTCCATGCTAGCTGCTTCTTCTTTGGAAGATTAATTTTTGATGGATATACTTTAACTGTATGTAATAACAAAATAACTCCTAATTTGTGATTTTGTTTTAATAGTTAAAATAAATTAATCAATATTAAAGATATTGAGATACAATTTTTTCAATGCCCACAAAGTCTTTTACTAGGTGATTATGATAAATTTCATTGGTATTTTTTTCTGTATAACCATCTTCAAGTAAAATCATCGGAATTCCTGCCGCTTTAGCAGCATTAGCATCAGACTCACTGTCACCAATCATAATTGATTTATTTCTATCACCATCTAAGATTTCTATGATTGTTGTTATGTGTCTTGGATCAGGTTTGCAATAATCAAAAGTATTATATCCAGCAACATACTCAAAGTAATTATATATCCCAATTTTTTTTAGAAGATCTACTGCAAGATGTTCAGTTTTATTCGTGCATACAGCCATAGATATATTTTCATTTTTACACCAATTTAAAAAATCTTTTACACCAGGCATAAGAGTACTTTCATTTAAAATATTATTTCCATAATAAGAAATAAACTCATCTGTCATTTCATTTTTAATTTTCTCATTAATCGAAGTTAATTCTTTTTTAGCCTGGCTCCATATAGATCTACCAATCATTGCTCCAGCTCCTTGACCGACAGCATTTTTAAGTTCATCAAGAGATTTTGTAGGATATCCAAATTTTCTCATAACATGGTTATGAGCTAGCATTAGATCAGGTGCTGTATCTACCAATGTACCATCTAAATCGAATAAAACTGTAAATTTTTGTTTCATTTTAAAAGTATTTTAAAGAAATAAATTGTGAATTAATCAATATATATACTTAATGTAAATCAAATCTAAATGGAAGTTTTAAATCAAAAAAAACTTAGAGAAAAATTTATAAAGTCAGGCGTAAAGATGATAGGTCCCGAAACTATTTTTTTTTCAAAAGATACTAAGATTGGAAAGAATGTTACTATAGAACCTTATGTTGTTATTGGATCTAAGGTTAAAATTGGGAATAACGTAATTATAAAATCTTTTTCACATTTAGAATCTTGTAAAATTGAAAATAAAGTTGAGATTGGTCCTTATGCCAGAATAAGACCTAATACAATTTTAAAAGAAGGATCTAAAGTAGGTAATTTTGTAGAGATTAAAAAAAGTACTTTAGGAAATAAATCTAAAGTAAATCATTTATCTTATGTTGGAGATGCTCAAATAGGAAAATCAGTAAACATTGGAGCAGGCACAATTACTTGTAATTATGATGGAGTAAATAAAAATAAGACAAAAATTAAAGACAAAGTATTTATAGGCTCAAACTCTTCTTTAGTTGCTCCAATTACTATAAATGAAGATAGTATTGTTGGAGCTGGATCAATAATTACAAAGAACGTTAATAAAAAATCTTTAGCACTAACAAGATCGCCACAATTAGAAGTTAAAAATTACAAAAGAAAGAAAAAATAATTTATGTGTGGAATTATTGGAATATCAAGCAACAAACCTGTTTCTGCAAATATAATTAATTCATTAAAAAAATTAGAGTACAGAGGATATGACTCAGCAGGTGTAGCTACACTTTCAGATGGAGAAATTAACGAAGTTAAATCAGAAGGTAGAGTTGATAATTTAGAAAATAATTTTGATTTAAAAAACTTAAGAGGAAATATTGGTATTGGGCATGTAAGATGGGCTACTCATGGAATTCCAAATAGTTTAAATGCCCATCCTCATTCCTCTCATAATGTGTCAGTAGTTCACAATGGAATTATTGAAAATTCTACAATATTAAAAAAACATTTAATTAACAAAGGTCACAAATTTAAATCACAGACAGATACAGAAGTAATCGTTCATTTAATAACAGAAAATTTAAAGACTTCTGAATTAGAAGAAGCTATCACAAAAACGTTAAAACAACTTCATGGTAGCTTTGCTCTTGGAATTGTTTTTAAAGATATGCCAGATTTAATAGTAGGTGCTAGAAGAGGATCACCCTTAGCTGTTGGTTATGGTCCAAATGAAAACTATCTAGGATCAGATTCTTATGCATTAAAATCTATGACAAATAAAATTACTTATCTTGATGATGGTGAATTTTGCATTGTTAAAAAAGATCAAGTTCTTTTTTTCAATGAAGAAGGAAAAAAAGTTAATAAAAAAATATTAGAACTATCATCAGATCAAGCAAATTACGATAAAGGTGACTTTAAACATTTCATGGCAAAAGAAATTGAAGAACAACCAACAACAATTAAAACTGGAATTAAAGAATATGTAGATAATGTAAATAAAGACATAAATATTTTAAATTTTCCTTGGAAAATAGAAGAGATTAATTCAATCACATTAATAGGATGTGGAACAGCGTATCATTCTTGCTTAATGGCAAAATATTGGTTTGAAGAACTTACAAATTTAGATGTTAATATTGATATAGCGTCAGAATTTAGATATAGAAAAAATAGATTTAAAAAAGACAGTTTATATATCTTTGTTTCACAATCTGGGGAAACAGCAGATACTTATGCAGCTTTAGATATATGTAACAAAAACAGCATGAAAACATGTGCTGTTGTAAATGTAATTGAAAGCTCAATAGCAAGAGATTCCAATTTTGTTTTACCAATTCATTGTGGTCCTGAAATTGGAGTTGCATCAACAAAAGCATTTCTAGGTCAAATACTAGTTTTGTATATTTTAGCTTTAAAACTTGGGTCGTTAAGAAAGGAAATTGAAAAAAAAAAATACCAAGAAAAAATTAAAGACCTAAAAGCTTTGCCTGGCTTAATAGAGAAAACATTACTTCATGATAATGATATCCAGGCAATATCCTCAACATTTAATGAAGCAAAGGGTTCAATGTTTTTAGGAAGAGGGTATTCATATCCAATAGCTTTAGAAGGCGCACTAAAACTTAAAGAACTTTCATATGTTCATGCTGAAGGATATCCAGCCGGAGAAATGAAGCATGGACCTTTAGCCTTAATAGAAGAGGGCATGCCAGTAGTTGTTTTGGCTCCTAGAGATAATTATTATAAAAAAACAATTTCAAACATGCAGGAAGTTATCGCTAGAGGAGCAAAAGTATTATTGATAACAAACAAAAGCAAAGACGAAGTTGTTTCAGAAAATATTTGGGAAACTATTGAAGTTGAGAATACAAATGATGACTTGCTTCCATTCCTTTTGACTATTCCACTTCAAAAACTTGCTTATTACTCTGCTCTTAAAAAAGGTTATGACATCGATAAGCCTAGAAATCTGGCTAAATCTGTCACTGTTGAATAAACTTTAAACTCTGTTAAAACACCCCTAGGTTGAATATGAAAAGTTGGAAAAAAAATAGTTGGAGAAAATATCCTGTAAAACATATTCCAGAATATCCAAACAAAAAAGAATTGGATAAAGTTTTGGATAAGATAGGAACATTTCCTCCGTTAGTATTTGCTGGAGAAACTAGACATCTTAAAAGTCAGTTGGCAGATGTTGTGGATGGAAAAGCATTTTTACTTCAGGGCGGAGATTGTGCTGAAAGTTTTGCAGAATTTAATCCAGACAATATTAGAGATACGTTTAAACTAATGTTACAAATGTCATTAGTTTTAACTTACTCAGCTTCATTACCAGTAGTTAAAGTTGGAAGAATAGCTGGACAATTTTCAAAACCTAGAAGTGCACCTACCGAAATAAAAGACGGAGTAGAGCTTCCAAGTTATTTAGGTGACAATATTAATGGTATGGAATTTAATGAAAAAGCTAGAGTTCCAGATCCTAAAAGATTATTCAAGGCATACTCTCAATCAGCTGCAACTTTAAACCTTATAAGAGCTTTCTGTCATGGAGGTTTTGCAGATCTTAAAAATGTTCACAATTGGAATTTAGGTTTTATTAAAAATTCACCGGAGTTAAAAAGATTTAAGGAATTAGAAGATAATATTGCAAATGCACTAGCTTTCATGGATGCGTGTGGAATTAATTCAGATTTTAATAGAAGATTAAAAACCGTTAACTTCTGGACATCACATGAAGCTTTACTTCTTCCTTTTGAAGAAACAATGACAAGAACAGACTCTACAACAGGAGAAAATCACGACACATCTGCACACTTTGTTTGGATTGGAGACAGAACAAGACAACTTGATGGTGGTCATGTTGAGTTTTGTAGAGGCATAGAAAATCCAATAGGAATCAAATGTGGACCTACATTAAAGGCTGATGATCTAATTGATCTTTGTAACAGAATAAATCCTAAAAATGAAAAAGGTAAAATCACATTAATATCAAGATTTGGTGCAGATAATGTTTCAAAATTTTTACCAAAATTAATTAGGGCGATAAAAAAAGAAGGTTTAAATGTAATTTGGTCGTGTGATCCTTGTCATGGAAATACAGTAAAAGCTGCGACAGGTTTTAAAACAAGACCATTTAACAGCGTGTTAAAAGAAGTTAAAAATGTTTTTGCATGTCACCAAAGCGAAGGAAGTTACGCTGGTGGTTTGCATATAGAATTAACCGGTCAAGATGTAACAGAATGTATTGGAGGAGCACAAAAGATATCAGAAAAAGACTTATCATCAAGATATCACACGCATTGTGACCCAAGACTAAATGCGAACCAAGCTCTAGAATTAGCTTTCTTGATTTCAGATGAGATTAAAAAGAATAGCTCTTATTCTAAAAACGCAGATAGAGCGGCATCTTAAGACATTGTAAAATTTTAAATATCTACTACTTTAAAATCATGAATGCTTCAGAAAAAGTAAATTTTATTTCTAATTGGATTAAAGATTATGCAAATAATATGCCAAGTAAGGCAGAGTCATTGGTTATAGGAATTTCTGGGGGAATAGATTCGTCAGTTTCTAGTACATTAAGCGCAATGACAGGTTTAAAAACTATTGTTTTGTCAATGCCAATCAAACAGAAATCACATCAACATGATTTAAGCTTAAAACATCAAGAGTGGTTAGTTAAAAATTTTCAAAATGTTGAGGCACATACTATCAATTTAGATGAGTTATTTTTGGCTTTTAGTTCTAGTTTATCAAATTTTGATAACGAACATGGAATGGCGAATTCTAGAGCTAGATTGAGAATGACAACGCTTTACCAAGTTGCTGCTGCGAATAAAGGAATAGTAGTTGGAACTGGTAATAAAGTAGAAGATTTTGGTGTTGGGTTTTATACAAAATATGGAGATGGTGGGGTAGATATATCACCAATAGCAGATTGTAATAAAACCGAAGTGTGGGAGCTTGGAAAAGAACTTGGAATTTTAAAAGAAATTATAGATGCAGCCCCTACTGACGGTTTATGGGACGATGGAAGAACCGACGAAGGTCAACTTGGACTAAAATATCAAGAATTAGAAGAAGCTATGAATAATCCAAATTCAGCAAATCGAGCTAAATACGAAACTATTAGAAAACAAAATTTGCATAAAATGGAGCCAATTCCTGTATGCAAAATTCCAAATTAATCAAATAGATTCACAAATCTATTTTTTAAGTATATTCCTAAAATAATGAGTAAAGATATTTTTTTAACAAACAATCTAACAAATAAAAAAGAGAAGTTTGTTCCACTAGATAAAAGTAACATTAGAATGTATGTGTGTGGTCCAACTGTTTATGACGATCCTCATATCGGGAATGCAAGACCAATAGTTGTATTTGATATTCTGTTTAAAATTTTTAAAAAAAATTATCCTAAAGTTACTTATGTGCGAAATATTACAGATGTAGATGATAAAATTATTAGATCTTCAAAAGAAAATAATATTTCAATCTCACAATTAACAAGCAGAGTAACTAAAAGTTTTAGTGAAGATTGTAATTACTTAAATTGTGAAGAGCCAACCCATCAGCCTAAAGCGACTGAAAATATAGATTTAATGATTAAAATGATTTCTGAATTAATAAAAAAAGGATACGCTTATGAAAATAATAAGCACGTTTATTTTGAGGTTAAAAAATTCAGGGATTATGGTCGACTATCAAATAAAAAATTAGAAGAACTTATTGCTGGATCAAGAGTAGAAGTTAGTGAAAATAAAAAAAATTCAGAAGATTTTGTTTTATGGAAACCTTCAGAAGAAGACGAACCTTCATGGGAATCTCCATGGGGCAAAGGAAGGCCAGGATGGCATCTAGAGTGTTCAGCAATGTCAAAGAAATTTTTAGGAGATGAGTTTGATGTTCATGGAGGTGGTATAGATTTGTTATTTCCTCATCATGAAAATGAAATAGCTCAATCAAGATGCGCAAATGATACAAAAATATTTGCAAAATTTTGGATGCATAACGCATTCATCACTATGTCTAATGAAAAGATGGCTAAGTCTCAGGGAAATATTTTAAAAATAAAAGATTTTAGAAATAAGATAAGTGGTCAAGTTTTGAGATTAGCTTTATTGAGTGCGCATTATAAACAACCATTAGATTGGAATGATAAACTTCTGAACGACTGTGAAAACACAATAAATAAATGGTACAATTCATATTTAGATACTGAAAATAATTCTAATGTTTCTGATGAAATTCTTCAGCCACTTTACGATGATTTAAACACTCCTGGATATATTGCTAATTTACATCAATTATATGACAAAGCTCAAAAAGGTAATGATGAAGACAAATCTTTATTTGTTTCTGCTTGTCAATTTGTAGGACTATTGAACGAAAGTAAAGAAAATTGGCTTAATTTTAAAATAAGCAATGCTTTAATTTCTGAAAAAGAAATTTTACAAAAAATCCAGGAAAGAAATAAGGCTAGAGATAACAAAAATTACCAAGAAGCTGATAAAATTAGAAATGAGCTTTTAGACAAAGGTGTTTTAATAGAAGATAAAGATGGTAAAACGACTTGGAAATTTAAATGAGCAAAGAGCAACTTTATATATTTGACACAACACTGCGTGATGGTGCACAAACTCAAGGTGTAGATTTTTCAATTGATGATAAGGAAAAAATATCTTCTGCTTTAGATAAATTGGGTGTGGATTATGTTGAAGGAGGTTGGCCAGGTGCAAATCCAACTGATACTGAGTTTTTCAACAAGGATCATAATTTTAAAACAACGAAATTAACCGCATTTGGAATGACTAAAAAATCTGAACACAGCGCAGAGAATGATCCTATGCTTTCATCATTAATTAATTCAAAAAGCACCTCTGTTTGCTTGTTTGGAAAATCATGGGATTTTCAAGTAGATGTCGCATTAGGAATAAGTAATGAGCAGAATTTAACGAATATAAGTGAAAGTACAAAACATATTGTTAAATCTGGAAAAGAGTTCATGTTTGATGCTGAACATTTTTTTGATGGATATAAAGCGAATCCTGAATATGCAATGTCATGTTTAAAAGCTGCTTTTGATAATGGTGCTAGATGGATTGTATTATGTGATACTAACGGCGGTACACTTCCACACGAGATAACAGAAATTGTATCTAATGTAAGTAAGCAAATTCCTGGAAAAAATTTAGGAATACATGCTCATAATGATACTGAAAATGCGGTAGCTAATAGTCTTGCAGCAGTTCAAGCTGGTGTTAGACAAGTCCAGGGCACAATCAATGGTTTGGGTGAAAGATGTGGAAATGCTAATTTAATGTCATTGATTCCCTCATTTTTTTTAAAGAAAGATTTTTCAGATAAGTTTGAACTAAATATTAAAAGAGAAAATTTAAAAAACTTAACTCAATGCTCAAGATTATTAGATGAGATATTAAATAGAAAACCCAATAAACATTTACCTTATGTTGGAGCTTCTGCTTTTTCTCATAAGGGCGGAATGCATGTTTCAGCAGTTCAAAAAGATCCCAAAACCTATGAGCACATAAATCCAGAAGAAGTTGGAAACTCTAGAAATATAGTTGTTTCAGATCAATCGGGACAATCCAATATAATGTCCAGATTGAATTCAATTGGAATTAAAGTTGAGAAAAGTAATCCAAAAATTAAAAAACTTTTAGATGAAGTGAAAGATCGTGAATTTATTGGTTATAGTTATGATGGTGCTGACGCATCCTTTGAGTTGTTAGCTCGAAGATTAATGGGGGAGATACCAAGATATATTTCTATTAATGAATATGATGTTTCGGTAAAGAAGGATAATGCAGGAGAAATAGTTTCATATGCAAAAGCTCAATTAGAAGTAGATGGAGACAAAATTTTGTGTGAAGGACAAGGAAACGGACCTGTTAATGCTCTAGACAATGCAATTAGAAAGAATGTTAACAAGCTTGCTAAATATTCAGAATATTTAAAAGATTTAAGACTAGTTGATTACAAAGTTAGAATTTTAAACACTGGTACAGAAGCTGTAACAAGAGTTAGTATTGAAAGTACAGACTCGAAAGGTGTTAATTGGTTTACCATTGGAGTATCACCAAATATAATTGATGCTTCTTTCAAAGCTCTAGTTGATAGTTTGGATTATAAGCTATTCAAGGATAAAGCTCCTGGAAGTTCGTAAGAATGAAAATTAAAAAATTTTCTCAAAAACCATCTGATCTAAAAGATAGAATAGGAGCAAAACCAGTAGTTTGTTACCCAAATACTAATATTGAAGAAAAAAATTTGAGTATTTTACATTCTGCTCGAAAATACTTGGTTAAAAAAGATGAAGTTCTAATACCCCCAAGAGATGCGAAAACATTTGAAGTTAAATATGGTGAGTTTTTTAGAATTGAAAGTGTAGAAGGACCTCAGGTAGGAGATTTAAATTTATTTAATTTAAATAATTTAGAAGAAAAGTTTTATTCAGGAAAAACAAGAGCACTCTATGGAACTCATCTTTCTGTTGGAGATAAAATGTTTAGTAGTTTTCCCTATCTTAGATCTTTAGCAACAATAACTTGGGATACTTTAGATTGGTATGATTATGATAAAGATGGAGGATCAGTTCATGATGTAATTGGTACAAGATGTGATCCGTATACATCAAAACTTTTGAGTGATAACGATTATCATTATTGTTGTCATTCAAATTTAACAAGAGCTTTGGTTAAAGAAAAAAATGTTCAATTAGACCACGCAGAAAATATAGTTCATGATGTATTAAATGTTTTTATGTTAACTGGATTTACCAATGATACTAAACAATACTTCATGAAAGCAAGTCCTGTAAGACCTGGTGATTATTTGGAATTTTTTGCTGAAACTGATTTATTGGGTGCTCTTTCTGCTTGTCCAGGAGGTGATTGTGGATCTGAACACTCATCTGATGTTGCAAAATGTTATCCATTAAAAGTTTCTATTTGGACAGTAGATCCACAATATCTAAATGATATTAAACCATCAGCTATTTCCAATTATAACAGAAATCATGGCATAGATTAATGTCTGTTAATAATATTTCTTTCATTTTACACAAACCTCAACTTTCAGAAAATATAGGAGCTTGTGCGAGAGGTATGAAAAATTTTAATTTTAATAAACTTATTGTTATTGATCCAAAACCAATATTTCCAAATGATAAAATTTTAGCAACCTCAGTAGGAGCAAAAGATATAATTAATAAGGCAAAAAATTTTGAAAATTTAGAAAAACCTTTAAAAAATATTGATATTGTAATTGCGACATCAGCACGATTTAGAAATAAAAATATTAAACATATCCAATTAGAAGATTTAAAAAAAATTAATCTTAAAAAGAAAATAGCTTTTTTATTTGGCTCAGAAGCATCTGGCCTATCAAATAATGAAATAAGCTACGCAAATTATACTCTTCAAATTCCAACTAATTCTGATTTTAAATCATTAAACCTATCTCACAGCTTGATAATAATTGCTCAATATCTATCAAGTATTATTAACTCAAAAGCATCTTCTTTTAAAAAATCAAATAAAGTTAAACCAGCATCTAAAAAAGAGATAGTCGCTATGGCAAATCTTTGTATACAGAATCTTGAAGATATTAATTTCTTTAAGTCAAAAGAAAAGAAACCGATAATGCTCGAGAACTTGAGGAATATTTTTTATAGAATGGAATTATCTACTAAAGAAACACGTATTTTATCAGGGGTATTTGCAAGTTTAGGTAAAAAACGTTGATTGACAAAATGATGAGTAAGTTTATAAAGCCCACTATCAAATGACAAAAAGATTAAACTCTAAACATAAAGTAGACAGAAGATTAAAAGTTAATCTCTGGGGTAGACCTAAAAGTCCTTTTAATACTAGAGCATATGGACCAGGTCAGCACGGTCAAACTAAAACATCTAAACCTTCAGATTACGGAATTCAACTACAGGCTAAACAAAAGTTAAAAGCCTATTATGGCAATATTAACGAGAGACAATTTAGAAATATTTACAAAAAAGCAGTAATGCTCAAAGGTGATACTGGTGAAAATTTAATTGGCCTTCTTGAAAGACGATTAGATGCAGTAATTTATAGAGCAAAGTTTGCAACAACAATTTTTTCAGCTAGACAGTTAATCAATCATAGCCATGTAAAAGTAAATGGTAAAAAAGTGAATATAGCAAGCTATTTAGTTAGAGAAGAAGATTCAATTGAAATAAGAGATAAATCTAAACAACTTGCAATAATTGATATTGCTCTTGCAAATAAAGAAAGAGAAACTCCAGAATATATTCAAATGGATGAAAAAAATAAAAAACTAAAGTTTGTTAGAGTTCCAAAATTTGAAGAAGTTCCATACCCAATAGTTATGGAACCTAATTTAGTAATTGAATATTATTCTAGATAATTAGCTTTTAGGCTTATAATTTATATTTTTACTTTCAAAAAGTTTTGCCAATTCACCAGTTTCGTACATTTCTTTTACAATATCACATCCACCGATAAATTCATTTTTAACATAAAGTTGTGGGATTGTTGGCCAATCACTAAAAACTTTAATACCTTCTCTTAGATTTTGATTTTCTAAAACATTTATACCTTTGAAATTTACTTCTAGAATTTTTAAAATATTTGATGTAGCCATTGAAAATCCACATTGAGGAGCGTCAGGTGTGCCTTTCATAAACAAACATACTTCGTTTTTTTCAATTTCATTTTTTATTAAATCATTTGTTTGTTGATCCATTTAATTCTCCTTTGTTTTAATTGCTAATGCATGTAGTTCATTACCCATTCTTCCCTTTAATGAGTTGTAAACCATTTTATGTTGCTCAATTTTGCTTTTTCCTGAAAATTGAGAAGACGTAACTATTGCTGAATAATGATTTCCATCACCTGCCAAATCTTGTATTTCAACAATTGCATCTGGTATTGCCTCTTTTATAAAATTCTCAATTTCTTTTAAATCCATCGCCATTATTTACTCATATAGTTTGTTAGCCAATTTGTATTCGAAGTTGATAATTCGTCAATTGTAACTTTTGTCTTATCATTAATATATATTTCATTTTCATTAACTGTGCCAAGTTCATCAAAATGGACTGCATTTTTATTCAATATATCTGCTACTTTTTTAAAATTTTTTTTGTTAATTTCCAGTATATATCTACCTTGATCTTCAGCAAATAAGTACTCTAATTCATTAATTAAATATTTAGGTTTTTGAATATTTATTCCTTTTTTTCCTTTAATACACATCTTTGCAACAGCAGTAATTATACCACCTAAAGAAACATCGTGTGCGCTTTTTATCAAATTATTATCAATCAATTTGAGCAATGTTTCTCCATTATTTTTTTCATTAAATAGATTTACTTCAGGTGGAGGTCCATTTTTTTCATCTAAAATAGCTCTTGCAAATAAACTTTGATCAATATGTCCTTCGGTTTTTCCAATTACTAAAACTAAATTATCAACTTCTTTAAAATCCATAGTAATCATTTTTTTATAATCTTTGATTAACCCAACACCACCAATTGCAGGAGTGGGTTTTATGCCTTGATCTTTTGTTTGGTTATAGAAAGATACATTTCCAGAAACTACTGGGAACTTTAAATAATCGCTTGCTGCACCAATACCTTGAACACATTCAACAAACTCTCCCATATTTTCTTCATTTTCTGGACTACCAAAATTTAAACAATTAGTAATAGCAATTGGTCTTGCACCAACTGATATAAGATTTCTAAAACTTTCACAAACTACTTGCTTTCCACCAGTTAAAGGGTGGGCCCAACAATAAACTGCAGAGGAATCTACAGTAGCGGCTACAGCTTTATCTGTTCCATGAACTTTTACAACACCTGCATCCCCACCAGGTTTCTGAATAGTGTCTCCCATTACCGTATGATCATATTGTTGCCAAATCCATTCTTTGCTGCAAACGTTTGGATTAGCTAAAACTTTTTTTAATACATCAATAATTTTTAAATGTTTAATATCTTCTTTTTTGATTATATTCCTTTTAGGAAGTTTTGCTTTTTTCCATTTACGATCATACATAGGAGAGTTTTCAACCAAAGTATTAACCGGAATGTCTGCAACTTTTTCTTCATCAAAATAAAGTTCTATTTTTTTAGATTTAGTTGTTTTTCCAATTACTGCAAAATCCAAGTTCCATTTATCAAATATTTTTTTTGCTTGTTTTTCTTTGCCGTTTTCTAAAACAATTAACATTCTTTCTTGGCTCTCAGAAAGCATAATTTCGTAAGGTGTCATTTTAGTTTCTCTGCATGGTACTTTGTTTAAATTGATTTCAATTCCAAGGTTTCCTTTAGATGCCATTTCAATACTTGATGATGTTAAACCAGCGGCACCCATATCCTGTATAGCTATAATTGAATCTCCTGCCATTAACTCCAAACAAGCCTCAAGCAATAGTTTTTCAGTAAATGGATCACCAACTTGAACTGTTGGTTTTTTTTCTTCTATTTTTTCATCAAAACTAGCTGAAGCCATACTTGCTCCATGTATTCCGTCTCTCCCAGTTTTAGACCCAACATAAATAACTGGTTTATTTAAACCTGCAGCTTTAGAGTAAAAAATCTTATCTTTTTTGACTAATCCTAATGTCATAGCGTTAACTAAAATATTTCCGTTGTAGGAGCTATCAAAACTTGTTTGTCCAGCAATTGTAGGAACACCCATGCAGTTTCCATAACCGCCTATGCCATGAACAACACCTCTTAATAAATTTTTCGTTTTTTTATGTTGTGGTGATCCAAAATGAATAGAGTTTAAGTTAGCTATTGGTCTTGCACCCATTGTAAATACATCACGCATTATGCCACCAACACCGGTAGCAGCACCTTGATAAGGTTCAATAAATGAAGGGTGATTGTGACTTTCTATTTTAAAAACTATTGCATCATTATCCTCAATATCGATAACACCCGCATTTTCTCCAGGACCTTGAATAACTTTTTTTCCTTTAGTGGGTAGTTTTTTTAAATGTAATCTTGATGATTTATAAGAACAATGTTCATTCCACATTGCAGAAAATATCCCTAGTTCTGTAATATTAGGGGTTCTCTTTAATAACTCACAAATTTTAGCGTATTCATCTTTCTTTAAACCGTGATCAACTGCTACTTGTTCGTTTACAATCATTTTAAGTTGTTTATTAAGTTTTTAAAAAATAATGATCCATCCTCACCAGATAGAGATGCATCAATCATTCTTTCAGGGTGGGGCATCATTCCTAGAACATTTTTTTCTTTATTAAATATACCAGCAATATTTTTTATGGATCCATTAGGATTAAATTGATCTTCTATTTTTCCATTTTCATCACAATAATTAATAGCTATTTGATTATTATCTTCAATTTCTTTTAATTGATCATTAGTACAAAAATAATTTCCTTCATTATGAGCTATATGAAATTCTAAAACATCGTTATTAACATTTTTAAAATATTTATTATTTTTATCGCCAATCTTTACAAAAACATTTTTACAAATAAATTCTAAATATTTGTTTCTAAGCAAAACACCTGGAACCAAACCAGTTTCAACTAATATTTGAAATCCATTACAGATACCCATAACCATACCTCCTGAATTTGCAAAATTAATTACAGACTGCATTATTTTTGATTTAGATGCCATACTTCCACATCTCAAGTAATCACCATATGAAAATCCACCCGGTAATACAACCAAATCACTTTTTGGTAATTCAGCATCAGCATGCCAAACCATTTTATTTTTAAATCCAAATTTTTTTAGAGCAACATCCATGTCTCTGTCGCAATTTGAACCTGGAAAAGTAATAACTGATGATTTCATTAATTACTTTGGATCAATAATTTTATAATTTTCAATTACAAGATTTGCCAAAAGTTTTTTGCACATTTCCTCAACTTTTGCTTTTGCTTTTTCATTATCAGTTTCTTTAGTTTCTATTTCAAAATATTTACCTTGTCTAACTTCATTAACATCATCAAAACCCATTCCATCAAGAGTTTGATGAATAACTTTTCCTTGCGGATCAAGCACATCTTTTTTTAGAGTGATGATTACAGAAATTTTCATTTATTCTTTCTTTTAACTGAAGATAATTTAGTTACATTTACTGCTGAAACATTAGATTGTTCATGGAGTATACCTAATCTTTTAGCAACCTCAGTATAGGCAGGAATTAAATCTCCTAGATCTTTTCTAAATCGGTCTTTATCTAATTTTTTTTCTGTAATACTGTCCCATAATCTGCATGTATCAGGACTAATTTCATCTGCTAAAATAACTTCATTTTTTCCATCAATTTTAATTCTTCCAAATTCTAATTTAAAATCGATAAGTTTAATTCCAACACCTCTAAACATCCCAATCATAAAATCATTAATTCTTAAAATCATTTTTTTAACTTTATCTATTTCTGTTTTTGTCGCCCAATCAAATGCTAAAATATGCTCTTCAGATATTAATGGATCTCCAAGCTTGTCATCCTTTAAGCAGTATTCAATTAGAGGCTCTTTTAAAACAGTACCGTCCTCAATACCTAATCTTTTAGTAATTGAACCTGTCGCAACATTTCTTACAATGAATTCGATTGGAATTATTTCCACAAGTTTTATAATTTGCTCACGCATATTTAATCTTTTTATTAAATGATTTTTAATTCCTATTTGCGAGAGGTTGGAGAGTATATGTTCTGATATTCTGTTATTCAGAACACCTTTACCTTCAATGATAGTTTTTTTTTGATTGTTGAATGCAGTTGCATCATCTTTAAAATATTGGATAACTAAGTTTTTATCATTTGTTGCATAAATGATTTTAGCTTTTCCTTCGTATAATTTTTTACCTTTTTTCATTATTTAAAAACTCTCCTAAAGATAAAATTGACATTTTTAAAGTGTTTAGAATAATTAAATATAGATTTTAGTTTTTTTGGTGAAATTTTACTCATTATAAATTTATCAGATGAAATGACATCAATTAAGTTTAAATTTTCTGCAAAACATTTTTTTGCATAAGTTTGAACTAATCTATACGATTTTTCTCTGCTCAAACCTGATTTAGTAAGCTCCAACATAACTTCCTGAGAAAAAATTAAACCTTTTGTTAAATTTAAATTTTCAAGCATTTTTTTTGGATAAACAATCATATTATCTAAAATATTTACAAGTCTAGCCAAAGCAAAATCAGTTGTTATGTTAGCGTCTGGTCCAATATTTCTTTCAACACTTGAATGAGAGATATCTCTTTCATGCCAAAGAGCAATATTTTCTAGTGCGGGGATTACAGCGCTTCTGACCATTCTAGCAAGTCCTGTTAAATTTTCGCTCAAAATTGGATTTTTTTTATGAGGCATTGCAGAAGAGCCTTTTTGATTTTTAGAGAAATATTCTTGAAGTTCATAAACTTCAGTTCTTTGAAGATGTCTTATTTCAACGGCTACTCTTTCAATAGATCCTGCAATAATTCCTAAAACAGAAAAATAAAATGCATGTCTATCTCTTGGGATTACTTGTGAGGAAATTGGTTCAACTTTTAAACCTAATTTTTTTGCTACATGTTTTTCGACATTTGGATTAATATTAGCATATGTTCCAACGGCACCAGAAATTGCACAAGTAGAAACTTCATCAATAGCATCTTTTAATCTTTTTCTATTTCTTTTAAATTCCTCATAAAATGAAGCCAATTTTAAACCAAACGTAATAGGTTCAGCATGGATACCATGGCTTCTTCCCATACAAGGTGTAAATTTATACTTTTTTGCCTGTCTTTTTAAAACTTTTAAAATTTGATCAATATTCTTTAAAATAATTTTACCTGACTGAACCAACTGAATATTGAAACTAGTATCTAAAACATCTGAAGAAGTCATCCCCTGGTGAAGATATCTTGCTTTGATACCAGCTCTTTCGGTTACAGAAGTAAGAAATGCAATTACATCGTGTTTTACCTCAGTCTCTATTTTTTGAATTCTACCAACATTAATTTTAGTTTTTTTTCTTACAACTGATGCAACTCCTTTAGGGATTTGACCAAGTTTTTCCATTGATTCAGCGGCTGCTATTTCAACATCAAGCCAGATTTTGTATTTATTTTCATCTGACCAAATCTTAGTTAATTCTTTTCGTGAATATCTATTTATCATTAATATAATGAGGGTTATTTGATATAATTAGCAGATTTTATTAGAATTTCATAATTTTTAAAATTTTTTTTTTGGAATTATATCATATCAGTATATATACAATTATTATGTTCTTAGTACCTGATAAAAAGTCAAATTTGTATAGTACACTAGTTGAATTTGCTTATGCTGAGTATGGTTCAGCTCTAGAGATGTTAGCAGCAGCAAAAAAAGCCGACTCACCAAGATTAAAAGTTGGTTATATAAATCATGCTTTAGACGAATATCGTCATTCAAAGTTAATTTTTGATGTTTTGAATAATGAGGTTAAACGAAATAAGGATTATTTTAATAAAGAATTTAGATTCACTCCTCAAAATGTTGTTTTAAAAGGTTATGTAGATAAAAAAAATTTTTTAGTTGAAAAATTAAAACTAAAAAATTTTGTTGAATTTGTTTATGCAAATGAGTTTTTAGCAAAAGACTCTTTTGATAACTTAATTAAGAGAATTGAAAATACAGACTCTTTAAAAATTTTAAAGCAAATATCAAAAGAAGAAGAGAGTCATGCAGATTATTCAATTGAAACACTTCATACAATTATGGCTGAAGAAGATAGGCATTGGACTTTTGCAAAACTTTTTTATGATAAGAAATTTCCAAATTCCAATCTCAACGTTGCTTTTAAAAAAGAAAAAATGAAAAATAAATTAAGAATGTTTTATTATAAAAATGTTATGTTTTTAAATAAAATATTTGATCCTATAATTAATTTTCTAATAGTAATTTTTGGACATATTGCAGTTTTTTTAAAATCTAATTCTACATTAAAAAAAAATTTAATGTCTATAAGTGAGAAATCCATTATATAAAAATTTATCAGTTAATTTATGAAATATTTCATAGGAATATCTGGTTATTTCCATGATTCTTCGGTTGCTATTTTAGATGAAAATGGAAAATTAATTGATTTTAAAAAAGAAGAATATTTTTCAAGAGTTAAAGGTGACAAATCATTTCCAAGATTGGCACTTATGGAAATGATTAAAAATTTTGACTTAAGTAACGATAATGTTTTAAGGGTAACTTTTTATGAAAAACCATTTAAGGCATGGCTTAATATTTTAAAATATTCAATTAAAAATAACTCATTATTAAATGAGCTTACTAGAAATTATTTCAAAAATATTTGGAACTCTTCAATAATATTTTCTTACGATCTATCAAAATATTTAAAAATTTCTAATCAAAAAGTTATTTATTGTGATCATCATTTAAGTCACACATTAACTGGTACTTATTATAATAATCGAAATCCAATTACATCTATTGTAATAGATGGTTATGGAGACGAAAGTACAAGCTCAATTCACCATGTAAAGTCATCAAGTGAGATTAACAATATTTGGTCTAGTGCCTTTCCTCATTCTATTGGCTTGTTTTATTCTGCCATAACTGATTATTTAGGTTTTTCTATTAATGAAGGAGAGTACAAAGTAATGGGACTGGCTGCATATGGTCAACCAATTTATTATGATAAGCTTTCAAAAACAATATATTTTCGTGATGGAAATCTTTATTTAGATAATCAGTATTATGATTTTTGTAGAAGTATTACCAGATCTTACTCAGATAAAATAAAAGAAATATTTAAAATAAATGAAAGAGAAAGTAATCAAATACTAGATCTAAATTCACCAAATTTTGAAGAATATGCCAATATTGCAGCATCCGCTCAAAAAATTGTTGAGAATCTACTCAAAGAAATTTTCTTATTTGCCCATAAAATGACAAAAGAAAAAAGATTTATTTTTTCGGGAGGTGTAGCCATGAACAGTGTTGCTATAAAAGAAATTTCAAAGCTTGAATTTATTGATGAAATAATAATACCACCATCACCAGGAGACTCCGGTGCAGCAATAGGAGCAGCTTACTATGGGTATTTAAAAAGTGGTAATGAATTTAGAACAGATTTTGAAAAAGATGATGTTGAAATATTATCACCGGGATTAATAAAAAATAATATTGATGATGAAGAATTTATTTCTGCAAAATACGATAAAATTTGTGATGAAAAAAAAATAGTAGAAACAGCTTGTAACATCATAGCCTCCAACGAAATTTTGGCAACTTGTTATAAAAATATAGAAACAGGACCAAGAGCTCTAGGACATAGATCTATGATTTGTAACGCTCACTCAAAACAAGCTGTTGACGAACTGAATGAAAATATTAAAAAACGAAGCAAGTTCAGGCCAGTTGCACCAATTATATTAAAAGAAAATGCAGAAAAGTATTTTTCTTTGTCTGATAAACTTTACAAATCTTACTATTATATGGGATCAGTTGCAGAGGTTTTTAATTCACAAAATATAGAGGCCGTTGTACACAAAGATAATACGGCAAGAGTCCAGCTTTGCGATGAAAATCATATATTAGGAAAAATTTTATCTAAACTTAAAGAAAAAAATATAGATGTTTTAGCCAACACATCTTTTAATATTTCTTCTGACCCAATGGTTTATTCATTGGAGGATGCTTATTTAGCTATAGAAAGAATGAATATTAAATATCTTCTCACTGAAAATGGAATTTACTCAAAAAAATAAATGATTAATAAATTATTTAAATTCTTGATAATAATTTTAGTTTTAGAAATTTTTCTTGGTTATTTAATTTATTTAAAAAATTCCACACTACTTACTGGTCATTACCTTTCCTCTACAATTAAAGTTATAAATAAAGTTGTTAATGTTTTTGAAAATCAAAAAAATAATAAATCAGAAAATAAATTAAATAATAAAAATAAATTAAATAATGATACAGAAAGTCTAAGACAGTCTAACCAATTAAGTACACTAATTGTTGAGGAAGCAGTTTTAAAAAGCAATCAAAAAAAATGTAAAAATTCTTTAAACAAGAATCAACATATTAAGTTTTCCTCTATCAATTCATTCAGAAGACAATTTGATTTTCAAACTGATATTGATTTTTTAAATTCATATGATGAGAAGAAAGATTATTTGATAGTAATTTTGGGTAATTCAGAAACTTTTGGAAGTTATCAAGATTTTGAAGCTAGACTTCACACACAGCTTCAATACAAGTTAAGGAAAAAATTTCAGTCTGAAAAAATTTTTGTTGTAAATCTTGCAATGCCAGGAGGTATGATAAGTGATCATTTGCGAGAGTTATTAGTATTTTCTTTATTTTATAATCCAGATTTAGCTATTTTTTATACTGGTGGTAATGAAATATATTTAGATGAAAAGTATAAGGAAATTACAAATAAAATTTCAATCAAAAAAGAAATTTTTGCATCATTTGATTTTTATCAAAATGAACTACTTTTACCCAATAATATCAGTTATTGTTTAAATAATAAGTATTTGACTAAAAGTAATTTTAATATGGATAGTCCATTATTAGATGTAGAAAATCATATTAATTCACATTTCGAAAATATAAACAAAACTTTAACTAAGAAATCAACAGAATTTATATTTTATATTCAACCAATAAGCTTAAAGCCTCCAAGTATAAACGGTGTCACTTATGAGATAAAAAATCTTAATAAAATAATAGAGTTAAAGATTCAGAATAAAAATTTTACCAATTTAAATACTTTAGAAGTACGTGAAGAACTAGATTTTGTAGATTTAGTGCATACACGAGATACTAACAAGGTGTCGCAAGTAATATTAGAAGATATTGTGAATAAATATCAAAATAAAATTTTAAAAAAATTTTTGAATGAAGCTAATTAAATTATTTATATCTATAGTAATTATAATTTTAATATTTTTTTTTATAAAAGAATTTTTATCTCATAAAATTATTATGCCATTTAATTATGAATTTACTATCAGGTAATTTTTTTATAAAAATTTTTAAAAATTTATTTTTACCCATTATAATATTAATAATATTTGTTGAAGTATTTTTTCAAATAATTTTTTTTTTCGACATAAAGAGCTTAAAAAAAACTATCTTATATTTTAACCCTTATTGTGATCAAGCCTATTGGAATTTTGAAGGAAATTCATCTTATGATAAAGAAAAATATAGTTACCATCCAATATTAACTATAACTAAAAAGAAAAATGATAAATTTTTTAATAAAGAAATATATAGTAATAGTGAAATAATTTTTTACGGAAGTTCATTTATTGACCATAAATATTTTTTATCCAATTATACTGGAAAAACCAATTTTGCAGTAAAATCATATGGATTTGACCAGATATATAAATCATATAAGCTAACTAAAGATAAATTTAAAAATAATACAATAATTATCGGATTTTTATTAGAGGATATTGATAGATCTTTATTTCATCAAAGAAATTTCCCAAAATTAAAATATATAAAAAAAAATAATATTTTTGAATTAACTAATACACCTATAAAATTTAACAGCTCATTAAGTGGTGGTTTTCATGTTTACTCTTATAATTTTATAAAAAATGTGAGTTTTTTAATTTTAAATAATTTTAATTATAAAAAATCAAAATGTTATATGAAAAAAAAAATAGATATTTTCAATTATTTGATAGATAAAATTATATTACAATCAAAGAAATTGAATCAAAATTTAATTTTTGTAACATTTAATTTCAAAGATGATGTAATAGACCCAAGCTGGAGATATGAATTTGTTAAAAATTTATTCATATCTAAAAATATAAATCATATTGATGTATTAAATATTATTAAAGAGGATATAATTAAGAATAACTATTCAATAAATAAGTATTACAATGATGAAGACCTTCATTTGAGTGAATATGGTTTTTCTTTAGTAAGGGATTATTTAAATAATTTTATAACGCAATATAAGTAAAGGGAATTACCACTTTTATTAAAGAAAAAATTCCAATCAGGGCAAGTAGAATTAACAAAAAGATAAAAATAATAAATTGAAAAATTGTCGTATTATTTTTTATATTTAGAATAAGATTTATGATAAATTTAAAAAGATTCATTTACTTCAACAGACACAACTTCAACATCTAACCATATTTTATATTTATCTTCTTCTAACCAAATATTTATTAAATTTTTTCGTGTGTATTTTTTAATCATCAATTATAAATAAGGAGGTTTTGAGTATCCTTTAGCAGATTCTGTAAAGATTTCATAACCATTTTCAGTAATTCCTAACGTATGTTCAAATTGTGCAGATAAAGATTTATCTTTTGTAACAGCTGTCCAACCATCATTCAACATTTTTACATCATATTTACCTGCGTTTATCATTGGCTCTATAGTAAATGTCATCCCAGGTCTTAATTCCATACCTGTGTTTTTTTTACCATAGTGCAAAATGTTTGGTGGTTCATGAAATGTTGTACTTATTCCGTGCCCACAAAAATCTCTGACAACTGAAAATCCTTTTTCTTCTACAAAAGATTGGATTTCATAACCAATATCTCCCAATTTAATTCCGGGTTTTAAAATTTTAATTGCTCTAATCATGGACTCGTAAGTAGCATCAATAAGGTTGTTTAACTTTACTGGGGTTTTTCCAATACAAAACATTCTGCTTGTATCACCATAATGTTCATCAACAATTGCTGTAACATCAATGTTTACAGCATCACCTTCTTGTAAAATTCTATCCGAGGGTATTCCATGACATACAACATGATTTAAAGAAGTACATAAAGATTTTGTAAACCCTCTATAATATTGTGGAGCTGAGTAGCCACCATTATCTCTAATAAATTCATATCCGAGTTTATCGATATGATCAGTGGATACACCTTCTTTGATATTCTCAGTTAACATATCTAAAGTTCTTGCAGCTAAATTTCCTGCAATTCTCATTTTTTCAAATTTTTCTTTATAATCAGTCATCTATAATTTTTAATTTTTTATCTATAAAAATTTTTTTAGAACTTATATCACATCTATATGCTAAAAAATTTACACCAGCTTTTTTAGCTATTAAATAGTTCTTATAATATTGTTCGTCTATATCTTTAGCTATTTTAAAATATTTCATATTTTGGATTTGAACTAAAAATATTAAGTATGTTTTATAACTTTTTTTTATGGCATCAATAAGGGTTAATAAATGCTTTATTCCTCTTGCTGTTGGTGCATCTGGAAATTCAGCAGTATCTTTATTTCTAAATAAAGTAACATTTTTAACCTCAACAAACATTTTTTGACCTTTTTTTTTCTAACAAAAAATCAAATCTTGTTTCCTTATTAAAAAAAACCTCGGGTTTAATAATGTCATTATTCTTGAGTTCATTTACTAGATTATTTTTGAGACCATGCTCAACTATTCTATTTGCTATATGAGTGTTTACACCAACTAAATTTTTTCTAGATTTAATAATTTCCAACCCATATTTAAGCTTCCGTTTTGGATCATTATTTGGAAGCAAGTAAACCTCATTACCTTTATCTAACAAACCTTTCATTGATCCAGTATTGGGACAGTGAGCTGTGACAATTTCTTTACTGATTTTAACGTCAGTAAAAAACCTTTTGTAACGTTTGATTAGTTTGCCTTTTATTAAAGACTTGGTAAATTCCATTACTAAATTATATATTTCATATGGACAAAAAAGTAAAAGTTAATGCATCGATTTTAATTATTGGTAATGAAATTTTATCAGGCAGAACTCAAGACACAAATACCTCAACCTTAGCAATTTGGCTTAATTCAATTGGAGTAAATGTAGCAGAAGTTAGAGTAATACCTGATTTTGAAAAGACTATTGTTGATACTTTAAATTTACTTAGATCCAAATATGACTATGTTTTTACAACTGGTGGTATTGGACCTACTCATGATGATATTACTGCCCAATCAGTTTCAAAAGCATTTGGAATAAAATATGAAGTTCATAAAGAAGCTTATAAAATTCTAGAAGCATATTACCAACCAGGAGAATTTAATGAAGGTAGACAAAAAATGGCATGGTTGCCTGAGAATGCAAAATTAATTTTAAATCCAACAAGTGGCGCACCAGGTTTTAATATTGATAATGTATTTTCATTACCAGGAGTTCCCTCTATTTTGAAATCAATGTTAGGTGGCTTAACCAATAGTATAGTGGGGGGTGAACCTATTAAAAGTCTTACAATCAGTTTAAGAACTGTTGAAAGTGAAATAGCCAATTCTTTAACAAAAGTCCAAAATAATAACCAAGATGTTGAAATTGGAAGTTATCCATTTTTTCATGCAGGTAAATTAGGAGTTTCAATAGTAATAAGATCAGAAGACCAAAAAAAAATTGATAATTGTAATTCTCAAATTTTAAAATTTGTAAATGAGAAAAAAATTGAGGTTGTTGATAGATAATGCTGTATTTTGCTTATGGAAGTAATCTTCATCATTTTCAAATGAAGCGTAGATGTAAAGATAGTATTTTTTTAAAAAAAATAAATTTAAAAGATTTTAGATTAACATTTAGAAGCAAATATAGAGCTGCAGATATAGAACCTAAAAAAAGTTCTATTGTTCCAGGAGCTTTATTTGAAATTTCAAAAAGTGATGAGAAAAAATTAGATGTATATGAAGATTTTCCAATTCTTTATAAAAAATACTACTTTTATTATTATGGAAATAAAGTGATGACTTACACAATGGTTAAAAAATCTCCATTCAAATTTCCAACTGAAAGGTATTTAAATGTTATTAAAAAAGGTTATCGAGATTGTAAACTTGATAAAAAGTTTTTAATTCAAGCGTTACAAAACTAATTCAAAATGTTTTTACATACAAAATTAGAGAGCAGAACTGATCCAATTAGAATAGCATTTATTGGATGTGGAAAATTTGTTAGCATGTTTTTGGCGCAATACAATCATCTTAATAAAATACAAATTGATAGCATTGTCGATATTAATATTAATCAAGCTAAAAAAAACTGTTTAAATAGCGGTCTTAGATCCGAAGATATAAAAAAAATTAATTTTTCGAATTCCCTAGATGAAATTTTAGATAGAAATATAGAAATCTTTATAGAAGCTACTGGAAATCCAATTATAGGCACAGTACATGCAGATAAAATAATAAAAAATAAAAAGAATGTAATTTTAGTTAATGTTGAAGCTGATATTACATGTGGAAAATATCTTTCAGATCTGGCTAAAAAAAAAAATGTTATTTGTTCGATGGCCTATGGTGATCAACCTTCATTAATTTTAGAACAAATTGAGTGGGCAAGATTAAATGGGTTTGAGGTTATTTGCGCAGGAAAAGGCACTAAGTATCATCCAACATTCGAATATTCTACACCTGATACAGTTTGGGGGCATTATGGTTTAACCAAAGAAAGAGCAGAGAGTGAGTCTGGTATGAACCCTAAAATGTTTAATAGTTTTTTGTGTGGAGATAAATCAGCCATAGAAATGTGCGCTGTAAGTAATGCTGCAAATTTAAAATGTCCGAGTAATGGTTTAACTTTTCCTCCAGTTGGTGTTTATGATATTGCCAAGAAAATGATACCTAAAAAAGATGGAGGATTAATTGATATTGAAGGTCAGGTAGAGGTAATTTCAAGTATCGATTTAGAAAAAAAAGATATTGAAAATGATTTAAGATGGGGTGTTTACATTGTTTTAAAAGCAAAGAATGAATACGTAAAAAATTGTTTTAAAGATTATGGAATGGTTACAGACACCTCAGGCAATTACTCTGCAATCTGGAGGCCATATCATTATATAGGATTAGAACTTGCTCAATCTATCTATTCGATAGCTTTAGATAATAGAGCAACTGGTTTTACTAAAAATTATAATGCCGAAGTTGCTAGTATTGCAAAAAAAGATTTAAAAAAAGGTGAAAAACTAGATGGTGAAGGTGGATTTTGTGCAAGAGGTAGATTGATAACTTCAGAAAAATCAAAAAGAGAAAAAATATTGCCATTAGGTCTTAGTGATAATGCAATATTAAAAAAAGATATTAGTAGGGATGAGATAATTAAAATGGAAGATGTAGAGCTTAATTTACCAAAAGAGGTAGTAGAGGCTAGAGATTATCAATACAATTTAATATAGTTGAGTTATAAATAATTGAATATATAACAATGGAATTCAAAAAAGCCC
Organism: uncultured Pelagibacteraceae bacterium; assembly: GCA_902571135.1. Lineage (GTDB taxonomy): Bacteria > Pseudomonadota > Alphaproteobacteria > Pelagibacterales > Pelagibacteraceae > Pelagibacter. Next base: position 38,325 of record CACGAU010000001.1, on the reverse strand, counting down.
TCGTGGTGAAATTGGTAGACACAAAGGACTTAAAAGCCGAGGGATAGAAGTTAAAGTCAGTCCATAGTAGTCCAAGGTAGTCTAAAAATCCTATAAAATTTTATAACTTTAATTTTCTTTTCAATTAAGATTAGAAAACCAGACCAATTTAATTATGAAATTCTCGTACATGCCTCGTACATGGAGATATAATGTTATAGATTACTCTTATGGATAAATTTGAAATTTCATTAATTCAGGCGAGTGAATTAGTTGAAATGGGTAATGGTGAACTAGATAAGGGTTTAGAGGAGATTAATAAAAAAGGCTGGAAAATAATAGATGATTTTGTTGATCCTCACACTGGTGAAAAATATTACAAGGTTGAAATAAAGAAATGAAAAATAATAAAGTTTATCAATTTAGAAATTTATATTCAATTTTAGTAGGCTTAAGCAGTATAGCTTATTGTAATTATATATTTTATTTTATGGCAGGTAGTAATTACTCTACCATATTGTTCATGGTAATTTTGGTTGCATACACCCCAATTTATTACGGATTACTTTTATTAATATTTAAATACGATATGTCCAGAACAGAAGAAGATTTTGGTTTTGTAAAAGGAGAAATAATCGTGATCATTGGGTTTAGCTTGTCTATGATTTGTGCAATATTTTATACTGTTAGCAAATATATTTTTCCACATTTGTGGTATTAAATTATGAAAATTTTTAAACTAATCATTCTTTCAATTTTATTTTTAATTTTATTACTTCCTGCATCTTGTTCAACATGGTGGTCGGTAAATGAAGTATTGGGCAAAAATACATACGTAAATCCTGCTTATAAAGACTCTCCTTTTTATACTACCGATGATGAAATTGGTTTTATGACACAGTATTGTAAAGATAATAATTATTTTAATAGAAAAGGTACAGAAGAGGAAAAACTAAGAGAATGTATTGATGGTGAATTGAGATATGCTGGATTAGCCTGGATGTTTGGCGGTTTTATGCTTTATTTTAGTTTAATTATAATACCTTTGTTTTTAATTTATTTTTATTTTTATTTTAAGTGGGTAAGAAAAAACTATTTTAGGACATGAAAAATATCAAAGGATATATAATAGTTGGTATTTCAATAATTATAGGAGCAATCATAATTTCTTATACAATTAATAATAATCTTTCTGCAAAGGATCATTGTTATAAGGTTTCATACGAAAGTAACATTGAAAGATTAGAAAAACACTCAGACTATCCAAAATGGAAACAAAAACAAAAAGCTGCAGAATGGGCATTAGATGATTGCGATTTAATCAAGTAATTATAAGAAAATGTTTTTAGAAACTTTAATAAATTTATTAATAATAATTGGGGGAGGTATAATTATATTTTTTATTTCCGAACTATTATTTGAAGGTTTTAATATTTCAATAAACAAAATTAAAAACACAAAAAATGAAGATTACTTCTATAAGTATACAAAATTAGAATTAGGTCATTTTATTTTTTCTTTAGCTTTAGGAATTATATGGTTTGTGTTATCTTTTCTTTATTTAATAATTCCAGGTTCACTAGAGGTACTATTTGGAGGTCTTTTTGAGTTAATTAAAAGTCTTTTAAATTTAACTTTAGGCAATGTTTTGTTTGGAATACTATACTTAATATTTGGAGTTCCTTTGGTAATAATCATAATTGGAATTTATCTATTTGGACCTGTTTGGCTCGCAAGTAAAATTAAAGACAAGTTAGTATTCAGTAATAATTTATTTTATAAAAATAATGAGAAATTGATTAATATAATTGCAGGTTTCTTTTATTTTTTGTGGTTGATAAGTCCTGGTTGGATAATTAATCAATTTATATAAACTTATGGGAGAATATAGGATGTCTCGTACAAGCCTCGTACAGAGAGAGATAAAATAAATAAATTTTACTTATTACCCTTGTTCAATTATAAATATTAGCATAAATACTCATGAAATTCATTAATGCCCTCGTGGTGAAATTGGTAGACACAAAGGACTTAAAATCCTTGCCGCTTGCGGAGTGCCAGTTCGAGTCTGGCCGAGGGCACCATAATAATTTAATACTTTAAAATTTGTCTATAAAAATTTAAATGAATTTAGAATTTAATAATTTTGAAACTAGAGAAAACAAAATTATTAAATATTATTATTTTGTTGATTTACTTAGATGGATAGCTGCTATGTCTGTTGTAGTATTTCATTATATTTTACATTTTCTTTTTCATCCTACAGAAAAATCTATTTATCTTTACTCTGAGGGATCAAACAATATTATGAATTTTATTCAAAACTTTGTTTGGTCCACAGGAATTGGAGGAAAAGCTGTCTGGTTTTTTTGGTGTATTTCAGGATTTGTATTTACAAATATTTTAGCAAACAAAAAATTAAGTTTTAAAGAATTTTCTATTAAAAGATTTGCACGTTTATATCCTTTACATTTTTTGACTCTTACACTTGTTTTGATATTAGAAATATTTAGTTTCTATAAATTTAACCAATATCAAATTCAAGGAGTTTACTACGATTTTTATCACTATATTTTGAATTTTTTTTTTGTTTCTGGCTGGGAAATTTTTGAGAAAGGATATAGTTTTAATTATATATCCTGGTCTGTTTCACTTGAAATTCCAATTTATTTTTGTTTTTTTTGTATTATGTTTTATTTAAAAAAAAATTACTTGTTTTATATTTTCAGCTTATTAATTTTAAGTTGGTTGTTAATATACTCTGGTTACAACAAAAACTTAATAATTTGTTTTTTTTATTTTATTTTTGGAAGTTCTATTTATTTGTTTTGTTCTATATTTCAAAATTATAAAAAATATTTAGTATGTTTATCAATAATACTATTTCTTTTTTATTTTAAAATTGATGATATCGAAAAATTAAAATTTGTATCTAATTTTAGTAAATATATTCCCACCTTATTACTTTTATTTGGTTCCTTACTTATCTTTTCTTACTCTATTGAGGATTATTTATCTTTTAGAAAAAAATTAAGTTTTTTTGGAAATAATAGTTATGGAATTTTTCTACTTAGTGGCCCATATCAAATAATATTATTAATTTTTACAAAATATGAAATCTTAACTGTTGATTCTTTATATAGCTTTAAAAGCTTAGTCTTTTATCTAGTTACTTTAAATATATTGGCATATTTTGTTTTTAAATATTATGAGGACCCTTTAAGAAAAAAAATCTCCTCAACAGCAATATAATAAATGTAAGTTTAGCAAATTTATAGATTAAAAATAATTCAATGTTTGTTATATAATGAAAATAAAATGAGTAAAATTCATATTATTTCTGATAGCAACAAAAAATCATCTATAATTAAAAATTTATTAATTAAAAAATTGAATAAAAATCATTTTAAAAAAGAAAATTTGATCATAGTTATCGGCGGTGATGGTTTCATGCTTCAAACACTAAAAAAAAATAAAAATTCTAATAAACATTTTTATGGGATTAATTCTGGAAATTATGGTTTCCTTATGAATAAATTTTCTTCAAAAGATATTTTAAAAAATTTATCAAAAGCAAACTTAGTTTCAATTTCCCCTCTGGAAATGATAGTTAAAAATAAAAACAATCAAACAAAGAAATCTATTGCAATAAATGAAGTGTCTGTGCTTAGACAAAGTAGGCAGGCCGCCTCATTATCTATTAAGCAAGGTTCAAAACAAATAATCAAAAAATTAGTGTCTGACGGTGTGTTAGTATCAACACCAGCTGGAAGTACTGCTTACAATCTTTCTGTTCATGGACCTATTTTAAGTCTTCATTCAAAAAAATTATCAATATCTCCAATAAGTGCATTTAGACCAAGAAGATGGAAGGGCAAAATAGTTAATGATAAAACTAAAATAATTATAACTAACTTAAACCCAACTAAGAGACCTATCAGTGCAGTAGCAGATAATTTAGAAGTAAGAAATGCTAAATCAATTACTGTAAAAACTAATAATAAAATAAAGTTTAATCTTCTTTATGATAAAAACAGAAGTTTACAAAAAAAGATTAAAATAGAGCAAATAAGAAGAGAGACTAGTTAGATAAATGAAAAAAATTAATCCAATAATGCTCGTAGTCATTATTTTAGTTGGAGGTTTTTGTGCATTTAAGATTATGTCTTTTCTTGGTTGTTACGTTCGTATCGAAGACACTAATGAGTGCTGGAAATTAACAGCCTGGTAAAATTTATATCCGCGGAACTATTGATTACAAATCAATTGCTAAAGTTAAAATAAACATTTGTTTACAACAATAATACTAAAATATTTTTGGTTTGGTAACACTATGGTAGCAATGATATAGTTTTCTAATGAAAAAGCTTTTACCAATACTCTTTTTAATGTTGCTAATTTCTGGAAACTCTAATTCTGCAAATCGAGAAGAGATGGAAGCTATATACAACAAAATACCTGTGCCAATATATGAAAGCACCAGAGATGAAAAAATAAAATATGTTTTGTATAATTCGTACGCAAAACAGTTTAATAAATTTTTTAATGAACATGTAAAGAGTTGGTCATCATGTTTAGAAAATGCACCAAGAGGAGATTTAGCATTTATAGAAGCCCGAAAGTGTGAATATAGAGATTTAAAAAGGTTGTTAAGAAAATACGAACTTAACGTTAATAAATCTATGACCGGCATTCCACATGAAGCATATTTGTCAGAAATGCCTCAAATAAAAAAATATTCAATAGATATCTTAATTGATAGGAGAGATCGTTGGGAAGATTATACGAACTATAAGATGTATAATAGATTGATTGTATTGAGAGATATGAGTGAAGCATGGGAAAGATATGCGATGAAGAAAAATGATGAATATCTTCTTGCTGCTAAAAAGAAAAAAAAAGAAAGAGAAAATTCAGGACCTAAAATAGATGATAATGAAATAATAGCTGCTGCATCAGGAACTGGTTTTTTTGTATCAAGACAAGGTCACATAGTTACTAACCATCATGTAATTGATGGTTGTTCAATAGTAAAAGCTGTGACGAATGGAATAGAATATGAATCAAAAATTCTAGCTGTTGATAAAGTTAATGACTTGGCTATTTTAAAATCAAACGTAAAACCTACAAAAGTTTATTCAGTATCTGATGAAGATGGACAACTTTTAGAAGAAGTAATTGTTGCTGGATATCCATTAGGAAAAAAAATAAGCGCAGCAATAAAAGCTACTAGTGGCACGGTAACTGCTTTAGCTGGTCTTGGTGATAATTATGCAGAATTTCAAACTGACGCAGCTCTAAACTCAGGTAATAGTGGGGGGCCAATTATAAATGAATTTGGAAATGTTGTAGGAGTTGCAGTTTCAAAAATTCAACAAGAGGGGGTAGAAAGTTTTAATTTTGGAATTAAATCTTCAGTATTAAAAATATTTGCAAATGCTAATGGCATAAATTTTTTACCACCAAATAGAACAGAAATGAAAAAAAAAGATCTTGGCAAACTAATAACTGAGGGTACAATTTATTTAGATTGTTGGATGACTGGTAAACAAATTAAGAAGATCATCGCTTCAAATCAGCAATCTCAAAAAGCTTTTTACAGTGAGTTTGTCAAATAGATTAAAACGACTACTTGATTGGTCTACAAAAGTGGTAGCACTATGGTAACACTTAATGCTACCAAATAACTTATTTTAGATTTATTAAAAAAAATTAGTGTTGAATTTATTGAGTGATGGTGCCCCCGCACGGATTCGAACCGCGGACCTATTGATTACAAATCAATTGCTCTACCAGCTGAGCTACAAGGGCATGCGCAATAATTATTAATTATTTGTTAAATAATCAACTCTTTTTTTTTATATAACTTAGGTGATGAAACACAATTGCAGCACTATTTGAGATATTTAAACTTTCAATCTCTTCATTAATATTAATTTTAACAAAAAAATCTGCATATTTACTTGTTTGCTGTCTCATGCCAAATCCTTCTGATCCAAATAAAAGAATATTATTTCCTTCCCATTTGATGTCAGTGAAATCTTTTTGACCTTTCGCATCAAAACCATAAACCCAGAAATTTTTTTCTCTTAGGTTTTTTAGTGTAGAATTAATATTAGATACTTGAAATATATTTACATGCTCCATGCACCCACTAGCCGATTTATACATCAACTTACTATCACGTGGAAAATGTCTTTCTTTAATTATCAATCCGTCAATATCAAATGATGCAGCACTTCTGATTAATGAACCAATATTTCTTGGATCAGTAACCTCATCAAGACATACAAATGTTAAATTATTTTTATCTTTTATAAATTGTTTTAGATCTGGTTGATCCAAATGTTCAATCTCAGCAACATAACCATTATGCATTAATTGTTCTTTAGAAATATATTTGTCTAATTCTTTTTTAGATTTAAAGTAAACTTTAACATCTTCTAAAATGTTTTTATTTGGGTTTTTTCTATGAATATTTTTTTTAGACTCCTCCGTTAAAAATACTCTTAAAACCTTTCTTTTAGGGTTTCTTAGAGCCTCAATAACTGCGTGTTGGCCAACAATGAAAAATGATGATTTATTCATAAATTAGTATCTGTTTTATACGGTTTTTTTAATATTTTCCTATTAAATCACGTGTTGCATTTGCATAAATAAAATATATAAAACGCTTGTTATTTGAAGCTTTATTGAACAAGGGGACACTTCCCCAAAGGAGGGGTTCCAGAGCGGTCAAATGGGGCGGGCTGTAAACCCGTTGACTTCGGTCTTCGAAAGTTCGAATCTTTCCCCCTCCACCATTTAATAAATTTTGAATAACATGGAGTGTTACTCTTGGGGTTGTGCGGGTGTAGTTCAATGGTAGAACGCTAGCCTTCCAAGCTGGATGTAAGGGTTCGATTCCCTTTACCCGCTCCAAGAAAATAAAATTGAAAATGAAAACAAATAAACTGAGGTAAAAACGTAATGTCAAAAGAAAAATTTGTAAGAAATAAACCCCACTGTAACATTGGGACTATTGGTCATGTCGACCATGGTAAAACAACTCTTACTGCCGCGATTACAAATGTATTAGCACAGGCTGGCGGCGGAACTGCAGTTGCTTATGATCAAATCGATAAAGCACCTGAAGAAAAAGAGAGAGGCATAACAATTTCAACAGCACACGTAGAGTATGAAACTGAAAAAAGACACTATGCTCACGTAGACTGTCCTGGTCACGCCGACTATGTTAAAAACATGATCACTGGTGCAGCACAAATGGATGGAGCAATACTAGTTGTTAACGCAGCTGATGGTCCAATGCCACAGACAAGAGAACACATTCTTTTAGGAAGACAAGTTGGTATTCCCGCAATTGTTGTTTACTTAAACAAAGTAGACCAAGTTGATGATAAAGAAATGATTGAGCTTGTTGAAGAAGAAATTAGAGAGCTTTTAACTTCATACAAATACCCAGGTGATAAAACACCAATCGTTAAAGGTTCAGCTTTAGCAGCAGTTGAAGGTAGAGATGATGAAATTGGAAAAAATTCAATTTTAGAATTAATGAAAGCTGTTGACGAACACATTCCACAGCCAGCTAGAGAAGTTGATAAACCATTCTTGATGCCAGTTGAGGACGTATTCTCAATTTCTGGAAGAGGAACAGTTGCAACTGGAAGAGTTGAATCGGGTGTAATTAAAACTGGTGAGGAAGTTGAAATAGTTGGAATTAGAGAAACCAAAAAATCAGTTTGTACTGGAGTTGAAATGTTTAGAAAGCTTTTAGATTCTGGTGAGGCTGGTGATAACGTTGGAATTTTATTGAGAGGTATTGAAAGAACTGATATCGAAAGAGGTCAAGTCCTTTGTAAGCCTGGTTCAATTACTCCGCACACTAAATTCGAAGCTCAAGCGTATGTACTTAAAAAAGATGAAGGTGGAAGACATACTCCATTCTTTACTAAGTACAGACCACAGTTTTATTTTAGAACAACAGACGTTACAGGTGAAGTAGAATTACCAGCTGGTACTGAAATGGTTATGCCAGGTGATGATGCTAAATTTACAGTTAAACTTATTACACCAATTGCTATGGCAGAGAAATTAAACTTTGCTATTAGAGAAGGTGGAAGAACTGTTGGAGCAGGAGTAGTAACTAAAATTATAGAGTAACTCTATAAATAGGAGTGTAGCTCAATTGGTAGAGCGCCGGTCTCCAAAACCGGAGGCTGAGGGTTCGAGTCCCTCCGCTCCTGCCAATTTGAGCTTATAAATTATGAGAAACCCAATTAAATTTATACAGGAAGTCAAACAAGAGGCTTTTAAAGTTACTTGGCCAACTTGGAAAGAGACATTACAAGGAGCTTTAATGGTATTTGTAATGGCAGTTGTTATGTCTTTGTTTTTTCTTCTTTTAGATCAAGTTTTAAAATTTTTCTTAGAACTTTTACTTAAAGTGAGTATTTAATGAAAAATTGGTACATTGTTCAGTCACATTCCAGTTTTGAAAATAAAGTAGCCTCTTTAATTAAAGAGGAGGCAGATAAAGCTAAAATTTCCGATAAGTTTGAAGAGATTATTGTACCTACCCATGATGTTACTGAAGTAAAAAGAGGTAAAAGAATTCAAAGAAAAAAGAAATATTTTCCTGGATATGTACTAATTAAGAGTGAGATGGATAATAATATTTATCATATGATTAAGAACATAAAGAGAGTTAGTGGTTTCTTGGGTACAAAAGGTATTCCTGTTCCAGTTTCAGATAAAGAAGTAGAGAAGATTTTAGGTCAGATTAAAGATGGTGTTGCTCAGCCAAAATCTGGCGTAGATTATAGTGTAGGTGAAAAAGTTCAGGTTGTAGATGGTCCATTTGCATCATTTACTGGAATGATTGAAGAAATTGATGAAGAAAAAGCTAGACTTAAGGTGTCAGTTTCTATATTTGGTCGTCCTACACCAGTAGATTTAGAATATAATCAGGTTGAGAAGGTAAGTTAATGGCAAAAGAAATAAGTGGATTTATAAAATTACAAATTAAAGGTGGTCAAGCCAATCCAGCTCCACCAGTTGGTCCTGCATTAGGTCAACGTGGTGTAAACATAATGGAATTTTGTAAAGCGTTTAATGACAAAACTAAATCAATGGCAGGCAAACCTGTTCCTGTTGAGATTACAGTTTATAAAGATAAAAAATTTGATTTTAAAATTAAATCACCACCAGCATCTTTTTATATTAAAGAAGCAGTTAAACTTAAAGGTGGATCTAAAGAGCCTGGCAGAAATATTGTTGCTTCAATCTCAAAAAAACAATTAGAGAGCATAGCAAAAGAAAAAATGAATGATTTAAATGCACATGATATTGAAGAAGCTATAAAAATTATTGCTGGATCAGCTAGATCAATGGGTATTGAGGTAAAAGAATAATGACATCTAAAAGATATAAAAAATTACCTGAAAAAACTAAAGACTTGAGCGCTGAGTCTATAGAAAAATTGTTACCAGAACTTAAGAAAAACTGCACAACTAAATTTGATGAGTCTTTAGACTTAAGTTTTCAAATTAATAACAAACAAAAGAAAAGTGAAGTTAATATTAGAACAGTAGTTAATTTACCTGGGGGCACGGGTAAGAAAGTTAAAGTTGCTGTAGTTTGTGAAGATAATAAAGCTCAAGATGCAAAAGATGCTGGGGCAGATATAGTGGGTGGTGATGAATTTGTTGAGAGAATTAAAGGTGGTGAATTAAACTTTGAAAAATTAATATGTACACCTGGAATGATGATTAAACTTTCTAAATTAGGAAAAGTTCTAGGACCAAAAGGTTTAATGCCTAACCCTAAACTTGGTTCAGTTTCTGAAAATATTAAAGAGGCTGTAACAAATGCTAAATCCGGTCAAGTAGAAATTAGAAATGATAAAGATGGAAACATTGGAGTTAGTATTGGTAAAAAATCTTTTAGTGACGATCAATTATTAAAAAATTACAATGCGATTTTAGATGCTTTAGAAAAAGAAAAATCAAACAATACATTGAAAGGTGATTTAATTAGAAGTGTATTTGCTACATCAACGATGGGTGTTTCATATAAAGTCAAATTAGGGAAATCGATATAGTTATGATGAATAAAGAACAAAAGAAAAATTATATTGAAGAGATGACTAGTAAGTTTGAGAACAGCAAAGCTGTTATGGTTACCCATTATCAAGGTTTAACTATGACTCAATTAGATGAATTGAGAGCGAAAATGAGAGAACATGGAATTATTTTCAAAATAACAAAAAACAGAATTACAAAATTAGCTTTAGAAAAAACAAAGTGTAAAGATCTATCAAATTTATTTACTGGTCCTACGGCAGTTGCATTTGGAGAAGATGCTATAATGTCAGCAAGGATTCTTTCAAAATTTGCAAAAGATAATGAAAACCTGAAATTGATCGGTGGAATCATGGATAACGAGGTCTTAGATCAGGCCGGTGTCCAAAATGTAGCAAGTTTACCTACATTAGATGAAGCAAGAGCTAATATTGTGGGTATTTTGAATGCTTCTGCATCTAAATTAATCAGTATTTTGCTTGCACATTCAGAAAAAATGAGTAGTTTGTCGGCAGAAAATTCTGAAACACAACCCAAAGAGTAAAATATATGCCTGACCTTAACAAAATTATCGAAGATTTATCAAGTTTAACTGTTGCAGAGGCAGCTGAACTATCAAAACAATTAGAAGAAAAATGGGGTGTAACTCCAATGGCAGCAGCAGCTCCAGCGGCAGCAGGTGGTGCAGCTCCAGCAGAAGATAAAGATGATTTTACAATCATGTTAGTTTCTGCAGGTGATAAAAAAATTAATGTTATAAAAGAAGTAAGAGCAGCTACTTCATTAGGTTTAAAAGAAGCTAAAGATCTTGTAGAGGGAGCACCAAAAGAAGTTAAATCTGGTGTAAACAAAAAAGATGCTGAGGAGATCAAAGCTAAGTTAGAAGCTGCTGGCGCTAAAGTAGAACTTAAATAAATTAAATAGAAAGAATTCGAATACTGATTATTTTTAATCAGTATTTATAAACATAGATGCAATTATCTTTTACTGAAAAGAAAAACATTAGAAAAAGTTTTGGTAAACTAAAAGAAAGTTTATCCATACCTAACTTAATTGAAGTACAAAAAAATTCTTACAAAGAATTAACAGAATTTAATGTTGAGGCAGCAGAACTTACCAAAGGTTTTGATAGAGTATTTAAAAGTATTTTTCCGATTGAAGATTTAAATGACAAAGCAACTTTAGAATATGTTTCTTACAGATTAGAGAAACCAAAATTTGATGTTGAAGAATGTATAGCAAGAGGTCTTACATATTCATCAGCACTTAAGTGTACTTTAAGATTAGTAGTTTACGAAATAGATCAAGAAAATAATACAAAAGATATTTTATCAGCCAAAGAGCAAGAAGTTTATATGGGTGAAGTTCCTATGATGACCAATAGTGGAACTTTTATTACTAATGGTGTTCAAAGAGTTGTTGTAAACCAGATGCACAGAAGTCCAGGTGTTTTTTTTGATCATGATAAAGGAAAAACTCATGCAAGTGGTAAACTTTTATTTAATTGCAGAGTAATACCAAATAGAGGTTCTTGGCTTGATTTTGAGTTTGATGTAAAAGATTTTTTATATTTTAAAATTGATAGAAAAAAGAAAATTTTTTCATCTACTTTATTATTAGCTTTAGGTTATACAAAATCAGAAATAGTAGATGAGTTCTATGAAAACGAACAATATAAGTATGATCCAAAAACAGAAAAATGGAAAACAAAATTTAACCCTGAAAACTATAAAGCAAAAAATTTTTCAGAGGAAGTAATTGATGCAAAAACTGGTGAAGTAGTAATTAAATTAGGTGACAAGATTAATTTTTTAAGTGCAAAAAAATTAGCTAACGATGGTTTAAAAGACATACTAGTTTCTAGAGAGTCTTTATTTGGTAAATTTTTACACAGAGATGTCAAAGTCAATGAAGAAGAGGACGGTGTATTTAAAATTGGGACTGAATTAAATGATACAATTATTCAACAAATTTTAGATTCAAATATACATACACTTCAAATTTCTGTTACAAACTCTATAAATAAAGGACCTTATCTACTTACAACTATTTTAGCTGATAAAAATAATACTAAAGACGAAGCTATTACAGAAATCTATAAAATGTTAAGACCTGGAGAGCCGCCAACTATAGAGATAGCAACTCAAATATTTAATAATCTTTTCTTTAGCTCAGACAGATATGATTTGTCTGATGTTGGAAGAGTTAAAATGAATTCAAGATTAAACCAAGAATGTTCTGACAAAATTACCATTTTAAGAAATGACGATATCATAGCAATTATTCATAAAATGTTGGATTTACGTGATGGTAAAGATGATGTTGATGACATTGATCACCTAGGAAATAGAAGAGTTCGTTCTGTTGGAGAGCTGGTTGAGAACCAAGCTAGAATTGGTGTTTACAGAATGGAAAGAGCTATTAAAGAGAAAATGACAACTCTGGACGTTGAATCAGCAATGCCACAAGATCTAATTAATGCAAAACCATTAACAGTTTCATTGAAAGATTTTTTTGCAAGTTCACAACTATCTCAGTTTATGGATCAAACAAATCCATTATCTGAAATTACCCACAAAAGAAGAGTTTCAGCGTTAGGTCCAGGCGGCTTAACAAGAGAGAGAGCGGGTTTTGAAGTTAGGGACGTCCATCCAACCCATTATGGAAGAATTTGTCCAATTGAAACACCAGAGGGTCCAAATATTGGTTTGATTAATAGTTTATCTACTTATGCAAAAATTAATAAGTATGGCTTTATAGAAAGTCCATACAAAAAAGTTAAAGAAGGTGTTGTACAAGATAAAGTCGAATACTTATCAGCAATGGAAGAAACAAAATTCACTATTGCTCAAGCAAATACAAAACTTGATAAAAATGGAAAAATTACTGAAGAACTAGTTTCATGCAGACAAAACCTTAACTTTCTTTTGGCAAAACCTGACTCTATTGATTACATTGACGTATCACCAAAACAATTAGTTTCAGTTGCAGCCTCATTAATTCCATTCTTAGAAAATGATGATGCAAACAGAGCCTTAATGGGATCAAACATGATGAGGCAAGCAGTTCCATTATTAAAACCTGAGTCACCGCTTGTTGGTACAGGAATTGAGAGTGATGTTGCTTTAGACTCAGGGGTAACTATTGTTGCTAAGCGGGATGGAATTGTTGATAAAATAGATGGTAAAAGAATTGTTATCAAAGTAACAGAGGAAACAGACTTTAGTAAGTCTGGTGTTGATATCTATAATCTTCAAAAATTTAAAAGATCAAACCAAAATACTTGTATAAATCAAAGACCACTAGTTAGAGTTGGTGATAAAGTTAAATCTGGAGATATTATTGCAGATGGTCCTTCAACAAAATTAGGTGAACTTGCTTTAGGAAAGAATGTTACAGTAGCATTCATGCCTTGGCAAGGTTACAACTTTGAAGACTCAATCCTAATTTCAGAAAGATGTGTTACAGATGACGTATTTACATCTGTTCATATTGTTGAATACGAAATAATGGCGAGAGATACAAAGCTAGGCGAAGAAGAAATTACAAGAGATATACCAAATGTAAATGAAGAAGCTTTAAAAAATCTCGATGAATCAGGAATAGTTTATATTGGTGCGGAGGTTAATGCTGGTGATATTTTGGTTGGTAAAGTTACTCCAAAAGGAGACTCGGCATCTGGTCCTGAAGAAAAATTATTAAGATCAATATTTGGAGAAAAAGCTATAGATGTAACAGACACATCTTTAAGAATGTCTAGAGGATCAAGTGGAACGGTAGTTGATGTAAGAGTATTCAATAGACATGGAATTGAGAAAGATGAAAGATCAATAACTATTGAAAGAGCTGAAATTGAGCAAGTACAACAAGATAAAATTGTTGAGGAAGAAATATTAGAAAGAAGTATTAAACAAAGAGCTTCACAATTCTTGTCAGGATCATCTTTGACTAAAAAAGTAAAAGATTTGTCAGAAGGAACTAAGCTAGATTTTGATACAATTAATAAATTATCAATTAATGATGTCTTCAAAATCACTGTAGGAAATGTAAATGATGAAGCAACATTAGCTCAATTAAAAGATCAATATAATAAAGCTAAAGAAGACATAACAGAGAGATTTGAAGATAAAGTTTTAAAAATTAGAAGTGGAGATGATTTATTACCAAGTGTTATGAAAATGGTAAAAGTATTCGTTGCTATAAAAAGAAGATTAAGACCTGGTGATAAAATGTCAGGTAGACATGGAAATAAAGGAGTTGTAAGTAAAATTGTACCTGTTGAAGATATGCCATATAGAGAAGATGGTAGACCAGTTGATATTGTGTTAAATCCTTTAGGTGTTCCAAGTAGGATGAACGTGGGACAAATTTTAGAGACACACTTAGGTTGGGCATGTAAAGAATTTGGTGAACAAGTTAAAAATTTAGTAAACGAAAATAACAAAAAAATTGAAAGAACAGAAAAAATCGAAAAATTCTTAAAATCTGTTTACGGAGAAGAAATTTTCAACGATAAAGTAGATAAATTAAGCAAGAGTGAATTCAAAGATCTTTGTGAAAATTTACAAAATGGTATCGCAATCTCAACACCTGTTTTTGATGGCGCTAAAGAAAAAAATGTTACTGAGATGCTTGAACTAGCAAATTTACCAGGATCTGGTCAAACTTATTTATGGGATGGAAGAACAGGTGAGAAATTTGATAGACCAGTTACTGTTGGAATAATATACATGCTAAAACTTCATCACTTAGTTGAAGATAAAATTCATGCAAGATCTACTGGACCTTACAGTTTGGTTACACAACAACCACTTGGTGGTAAAGCACAATTAGGTGGTCAAAGATTTGGTGAAATGGAAGTGTGGGCACTTGAAGCATATGGTGCATCATATACATTACAGGAAATTTTAACTGTTAAATCCGATGATGTTGCTGGAAGAGTTAAAGTTTACGAGACTATAGTTAAAGGTGAAGAGAATTTTGAGTCTGGAATACCAGAGTCATTTAACGTTTTAGTTAAAGAGATTAAATCATTAGCATTAAATGTGGAGCTTAATTAATGAAAAAAGAATTAACAGATCTATTTAAGGGCAGCGAAATTTCAGAAGCTCAAAATTTTAATAGTATTAAAATTTCACTTGCTAGCCCAGAGAAAATTAAATCTTGGACATTTGGAGAAATTAAAAAGCCTGAAACAATTAATTATAGAACGTTTAGACCTGAAAAAGATGGTTTGTTCTGTGCAAGGATTTTTGGTCCAATAAAAGATTACGAGTGTTTATGCGGTAAGTATAAACGAATGAAATTTAGAGGAATTATATGTGAGAAATGTGGTGTTGAGGTTACAAAATCAAATGTAAGAAGAGAAAGAATGGGTCACATTAACCTTGCTACACCGGTAGCACATATTTGGTTCTTGAAGTCTCTTCCAAGCAGAATTGCTTTAGCAGTAGATATGAAATTAAAAGAAATAGAGAGAGTTCTTTATTTTGAAAACTTTATAGTAGTAGAGCCTGGTTTAACCGGTTTACAAAAAAATCAACTCTTAAATGAGGAAGAATTAGCAAAATATCAAGACGAATTTGGTGAAGAAAGTTTTACAGCAGGAATAGGAGCAGAAGCTGTTCTTGAGATGCTGAAAAATTTAGATTTAGAATTAGAAAGAAAAAATCTTGTTAGCTTTATTAAAGAAACCAAATCAAAAGTTAACGAAGAAAGAGCAATCAAAAGATTAAAATTAATAGAATCATTTATTGAGACAGGTCAAAAACCTGAGTGGATGATTATGACTGTAGTACCAGTTATACCACCAGAATTAAGACCATTAGTTCCTCTAGACGGTGGAAGATTTGCCACTTCAGATCTTAACGATTTATATAGAAGGGTAATCAACAGAAATAACAGATTAAAAAGATTAATGGATCTTAAAGCCCCAGATATTATTGTAAGAAATGAAAAAAGAATGCTTCAAGAGTCTGTAGATGCTCTATTTGATAATGGTAGAAGAGGTAGAGTAATTACAGGCACAGGAAAGAGACCACTTAAATCTCTTGCTGAAATGTTGAAAGGTAAGCAGGGAAGATTTAGACAAAATTTATTGGGTAAAAGAGTAGATTATTCAGGAAGATCGGTAATTGTTGTTGGTCCAGATTTGAAATTACATGAGTGTGGTTTGCCTAAAAAAATGGCTTTAGAATTATTTAAACCATTTTTGTATGCAAGATTAAATAAATTAGGATTAGCATCAACAATCAAACAAGCTAAAAAATTAGTTGAAAAAGAAACGAATGCAGTTTGGGATGCTTTAGAATTAATTGTTAGAGAACATCCAGTTCTATTAAATAGAGCTCCAACACTTCATAGACTTGGAGTTCAAGCATTTGAACCAAAATTAATTGAAGGAGATGCAATTGAATTACACCCTTTAACTTGCGCAGCATTTAATGCTGACTTCGATGGTGACCAAATGGCAGTTCACGTTCCATTAAGTTTGGAAGCTCAATTAGAGGCAAGAATATTAATGCTATCCACAAATAATATTCTTTCTCCTTCAAACGGTAAACCTATTATCGTTCCAAGTCAGGATATGATTTTAGGAATTTACTATCTTTCACAAGAGCCTATATCTGACAAACCTGCTGGATACTTTACAAATTCAGATCAAATTGAATTTGCATTATCATCTGGGCAGATAAACGTACATAGTACTATCATTTCAAGATACGAGACTGTAGATGAGCAAGGGAATAAGAAAATAGAAAAATATACTTCTACAGCTGGAAGATTTTTATTAGCAAATTTATTACCTAAAAATAGTAACATTAAGTTCTCTTTAGTCGATAGATTATTACCTAAAAAAGTAGTTTCAGAAATAATTGATGTTGTATTTAGATTTTGTGGTCAAAAAACAACTGTAATTTTCTGTGATAAGCTTAAAGATTTAGGATTTAAACACGCATTTAAAGCAGGAATTTCGTTTGGAAAAGATGATCTTGTAATACCCGAAAATAAAACTCAATTAATCGATGATACTAAAAAATTAATTGCAGATTATGAAACTCAATATGCTGAAGGTCTAATTACAAGAGGTGAAAAATACAACAAAGTTGTTGATGCTTGGTCTAAGTGTACAGATAAAGTTGCCGGAGAAATGATGAAAGGAATTTCAGCTACAGAAAAAACTGATGAAGGATTGAAAATAAATTCTGTATTTATGATGGCTGACAGTGGAGCTAGAGGATCTGCAGCTCAAATGAAACAATTAGCTGGTATGAGAGGATTGATTGCTAAACCGTCAGGGGAAATTATCGAAAGTCCAATTATTTCAAACTTTAAAGAAGGATTAACTGCTTTAGAGTACTTTAATTCAACTCACGGAGCTAGAAAAGGATTAGCAGATACAGCACTTAAAACAGCTAGTTCTGGATATTTAACAAGAAGATTATGTGATGTTGCACAAGACTTAACAATAACTAAAGTTAATTGCGATGATCCTGGATTTATTGAACTTTCTGAAATTTTAGAGGGTGGTAATGTGGTTGTTAGTTTATCTGAAAGAGCATTAGGAAGAGTAACAGCTGCTGATGTTAAAAACCCTTTATCAGGCGAAGTAATTATTAAAAAATCTGAAATGATTGATGAGGCAGGCTGCGATAAAATTGATGCTGCAGGAGTTAAATCAATTAAAGTTTATTCAGTAATGACATGTAGTTCAAAAGAGGGTGTTTGTGCTACTTGCTACGGACGAGATTTATCAAGAGGTAAGATGGTTCATGTTGGTGAAGCTATTGGAATGATATCCGCTCAATCAATTGGTGAACCAGGAACACAGCTGACAATGAGAACGTTCCACGTTGGAGGAACAGCTTCAGTTAAACAAGATTCTCAAATAGTTACCAAAAGTGAAGGAACTTTAAAAATTATCAACTCAAATATTTTAGAGGACTCTAAAAAGAATTTGATTGTTATGGGAAGAAACACTCAACTTTCAATAGAGGATGACAAAGGAGTTCAGATAGCAGTTTATAAAGTTGCTTATGGTTCAAAATTATTTTTCAACAACGGTGACAAAGTTAAAGCAAATACTAAAATATGTGAATGGGATCCTTACACAACACCAGTTATAGCGGAGAAAAGTGGTACAGCTAGTTATGTAGATTTAATTGATGGTGTATCAATTCAAGAAACTACTGACGATGCAACAGGAATTTCTTCTAAATCAGTAATTGATTGGAGAGGTCAATCAAAAAGCACAGACTTAAAACCTAGAATTACTCTTAGAGATGAAAAAGGAAATGTGATTAAAAAAGCTGATGATAATGAAGCTAGATATTATTTAGTACCAGATTCTATTTTATCAATTAAAGATGGTCAAAAAGTTTATGCAGGTGACGTAATTGCAAGATTACCTAAGGAAACTACAAAAACAAAGGATATAACGGGAGGTCTTCCAAGAGTTGCTGAATTATTTGAAGCTAGAAAAGCAAAGGATAGTGCAATCATTGCAGAAAACGATGGTAGTGTTGTTTTTGGTAAAGAGGTGAGAGGTAAACAAAGAGTATCTATTGTTCCTGAAGATGGATCAGAACCTTCAAACTATCTAATTCCAAAAGGTAAACATATCAATTTCAACCCTGGTGAAAAAATTCAAAAAGGAGAATATCTTTTAGATGGTCAACCATTACCACATGATATTTTAAGAATTCTAGGTATCAAAGAATTAACAGAGTACTTTGTTAATCAAGTTCAAGAGGTCTATAGATTACAAGGTGTAATAATAAACGATAAGCATATCGAAACTATTTTAAGACAAATGCTTAAAAAGGTTGAAGTTAAAGTATCAGGTGACTCAAGTTATTTACCTGGTGAAGTAATTGACAGAATTAAGTTTGATAATACCAATGAAAAATTAGTTGCAGAGGGTAAAACCCCAGCTGTTGGTGAGAGAGTTCTAATGGGTATCACTAAAGCTTCACTTCAAACTGAATCGTTTATTTCAGCAGCTTCGTTCCAAGAAACTACAAGGGTACTAACAGACGCTGCAATTAAAGGAAAAGTTGATCCATTAAATGGTCTAAAAGAGAACGTAATTGTTGGAAGATTAGTTCCAGCAGGTACTGGTAATATTAAAAATAGATGGAACAATAAAGCTCTAGAAGATGATAATAATTTCTTAGCAGACCAGGATAAAATAGAAGCATCAGAACCTGAAGAAACACAGGCAAATCAGTAAAAAAATCGCCTAAAAATTGCAGTTTTAGTTTGACAAAGGGCTATTAATAAGTAATTTGGCGATGTTTTTGGTTGGAATGTAGTACTTCTAACAGTACTAAACGCTGCCACAAAATAACCTGTCAGTTATTTTCATCTAAAAATAAATTAATTAATTTTAAAAAATTTATGCCAACTATTAATCAGTTGTTAAGAAAAAAAAGGGTTAAATCAGCAGCAAGGAACAAAGTCCCTGCTCTACAAAAACAACCTCTAAAGAGAGGCGTTTGTGTAAAAGTTTATACAACAACACCTAAGAAACCAAACTCTGCATTAAGAAAAGTTGCTAGAGTGAGATTGTCAAATGGATTTGAGGTTACAGCTTACATTCCTGGTGAAGGTCATAATCTTCAAGAACACTCGGTAGTACTGATTAGAGGTGGAAGGGTAAAAGATTTACCAGGTGTTCGTTATCATATTCTAAGAGGTAATCTAGATACACAAGGTGTTGCAAATAGAAAAAAAAGAAGATCTTTATACGGAACAAAAAAAGGTAAATAATGTCTAGAAAAAAAACTCAACCGAAAAAAAATGTAGTTCCAGATCCAAAATTCAAATCTACTATTATTCCTAAATTAATCAACAATATTATGTATGACGGTAAAAGAGGTATTGCTGCAAAAATAGTTTATGACGCTATAGATAAAATTAAAACAAAAACTAAAGATGAACCAATTAATATTTTTAATGAAGCAATTAATAATATCAAACCAACTGTAGAAGTTAGATCTAGAAGAGTTGGTGGTGCAACTTATCAAGTTCCTGTTGAGGTAAAAAGTAAAAGAGCACAAGCATTAGCAATTAGATGGTTAGTTGAGTCAGCAAGAAAAAGAAAAGATAAACACATGGCAGATAAAATTTTTAATGAGCTCTATGATGCTTATGAAAAAAAAGGTGCTGCTGTTAAAAAAAGAGAGGATGTACATAAAATGGCAGAGTCTAATAAGGCATTTGCTCATTTTAGGTGGTAATAAATTATGGCTAGAACTCACACATTAGACAAATACAGAAATATTGGGATCATGGCCCATATAGATGCTGGTAAAACAACTACTACTGAACGAGTTCTATACTATACAGGAAAGAGTCATAAAATTGGTGAGGTTCATGATGGTGCTGCAACAATGGATTGGATGGAGCAAGAACAAGAAAGAGGAATTACAATTACATCTGCAGCTACTACTTGTTTTTGGAATGATCATAGAATTAATATTATAGACACACCTGGTCACGTTGATTTCACTATTGAAGTAGAAAGATCTTTAAAAGTTTTAGACGGTGCTGTTGCTGTTTTTGATGGTGTTGCAGGTGTGGAGCCTCAATCAGAAACTGTATGGAGACAAGCAGATAAATACAAAGTTCCAAGAATTTGCTTTGTTAATAAATTAGATAGAACAGGTGCTGATTTCTTTAGATGTGTAGATATGATCAGAGATAGATTAGGCGCCAAACCTTTAGTTGTGCAAGTTCCTATTGGTCTTGAAGCTTCTTTATCTGGAGTAGTTGATCTTGTTAAAATGAAAGCTCAAGTTTGGAAAAATGAAGCACTAGGAGCCGAATGGGAATATAAAGAAATTCCAGAAGACTTAAAAGAAATTTCAGAAAAATATCGAACAGAATTAGTAGAAACAGCCGTTGAACAAGACGAAAAGCTAATGGAGGCTTATCTAAATGGTGATGAAATTAAAGAGGAAGATTTAGTTAAATGTATAAGAAAAGGAACACTTAATTTTAGTTTTGTTCCAGTGTTAACAGGTTCAGCATTCAAAAACAAAGGTGTTCAGCCTTTACTTGATGCTGTAGTAAACTATTTACCAAGTCCAGTAGATATTGGTTCAATCAAAGGAACTAAATTAGGTAGTGAAGATGAAATGGAAATGAAATTTGAAGACAGTGTTCCATTCTCTGCTTTAGCTTTTAAAGTGGCTAACGATCCATTTGTTGGCTCACTAACTTTTATTAGAATCTATTCTGGTACAATCAAAACTGGTACAGCAGTCTTCAATTCTTCTAAAGAAAAAGAAGAAAGAGTTGGAAGAATGCTTTTAATGCATGCAAACTCTCGAGAAGATATTAAAGAAGCTAATGCAGGTGATATAGTTGCTTTAGCAGGATTAAAAAATACTATTACAGGACATACCTTATGTGACAAAGAAAATTCTGTCCTTCTTGAACCAATGGAGTTCCCTGATCCAGTAATTGAAATTGCAGTAGAACCTAAAACAAAAGCGGACCAAGAAAAAATGGGTGAAGCATTAGGCAGGTTAGCTAAGGAAGATCCTTCTTTTAGAGTTACATCAGACGAAGAGTCAGGACAAACAATTATTAAGGGAATGGGTGAACTACACTTGGATATTATTGTTGATAGAATGAAAAGAGAATTTAAAGTAGAAGCCAATGTTGGAGCTCCTCAAGTTGCTTATAGAGAAACTATAGAAGCTGCTTCAGAGGTTGAATACACTCACAAAAAACAAAGTGGTGGTGCTGGTCAATTTGCAAAAGTTAAACTTTTAGTAGAGCCTCAAGAACCTGGTAAAGGTAGAGATGTTGAGAGCAAAATTAAAGGTGGTGCAATTCCAAAAGAATTTATCCCAGGTGTTGAAAAAGGAATAGAAACTGTTTCAGATACTGGAATTTTAGCTGGATTTCCAATGATTGACTACAAAGTAACCATCTTAGATGGATTGCATCACGATGTTGACTCAAGTGTACTAGCTTTTGAATTAGCAAGTAGAGCTTGCTTTAAAGAAGCATGTACAAAAGGCGGGCTAAAATTATTAGAGCCAGTAATGAGAGTTGAAGTAGTAACTCCTGAAGACTACATGGGTGATGTTATAGGTGATTTAAATAGTAGAAGGGGTCAAATTAACACTCAAGAGCAAAGAGGTAACGCAACCGTAATAACAGCAATGGTTCCTTTGGCTAACATGTTTGGTTATATAAATAATTTAAGATCAATGTCTCAAGGTAGAGCACAATATTCAATGTTTTTTGATCATTATTCAAAAGTTCCACAAAATGTTCAAGACGAAGTAACTAAGAAGATTGCAGGTTAATCATGGAAAAACAGAATATTAGAATTAAATTAAGAGCATATGACAACAAAGTTTTAGATGCTTCTACTGAAGAAATTGTGAATACAGTAAAAAGAACTGGAGCAACAATTAAGGGACCAATTCCATTACCTACTAGAATTGAAAGATATACAGTTTTAAGATCACCTCATATAGACAAGAAAAGTAGAGAGCAATTTGAGTCAAGAACTCATAAAAGATTAATAGATATTATTGAACCAACACCACAGACTGTAGAGGCATTAATGAAACTTGATTTAGCTTCTGGAGTAGATGTGGAGATAAAAATTTAATTATGAGTGAAATAGCTTTAATAGGAAAGAAAATAGGCATGACGAGAGAGTTCTATAAATCTGGTCAATTAGTTCCTGTGACTGTACTTAAGGTCGAAAAAGCTAGAGTTATTCAGGTTATTGAAGAAGAAAAAAGAGGGTACAAGGCTGTTCAGCTTGGATATGGGAAAATTAAAAATTCAAAATTAACAAAAGCTATGAAAGGTGTTTTTGCTAAAAAAAATACTGAAGCTAAGAAAAAATTAAAAGAATTTAGAGTAAACGACACATCTGCTTACAAAGAAGGAAACGAGTTTGGTTTAGAAATATTCAAAGACATTAAATTTGTAGACACAAGATCAAAAACAATTGGTAAAGGTTTTGCTGGTGCTATGAAGAGACATAATTTTGGTGGTTTAAGAGCCAGTCATGGTGTTTCTATATCTCACAGAGCACATGGTTCAACAGGACATAGTCAAGATCCAGGAAAAGTTTTTAAAGGAAAAAAGATGGCTGGTCATATGGGAGATAAATTGAGAACTATGCTAAATATTGAAATTATAAAAACAGATTTAGAAAACGAACTTCTTTATTTAAAAGGGTCAATTCCTGGTTCTAAAAATGCAGAGGTTATTGTTAAAAAATCTGTCAAAAACATCAGTAAAATGACTATTGGTGAGAAACATGCAGCTGCGGAAGAAGCAAAAAAAACACCTGAAAAGAAGAAAAAATAATGAAACTAGATAAAATTAGTATTGATGGAAAAAAAGATAGTATTGAAGTTTTAGATAATATTTTTTCAGCAAAAATTAACCACAAGTTGGTAAGTGCTGTTCTTTACAAAACGAATGCTAATTACAAAGGAAGACATGCCAAAACTAAGCAACAAAATGAAGTAAAAGGACCAACTTCAAAAATATATGCTCAAAAAGGGACTGGTGGCGCAAGGCATGCTAGTAGAAAAGCTCCTATATTTGTTGGCGGTGGTATCGCTCATGGACCAAAAGGTGAATTGGCTTATAAAAAAAGAAAACTGAACAAAACTGAAAAAAAACAAAGCGTAGCTTCATTAATTACTGAAAAGAATAATAATAAAAATTTATTAATCTTAAATGATTTTAGTTCTGAAATTAAAAAAACAAAAGAGATGAACTCAATTATTAATAAACTTGAAATTACAAATTCACTAATAATTCTAGATAAAAATTCAAAAGAAAAAATCGAAAAATCAGTAAGAAATATTCCAAATGTTAAAGTTACGGATGTAAATCATTTCAGTGCTTACGACATTATTAAATTTAAAAAAGTAGTTTTCACAGAAAGCTCCGTAAAAGAATTAGAAAAGAGATATTCGTAAAATGGAAAAAATTCACTTATTCGACAAAATTCTTTCTCCAGTGGTTACTGAGAAATCTACTAATTTATCTGAATTAAATAAAATTGTATTTAAAGTTCCAGATGGAGCAAATAAGAAAAATTTAAAAAAGAATATAGAAAAAATATTCAAAGTTAATGTGACTAAGATAAATATTATAAACAAACAAAACAGAACAAAAGTTACCAGAGGTAGAAAAGTAAAAGTCTCTGGTTATAAAAAAGCAATAATAACTTTAAAAAAAGGTCAAAGCATTGATCTAACAACAGGAATTTAATAAATGGCATTAAAAACTTTTAAACCATACACAAAATCTACAAGAGGCACTATTTTAGTTGATAGAACTGGTTTATGGAAAGGTAAACCATTTAAGTCATTGGTCTCTCCAAAAAACGCCATGAAAGGTAGAAATAACAATGGTCATATTACCTCTATTAATAGAGCAGGTGGGCATAAAAAAATGTACAGACATGTTGATTTTTATAGAAAAAAATTCGACATGGAAGCTACAGTTGAAAGAATAGAGTATGATCCAAATAGATCATGTTACATCATGTTAGTTAAATTTGAGGATAATACGCATGCATACTTCTTAGCACCACAAAAAATTAAAGTTGGAGATAAAGTTGAAAGCGGTTCTAAAAAAGAAATTAAAGTAGGTAATTGTATGCCATTGCAAGACATTCCAGTGGGTATAAATATACATAATGTCGAGATACAGCCAGGTGGTGGTGGAAAAATCGCTAGAGCAGCTGGTTCATCAGTTACTATTAGTGGTCTAGATGGAAACTATAGTTTAATAAAATTAGCCTCAGGTGAAGTGAGAAAAATAGATTCAAGAGCTTTAGCTACAATTGGAATTTTAAGTAATCCAGATCAAAAAAATATCAAAATTGGAAAAGCAGGTAGATCAAGATGGTTGGGTAGAAGACCTCATACTAGAGGTGTTGTTAAAAACCCAGTTGACCACCCACATGGAGGTGGTGAAGGAAAATCTGCTGGAGGAAGACATCCTGTTTCACCTACAGGACAATCTGCTAAAGGTTTAAAAACTCGAGATAATAAGAGAACAGATAAATTTATAGTTAAGAGAAGAAATAAGAGGAAGGATACTAAGTAATGGCTAGAGCAGTTTGGAAAGGACCGTTTGTAGAAGAAAGCTTAATGAAGAAAGTAGATAAATACAAAGACGATCCAAAAAAAATTCCAATTAAAACTTGGTCAAGAAAATCTACAATTTTACCAGATTTTGTAGGTGTCAGTTTCCAAATTTATAATGGCAAAAAATTTATACCAATAACTGTTTCAGAGGATATGGTTGGACATAAACTAGGTGAGTTTGCACCAACTAGAACGTTCTTTGGTCATACACCAGCTGACAAAAAAGCTAAACCAGCAACAGCAGAGAAAAAATAATTATGGGTAAAAAAAAGAAAATTGATAAAACTAACGACAAAACAGTAAAGTCTGTTAACAACGGTATTAGATCAAGTGTTAGAAAACTAAATCCAATACTAAAAAGCATTGTTGGTAAAAAAGTTGATGTTGCAATTAGAGATTTACAATTTTCAGAAAAGAGAGTTACTAGAGATGTTAGAAAAACTATTAGTTCAGCAGTAGCCAATGCTGAAAATAATTTTCAATACGATATTGATAAATTAATAGTTAAAGAAGCATATTGTGGAAAAAAAATAGTTATGAAAAGATTTAGACCAAGAGCCAAAGGAAGAGCGGCACCAATATTAAAACCTTGGTCAACTGTTACAATAATTTTATCAGAAGCAAAACAAATGGAGAAGCATGGGGCAAAAAGTTAATCCTGTAGGTTTTAGATTAGGTGTCAACAGAGGATGGGACTCTGTATGGTATGCCAAGAAAAAAGATTTTGGAAATTACCTAATCGAAGATTTTAAAATTAGGGAATATATAAAGAAAAATGTAATTAACTCTGGTGTATCCAAGGTAATGATCGAAAGAACATCTAATAAATGTTATGTTACAATCTATACTTCTAGACCTGGATTTGTTATTGGAAAAAAAGGAAGTGATATAGACAAAATTAAAAACAATCTTTCAAAATTAACAACAAATGAAGTTAATTTAAATATCAAAGAAGTTAAAAAACCTGAAACTAATGCTTATTTAGTAGCTGAAAACATAGCTCAGCAGCTTGTTAAAAGAATTTCTTATAGAAGAGCCATGAAAAGAGCAATGCAATCATGTATTAGATTGGGTGCCAAAGGAATTAAAGTTTCAGTTAGTGGGAGACTTGGCGGAAATGAAATAGCAAGAACAGAGTGGTTAAGAGATGGGAGTATTCCATCACATACTTTAAGAGCTGATATAGATTATGCAGAGGCAGAGGCTCTTACGACATATGGAATTATTGGAATTAAAGTTTGGATTTATAAAGGTGAAGTTTTTGCTAGAGAATTTAGTCAAGAGACTAACAAGGTAACACCAAAGGAAGGCAAACAATAATGCTTCAACCAGTAAGAACAAAGTGGAGAAAAGCGCACAAAGGTAGAATTCATGGTAATGCTACGAGAGCAAGCACTATTAATTATGGTGCTTACGCATTAAAAGCGTTACAGCCTGAAAGAGTTACTGGAAAACAGATTGAAGCTGCAAGAGTTGCTTTAACTAGACATATGAAAAGACAAGGAAGAGTTTGGACAAGAATATTTCCAAATATACCAGTTTCAAAAAAACCAATTGAGGTCAGAATGGGTAAAGGAAAAGGTTCACCTGAATACTTTGCATGCAGAGTAAAACCAGGAAGAATACTATTTGAAGTTGATGGTGTTTCTGAACAAATTGCAAAAGAAGCATTATACAAAGCATCAGCAAAATTACCTATAAAAACTAAAACAATAAAGAGATTTGCATAATGAAAAAACAAGAAATTAAAAAATTATCAAAGGACGAAATTGTGAAGAATATTGATAAGCTTAAAAAAGATCTTTTTAATTTCAGGTTTCAAAAAATGAATTCACAAGTAACAAACCCAGCTAAAATTGGGGAAACTAGAAAAACAATAGCAAGATTAAAAACAATTTTAAAAGGAAAAGCAAATGCCTAAAAAAATACTTACAGGTGTAGTTATAAGCGATAAACCAAATAAAACAGTCACTGTTATGGTAGAACGTAAATACTCACACCCAGTTCTAAAAAAAGTAATAAAAGTTAGAAAAAACTACAATGCTCACGATGAAAATAATAAGTTCAAAACAGGTGACAAAGTTTCAATTATTGAGAGCAAACCCTTTTCTAAAAATAAAAAATTTCAAGTTATGGAGAGTACAAAATAATGATTGGTGTTCAAACAGAATTACAAGTAGCTGATAATACTGGCGCAAAAAGAATTGAGTGCATTAAAGTTCTAGGTGGATCAAAAAGAAGATACGCTAGTATTGGTGATACAATTGTAATTGCAGTTAAAGAGGCGATACCTAAAGGAAAAGTTAAAAAAGGATCTGTCCATAAAGCTGTAGTTGTAAGGGTTAAAAAAGGAATTCATAGAAATGATGGTTCTAAAGTAAGATTTGATAATAATGCCGCTGTCTTAGTTGATGACAAAGGGGAGCCTGTGGGCACAAGAATTTTTGGTCCAGTTACAAGAGAATTAAGAAGTAGAGGACAAATGAAAATTATTTCATTGGCACCGGAGGTTCTATAATGATTAAAAAAGGTTTGAAAGTAAGAGTTTTAACTGGAAAAGATAAAAAAAAAGAAGGTGAAATTATTGAAATTGATAGAGCTAATAACAGAGCGAAGGTTAAAGAAATAAACATGGTTAAAAAGCACGTTAAAACAACCAAAGAGAAAAAAGGAGGAATTTTTCCTAAAGAAAGTTTTATACATATTTCAAACTTAAAACTTATTGATGAAAAAGCGGCTAAGAAAAAAGAGGCTAAAAAATAATGACACCAAGATTAAAAGAAATATTTAATAAAGAAATTCAACCTGCATTAAAAGACCAGTTTGGTTTTAAGAATATTTATATGGCTCCAAGAATTGAGAAAGTTATTTTAAATATGGGTCTTGGTTTAGATGCTTCAGATTCTAAGATTTTAAAATCATGTGAAGAAGATATGGCTAAAATTTCAGGACAAAAACCAGTAACAACAAAATTTAAAAAATCAGTTGCGAACTTCAAAACAAGAAAAGGATCAAACGCTGGTTTAAAAGTAACTTTAAGAAAAAATAGAATGTATGAATTCTTAGATAGATTAGTGAATATTGCATTACCTAGAATTAAAGATTTTAGAGGTTTGTCATCAAAAGGCTTTGATAAATTTGGTAATTATACATTTGGTATTAAAGAGCATATAATTTTTCCAGAAGTAAGTTTTGATAGAGCAGACAAAGTTAGAGGTTTAGATATAATAATAGTAATTAAAGCAATCAATAAAGAACATAGTTTTGCTTTACTAGAAAAAATGAATTTTCCATTTATTAAAAAAGGAGATAATTAAATATGGCAAAGTTAAGCGCTGTTAATAAAAATAAAAAAAGAATTAAGCTTTCAGATAGGTTTTATAAAAAAAGACAAGAATTAAAAAAAATTGTAATGGATAAAAAAATTTCATTAGAGGAAAGATTTAAAGCGCAGCAAAAATTATCTAAATTACCAAGAAACTCAGCAAAAATAAGAGTTATGAATAGATGCGAGATTACTGGTAGACCTCATGGTGTTTACAGAAAATTAAAGATTTCAAGAATTGCATTAAGACAATTAGGATTACAAGGAAAGATACCTGGCTTAGTTAAATCAAGCTGGTAGAAAGGAATATTATGAGTTTAAGTGACCCAATAGGAGATATGATTGCAAGAGTGAAGAACGCTCAAGCTAGGAGTCATAAAAAAGTAGAATTACCTTCATCTAATTTTAAAACAAAAATTGCAGATATACTTAAAAATGAGGGTTTTATTAAAGATTTTAAAGTAAGTTCTGAAGAAAAGAAACCAATGCTATCATTAGAACTTAAGTACCATTCAGGTAATCCAGTAATTAGTGCTTTTGAAAGAGTATCAAAACCTGGGAGAAGAATTTTTTCATCTGCCGATAGCTTACCAAAAATAAATAATGGTTTAGGAATTGCTATCATTTCAACTCCAAAAGGAGTAATGACTGATATAGATGCTAGAAAACAAAAAGTTGGTGGTGAAATAATTTGTAAGGTATTTTAATGTCTAAAATAGGTAAAATAAACATATCGATCCCAGATAAAGTAAAAGTTGCTTTGGCTGGAAACATTATAAATATAGAAGGACCTCTTGGAAAAAAATCAATCAATGTTGATTTAGATATGTTTAATTTAGACATCATTGAAGGAAAAGAAATTTCTATTAAACCAAAAAAAGTAGATCAAAACTCAAAAAGACTTTGGGGCATGAATAGAAGTTTAATAAATAATGCTGTTATTGGATCTAGCACAGGTTATGAAAAAACTTTAGAATTAGTTGGTGTTGGTTATAGAGCAGCGTTAAAAGGAAATCAGTTAAATTTACAGTTGGGTTATAGCCATGATATCAATTTTGATATACCAGAAGGCATTAAAATTGCTGTTGAGAAACAAACAACATTAAAAATAACAGGATCTGATAAGCAGCTAGTCGGTGAAGTTGCATCTAAAATCAAAACATTAAGAAAAATCGAACCTTATAAAGGCAAAGGTGTTCGAGAAAAAGGACAGTATGTTCTTAAAAAAGAGGGTAAGAAAAAGTAATGAAATTAAACACCAGTATCAGAAAAAGATTTAGAGTTAGCAATAAAGTTAAAAAAGTTGCACCAAAAGATAGATTTAGATTAAGTATTTCTAGATCATCAAAAAATATTTCAGCTCAAATAATTGATGACACAAAAAATGTAACCTTGTTATCGGCCTCATCTGTAGAGAAAGATCTTAGATCAGCAGACAAAGTTAATAAAATTGAACTATCTAAATTGGTTGCTCAAAAATTAGCTAAAAAAGCTCAAGAGAAAAAAATTACTAAAATTTACTTTGATAGAGGTTCTTACAAATATCACGGTAGAATTAAAGTTTTTGCAGAAACACTGAGAGAAAACGGAATGGAATTTTAATTATGGAAAATTTTAAAGATAAAAAAACTGACGATATATTAGAAAAATTAGTCCACATAAATAGAATTACTAAAGTTGTTAAGGGTGGAAGAAGATTTGGATTTTCAGCGCTTGTAGTTGTTGGAAATCAAGCAGGTAAAATTGGTATAGCTCATGCAAAAGCTAAACAAGTGCCTGATGCTATTAAAAAAGCAAATGAAATGGCAAGAAGAAAACTTACCCATATACCATTAAGAGAAGGCAGAACGATACATCATGATGTTAAGGCAAAAGATGGTTCAGGTAGAATAGTTTTAAGAGCAGCTTCTAAGGGAACTGGTATTATAGCAGGAGGACCTGTTAGAGCTGTTTGTGAAGTTTTGGGAGTGAAAGATATTGTTGCAAAATCTATGGGAACTTCTAATGCACATAATGTTATTAGAGCTACAATGAAAGCTTTAATGAAACAGAGTTCACCAAAACAAATATCTGCAATTAGAAATAAAAAAATTTCTGAAATAATTGAAAAAAGAGGATAATGATTACTTTAAATAATAGAGAAAAAATCAATAAATCTAAAACAAGAGTTGGAAGAGGAATTGGTTCTGGAAAAGGTAAAACATCTGGTAGAGGTGTAAAAGGTCAAAAATCAAGATCAGGAGTAGCTATTAAAAGTTTTGAAGGTGGTCAAATGCCATTATACAGAAGACTTCCAAAAAGAGGTTTTAACCCAATTTCAAAAGATAGTGTTGCAATTTTAAATCTAGATAAAATTCAATCTTACATAGACAAAAAAAATATTAATCCAAACGAGGTATTAAACTCAGAATTATTAAAAAAACTAAAATTAATAAATAAAAACTCAAAAAAATTAAAAATTTTAGGGTCCGGGGAAGTTAAAAATAAAATTAATATTGAAGCTGACCTTGCCTCTAAATCAGCAATAGAAAAACTAGAAAAAATTGGTGGATCTATTCAATTAAAAAAATAATTTGTTTATATGAGCGCATCATCATCAACAAATGATTTAAGAAATAGAATTATATTTACTATTTTAATTTTAGCCGTTTACAGATTTGGAACTTTTGTACCTTTGCCAGGCATAGATCCTGAGCAATTAAAAATAATGATGGAAGGCAATCAAAAAGGATTGCTAGGAATGTTTAATGTTTTTGCAGGAGGTGCAGTTAGTAGAATGGCAATATTTGCCTTAGGCATAATGCCTTACATTTCTTCTGCTATTATAGTTCAACTTTTGACTGGGGTTACCGAATATTTTAAAAATCTAAAAGCTCAAGGTGAGACTGGAAGAGCTAAAATCACACAAATCACTAGATATGGTACAGTATTACTTGCAACAGTTCAAGGATATGGTTTATCTGTTGGTCTAGAGTCTTCGGCTGACTTAGTAATTAACCCAGGAGCTTTTTTTAAAATAACTACTGTTACAACCATTGTTGCAGGAACAATATTTTTAATGTGGTTGGGAGAACAAATCACCCAAAGAGGTATTGGTAACGGTATATCGTTAATAATTTTTGCTGGTATTGTAGCAGAAATTCCAAGAGCTTTGGTTACAACTTTTGAATTAGGTAGAACTGGCGCTGTTTCAACATTTATGATCATAGCTATACTTATTCTATTGATAGTTACAATTCTTTTTGTAGTTTTTATGGAAAGAGCATTAAGAAAAATTTTAATTAACTATCCTAAAAGACAAATGGGAAATAAAATGTATGGAGGGGAATCATCTCATTTACCTTTAAAAATAAATCAGGCTGGAGTAATTCCTGCAATTTTTGCTTCTGCACTTCTATTGCTACCAGTAACATTCTCTAATTTTTCATTTTCTAACAATGAAACATTTTTGAACTTGAGCTCTTATTTTACTCAAGGACAACCTCTTTATATGTTGCTATATGCATCAGGAATAATATTTTTCACTTTTTTTTATACTTCTATAACATTCAATCCAACCGAAACTGCTGAGAATCTTAGAAAGTATGGAGGATTTGTACCAGGAATTAGACCAGGTGAAAGTACAGCGTTATATATTGAAAATATTTCAACAAAATTAACTACGATTGGTGCTTTATATTTAACTCTAGTTTGTTTGATGCCAGAATTTTTAATTGCAAACTATCCAATACCTTTTTATTTAGGTGGTGCATCTATATTAATTGTAGTTGTGGTAGCTATCGATACCGTAACACAAATACAAACAAGATTAATGAGTTCACAATACGAACAACTGATTAAAAAAACAAAATTTGGTAAGTAAGTGAATATAATTTTATTTGGACCTCCTGGTGCTGGAAAAGGTACTCAGTCTAAATATCTAATAAATAAATTAAATGCTTTTCAAATTTCTACAGGTGATCTTTTAAGAGAAGAAATCAAAAAAAATTCAGACATTGGTAAATCTATAACCAAGGACATGAAGAATGGAAAATTTATAAGTGATGATATTGTTAATAAACTTATAGAAAAATTAATATTTGATCCTAAAAAAAAAAATAAATTAATCTTTGACGGATATCCTCGATCATTAAGTCAGGCTAAAAATTTAGAAGTGTTACTAAAAAATTCAAATCAGAGTATAGATTTCATTTTATTTCTAAACGTAGACAAAGAAACAATTCTTAAAAGGCTTGAGAAGAGAAAAATTATAGAGAATAGGTCTGACGATGATACTAATACGATAGTTTCAAGATATGAGAAATACATGGAAACAACCCGGCCTGTTCTAAATTTCTACTCCGAGAATCCAAATTTTAAAGAGATTGATGGAAGCTTAGAAATTGAAGAAATAACAAGGAAAATAGACGCTTTTATCAATGTATAAGACATTGACTTTGATTAATCATCTTATATAAAAGGCACAATTTATCACAAAAATTATGGCTCGTATCGCAGGTATAAACATTCCACAGAATAAACTTGTACATATAGGTTTAACTTATATTTATGGAATTGGTGATAAATTCTCTCAGCAAATTTGTTCATCTTTAGAAATTCCAAAAGCTAAAAGAGTAAATGAATTAACAGATGAAGAGATTTTAAAAATTAGAGAGTACATCGATCAAAACTTTAAAGTAGAAGGTGATTTAAGGAGAGATTATTCATTAAGTATTAAAAGATTAATTGATCTAGCTTGTTACAGAGGAACAAGACATAGAAAAAAACTACCTGTTAGAGGACAAAGAACAAGATGTAATGCTAGGACAAGAAAAGGAAAAGCAATCGCTATTGCTGGAAAAAAATTAACACCAACTAAAAAATAATTATGGCTAAGACTGATAAGGTTGAGAATAAAGATCAGAAAGTAGAAAAATCTACTAAGAAAAGTGTAAAAAGTTCTTATTCAAAAAAAAAGAAAGTTAAGAAAAATATTTTAAATGGAATTGCTTATGTGCAATCAACATTTAATAATACCATCATCTCTATTGCTGATACAAATGGAAATGTAATTTCGTGGGCATCTGCTGGACAAAAAGGATTTAAGGGATCAAGAAAATCAACTCCTTACGCTGCTCAGATAGCAGCTGACTCTGCAGCTTCGAAAGCTATTGAGTACGGAATGAAAACTTTGTCCGTTGAAGTCAAAGGACCAGGATCAGGAAGAGAAACAGCCTTAAGAGCATTGCAAGCTAGAGGATTTAAGATTTTGTCAATCAAAGACACTACGCCTATGCCTCATAATGGAACTAGACCACCAAAGAAAAGGAGAGTTTAATGGAAGTCGAAAATGTTAATGTAAAAAATTGGAAGTCATTAATTAAGCCATCTAAATTAGATGTTCAAATAAGTGATGACTTAACTCATGCAAAAATTGTAGCTGAGCCTTTAGAAAAAGGATATGGATTAACTTTAGGAAATTCTTTAAGAAGGATTTTGTTATCATCTATAAGAGGAGCTGCTGTAACATCAATTCAAATTGATGGTGTTTTACATGAATTCACTTCAATAAAAGGTGTTAGAGAAGACGTAACTGATATAGTTTTAAACGTAAAATCTTTAGCACTGAAAAGTAATTCTGAAGGTACAAAAAAATTAATTTTAGACGCAAAAGGACCTGGAGAAATTAAAGCTTCAGATATATCTCCTGTTGCAGATGTTGAGATTTTAAATCCTGATTTAGTTATTTGTAATCTAGATGAAAATACTACTTTTCATATGGAGATGAATGTTAATACAGGTAAAGGATATGTTCCTGCAGAGCTAAATAAACCTGAAGAGCCACCATTAGGACTAATTGCTATAGATTCACTTTATAGTCCAGTTAAAAAAGTTTCGTATTCAGTAAGCACTGCTAGAGAAGGTAAAGCATTAGATTATGATAAATTAATTATGGAAGTTGAAACTAATGGATCAATTTCTGCTGAAGATGCTGTAGCCTATTCAGCTAGAATTTTCCAAGATCAGCTTAAAATGTTTGTAAACTTTGATGAGCCAGTTGAAGCCCCTGTAAAAGAGGTTTCTACAGAACCTGAGTTTAACAAAAATTTACTGAGAAAAGTTGATGAACTAGAGTTATCAGTAAGATCAATGAACTGCTTAAAAAATGATAATATAATTTATATCGGCGATCTAGTTCAAAAATCTGAAGGTGAAATGTTAAGAACACCTAATTTTGGAAGAAAATCATTAAATGAAATTAAAGAAGTTTTAACTGGTATGTCTTTATATTTAGGAATGGAAATACCTAACTGGCCACCTGACAATATTGCAGAAATGTCTAAGAAATTGGAGGAAGCAATTTAATGAGACATGGTTTGGCAAATAAGAAGTTAAATAGAACATCAGAGCATAGAAAAGCTTTACTTAAGAATATGCTTAATTCTTTGATTAAGTATGAGCAGATTAAAACAACTTTGCCAAAAGCTAAATTTTTAAAACCTCAAGCAGATAAAATAATAACATTAGGGAAAAAAGAAACTTTACAGACAACCAAAATGTTGGTTTCTAAACTACAAGATATTAAATCAGCAAATAAAGTTAAAAAAACACTTTCTAAAAGGTATCAGAATAGAAAAGGTGGTTACACAAGAATAATTAAAGCTGGATTTAGATATGGAGACAATGCTCCAATGGCAATAATTGAATTTGTTGATAGAGATTTTGAAGCAAAGAGAGTTGATAAACCCAAAAAAGATACAACTAAAGAATCTCCAAAAACGGAAGAGAAAAAACAAGCTACAGCTTAAATCTTAAATCATGAAAAAATCTTACATCGTTGATTCAACGTGTAACGATATGCGTTTGGACAGGTGGTTAAGATTAAAAATTGGAAAAATTCCACAAGGACTTGTTGAAAAATATTTAAGAACAGGAAAAATAAAACTAAATAGAAAGAAAGTTAAAAGCTCTTTTAAAGTCAAAACAAAAGATGAAATAAATATATTTAACATTGAATATAAAGAAGCAATTCAGCAAAAAAAAATTACGTTTTTACCTTCAAAGGAAATTATAAAATCAAATGAAGATCAAATTATTGACAACAATGACAATTTTGTTGTTTTAAACAAAGCTTCAGGCATATCAGTTCAAGGTGGAACTAAATCAAAAAAAAATCTAGTTGACATTTTTGCTAAAAGTGAAATTTTTGAAGGAACAAAACCTTATTCTGTTCATAGATTAGATAAAGATACTTCTGGAGTTTTTATTATGGCCAAAAATAGAGAGAGCGCTCAATTACTTACTTCTTTATTCAGGCTAAGAAAAGTTCACAAAACTTATTTAGCTATATGTCAAGGCGAAATTAATAAAAAATCTGGTGTATGGGATGATGATTTAATTAGGTACGATGGTAATAAAAAAATTAGTGAACAGGCAAAAACAATTTTTAAAGTTATTGATCAAAATTCTGAAGCAAGTTTATTAGAATTAAAACCCATTACTGGACGAAAACATCAATTAAGAAAACAGTTATATGCAATTGGAAATCCTATATTTGGAGATACTAAGTACAAACTATCAAATTCTAATAAAGGAATTAATAAAAATTTAATGTTACATTCTTATCAAATTAAATTTAAAATTAATGATATCAAACATACTTATTCAGCATTGTTACCTGATTATTTTAAAAAACTTCTAAAATCAAAAAGACTTAGATTTTCAAATTTGAAATAAAATTTTTAATTAATATATCACTTAGATTTGAGTAATCCTGATCCAAAATATTTTTTAAATTAGTTACTCCTTTATCTGAAATTCCACAAGGAATAATTTTTTTATAATTTTCTAGATCATTATTTATATTTATTGCAAAACCATGATAGGCAATCCATTTACTAACTCTGATACCTATTGCAGCAATTTTTTTGACTTCATTATTATATTTGTGCCATATACCGATGTTATCTTTATCTGGAAAAGTTTCTATTTTATAAAATTTTAAAGTTTGAATTATAGTTTTTTCGATAATTGTTATAAATTTTCTGATATCTTTTTTCTTCCTTAAATCTAAAACAAAATAACAAATTAATTGACCTGGCCCATGGTAAGTAATTTTACCACCTCTATTTGTTTCCAATATTTTAATGGATTTATCAATAATCTCATTCTGTTTATAGGAAGTGCCTGCAGTAAAAACTTCATTATGCTCCAAAGTCCAAATTAATTCTTGCTCATTATTTTCATATAAATTCTTTAATCTTGACTCTAGTATATTAATAGCATCAAAATAATTTACTGGTTTTATTGACTTTTTGATCTCTATATTCATTTATAATTTGTATTATCTTTATTATGTATTAATAGTGCAAATCTAAATTATAGGAAGATTTATGTCTTTAACTAAAAAAACTAAAGATAAAAAAGTAAACTTTGAATTTAATAAAGAATATATAAGAGTTGTTACTAGTAAAATAGCTAACAATGACGCCCAATTCATTACTAATTCATTTAATGAAATGCACCCTGCTGATGCTGCAGATATTATCGAACACCTTAGCGAAGGTGATAGAGAAAGTTTAATTAAACTAAATAATTTCAATATTGATCCAGAGGTTTTTGTTGAATTAAATGAGTCTATTCAATCAGAAATTATTACTTATTTATCTTCAGAGTCTATAGTAAGTATTTTAAAAGGTTTAGAGTCTGACGATGCTATATCTATATTAGAAAATGTTCCCGAAGAAGATAAAAATGCAATTCTAAGTTCTTTGCCTCCAAAAGATAGATTTGCTTTATTAGAAAGCTTAAGCTATCCAGAAGATACAGCTGCTAGACTTATGCAGCGTGAATTTACTGCAATACCAAGTAATTGGTCTGTAGGTCAAACAATTGACTATTTAAGAGAAAATAAAGATTTACCAGAAGAGTTTTTAGAAATTTTTATTGTTAATGAGGATTTTAAACCAATAGGCACTGTTCCTTCATCTAGAGTTTTGACAACACCTCGAGATACCAAAATGGCAACAATTATGTCAGAATCTCAATTATTAATTCCTGTTGAAATGGATAAAGAGGAAGTTGCTAACTTATTTGAAAATTACAATTTGAATTCAGCAGCTGTTGTGGACAAAAATAATAAATTAGTTGGTATGATTATGAATGATGACGTTTTAACAGTCCTGAAAGAGGAAGCTGAAGAAGATGCTTTAAGATTAGCAGGTGTAGGAGATGAAGAAATTACTGATGGAATTGTAAAAAAAACAAAGAGAAGATTCAATTGGCTTTTACTTAATTTATTTACTGCCTTTCTAGCAACATGGTGCATTAGTTTATTTGGAGCAACTATTGAACAAATGGTAGTATTAGCTTTCTTAATGCCTATCGTAGCTTCAATGGGTGGAAATGCTGGTATGCAAACACTTGCAGTTACCGTAAGAACTATAGCCACAAATGATTTAACTCAAAATAACTTTTCATCAAATGTATTTAAAGAATTTTCTATTGGCATTCTAAATGGAATAATATTTGCAGCAATAAGTGCTTTTATTGTTCAGATATGGTTTCAAGATAGTATCCTTTCATTGATCATAGCTATATCAATGGTATTAACAATGATCATAGCTGGATTGTTTGGTATATTAGTTCCCTTTACCTTAAAAAAAATGGATATAGACCCAGCGATTGCCTCAAGTGTTTTTGTTACAACAATTACAGATGTTATTGGTTTTGTTTCTTTTTTAGGTGTAGGAGCTTATTTTTTATAAAATTAGATATTATCAATCAATCTGACGGTATTTAAATAATAAGC